>JBGALT010000149.1:0-20079 GCA_044223665.1 Sandaracinaceae bacterium | reverse complement strand
CGCTCGCGCGCGGGGCGAGCTTCTCGCTCGGGCACGTCGACGGCGACCTGGTGACGAGCCTGCGCTCGGTGCTCGCGGCGCTCGATCCGCGCGACGTCGCGCTCGTCGCCCGCGTGAAAGCGCGTCGCCACCAACGCTGGCCAGCCGCCAGCCGTGGCCCACTCGCGATGGCGAACGAGGCGCTGGCGCTCGGGCGTGCGTGCGACGACCGACGCTGCCGGCTCGACGTGATGATGTCGGTGGGATCGGCGTGGGCCGACTACGCGCCGGTGGCGGAGCGACAGGCGCTCGCGCGCGAGATGGGCGCGCTCGCGGTCGAGCTCGGCGACCGGCCGGTTGCGCTGCGGGCGACGCTCCGGCTCGCCATCGACTCGCTGGACGCGGGGGACCTCGCGGCGTGTGACGAGGCGATCGCGCGCCACGGCGACATCGCGGCGACGCTCGGGCCACCTCAGTACCGCTGGACGCTGCACGCGCTGAGAGCCATGCGCGCGGCGATGCGCGGAGATCTCGTCGGCATCGAGGCCGCGCACGCCGAAACCGCGCTCATGAGCTGGCGAGGATCCGAACGCCACCATCGCGATGGCCGTGCAGCGCGCGGTGGCGTGCGCGGAGCACTGGGACGACGCGACGCTCGAGCGCGCCCTCGACGAGCTGGCGCGTGGCACCGCCTCGATCGGCACGATGGACGCGTATGCGTCACTCACGCGCGGGGCGATGTGGGCGCGGCGCGGCGATCGCGCGCGAGCCGAGACGTACGTGAACGAGCTCGTGCTCGCGCATCCGGCGATTCGCGCCGACGACACGACGGCCGCGCTGCTCGCGGAGCTCGTCGCGGCGACCGCGCCGGATCGCGCGCCCGAGCTCCTCGCGCTCGCGCTGCAAAAGGAGGATCGTTGCTCGGTGTGGGGGCCTTTCGCGCCGGCGTGGGACGGGCCCTGGTCGCGGCGCGTCGGCCTGCTCGCGCGCGCGCTCGGGCATCTCGACGAGGCCGTCGCCGCGCTGGTGAGGGCGGTCGAGCGATGCCGTGCGCTCGGTGCCGAGCCCCACGAGCTGCGCGCGATGCTGGATCTCGCCGAGACGCGGGAGATGCGCGGGGCGGAGGGCGACGACGTGCACGCTGCCGAGGCGCGTGCCCGCGTGCAGGCACGCGCGGAAGCGCTCGCGCTTCCGCGCTGCGCGCGTCGGCCCGACCATCGCGCCGCGCAGGCGGGCGTCCGGCCCCGCTCTCCCTCTTCGCGCGCTTCGTGCTCCGCGAAGAGGGCGAGACCTGGGTGCTCGAGCACGAGGGCCGGCGCCATCTGCTGCGCGACAGTCGCGGTCTGCGTTGGCTCGCGCGTCTCCGCGAGGAGCCCGATCGCGACTTCCACGTGCTCGAGCTCGTCGGCTCCCTCGGCGCCGATGATGCTGGGCGATCGCCTGCTCGACGCGCGCGATGGCCGCCTACCGCGCGCGCATCTCGACTGCGCGAGCAGCTCGACGAAACCGAGCGAGCGCCATGATCTCGGCACGACCGAGCGCCTGCAGGGCGAGCTCGACATCACCGACAAGATCTCGTCGGCGCTCGGGCTCAGGCGGCGCGCTCGCCGCACCGCGAGCGCGGTGGAGCGAGCGCGCGTCAACGTCCAGCGGCGTCTGAAGGACGCGACGGGGCGTCTCGCGGCGCTCGACCCGCTCATGGCCACCTCGAAGTGGGCGTTCCTGCAGGCGTGCTCTGCCGCCTATCGCACGCGCTGAGCGCGGGAAGAGCGCCGAAGCCGCCGAGGAGAAGGACGTGTTCCGTCGCTCGTCACGCCTCTTCTTCAGGAGGCCCGATGCTCGAGCTCATGCCCGTGATCCTGATCGCCATCTACGTGGGGTTCCTCACCCTGGAGCGCCTGTTCCCGGCGCGCCCGCTACCGGCCGTGCCTCTAAAGACCGCGAAGGGCATCGTCTTCTTCTTCCTCTCGTTCCTCATCGGCGGCGCGCTGCCCAGGCTCTGGACGCCCTTTCTTCGTCGAGCACGCGCTCTTCTGATCTGAGCAGGCTCGGCCTCGTCCTTTGGTTTCGTCCTCGTCCTGACCGAGCTCTTCAACTACGTCTGGCATCGCGCGACGCACCGCGTGCACTGGCTCTGGAGCTGGACCCGCCAGATGCACCACAGCGCCGAGCGCGTGGACGTGCTCGGTGCGTTCTACTTCCACCCGCTCGACAACCTCGTGTACGCCGTGATGTCGAGCGCGCTCGGCGCGATGCTCGGCGTGAGCGCCGAGGCCGCCGCGCTGACCGGCATCGTGATCTTCGCGATGGCGTGCTTCCAGCACGCCAACCTCCGCACGCCGCGCTGGATCGGCTGGGTCGTGCAGCGCCCCGAGGCGCACGCCATCCATCACGAGCGCGGGGTGCACGCCTTCAACTACGGGAACCTCGCGCTCTTCGACCAGCTCTTCGGTACCTATCGCAATGCCGCGACCTATGGCGATCAGCGTGCGGGGTTCTGGGATGGCACCTCGTCGCCGGATCGTCCCGATGCTGCTCGGCCGCGACGTGGGCTCGCCCGAACGTCCCGAGCTCCCGGCGCGGATCGAGGCCGCTCCGGCCGAGTGAGTCGCGTGGGAATGCGTCAGCTCGCGGGAGACGCCGAGCTGGTCGTGAGGAGCTTGGCGGCCGTGATGCGGTGAAGGCGCAGCTGCCGCCGCTCGCCGGTGCCTTCTTCGACCGTGTTCAGGATCGTCTCGGAGCGCTCGAGCACGACCTGGGCGATGCGCACCTTGCGCTGGCCCGTCGTGTAGCCGTCCGGACGCGTGTAGGTGAGCTCGATCGGCGTCCCTTCGAACCACGCCTCTTCGATCGCCGCACGCACCGCGTCGATGCTCGCGTGCCCCGGCACGCCGGTGAACGCGAGCGTCCCGTTGCGCGCGTCGAGCTGCCGCTGGCCGCTCGGCGGCAGCGCGCCGCGCACCTTGTCGAGCGCCGACGCGAGCGTCTTGGTGAACGGGAGCAGGCGCAGCTCGGTCGCGAGGCGACCGAGGACGAGGAGCACGATGGCCTCGCGCACCGTGAAGTTCACCGGGGGGAGGCTGTAGGTCCGATCGAGCGCGTAGCCGCCGCCGCGGCCGCGCTCGGCGGCGAGCGGCATCGAGGCATCGCGGAGCGTGTCGAGGTCGCGGTACATGGTCCGCACGCTCACGTTGAAGCGCTGCGCGAGCTCTTCCGCCGTGACGCCCGTGCGGCGCGCGCGGAGAGCCTCGGCGATGGCGAAGAGGCGGGCGGAGCGCTTCATGCGCGTCAAACTGTCGCAAAACTGACAGTGTGTGTCGAGCCCCGCGGCTCGCGCCCTTCTTCAGAGCAGGATCTGGCAGCTGCCCATCGCTTCGGCGGTGTTGTTGTCGCCGTGGCACTCGACCAGCGACGTGGAGGGGGTGTCGGTCGGATCGTCGACGACCACGCGGAAGCGGACGGTCTCGCCGGCCGGGCGGGCGCCGAGGTCGTACGGGATCGAGAGCCCTTCGGACTCGCCGGGAAGCAGCGTGCGGGTCGTGGTGAGCCGGCCGAGATGGACGAAAGTCCCGGCTTCCTCCACGTACACGGTGACCGGCACGCCGGGCGCGCTGGCCGCCCAGCCCTGGTTGGTCACGCGGAAGAAGAGCGTCAGGCGGGTCGTGCACATGCGCAGGTCGACCGAGAGATCGGTCGGGACGAGATCGGGCACGTTCGTCGCGCCCGGCTGCACGTTCTGGCGGAAGTCGTTCAGCCCGGCGATCGACCAGTTCGGTGTCTCGTGCGCCGGGATGTCGCCGCGCTCGCTCACGTTCGTGATGTGATACGTGTGCTGGTTCCACACGTGGCGCGTCGCGACCCAGTCGCGCGTGGGGCTCGCGAAGACGCGGACCCCGTGGGTGCCGAGATCCTCGCCGGCGGCGATGCGCGCCGTCTCGCAGGGGCCGAGGCCGGGGTCGGGCGTGCAGCGCTGGAACGCCGCTCCGCCGTAGTCGTTCGAGGCGACCACGATCTCGGCGTGGTCGTCGTCGTTCACGTCGGCGACGACCGGGTACTCCCAGAGCGTCGCCGTCGTGTTGCACGCGCAGAAGCGCACCGATCCGTCGCGCCCGTCGTAGACGCGCAGCCACTGCTCGTCGCTGTAGACGGCCTCGGCCGCGCCGTCGCCATCGAAGTCGAAGACCGTCGAGCCCGTCTTGCGCGACGAGCGATCGCGCGTGGGGCTCGACCAGTGCGCCGTGCCGTCGGGCTCGAAGACGGCGAAGTCGTAGGCGCCCGCGAGCGCGATCTCGGGAAGCGGGTCGTCGTCCACGTTCGCGATCGTGGGCGGGCCACCGCCGCCGACGGCGCCGCTCGCGACGTCGGCGGGCGGCGCGTGTCCTTGGTTGATGTCGACGGGGCCCCACGCGAGCGTGCCGTCGTGGTGGAAGGCGCGTAGCTCGTGGTCGCCGCGGTAGGGCGTGGGATGGAAGGCCGAGAACACCACGACCACCTCCGGCATCCCGTCGCCGTCGAGGTCGCCCACCGCGGGGTACCCGTCGGTGAAGTCGGCGGTGTGGTCGTAGACCGTGGACCCGTCGAAGCGGTAGACGACGTTGCCACCGACGAGGTCGAGCGCGCCGTCGCCGTCGATGTCGGAGGCGGTCGTGTAGTCGCAGGGGCTGTGCGCGTCGGCGGCCCAGCCGCCGGTGCCGATGCAGTCGTGGTGCTGGCGGACGCTGCCATCCGTGCCGCTCAGGATCGTGTAGCGGATGAAGACCTCGGGATGGCCGTCGCCGTCGAAGTCGGCGATGCCGGGCCCCGCCTCGCCGCACTGCACGCGCGGATCGGAGCTCGCCCAGTAGAACGAGCCGTCGTGGTGGAACACGGTGACGCCGCCGATTCCGTCGGCGGGGTCGGATGCGCACGCGACGATCTCGACCAGGTGATCGCCGTCGAGATCGCCGATTGCCAGCTGCCCGCCGGGGTTCACGCGATGCGCCCCGTCCGTCACGTCGAAGATGGCGTGGCCGTCGTCGCCGCTGACGGCGCGCAGCACGCCGTCGTAGCGGTAGTTGCCGAGCGTGCAGCTCCCCGCCACGCCGCAGAACGTGCTGAAGAGCACGTCGGGGACGTCCTCCGCGTCGACGTCGCCGTCCCCGTCGTCGTCGTTCAGGTTGGCGACCATCGGCGCCATCATCACCTGGTCGTACTCGGCGAGCGCGCGGCCGGCGCCGTCCCAGTGCCAGAGCAGCGTCGGCACGACCGCGCCGCCGGTCGGGTGCACGGTGCACTCGGCGCCCGCGGGCTGCGGCAAGCAACGGTCGAGCACCGGCTCGCAGTACTGCCCGGCCGGGCAATCGACGAAGTCGACGCACGCCGTGGTCGGCGCGAAGCACTGCCCGGCCGCGCACACTTCGCCGGCCGCGCAGCAGACGGGCGCGCCGCTGCCGTCGGTGCAGCGCTCGCTCGCACCGCAGTCGATCCGGCAGAGCGCGCCGTCGCAGACCTCGCCGGCCTCGCAGCACCGCGAGCCGCAGAGCGAGTCGCGCGCGCAGCACCGCGTGTTGGTGCCGCAGATCTCTCCTGTCTCGCAGCACGTCGCGCCGCACATCCGACCGAAGCACGCGGCAGCGTCGCTCGCGCTCGCATCGCCTCCGGCGTCGTTCCCGCCGTCGGGCGCGCTCGCGTCGGGGATCGCGGCGCAGTGACCGTCGATGCAGCGCTCGCCGGTGCGGCAGTCGCTCTGCATGGTGCACGCGCGCGTCGCGGGCGCGCCGGCACAGTCGCAGCCAGCGGTCGCGAGCGGTGCGAGCGCGAGCGCGAGGAGCACGAAGCGCGCGAAGGACGAGCATACGAGCCTGCGGTCCGACATCCGACCACGCTCTCACGAGCCGCGTCCGGAGTCACCGCCTCCCGGGTCGCCGTTGCGCCTGCGTGGAGGGTGTGATCCAACGCGGTGGTGAAGTCTTGCAACGGGGCGGCTGCGCAGAACGGTCGAGGCCTGCTGCATGTCGCGTCGTGAGACCGGTCTTCAGGCGTCGCCTGGCGGCGGGGCCTATAGCCAATTGGCTATAGGCCTCGCCTTCCCGAGGACGCAGCGCAGCGGCCGACCGGCCGTGAGCAGCGCCCAGAGGGTGAGGTGGCGAGCGTCCGAGCTTGCTCGGACGCGGCATCAAGGCCGGGATCGCGGCGCGTCGCCGCTGAGCACCGCCAGCGATCACACCCCTGCGTGGACCCTCGCGCGCGGTCCGTGCCACCATCCTGCAGCATGCCGAGGTGCCGTTTCCTCGTATGGTTCGCGCTCGCTGCCGCCTGTTCGCCCGGCACCGGCTCGCTCACGGTACAGCTGGCGAGCGACATGACGCCCGACATCGAGCTCGATCGCGCGCGCGTCACCCTCGTGGCCGAGGACGGCACGCCGATGACCAGCCCGGTCGACGTGCCGCTCGCCGCCGGTCGCTCGCTCGGTCGCCCGGTGCGCCTGGCCGTCTTCGACGCGCTCGCGCGCGGCGAGTACACGCTCCTGCTCGAGATCGAGCGCGCGCACACCGTCGTGCAGACGCGGACCCTGCGCGTGCGCGTCGAGGGGGACGTCCTCCGCACGCTGCTCGTCACGCGCGACTGCGGGGGCGTGAGCTGCCCCTCGGCGGGCGATCCCAGCGCCCTCGCGTGTCTCGGCGGGCGCTGCGTCGATCCGCACTGCTCGCCCGAGGACCCGACGGCGTGCGGGACGCCGGTGTGCACGATCGACGGCGACTGCGCGCAGAGCGCCGTCGCGTGCGCTCCCAGCCGCTGCATCGCCGGCACGTGCGTGGTGGTGCCCGACGACGGCGCCTGCCCGAGCGGAGGCGCCTGCGATCCGCTCGCGGGCTGCCGCGCGCCCACGCCGGCGTGCGACTGGAGCGACGGACCGGCGCTGACGGCCCCCGTCGTGCTGCTCGACACCGCCGTCGCGGAGTCGGGGCTCTCGCTCTCCCGAGATGGGCTCGACCTCTTCTTCTCGGAAGAGCTCGGGACCTCGGCGATGGTGCTCACGGCGCACCGGAGCGCGCTCGACGCGCCGTTCGGCGCGCCCCGGGCCCTCTCCGAGCTGCACACGCCGGGCGAGCTCGAGAGCTCGTTCGCCTTCCGCCGCGACGACCTCGAGGTGATCTTCACCTCACAGACGCCCGGCGGCGCCATGCCGGGCTCGAACGTGTTCGCTCGGACGCGGGCCCGCGCGAGCGACCCGTGGGGGCCGCCGGTGCTCCTCGACGCGCTCAGCTCTCCGCTCGACGAGTACGACACGTGGCTCGAGCCCGACGGGCTCACGCTCTGGCTGGAGCGACAGACGTCTTCGGAGGCCGATGTCTTCCGCGCCCGGCGGGCGCGGTTCGACCTGCCCTTCGCGGCGCCCGTGCCGGTGGCCGGGCTCTCGGTCGCCGGCCGCGTCGAGGCGAACCCGACGCTGCCGGACGACGCGTCGTTCGTCGTGGTGACCACGGACGGCACGGCCCGGGATCGCGATCTCGCGTATGCGCACGTCGTCGACGGAGCCATCGGCGATCTCGTCCCCGTTCCCGTCGTGAACGGGCCCGACGACGAGGGCGAGCCCCTGATCCGCGCCGATGGCTGCGAGCTGCTCTTCGTCTCCCACCGCGCCGGCATGGGCGGCGCGGCCATCTACCAGTCCACCGTCGCCCGATGAGGCGGCGCACTGCGCCGGATCGCACGTTGACCCCGAGCGCGCGCGGCTCGACGATGCCGCGGTGAACGAGCTGCCCCCGCCAGCCACGGCCACGGCCGAGCTTCCGTACTCGTCGTGGACCGCATGGCTCGTCACGCTGGTCGCGACGAGCACGATGACGATCAGCTACCTCGATCGCCAGGTCCTGGCGGTGCTCGCGCCGACCATCACCGAGCGCTTCGACATCGACGAGCAGCGCTACGGCTGGCTCCAGTCGGCGTTCTCGCTCGCCTACCTCGTCTGCGCGCCGTTCGCCGGGCGCATGCTCGAGCGCCTGGGGGTGCGTCGCGGGCTGGTGCTCGCGGTCGCCGCCTGGACGCTGGTCTCGGCGGCCCACGCGCTCGCGACCTCTTTCGCCGCGCTCTTCGTGCTGCGGATCCTCCTCGGAGCCGCCGAGGCGCCGTCGTTTCCCGGCGCAGCGGCGACGATCACCCGCACGCAGTCGGCGAGCACGCGCGCGCGGGCCGTCGGTGTGCTGTTCACGGGCAGCTCCATCGGCGCGATGTTGGCGCCGCCGCTCGCGACGTACCTCGCGTCACGCTCGGAGAGCTACGGCGTGCAGGTCGCGTTCGTGGGCGTGGCGCTCGTGGGGCTCGCGTGGATCCCGTGCTGGACGCTCGCGACGTCCCGGCCCGCCGTCCGCGAGCGCCTCGACGTGCACGAGCGTGTGAGCGCTCCCGCGGTCCCGATGCTGCGACTCTTCCGGCACCCGGCGGTCTGGCAGGCGTGCGTCCTGGTGGCGTGCGCATCGCCGCTGTTCGCGTTCGTGCTCCTGTGGGGGAGCAAGCTCCTGCACGACGCCTATGGCGTGCCCCAGGCCGACATGGGGCGTTATCTCTGGATCCCGCCGGTGTTCTACGATCTCGGCGCCGTCCTCTTCGGGCACTTCGCCAGCGTGCACGTGAAGCTCCGCGGTGAGCGGCGGGCGCCCACGGGGCTCTTGCTCCTCGCGGCGGTGCTCGCCTCGAGCTTCCTCTTCCTCGCCGGCTGCACGGGCCCGTGGGAGGTCGTCGCGGTCGCCAGCGTGGCGATGGCGGGCGGGGGAGGGCTGTTCGCGATCGTCACGGCCGACATGCTCGGCCGCGTCGGCCCGGGCTCGTCGGCGACGGCCGGCGGCGCGACGGCGTCGGCGCAGGCGCTGATGTACGTGATCGGGAACCTGCTCTTCGGGGCGGGCGTCGCGACGTTCCACGGCTACCGCGAGGTGATCCTCGCGATCGGCTCGCTCCTCTTGCCGGGCGCGCTCGCCTGGCTCGCGCTCCGGCGTTGGGCGAGCGGCGACGACGAGGCGGCAGGGCCGACGGCCTGATCGAAAGCCTCGTGCGGTGCCGACGTGCGCCGTATATTGCTCCGCGCCGGATGTCGCAGCCCCCCGAGCACCCCGAGGCCCCCGCCACGTTGCACGAGCCCGCCTCGGTCGAGCTGCTCGCGGGCGTGGTGGAGAACCTCGCCCAGCCCGTCTTCGTGAAGGACCGGGAGAGCCGGTACGTCCTGATGAACCGCGCGTTCGCCGAGTTCTGTGGCCACTCGCGCGCGGAGATGATCGGACGCTCGGACGCGGACTTCTTCCCCCGCAACGAGGCGACGTTCTTCCGCACCATCGACCAGCGCGTCTTCACGACGGGCATGCCCGAGGTGATCGAGGACGAGCCGGTGACCGACGCGCACGGGACGGTGCGGCAGGTGCGCACCGTCAAGGCGCCCCTGCGGGACGCGACCGGGCAGGTGACGCACCTGGTGGGCGTGATCGTCGACCTCAGCCAGGTCCGCGCGGCGGAAGCGCAGCTGCGCCTGGCCAACGAGGAGCTCGAACGCGCCATCGAGGAGCGCACGCGCGCGCTGCGCGACGTTCAGCAGGCGCTTCTGCGCAAGGAGCGCCTCACCGTCCTGGGGCAGCTCGCGGGCGGTCTCGCGCACCAGATCCGCAACCCGCTCGCCGCCATGCAGACGGCCGCGGCCGTGCTGCGGCGCAAGCTCGGCGACAGCGCCGAGCCGGACGTGCTCGCCGCGCTCAACGTCATCCGCGAAGAGGTCTGGGAGGCGAACCGGATCATCACCGATCTGCTCGACTACGCGCGGGTGAAGCCGCCGAGCCGGAGCGACGTGCGCGTGGAGCAGCTGGTCGCGGCCGCGCTCGATGCGGCCAAACCTCCGCCGCGGGTCATCGTGCAGTGGGACGTCCCCTCGGGGCTCGTCGTGCGGGTCGACGAGCGGCAGACCCGGGACGCGCTCGGCAACGTCGTGCGAAACGCGTTCGAGGCGATGCCGCAAGGCGGGACGCTCTCGATCAGCGCGCACCTCGACGGCGAGGAGGCGCTGATCGCGCTCGAGGACACCGGCCCCGGGCTCACGCGCGACAGCCTCAAGCACCTGTTCGAGCCGCTGGTCACGAGCAAGCCGCTCGGTCTCGGGCTCGGTCTCTCGACCGCACGGACGCTGGTCGAGAACCAGGGCGGCTCGATCCGCTGCGCGACCCAGCGCGGGGTGGGCGCTCGCTTCGAGGTGCGCCTGCCCATGGCGTCGGACCCGTGACCCGATCGCGCCGATGAGCGTCGTGCTGGTGACGACCTGGTATCTCGAGATGCGCGCGCGGCCGCGGCCGCGGCGACCCGAGGCGCCGGAGGGCATCGTCCTGTCGCACTACGTGTCGCCGACGGCGCGGGGATACCGCGGTCTCTACGACACGGTCGGGGACCCCTGGTACTGGGTCGACCGGCGGCGGATGAGCGATGCCGAGCTCCTGGCCGCGATCCGCCGGCCCGAGGTCGAGATCCACGTCGCTCGACACGGCGAGGGTCTCGTCGGCTACTTCGAGCTCGAGCGCGCGGGCCGCGAGTGTCAGCTCGCCTACTTCGGCCTCGCCCCGGCGTGGATCGGGCGTCGCGTGGGTGGCTGGCTGCTCGATCGCGCGGTCCAGCGCGCCTGGGACGGCGACGTCCAGCGCGTGATGGTCCACACGTGCTCCCTCGATCATCCCCGCGCGCTCGCGAGCTACGAGCGGGCCGGCTTCGTGCGCTACGACGAGGCGTTCGCCGACTTCGACACCGATCGGAGCGGCCTTCCACCCCCGGTGCGAGACCCCTCGTGACGCGGCTCCACGATTCGAGCCTGTTTCCCGGCCGAATCGCTTGTTGACAGGGGTACCTCTCTTTCTATAGTACCGGCCTTCGAGGCACCGAGAGACGAAGACGTCTGCTCGCTCGTCTCTTCAAGAAGCGCATGGAAATCTTTCTCGACAAGCGCGCGGTGAAGCAGATCCGGGTGTCCGCGCAGGACGCGATCGACGAGGGGGACACCGATACCCTTCGCGAGGACATCATCGAGGCATTCAGCGACGAGCAGATCGAGGAGATCGAGCGTCGCGTCGACAGCGTCGACTTCAACGACTTCATCGCCGAGATCCTCGACGAGTGGTCGGGCGACGAGGTCGACGAGCTCTTCGAGCTGATCGAAGGTCACCTCTCCGAGGCCGGCATCGACGTCAAGTACCCCGGTGCCGAAGGCAAGGGCGAGGACGAAGAGGACGAGGAGGAAGAGGACGACGACGACGACGAGGACGACGACGACGACGCGGACGACGACGACGACGAGGACGTCGGCTTCAGCGAGGACGAGGACGAGGAGATCTGAGGCGAGCCCTCGGCTCGTCGTCGCTCTCGTTCCTTTTTCTCTCGTCCGTTCTTCTCTCGTCGCGCTCGACGCTGTCAGGCGGCCTGGGACACGATCTCGGCGATCGCGCGGCCCGCGAGCGCGGCGTCGGCGACCGAGACGCCCAGGTGCGTGACGGCGCGTACCAGCTCTCCCCCGAACGCCGAGAGCTTCACGCCGCGCTCCGCCGCACGTGCGACGAGGTCGGCCGGGGCGACGGCCCGGGTTCCGAAGATCACGATGTTGGTCTCCACCGTGCTCGGGTCGAGCACGATGCCGGGCGCGCCCACGATCGCGGTGGCGAGCGCCCGCGCAGCCTCGTGATCACTCGCCAAGCGCCCGCGGTGGTGCTCGAGGGCGTGGAGGGCCCCAGCCGCCAGGATCCCGAGCTGCCGCATCCCTCCGCCGAGGCGCTTGCGTAGACGCAGGGCCTCCCCGACCGCGTCGCGTGAGCCGGCGATCACCGAGCCTGCAGGCGCGCCGAGGCCCTTGGAGAAGCACGCAGCGACGGTGTCGAAGGGCGCGGCCAGCTCGGCGGGCGAGCGGCCGGTCGCCACGGCGGCGTTCCACAGGCGCGCACCGTCGAGGTGACGCGCGAGGCCGAGCTCCGCGGCGCGCGTGGTCACCCGCCGGACGAGGGGCTCGGGGATCACCCGCCCGCCTGCGCGGTTGTGCGTGTTCTCGATCACGACCAGGCGCGTGCGCGGAAGGTAGTAGGCGGCCGGCTGCACCGCGGCCTCGAGCTCGGCGACGTCGAAGCGGCCCGCGTCGCCCACTTCGACGATCTGCACACCCGCACACGCCGCCGCCGCGCCGGTCTCGTAGAGGCGCACGTGCGCGTCCTTGGGCGCGATGACCTCGTCGCCCGGGCGCGTGTGGATCATCATCGCGATCTGGTTGGCCATCGTGCCGCTCGGCACGAAGAGCGCAGCCTCCTTGCCCAGGACCTCGGCCGCGCGCTCCTCCAAGGCCCGGGCGCTCGGGTCCTCCCGGTAGACGTCGTCGCCCACCTCGGCCTCGGCCATGGCGCGCCGCATCGCCGCGGTGGGCAGCGTGACCGTGTCGGAGCGCAGGTCGATCGGCGGACGCGGCGTCATCGCGCGCGAGGGTGGCATCTGTAGAGCCCACCCGCCACGCCCGCTCTCGCCCGCGGGTTTGGCCCCCTACGGCGCCGGCGCGACGCCGCCGCGTGCGCGCAGCAGCGTCGATCGGTCGCCGTCGCTCCCGACGTAGTAGAGCCAGAGCTGGCCGTCCTCGACGAAGGGCGCCGGCGCCCGCACCGAGACGGCGTCTTCGCCCTCGCCGTCGGCGGCGAGGATCGGGCGTCCCTCGTTCGCGACGCGCCAGTAGCCGAGGTCGACCGTGACGAGCATGCCGATGCTCCATCGCGATCCGAGACGGCCCGCGTAGTAGAGCCGGTAGACGTGGTCGTAGAAGACGATCGCCGGATCGCTCACGTCGTCGGCGTCGAACGCGACGCTCGTGGCGCGCGCGGCGTAGACGGTCTGCTCCGAGCGAACGCCGTCCGCGCAGGACGAGTCGGCGCCGCACAGGCCACCCGCCTGGGCCGCCGTGCCCGCGCCAGGCGTCACGACGAGGAGCACGAGCTCGGGCGTTCGAGACGTGAGCTCGGCGCCGCCCGGGACGTGGCGGGCGACGAGCCGGTCGGAGTGGCCGGGGACGATCGCCGGCGCCGAGAAGTCGCCCGTCTGGCCGGAGATCACCAGATCGGAGATCGAGCCGAGCGAGAGCGGGCTCGCGTCGGACGAGGTGGCGACGACCAGCGAGCGCGATCCGTCGGCGTGCACGCGCGCGGCGTAGAGGATCCAGCGGCCGTCGGCGGTGGCGCCGAGCGCCGGGCCCGAGAGCTGCTCGCCGGGCGCGGGCGCCAGCAGGGGCTGCGCGCCGACCCCGGGCGCTTGCACGTGGAAGGTGCCATCGGTCTGGCGCGTGGCGACGAAGATGCCCGGGTGCGTGGGATCCAGCATCGACGTCGCGGTGAAGGCCAACGCCGTCGTCGTGCCGTCGGTGGCGATCGACGGCTCGCTCGCGGTGTCGAGCATGGCGCTGTTCGTCTCGTCGATGATCGTGATGGCGCCCACGCGCTCGAGCGCCGTCGGCTGATCACACGCGGAGACACCCACGGAGAACGAGCCGATGCGCGCAGGCAGCTCGCCGGCCCCGGGGTTGGTGGCGCGCCCGAAGAACCCGGCGTGCGTCGAGCCGGTCGGCAGCGTGACCTGCGTCGAGAGCGAGGCGCCGCCTCCCGTCGCCGTGACGGTGCCGGTCGGGCCGACGGTGAGCGTGTAGTCGTGCGCGATGCCGTCGGTCGGGGCGGGAGCCGCGCCGGCGATGGAGTCGCCGAGCAGGAGCAAGATCTCTCCGCGCGATGCGCTGACGACGAGCGCGGCCACCGGGACCACGTGCGCGGACGCGGGGCCCTCGAACAGGCCGATGCCGATCGCGTCGATGCCCACGCTCCCGTTCGGCACCGCGATGGAGGCGCCGAGCGTCACCACCGATGCCCGCGGGTCGATGGCGTCGTCGAGGAACGCGCCGCTGTCGGCGCCGTCGTCGCTGACGGGCACGTACGTGCCGTCGCGCGCCGGGATCGGGCCGACGTTCCCGAACGCGGTGAAGCGAGCGAGATCGTCGCAGGGTCCGGCGCCGCAGGCGAAGCTCAGAGTCACCGAGAGCCCCGGGTGCGTGCAGCACGCGGGATCGCTCGAGCCGATGCAGCACGAGGGGGCGTGCGCGCAGGAGACGTCGGCACAGTCGAGGCCGCCGACGCCGTTCTGGTCGCGGCCGTCGAGGCACGCCGATGCGAACGCGGGCCCGTCGGACGGGTCGGCCTCCGGCGGGGCGCCGATCCCCCCGTCGAAGCCCGTGCTGCCCGCGTCCGGCCCCGATGCGTCGTCTGGCAGGAACGTGCCCGCGTCCTGGGCCGGGGCGCGCGCGTCGCCGCCGTCTCGCGACGCGCTCGCCGAGCACGCGAGCGTGAGCGCGAGCGTGGGCGCCGACGCCAAGAGAGCCCAGCCGTGGACGAGACGTGCGTTCATGGCGTGATCACCTGCTGCGTGGCGAGCCCGGGCTGCACGTTGGTTCCGTCGGTGGCCGCGTAGTAGAGCGTGAGCTGGCCCGTCGTCGTGTCGAGCACCGCGTCGGGGCTGCTCACGGAGACCGCATCGAACCCGACGCCGGTGCCGGCGAGCACCGCGCCGGGGTAGGCGAGCTCGAAGTGGTGGAAGTCGGGCGAGCGGAGCATGCCGATGCTCCACCGTGCGCCCCGGCGCGCGGCGAAGAACACGCGGACCACGCCGCGGTACTCGACGACCTCGGGCGCCGCGACCTCGTCGGCGTCGAAGCGCGTCGCATCGTCGGCGCGGTTCGCGTAGAGCGCCTCGGTCGGGCTGAGCGGGCTCGCGCTCGTGTAGAAGGCCGGCGGGGAGTCCGCGTCGCGCGTCTCGGCCGCGAGCCCGAGCTGTGGGGCCGAGCCGTCGAGCTCGGCGGCGCGCAGCTCGCTCCGGCCGTCCGGCAGGACGGCGCGGAACACCACGTAGCGATGCAGGATCGTGGCTCCGCCGGGGCCGTCGTCGGCGAGCGTCTCGAAGTAGGCGGGGCCGTCGACGGCGCTCACGCCCAGCGCGTCGGGCGGGACCAGCTCGCGCGGCGCGCTCTCGACGACGCGCTGCGAGAGCGTCGCGTCGAAGTCGACGTAGCCGATCGAGCGCCTGCCGCCGGCGCCGATCGCCGTGAAGAAGAGCCGGAGGTTCTCGCCGACGGGGACCAGCTCGGGATCGGCGAGGCCGAGCGCGAAGAAGGACGCCTCGCCGGCCGCGAGGATGCGGTCGCCGCTCGCCCCCGGTCGTCCGAGCGTGTGCAGCCGGCCGTCGGCATCGACGCCCGCGGCGTACACGTCACCGTCCAGCTCGTACGCGGCGACGCCGCCCACGCGCGAGACGCTGCCGATCGTTCCCGTCGGTGCGCCCGGGAAGACGCTCTGCGTGCTTCGCACGGGATCGAGCACGTCGCACGTCGTGTGGTCGGCGGAGAGCGACGAGAGCCACGCGTGCACGCCCTCGGCGCCGGGGTTGGTCGAGCGGCCGAACGCGACCGCGTGCGCGACCGGCGTCGTCTGGAAGGGAAGGCCCTGGTCGAGCGAGATCCACGACGCCGCGCCGACGGCCCGATAGAAGGTATCGAAGGTCCCGGACGGGCGGGTCACGATCCGCAGCTCGAGCTCGGGGCAGCCTCCGGCGGCGAGGATGGGGCCGAGCGGATGGCTGGCGAGCGCGATGTCGCCGGCGACGGCTCGGATCGCCTGATCAGTCGCCGAGACCACGAGGGCGACGATGGGTCGCACGTGCGGGCTCGAGGTCGACGCGAGGGCCGACTGGTCGGTCAGGCCCACGCCGATCGCGTCGAGCGTCGCCGCGCTGGACGCGCTCACCCCGACGCGGGCCTCGAGCGCGACGACGCCCGAGGAGGTGTCGAGCGCCGCGCTCGCGAGCACTCCGCCATCCGAGCGATCGTCGCCCTGGGGCGCGAGCACCGTCGCAGGCGCGCAGAGCCCGCCGTCGTCGCGCTGCGTGGTGAGGACGGGCGCGGCGCTCCCGAACACCTCGACGCCGGGCGCGCAGTCGAGCGGTGCGCTGCTCGTGCAGCCCGTGAGGTCGACGACGCTCGCCAGGCTCTCTGGCGCAGTGCAGCAGGTGCTCGACGTCGAGCCGACGCAGCAGATCGCCGTCGCACCACATCCCACGTCGGCACAGTCGGTGTCGCCGTTGTCGTCGTCGTCGCGGAAATCCGCGCACGCGCGGTCGGTGTTCTCGAAGCCCGGAGGCGTGCCGGGAGCATCGACGAGCCTGGCGGCGTCGACCGAGACGCCGACGTCCGCGGCTCCGCCCGCGCCGGCGTCGCTCACGGTCCCGGCGTTGGGGGAATCCGACGCACAAGCGGGGATCGCGGCCAGCGCGACGACCGCGCACGCCCACCACCACCCACCTCTGCGCCGTTCCATCAAGGCTCGCTCCAGGCTCAGCGTGACACACGCACCCCAGCCTCGGCTGCTCGGTTCACGCGCCGTGCCAGGCGACGGCCCGCCTCATGGGACGTCCGAGGGCCAGATCTGCTCGAGCGGCACGAGCGAGTACTCGAGGCCGGCCCCCGTATCCACCCAGCGCTCGACGAGGAGCCGAACCTGGGTAGGGCGGCCGACCACGCGCGTCGCGGTGACCCCGCGCAGCTGGCAGCCAGCCCCGCAGTCGCCGAAGACCGTGCTCGACGCGCTCAGCACCGGGTTGCCGGGGAACGGCACCATCGCGGGCGGCGTGCCGGCCGGGGCGCCGGTCGGGGGCCTGCCCTCGGCGAAGACCACCACGCTCGTGCGCGGCGTGGGCCGGGCCGTCATCCACAGGCGATAGGTCGGCGCGTCGGCGTACTCGAACACCGTGCCCGCGATGTCGGTGATCCCTTGCGCGGCGAGCGCTCCGATCTGGTCGGGCCCGAGCTCGAGCTCGATCCGGGTCGCGATGTCGCGCGTGCCGTCGTTGTGGAGCACCGCGGCGTGCACGACGGGCGGGAACGCCTCGCACACGTAGAAGAGCAGCCAATCGGTCGGCGTCCCGAGCAGGGGCAGGAGCAGCGGGCTGCGGATCGAGCCGCAGCTCGCCACGTCTTCGCCCACGATCGTCGTCGGCTCCGGCAGGCCCAGGATGCGTGTGGAGGAGCCTACGTTCATCACCGTCGTGTAGAGGTGCAGGCCGCTCTGTCCCGCCTGTTCTCCCACCCACGCGACGCGCAGCGACGAGACCGCTCCCGTGCGCTGCTCCGGATAGAACGTCGGATCGCGCATCACGAGGTCGCCCGCCTCGACGAGCGCGTAGTGGCTCGCCGTCTCGGCGAGCGGCATGCACGACGGATGGCTGGTGCCACGCGGTGTCCAGAGCGCGCAGTCGCCCGGAAGGACCAGCTCGCCGCCGCTCGTCTCGGTCGTGTCGGCCCCGCCGATGGCGAGGGGCAGGTGGCCGATGACGTCGCTCGCGCGATCGACGGGCGAGCCGTCGAAGAACAGCATGAAGCGCGGCGCGCCCGAGACGCTCGCGCTCACGAGCGCCGGATCGCCGATGCCGCCGCGTCCCCAGCCCGTCGCGTGCCCGGGGTCCGAGACCGACATCGTCACGGCGTCGAGCGCGTCGGCGTCGTCGCGCACGGCGTCGAAGCGCGCCGGGTTGCTGCAGTCGAGCTGGGAGATCTGCACGTCGTCGAGCGCGACGTGCGTCCCCGTTCCCTGCACGCCGAGCCGCAGGCCGTGGCAGCTGCTCGTCCCGTAGACGTCGCGCTGGGTGACGAAGCGCTGGGTCGTGATCGTCTCGGTCGTGCTGCCCGCCTGCGCGAGCACGGTCGCGACGATGGCCGGCTGTCCGCCCGTCACGCCCGGTGCGAGCGTCACGATGATCGTGGTGTCGTTGGCGCCGAACGCGCGCATCGATCGTTCCCGCACCTGTCCGCCCTGCACGACCTCGAGGCGCAGCTGCCCGCTCGCGGAGCTCTCGGCGACGCCGCGGATGGCCAGGTCGTCGGTGAGCATCCCGGTGAAGCTCGTGCTCGGGCCGATCACGACCTCCATGCGGCCGTCGCACTCGGCGTCGGTGCACGCGAGCGCGCGCAGCTGGAAGCGGAGCTCGAGCCCGAGGTCCACCCGCAGGCACGCGCGACTCACCATGCCCACGAGCGGGCCGCTGCCCATGTCGGTGAGCTCACCATCGCTGCCGGCGACCACGATGCGGCCGGACATGTCGGAGGGCGTGACCCAGTCCGCGGCCGTCGACCAGAGCCCGGCGCTCTTGTTGAAGCGCTCGACGGTCGGGGTCCCGCCCATCCCGCAGCACTCCGGCTGCCGGGCCAGCAGGCAGTCCGAGTCGGCGCAGTCCACGACGCCGTCGCAGTCGTCGTCGAGCCCGTTGCCGCACTCGCCTTCCTGGCTCGTCGCGCACATCCACGCGTCGAGCTGGGCGTCGGTACCGACGTCGGGATCTTCCCCCGCGTCCGGCGGCCCGCCGTCCATCGGCCCGGCGTCGGGAAAGCGGAAGCCGGGATCGGAGCGATGCACGATCGAGCAGCCCGCCGAAGCGAGCAGCGCGAGGACGGCCACGGCAGCGATGGACACCGGCGCGCGCATCACGGCCCTCCGAAGCGGCCGCTCGCCGCGAGGACGGCGCCGCTCGGCGTCGGCGCGAGCACGAAGCGCGCGCTCGACTCGCCCCCGCCCGGGTCGGCGAAGCAGAGGACGAGCGCGGTCAGCCCGAGCGCCCCCGTGATGCTCCACGACACGTCGTTGGCGATCTGCGCGTCCATGCTCACCTGGCCGTCGAGCTCGTTGGCCTGGTAGGCGTCCCACTTGCTCTGCGCGTCCACCAAGAGGCCGATGCTCACCCCGAGGCCGACGATCGCGACGGCGCCGAAGATGCCTCGCGCCGCGAGCAGCCCCGAGTCGGGCGTGCTCGCCAGATGCGCGTCCAGGCGCATGGGGCTGCCGAGCGTGAACGTGCCGCGGACGACCGCGGGCGTACGGCCGCTCGCCTCGATGCGCACCTCGTGCGGCCCGGGCGCGACACCGACCACGACGTCGGTGCCGTGGCTCAGGTCGGCTCCGTCCACGACGACGTGCGCGTCGGCGTCGGCGTGCATGGCCAACGGGACGCTGGCTTGCGCGACGCGGTGCACCGAGCCGGTGAGGTCGATGACCATCGGCACCGATCCCGGGACCACCTCGAAGTGCCGCACGACGGGGTCGGCTCCCGCGATCTCGAGGCGCAGCTCGTGGGCGCCCGGCGTCACGCTCGTGGATGCGCCCGGGCGCAGCTGCTGGCCGTCGAGCGTGAGCATGCCTTCGTCGGGCGCGAACACCTGGAGCGAGACCGGCGCCGGGGTGAGTCGAAACGCGAGCGCGTGGACCTCGCCGGTGACGGCGGTCCCGGTCACCTCGAGCGGCTCGTAGCCCTCGGCCTCGACGTAGAAGTGGTGCTCTCCCGGCGCGAGCGCGATGTCGAAGGGCGTGTGCCCGCGGGTCGCCAGATCGCGGCGGTCGATCCAGACGGCCGCGCCCGTCGGCTCGCCGCTCACCGTCATCGCTGCGACGTGCGGCAGCGCGGCGTCGCGGTGCGTCGTTCCGTCGGCGCGCTCGGCGTCGCTCAGCCCGGTGACCGCGAGGTACTCGCTCCAGTAGTTGAAGCACTCGTCCCAGCGGCCGAGCTGCTCCAACACGATGGCCGTGTTGTAGAGGACGTTGCGGCTCCGCAGGATGCGGAGGCTCTGGAAGTAGTCGCCGAGCGCCGCCTCGAGCTCGCGCGTCCGTCGCTCACCGCGTAGGTGCTGGGCGCGCTCGAAGTGCCCGTTCCCGCTCGTGAACAGCGCGCCCGCCTCGGCCACGTCGTCTGCGCGTGCGGGCTGTGGCGTCGCGAGCGCCAGGGTGGCCAGCACGAGCGCCGCTCCCCACGGCGCGATCTTCAAGCGGATCATGATGATGCCCAAGCTCCACCCCGGAGGCCCGGCCTCGGGGGCTCGCCGAGATGGTAGCCCATCGGCGTCAGAGCTGCGTCTTGATGGCGGTGGATGCGCCGGTCGGACGGGCGTGAGGTCGCTCTCGCAGCGGGACCGTGAGGGTGCCGCCCTCGTCCGGCGTCAGCTCGCGCGACTCGTCGAAGTAGCCGCTGTGCCGGAACACGAGGCTGAGCGGCTCGCCG
>JBGALT010000148.1:0-21190 GCA_044223665.1 Sandaracinaceae bacterium | reverse complement strand
CTTCCTGGACACGCTCGGAACCTGGACGCCCGAGCGCTGGGCGAGCTACGTCGCCTCGTTCGACACGACGCAGGCCGTCGCCTCGATCGGCGGCGTTCGGCGCATCGCCACGAGCCCCGGGATGACGCGGCACCTCGTGAACAGCTACCCGGAGATCGTGCGCTGCCTCGCCGAAGGCGCCCCGCCGCCCGAGATCCCCGCGGAGGCGCGGACCGACAGCCTGCTCCACCGAGCGCTCGCGCTCGAGAGCTGCGGCGCGGCGACGCTGGGGCCCTTCTCCGTCGAGCGCTTCGCTCGAATCGAGGTGGCGCTCTCGTCCGACCCCAGCGCGAGCGCGCCGCTCTCGGCGCAGCTCGAGCTCTTCGAGGGCAGCACGCTCGACGAGGCCACGTCCATCTGCGTCGACGCGAGCACCTGCGCGGCAGAGGGCCCCGGCTCGTTCTTCGTGCGCGTCTCGAGCGAGCGCGCGGGCCTCGTCGTCGCCGACGTGACGCGCACGACCACGGCGCCGGCGGTCGCCTGCCTCGACGGAGCGCTCCCGCTCGACGCGGTGTCGGTCGCAGCCGAGTGGCGCCGGCTCGATCCGAGCCTGCCGTTCCCGATCTACGACACGTCGGCGGCGCGCTTGCGCGAGGTCCTCGCCGAGGCCGAGCCCACCTGGGGCATGGGAGAAGGGACGGCCACGCCGGGCCCGGACGAGATCTACACGCAGCGGCTCCCCGACGGAGAGACGTACGTGCTGGCCGGCCTGCACGTACGCACGCGCGAGCTGCCGCTCGGGCTCGACCTCACGCTCTGGTGGTCGAGCCGGCCCGACGAGGACTTCGGGGCCGATCGCCCGGAGGCCATCCGACGCCTCGGTGGCCCCTGGTCGCACTACGACATGTGCGTGGCCGTCGAGCACACGGAGCTCGATCCGCTCGCGGGCGGCGGCTTCGAGGACGATGCGCCCTCGCTGGCCGCCGCGCTCGAGGCGGTGAGCGAAGGACGAGGCGGGCCGACCTGGTGCTCCAACCCGTACATCGATGGCGCTGCCGGGCTGGCTCGTGGCAATTGCGTGGGCTGTCACCAGCACGCGATGAGCGGCGTCCGACCCGGCGAGGTCGCGACGGATCCCCTCCGGTATCCATCGAGCGGTAGACTCCCCGCCCGCAACAACTATCCTTCCGATGGCTTCTGGGGTCTCGACGCTGGCGACACGCTCGCCGCGGTCGTCCAGCAAGCCATCGACTATTGGCAACCGTGAATGGCTCCGCTCCCCGAAGACACCAGAACGAGGCCTCGGACATGACGCGCACGACCGTACGAACGATCCTCTCCGCGGCCTTCCTCGCGACGGCCGTCCCTCTGGTGTCGGGATGCCCCGGGCCGGCTCCCGCAGCGACCGACACCGGCACTTCGAGCGACGGCGGCGGCAACGACGACGGGGGCGGCTCCGATCGCGACAGCGGCACCGTCGAGCACGACGCGGGCCCGGGGGGCCAGGATGGCGGAGCCGACGGCGCCGTCGACGGCGGGCACCGGACCGCGCCGCTGCTGCGGAACTCGGTGACGATGGACGACCTCGCGCTCGCGCGCGAGGCCTTGCGCATCATGGGCGCCTCGGCCGCCGGCGGCACCGGCAGCTGCAGCGATTGCCACGCGATGACGCGCCCGAGCATCGCGCACTTCCTCGACATCTCGACGACGGCGTGGTCGACCTGCTTCTCGGACCTCGCAGTCGAGACGCCGGCGGCCGCGCGCGCGATCATCGCGTGCTTCCAGGACGACGCGACGAGCACGTTCCGCCCCTCGCACCTCGGCGTGTTCTCGAGCGGCGCCACGTTCGCGTGGTTCCAGTTCGTGTTCCAGCAGGCCTACGGCGATACGTGGGAGACCGAGTACGACACGTTCGTCAACCGCGTGCAGCAGTCTCCGCGCCCCTACACTCCGTTCACGCAGCGAGAGTTCGACGTCGTCACCGAGTGGTTCCTGCGCGGCACGCCGAACGTCGGCGACGTGATCCCGATCATCCAGGACCCGGGCACCTGCGTCCCCTACGTCGACGCGAGCGTCGCCGGGATCGTCGCGCAAGGCACGCTGACGGGCTGGTCGGCGCGCAACACCGAGGCCGGCATCCTCATGCACGGCTGCGCGGGCGCGACGCGGCCGGAGGACTGCTTGGCCACCTACCCGCGCGTGACGACCACGACGTACGGCGCGGAGTGGGAGACGCCCGGCACGCATCAGCGCGTGCTCTTCGACACGTCGTACGCGACGAGCTACTGGACGCGCAGCTCGGCCGATGGTCGCTTCGTCGCCCACGGCGGCGGTGTCGGCGGCGGCGCCTCGATCGTCGACCTCCAGCGCCAGGTCGCGATCCACGTCTCGGCGGCGTACGACCCCGGCTTCTTCCCCGACAACAGCGGCTTCATGTTCCAGGGCACGCCCTTCGGCGCCGGGCTCTGCAACCAGAGCGTGCTCGTCACGGGCTCGCCGGTCTCGATCAACTTCTCGGAGGCCGGCTGCACCCATCCGAGCCGCATCGGCCTCTACCAGCACGTCGGCGCATCGCTCGACGGCGGCGACTACTTCGTCGTGAACTCGCTCTGGTCCGGCGATCCCGGTGGCAGTCTCACGGATCCGCAGGTGTTCGTCGATCCGGCCTCGGAGGTGACGCTGTTCCGGCTCACGAACACGGGCACCGGCTTCGTGAGCGGCGGCCAGTCGTCGGCGATCACCCCCTACGAGGGCAACGCGGTCATCTCGCCCACCATGCGCCTCTTGGTGGGCTCGCTCGCCGACGTCTCGGGCAACCCGATCGGCTACGCGCTCCACCGGATCGTGCTCACGCGCAACGCGACGGGCGTCGTCACGCAGGTCGACCTCCCCGAGGTCGCCCGTTACTGCTTCCCCGGAGGCAAGCCTGCGTTCTCGCTCGACGACCGCTGGCTCGTCACGCACCACCGCGCGACGGATGCGGATGCCGTCGACCTCGGGTTCACCGGCCCGTCGGATCCGGGGTTCGCGGCGTTCCGGGGCGTGTCGAACGTGTATCTCATCGATCTCGTGACGGGCGCGGAGACGCGCATCACGAACATCCAGCCCGGCCAGCAGGCGCTGTTCCCGCACTTCCGTTCCGACGGCTGGATCTACTTCCTCGCGCGCACGGGCGGCACGCCCGAGCACATCGTCGCGTCGGACGCGGCGCTCGTGCTTCCCTGATCGAGCGAGCGGCGCGAGCGGTGACGGCGGCCGACTCTTCGGGCCGCCGCCACCCACGGCGGATCGGCCTCAGCAGAGAGTGCTCACCCCGTAGGGCCCACCTGTACGGGAGCGCGCGCAGCGCCCGTACGGCAAGGGCCGGAGCGGGCGAGCCGATCAAGGCCAGGGACAGCCGTGCGGGCAGCCGTTGGCCGTCTCGTCGAGCGAGCTGATCCACGCCGAGATCAGCGCGACGCCGTCGGGGTCCGGGATGCGCGAGCCGATCGGCGGCATCTGCTCGGTCGCGACGCGGCTCTGCATCCGCAAGGTCGAGATGCTGACCTCGGGGTGGTGCGGAGCGATGCGCAGGTTCGCGAGGTTGCCGCCGACGCTCGTGGTCCACACCGAGCAGCTGCAGACCGCCGTGCTCCACGCCGGGCTCGCCGTCGGATCGGTGACGCCGACCGGGAACCAGTAGTCGAGCCCGTGCTCGGGCGCGGGCCCGCCGTGACAGTTGCCGCAGTTGGCGTGCAAGTAGCCGAGCGCGGCGGAGGTGGTGGCGTCGCCCGGGATCTGCGCATCGGCGGGATCGATGGGCGCGCTGAGCCAGCCCTCGGCATTCAGCATCGCGAGCGTGACACCGCCCTCGTCGTGCGCGAGCTGCACCGCGGAGAACCCGTTCACGGTGTCGTCTTGCGCGACCGTGTGACAGCGCTCGCACTCCGCGCGGCTCGGGATGTCGTGCCCGGTGCCGCGTACGTTGCGGACGCCGAAGGGGCTCGCGAGCGCGACCGAGCGCTGGTCGGCGCTCCACACCCACGACGTCATCGTCCAGCTCGTCACGTCGCGCGGCGCGGCGATCTTCTCGAGGATGCGCGTCTCGATCCGCTCGCCCGCGATGGAGAAGGTCTTGTACACGCGCGTGCCGACCGGGAAGCCCCAGCGGTCGGGGTCGCTGGTGTCGATCTGGGTGCCGGGCGGGAGGTAGATGAAGCGCTCCTTGTCGTTGCCATCCGACCAGAGCTCGTAGCGCGGATGGTAGGGTCGAACCCCGTCGGCGAGCTGCGTGCAGTCGCTGCCGACGTACAAGCCCGGCGGGCCGACGCAGGGTGCGAGCGCTGCATCCACGCCGACGTCGACGACGTACGCGTCGTCACCGACGTCGACGGCGACGAACGCGTCTTCGGGAACGAACGCGTCGACGCCCACGTCGTCCGGGCGTGCTGCGTCGAGGCCGCCGTCCATCGGCGGGGCCGCGTCGGCGCCCACGAATGCGTCGGGCGCCGGTGCGGGCGTCGGACAACCGCCGAGCGAGAGCGCCAGCGCGACCGGCAGGACGATGCGAGCCTCGAAGCGATCGCGGATCGGAAGCATGCGCCAGTGTAGCGACCCTCGACGGACAGTCGACGGGCCCGGGGTCGTGGCCGCACCGTCGATGGAGCGCCGCGCATCGGTCGGCTTCCGCGGCGCCTTCGGCACCTCCGCAGCCGAGTTGGCTCCGCCACTTCGGCGGTCACGCGAGGGCTCTGCCCTCGCGAGCTCCGTCTCGCGACGAGAGACTCCCTCTCCCGCGCGAGCGGGAGCGAACGGGAGAGGGCGGGGGAGAGGGACTGCGAAGGCACTGTCGGAATCCGTGCCGCTGCGATAGCCAGGCGCGCCGCTCGATCGCTCGCTGGATCGAGCTCCGCCCATCGGTCGCCTTCGCGATCGCGGCCGGCACGGGGGGCGCTCCTCGCTACCGCATCGCGTGCGAACGACGGCGCGCACGCGGGCGCTCGTCGACCCCCCATGCCCGCCGCTTCTCTGGGGGTCCGTGGCTGGTTTGGTTTGCGCGGCGCCTTCGGCACCTCCACAGCCGAAGCGACTGCGCCGCTTCGGCGAGCAGGCGAGCGCTCTGCCCTCGCGCACCCCCGAGCTCCGCTTGCTCGGCGGGCCCTGTGTCGCGACGAGAGACTCCCGCGCCCGCGCGAGCGGGAGAGGGCGGGGGAGAGGGACTGCGAAGGCGCTGTCGGAATCCGTGCCGCTGCGATAGCCAGGCGCGCCGCTCGATCGCCAGCGCGATCGAGCGCCGCCCATCGTCGCCTTCGCGATCGCGGCGATCCGGGCTGGGGTCCGGTCTCCGCCGTACGAAGGGCCCGCGCAGAAACAAGTGGCTGGAGACCGGGCGCGTCGACGGAGCGCGATCGCGTGCGCGCCCGGAGCGCGCAGCGAGGCGTACCCTGGTACGCCGCAGCGAGCAGCGAGGACGAAAGCCGCGAGCACGCCCGTCCACGCGACCGCAACCGATCCACTTGTTTCGGAGCGCCCTAACTAGGCCAGCACGCGACGTGCGATGGTCTATGCCGTGACGAACGCCTCGCGCCGGCTCCTCCTCGCGCTCGCCCTGCTCGCGGCCGCGCTCTTCGCGCTCGGCGCGCTTCGACGTGCACACGCTGCGGCTCGCGAGCGCCCTGGCCGGTCGTGCTCCTCGCCGTGTGGGTCTGGCGCGAGGCGCCCGCCGATCGCTATCGGAGCGCGATGATCGCGGGGCTCGTCTGCTCGCTCGCAGGGGATCTCTTTCTCGAGGCCTCGCCACGCACTATTCCTGCCGGGCTCGTCTCCTTCCTCGTGGCCCACGTCTTCTACGTGCTCGCCTACACGCTGTCGACGCGCGCGCACCGGAAGCGCTGCGCGCGCTGCCCGCCTACGCGTACGGCGCGACGCTCGTCTTGCTGCTCTGGCCGGGCCTGGGGCCGATGGCGCTCCCGGTCACCGTCTACGCGGGCGTCATCTGCACCATGATGTATCGCGCCGCGGCGCGCCTCGGGCACGTCCGCGCGTCGAGCGGCCAGCTCGCGCTGACGGGAGCGGTCACGTTCGCGGCGAGCGACTCGCTCATCGCGATCGGCCGCTTCGGCGGACACCTCGTCGAGGACGCGTGGCGCACGAGCACCCCGTGGCGCCTCGCGATCATGACGACGTACTGGCTCGGTCAGTGGGCGATCGCGGCGTCGGCGGTCACGCGGCGCGCCCCCGGCTCCCCTCGCTGACGGCGTCGCGACCGCCGCCACCGATCGTCACTTCGCCTCGCCCCAGCTCGCTCCGACGCCGATCGACACGACGAGCGGCACGTCGAGCGGGTACGGCTTCTCCATGCACTCGCGCACGATGCGGCTCGCCGCCTCGACCTCGGCCTCGGGGGCCTCGAACACCAGCTCGTCGTGGACTTGCAGGAGCATCCGCGTCGAGAGGCGTTCGCGCGCCATGCGCCGATCGATCGCCAGCATCGCGAGCTTGCACAGGTCCGCCGCCGAGCCCTGGATGGGGGTGTTCGCGGCCATGCGCTCACCGGCGCTCCGATCGGTGTCGTTCCGCATCGAGAGCTCGGGGATGATCCGGCGCCGGCCCACGAGCGTCGTCACGTAGCCTTTCGCGTGCGCCTCCTCGATGGTGCGGTCGAGCCACGCGCGCACGCCCGCGTACGCCTCGAAGTACTGCTCGATGTAGCGCTGCGCGTCCTTGCGCGGGATGCCGAGGATCTGGCCGAGCGCGGTCGCGCCCTGGCCGTAGATGGTCGCGAAGTTCACCGTCTTGCCGATGTTGCGCTGCTCGGCGGTGACCGCCTCGGGCTCGACGGAGAAGAGGAGCGCCGCGGTGCGCCGGTGCAGATCGAGGTTCTTCTCGAACGCCTCCTTCAGGCGCGCGTCGCCGGAGAAGTGCGCGAGAACGCGCAGCTCGATCTGCGACCAGTCCGCCGCGATCATCCTCGCGCCCGGCGGCGCGACGAACGCGCGCCGGATGCGCTTGCCCTCGGGCGTGCGCACCGGCGTGCGCTGCAGATCCGGATCGGTCGAGATGAGGCGGCCGCTCGCGCCCGTCGTCTGCTGGAACGACGCGTGGATGCGGCCCGTACGCTCGGAGATCGAGGCGGCGAGCACGTCGGTGTAGGTGTTGATGAGCTTGGCGAGCTCGCGGTGCGCGAGCACCTGGGCCGCGATCTCGTGCTTGGGCGCGAGGCGCTCGAGCACCTCGGCGTCGGTCGAGTAGCCGGTCTTGTTCTTCTTGATGACGGGGAGCTTCAGCTCCTCGAAGAGCACCTCGGCGAGCTGCTTGGTCGAGCCGATGTTGAGCTCGTGCCCGGCGAGCGCGTAGATGCGCTGCTCGATCTCCGCCTTGCGCGCGCGCAGCTCCACGCCGAGCGCGGCGAGGTCCTCGCGGTCCACGTAGATGCCCGCGATCTCCATGCGCGCGAGCACGCCGGCGAGTGGCCGCTCGGTCTCTTCGTAGAGCGCCCGGAGGCCCACCTCGTCGAGCTTGGGCCCCAGCACCTCGGCCACGGCACGCACCACGTCGGCGTGCTCGCCGGCATGGGCGGCGAGCTCCTCGGCCGCGACGTCCTCGAGCTTCTTCTCGCTCTGGCCCGAGCCCACGATGGCTTTGATCGGGGGCAGCCAGCGCTGCACGTACTCCTTGCTCACCTGCTCGAGCCGATGCGGGATCACCTTCGTGGGATCCACGAGGTACGAGGCGAGCATCGTGTCGAGAACCGGCCCGGCGATCGCGCTCTCGGTGCCGATGCACTCGATGAGGCGCTTGACGTCGTGGACGAGCTTCGGGCGCGCGGGATCGCGCAGCATCGCCGCGATCGATCCGAGCGAGGCGTGGGACCCCGAGAGCCCCTCGCCGCGCACGTCGACGAAGAGCGCCTTGCCGGGCTCCCACGCGAGCGCGTAGCCGGGCACGCGCCCGTGCACGGTCTCGGGGCCGCGAAGCACGTGGATCGCGATCGGAGCGCCCACCGGCACCGCGGCGAGCCAGGCCTGCACGGCGCCATCGAGGTGCACGGTCTCGCACGCCACGCTGCGCGTGTCCTCGGACTTCTCGCTCGCACCGCCGCCGGTGAGCAGCGAATAGAACTCGAGCTCGCGGTAGAGCGCGTCGAGCTCGCCCGGATCGGGCGGCGTGATCGCGAGCGCGTCGATCCCGACGTCGATCGCGGCCTCGCACGAGACCGTCGCGAGCTTCTTGTAGAGAAGCACGTTGTCCTTCTCGGCCTCGAGCGCCGACCGCTGCTTGCCCTTGAGCTCGCCGAGGTTCGCGAGCACGCCCTCGACCGAGCCGTACTTCTCGAGCAGCCCCGCGGCGCCCTTGTCGCCGATGCCGGCCACGCCCGGGATGTTGTCGACGGTGTCGCCGACGAGCGCGAGCCAGTCGGGGATCTTCTCGGGCGGCACGCCCCACTTCTTGCGCACCAGCTCGGCGTCGTAGGTGACGTCGCGCATCGTGTCCTGCATGCGCACGCGCTCGCCCACGCGCTGCGCGAGGTCCTTGTCGCCGGCGACGATCACGACCTCCATGCCCGCATCGGCGCCGCGCTTGGCGAGCGTCGCGATCACGTCGTCCGCCTCCCAGCCCGGCGCGCGCAGGATCGGGAAGTGGTTGGCCGCGACGACGCGGTCGACGTAGGGCAGCTGCGAGCGCAGATCGCCGTGCATCGGCGGGCGCTGCGCCTTGTAGGCGGGGAACGCGATCTCGCGATGCGTCGGCTCGGGCGTGTCGAACACGACGGCGCCGTAGTCGGGCGCGCGCCCGGCGAAGAGCTTCCGGAACATCGTCGCGAACCCGAAGGTCGCGTTCGTCGGGAGCCCGGCCTTCGTGGAGAGCGTGGCCGGGAGCGCGAAGAACGCCCGGAACACCAGCCAGCTGCCATCGACGAGGACGAGCTTGTCGCCTTTGCGCATCTGGGCGCGGAATATAGGCGATTCGCAGGGCCCGTTGTCACCAGAGGAGGAACGTGTCACTCGTGTACTCGTGCCGCGGCCGTTCTCCCCACTCGCTCGCGCTTCGGTGCTGGGGGCGATTCTCGTGGTGGCTGGATGCGCCGCCCCCGACCGCGACGTCGCGCCGCCGCCGCCGGTGCCCTACGCGGGCTCGACGCCGCTGCGACGTCTCTCGAACGACGAGTACCTGCACGCGATGCACGACCTCTTCGGCGTCTCGCCCGCGGGCCTTCCCACCCTGCCGGCCGACACCACGGTCGGCGGCTTCGCCAACGACGCGCGCACGCTCGGCCCGAGCGATCTGCGCATCGCGCGCTACGAGGCCATCGCGTTCGCATTCGCGGGCGCGGCGACGGCCGACGATGCCGCGCTCGCGCATCTGCTCCCGTGCGCATCGTTCGGGACCGACGACGAGCAGGCGTCCTGCGGACGCGCGCTGATCACGAGCTTCGGTCGGCGCGCGTTCCGTCGCCCGCTCGCGACGGACGAGATCGAGCGCTACGCGCGCCGCTTCGACGGGTTCCGCCGCGCGATCGACTTCCGCGCCGCCGTGCAGCTCGTGCTCATGGCGATCGTGCAGGCGCCCTCGTTCCTGTATCGCATCGAGATTCCCGTGGTGGACCGCACGACGGTCGTCGCCGACGCGCCGGGCGTCGTGCGCGTGTCGGCGTCCGCGCTCGCGACGCGGCTGTCCTTTCTCCTCTGGGAGTCGGTGCCGGACGACGAGCTTCTCGACGCGGCCGAGAGCGGCGCGCTCCTCGACCCCGAGGTGCTGGCCGTCGAGGTCGATCGCATGCTCGAGGACCCACGCGTCGTGGACACGATCGTCGACTTCGACCGCCAGTGGCTGGACGTCGATCGCATCCTCTCCGACGCGAACCGCACGCGCGATCCCGCGCAATACCCGGACTGGACGCCCCAGACGCCCGCCGCGCTGCGCGAGGAGTCGCTGCGCTTCCTCCGCTGGTCGGCCTCGGAGGGCGAGGGCACGATCGGCGAGCTCTTCACGAGCCGGCACGCCGAGGTCGACCCCACGATGGCCGCGATCTACGGCGTGACCGAGCCCGACGTCGGCACCTGGGCCGGTGTCGAGCTCCCGAGCGCCCAGCGCGCCGGCATCCTCACGCGCAGCGCCTTCCTCGCCGGGCACGCGCACTCGGGCAACGTCTCGCCGCCGATCCGCGGCTCGTTCGTGCTCGAGCGCATCCTGTGTCGGCCGCACCTCTCTCCTCCGGCTGCGGCCGATCTCTCGGTGCCTCGGCCGATGCCCGGCGAGGGGCCGGTGACGAACCGGACGCTCTTCGAGCGCCGCACGAGCTCGCCCACGTGCGTCGGCTGCCACGTGCAGGTCAACGGTGTCGGCTTCGCGTTCGAGCACTACGACGCGGTCGGCTCGTTCCATTCGCTGGATCACGGCCTACCCGTCGACGCGAGCGGGGAGCTCTTCGACGTCGATCCGAGCGGGCCCTTCGCGGACGCGCTGGATCTCAGCGAGCGCCTCGCGACGAGCCAGACCGTCGCGGCCTGCGCGAGCGACACGTGGGTGCGCTTCGCGCTCGGACGCACGCTCGAGGGCGCGGACGCGTACCTGCGCCACCGCGCGCTCGCCGCGCTCGCCGGGAGCGGTGGCGACGTGCGGGCGATGTTGCGCGCAATCGCGCTGAGCCCCGAGCTTCGCGTGCAGCAGGCGGTGCAGGAATGAAGCGGAAGAGCAGCCTCGCGCCGCCGTGGCGCACCAACCGTCGTCGCTTCCTGACGGCCCTCGGCCTCGGGGGGCTCGCCGCGACGCTTCCTTCGCTCGGCTGGAACGCGATCGTGCGCGCGGGCGACACCGCGCCACCGAAGCGGCTCGTGCTCTGGATCGAGGCGCATGGGACGGTGCCGAAGGCCTGGAACCTCGACATGCCCGGCGCGCCGACCGATCGCGTCGCGACCGCGGACTTCGGCGCCCTCTCGCTCGCCGAGACGCCCGAGATCCTGCGCCCGCTCGATGCATGGCGCCGCAAGCTCACCGTCATCGAGGGGCTCGCGCAGACGACGCTCTTCGCCGATCACGTGCGAATCGCCGAGCACGCCGACTGGGACCCGAACGAGCACAACCTGGCGATGGCACACCTGCTCACGGCCACCGAATCGCTCCAGCGCCCGGGGCAGCTCTGCCTCGGCGGCGGCAAGTCGATCGATCAGGAGATCGGCGATCGCACGCGCGAGGGATCGCGCTGGGCCTCGCGCGTCTACGGCGCCAACCACTGGCTGCCCTACTCGTTCGTCTCCCAGGGCGCCGCCGCTCCGCGCGTCGAGGACCCCGCGCAGGCCTTCATGGATCTGATGGGCCTCTATATGGCGCCCGGCGATCCGACGAGCCGCGAAGAGCTGATCCGCGGCGGCCGCGGAAGCGTGCTCGACATGGTCGCCGACGAGTACGACGTCGCCGCGCGCCAGCTCGGTGTCGAGGGCCGCCGCAAGCTCGAGCAGCACGCCGAGCTCGTGCGCGAGCTCGAGGTCGGCTTCTCGTCCGACGTGCTGATGCCCGAGTGCACGCTGGGCACCTTCGATCCGAGCGGCCACCTCATCGATCAGTGGAACCGCATCACCGCCCTGGCGCTCGCGTGCGACATGACGCGCGTCGTGACGGTCGTCCTGCCCATCCTCGTGCCGCCGGACTTCGGGTATCCGGCCGATCCCGATCTGCACGGAGGCTACGCGCACTCGTCGGTCGACGACGGCAGCGAGCCCTTCCTGATGCGGAGCGAGATCGCGATGATCGAGTACAACAAGTGGCACGCCGAGCGCTTCGCGCGCCTCTTGTCGATGCTCGACTCGCTGCCCGAGGGCACCGGCACGCTGCTCGATCACGCGAACGTCGTCTGGCTCACCGAGCTCGCGACCGGCACGCACCAGCACGCAGACGTGCCGATCGTGATCGGCGGCGGGGGCGACTGCTTCTTCCGCACCGGGACGTACGTGCGCTACCCGCGCGACGCCGAGTCTCCGTGGGCGCCGCGCGGGCCGATCCCGATCGGGCCGAGCATGAACCAGCTCTACGTGACCTTGATGCGCGCGATGGGCTTGCCGGACGAGAGCTTCGGCTCGCAGGAGATCGCCCTGCCCGACGGCACGATGCGCTCGCTCCGCGGCACGCTCGCCGAGACCCACTTCTGATCGCAGCCGGAGTGGCCTGCGAAGGCCCACGCCGTGACGCGAGGAGTGGCGCGCTTCAGCCGAGACCGACGGCGCGCAGCAACGACTCGTCGTCGCGCAGCGCGGTGCTGCCCGACCAGCTCGCCGCGGCCGCGTGCTCGGCCGCGAAGCGACGGCGCTGCGCCTCTTCCATGCCCCAGAGCACCACGCGGGAGGCGCGCGGAAGGATCGGCGCGAGCCCCACGAACGTCGCGAGATCGATCGCGGGCAAGAGCGTGTCCACCAGCACCACGAGCCGATCGCCATTGCGCGTGGCCGCGCGGGCGAGCTCGGCCGGGCTCGTCACGACGCGCAGCGGGCAGCGGCCACCGGTCGCGTCCTCGAGACGCTGCGCGAGCGAGGGATCGAGGCTCACCACGATCAGCGCCGAGGGCGGCGCCGCGAAGCGAACGGTGGTCTTGCGCTGCGGCTCCACCACGGCCGGTGCGCTCCGCGGAGCGGAGAGAGGGCCGTGGGGTCGACCCGGCTCGCCCGGCACGCCGGCCGACGTCAGCGGCACCGCCGGCGGTCGAAGCGGCGCGCGCACCGAGACGCCCGACTGCGACGTCGCGCGTGGCCCCGGCGCCGGCACCGACGAAGAGATGCGCGCGGGCGGGTTGCTCCCCGGCGGGCGGATCGTGTCCTTCTTCGAGATCGCGTCGCGCTGGGCGATCGCGTCGCGATCGGAGACGGCCTCCATGTCCGAGGTCGTCACCGTGGTCGTACCGACGCGTCGATGGCGTCCGGTGCTCGGCAGATGGCCCGCCGACCAGCGGCTCGCCAGGTCGAGCGCGCTCGCGTCGCGCGTGACGGTCCAGACCACGTGCCCCAGGCGATCGAGGATCTGCGCGATCTCGGTCGCGTCGAGCACGCGCTCGAGCTCGGCGGCGAGCGTGCCCTCGAGGAACGAGCGGTAGGCCGTCGGGTCCTCGGGGACGTCGCGCTGCGAGGCGCCACGCAGCGCGCGATCGAGCAGCGCCCGCGCCACGTGGGGTGGCATCGCGAGCTCGAGCACCTCGCGCGTCGCGCGCGCGAACGATCCCAGCGGTCGAGCAGGCTCCGGCACGTCGGCCCCGAGGGTTGACGAGCTGCGTCAGCCCCGCAACCCGTGCGTTTCGGCGGTGTGCGCTCCCGCGGTCGCTCGGGTGGGCTGGGTGCACGATGACGCGAACACCGTCCGAGCCCGGAGCGGGGCCATGCGTGAGGCTCGATTGCGGTAGGCTGGCGCGGATGGACGAGGACGAAGCGGAAGACGTGGCGCGGCCCTTCGAGGGATTGGTCCGACGCTCGCACGTCCTCGAGGCGGGCAGCACCGTGCTCGTGATGGAGCGATACGACGGCGACGTGGAGGTGGGCTGCGTGCTGATCGCCGTGCACGACGGACGCCGCCACGAGGTCCGCGTGAAGACCGTCGCGTGGGGCTCGGCGTTCGGAGTGGAGGCGATTCCGCTGACGCTGGTCGTGACCGGCCTCGCCGAGGGCGCGGCCTACGCAGGCGCTTCCCTCGTGAGCCCCAGCTCGGGCTGATACGCTCGGTCGTGATGCTTCGACTTCGTTCGGTGGCGGTTGCGACCTCTTGGGTGCTGGCTTGCTCGGGGTGCGCGCTCACGCACGAGCGCAGTACGGATGGTGGGCCGGCGATCGGGGACGCCGGGCCGCTGCTCCGAGACACGGCACCCCCGCCCCGCGACGGATGGACGCCGCCGAACGACGCCTGGACGCCCCCCTTCGTGGTCGCGCCGCACGGCCCGCTCCCCATCGTCACCGACCAGGGTGGCCCGCGCATGCACCACCCCGCGCTCGTGGTGATCACGTACGCGGACGACACCGATCGCGCGGCGCACGAGGCGCTCGCGCGCTGGGTCGTCGACTCCGACTGGCTCGCCACCGTCGGGAGCGAGTACGGCCTCGGTGCGGCGACCCTGCTCGGCCTCGTCGAGCGCACCGAGCGCGCACCGAGCGCCATCACGGGGGACGGCGTCGCGGCGATGATCCGCACCGGGATCACCAGCGGGACGATCCCCTCCCCCGCCGGCGGCGCTCTCGACGAGGCGCTCTACGTGGTGCACTTCCCGCCCGGCACGACCATCTCCGACGATCGGATCGGCCGCAGCTGCGAGAGCTTCGGCGGCTACCACGACGAGGCCACGATGACGGATGGCCGCGTGTTCGCGTTCGCGGTCGTCCCCTCCTGCCCCGCCGGCGTTCCGGATCTCAGCGATCTCGGAGGCGAGCAGGTCGCGACGACGCACGAGATCATCGAAGCGGCCACCGATCCGCGCCCGTTCACCGGTCCCGCGTGGGCCTTCGGGGGCACGCTCTTCGAGTACTCGCCCTGGCTCTTCGCCGGCGCCGAGCTCGCCGACCTCTGCGAGTACCGCATCGGTCCCGACGCGTACTACGAGGCGGGCGGCTTCACGGTGACGCGGATCTGGTCGAACGCGGCGGCCATGCGCGGCGTGGTCGACCCGTGCGTGCCGTGGGATGGCGCGCCCTACGGCACCGTCACGCCGACGCCCGGCACCGTGCAGTTCGTCGCCGCCGGACAGTCGACGAGCTTCGATCTCGCCGCGTGGTCGACGGCGCTGATGCCGTCCTTCCAGATCCAGGCCTTCGCGGTCGCGCAGGGCGACGGCACGTTCATGGCCGAGGTCTTCCTCGATCGGACGAGCGTGGTGAACGGCGACCACGCGACCTTGACCGTCCGCGTCCCGTTCGGGACCGCGAGCCAGAGCTACGGCCTCGTGTACGTGCTGGTGAACGACGTGTACGGGAACGTCGACTACATCCCGATCGTGGTCGTGGCGAGCTGACGCCGGCGCGCGCGTTCCGTCTCGCTCAGCCCTTCACGTTCGGCGTGTCGGTGCGACGCTGGAGCACGCTCGGGCCGGCGATCGGGCCTTTCCAGCGGGCCTCGGCGTAGGGGGCGATGGTGTCGACGAGGCGCGTGCGCACGTCGGCGCTCGCGTGGAGCCGCTCGTCGACGCAGCGCTCGACGGCCGCCACGTCCGCGAGCACGCCCTCTTCGATCCCGACGGCGAGCGCCGCGATCGCGGCCGTGTCCTCGGGCGTGTCGAGCACGATGCAGCGCTCGTGCATGAGCGCCGTCCACACCGCGCCGCAGTTCTCGGTGTCCGCTCGCTTCTCGTCGGGGATGAGGAAGAAGGTGTGGAACTTGAGCTGGAGCTCGCGCACGACTTCCCAGACCGGGATGTCGATCTGGAGCGCGTCGCCGAGCAGCCCCGCCACGTGGTGCCGCGCGAGGCCCATCCAGGGCGTCTCGTCGCCCGTCATGAAGAAGTAGCCCTTCTTCTTCCGCTTCTCCCAGCAGTCCATCGCGGTGTGGCGCGCGGCGAAGTACATCGCCAGATCGTAGGACTCGCCCAGCCCGCCACCGCCGCCCTCGAGGTGGCTCGCCGCGAGCCAGCGATCGATGAGGTGCGCCTCGCTCTCGAACTGCCCGACCTGCAGCGGGGACTTGTCGGCGTAGGCGTTGCCGAACGCCATGAAGAGCACCTGCGGGCTCGGCAAGATCGTGCGCACGCTCGACATGAACGTGGGCAGCGTCTTGGTCGCGAGCTGGTGGGGGATCTCGCCCATCGAGCCGCTCACATCGAGCGCGAAGACGATGCCGGTGCTGTCCGGGTGGCCAGCGCTGTCGCGCGACTCGCGGTACTTCACGCCGCGAGGGTTCATCTTCGGATCGCAGTCGTTGCGCTGGAAGACCTCGCGCGGCGCCGCCCTCGCGCGCGCCACGGTGATCGCTCGATGGGCCTCTTCGCTGTAGCTCCCGTACCCCATGGCCGGCGAGGATACGCGCAGAGCGCGCTCGCGTGGCTATCGACAGCCGCGGGCGGCTGGATATCCTCGGGCCCATGACGGCGATCCAGCACGAATGGGCTCATCTCTCGGCGACCGATGGCACCACGCTCGACGCGTACGTGGCGCGCCCCGCCTCCGCAGGCGACATCCGCGCAGGCGTGCTCGTGTTCCAGGAGATCTGGGGCGTGAACAAGCACATCCGCGAGGTCGCCGATCGCTTCGCCCGGCTCGGATACCTCGTGGTCGCGCCCGACCTGTTCCATCGCACGGCGCCGGCACGCTTCGAGCTGCCCTACACCGACATGGGGGGCTACGAGCACCTGAAGCAGCTCACGCCCGCCGGCGTGCAGGCCGATCTCGAGGCGAGCCACGCGTACCTGGCCCACGAGCTCGAGGACAAGGGCGCGAAGATCGCCAGCTGCGGCTTCTGCATGGGCGGCCGCGTCTCGTTCGTGGCCAACGCCGTCCTGCCGCTCTCGGCGGCGGTCTCGTTCTACGGCGGCGGGATCCACACGCAGCTCGATCTCGCGGCCGCGCAGCACGGTCCGCTGCTGCTCTTCTGGGGCGGGAAGGACACGCACATCACGAAGGAGAACCGCCGCGCCACGGCCGATGCGCTCGAGGCGGCGCAGAAGCGCTTCACCGAGGTGAACGTGGGCCAGGCGCAGCACGGGTTCTTCTGCGACGCGCGCCCGAGCTACGACGCCGAGGCCGCGAAGGAGGCCTGGGGCCTCGTCACCGCCTTCCTCGCCACCAACCTCGCCTGACGGCGCTCGACCGAAGAGGGCTCGACGGGCACGGGCGCGACGCGCACGGGCGCGACTGACGCTTCGCGACACAGGCGCGCGCCGAGACGTTGTGGATGGCGCACGCACGGATCAGGCTGCGCTCGTGAGCTCCGTGCGCATCCGTCGTTGCAGACTCGTCGCCTCGCTCGCGTGGGCCCTGGTGGCGGCCTGCTCGGGAGCCCCTCGCCACCCGGTGGACACGGCGCCGCTGGCGCTCGAAGCGCTGGAGATCCACGTCGACGAAGGCGCAGGACCGCTCGTCGTGTTCTTGCACGGGTACGGGTCGGCGCCCGAGACGTTCCTCGGGCTCGCCGAGCGCACGGACCTCCCTGCCGGTACCGGTTTCGTCCTGCCCCGCGCACCGCTGCCGATCCCCGATCACGACGCCGGTACGATGTGGTGGCCACTGCCCGCGCACTTCGCCGACATCGGTCGCGGCCCGATGCCCGGCGCCGCCGATGCTCGGGCGAGCGTCGCGCGTCTGCTCGATCGGGCGCAGGGCAGCTACCGCGATCGACCGCTCGTGCTGGGGGGCTTCTCGCAGGGCGCGATGGTGGCGCTCGATCTCGCGCTCCACGATCCGCGCCCGATCGCCGGTCTGGTGCTGATGAGCGGGACGATGATCGACGAGCCCGATACGCTGGCGCGACTCGACGCGCGACGCGGGCTACGCGTCTATGCGTCCCACGGCCGTCTGGACTCCGTGCTCGCCTACGGAGGCGATCTCCGCCTCGTCGACGCGATGCGCGACCACGGGCTCGACGTGCACTTCACGAGCTTCGAGGGCGATCACGAGGTGACGCCCGAGGTCTCGACCGAGGTCGCCGCGTTCATCCGCGACTCGGTGCCTCGTCAGCGACCGCCGGGGTAGGCGTTGATGTCGACATCGCCTCCGCGCGCGTCGATGTCGCGCACGAGATCCATGAGGTGGTCGAGCTCCTCCGGGCTGATGGTCCCGTCGACCGTCGCGTCGGTGAAGCGGTTGTTCAGCACGCCGAAGGTCAGGAAGCCGACCTGCGGGCGGATCGCGTCGAAGCGCCCGAGCTCGGCCTCGTACTCGGCCCCGCGCGGGTGCCCCGCGGTCGCGGCGTGCAACCGGCCCGAGATCATCTCGATCTGAGCTTCCTGCCCGGCGTTGACCAGCCCGCCGCACATGAACGTGAAGGCGCCGAACCCGCAGCAGCCCAGCAGTGCGACGACGCCCGCCGCGATCGCGCAGCCCTTCACCCAGTTGTTGCTCGACTGACCGTCCGCCATGGCTCGATTCCCCTTCCGCGGCGCGAGACTAACAGCCTCGACGCAGTGCGGCGAGCGGAGAAAACCGCCACACGCGCGCGCGCACCGCGATCGAGGCAAGCTCGCGCGGGAAAAAAGATCGGCACGCTGTCGATTCGGCGCGGCGCCGTTCGTCCAGGGGTCGAGGCCACGCGAGAACCCGGCCTCGAGGAGAAGAAGAAGCCATGAAGCAGTATCTGTTTTCCGTGTACCACCGCGTCGGTCAGCCCCTTCCGACGGGTGAGGCGATGCAGAAGATCTTCGCCGACGTCGGCGCCTTCAACGAGAAGATGATGAAGGAGAAGCTCTGGGTGTTCGCGGGCGGTCTCCACGGCCCGGAGAGCGCCACCGTCGCGCAGGTGAAGAACGGCGAGGTCGCGCTCACCGACGGCCTCTACGCGGAGGCCAAGGAGTACATCGGCGGCTTCTGGGTCCTGAAGGCGAAGGACCTCGATGCCGCGCTGAAGATCGCCGCCGAGGCCACGCGCGCCTGCGCGGCGCCGGTCGAGGTGCGCCCGTTCCAGGAAGGCCCGGGGCAGGACTGATCGGATGGCGGGCCCGGCGCCGGACGAGATCGCCCGCATCTTCCGCGAGTGCTCGGGGCGCGCGGTCGCGACGCTGACGCGTCGGTTCCGCGACCTCGGCCTCGCGGAGGAGATGGTGCAGGAGGCGTTCGTCGCGGCGCTCGACCACTGGCCGCGCGAGGGCCTTCCGCCGAGCCCGGCGGGGTGGATCCTCACGACCGCGCGACGAGCCGCGCTCGATCGCGTGCGCCGCGAGGCGCAGCGCGCCGAGCGCGAGACCGAGAGCGTGGAGAGCTGGGGCCCGAGCGAGCCCGCACCGATCGACGAGGGGCCCGTGCTGGACGACGAGCTGCGCTTGATGTTCACGTGCTGCCATCCCGCGCTCGCGCAGAGCGCGCAGGTGGCCCTCGCGCTGCGCATGATCGGTGGCCTCGAGACAGCCGAGATCGCGCGCGCGTTCATGGTGCCCGAGGGGACGATGGCGCAGCGTCTCGTGCGCGCGAAGAACAAGATCCGCGACGCCGGCATCCCGTACCGGGTGCCCGAGCCGGAAGAGCTGCCGGCGCGCCTGTCGGCCGTGCTGGCGGTCGTCTACTACGTGTTCAACGAGGGCTACGTCGCGACGAGCGGGCCCACGCTCGATCGCGTCGACCTCGCCGAGGAGGCGATTCGCCTGGCGCGTCACGTCGTGGCGCTGCTCCCGCAGGAGATGGAGGGCGTGGGCCTCTTGGCGCTGCTTCTCCTGATCGACGCGCGGCGGGAGGCCCGCACGGCGCCGGACGGCTCGCTCGTGCCGCTCTCGGAGCAGGACCGCACGCGCTGGAGCCCGCTCGCGATCGCGGAAGGACAAGGCCTCGTGCGCCTCTGTCTCGCCGTGAACCGGCCGGGGCCCTACCAGATCCAGGCGGCGATCCAGGCCGTGCATGCCGACGCGCCGAGCGCCGCGCTCACGGCGTGGGATCAGATCGTGGCGCTCTACGATCAGCTGCTCGCCTTCACGCCGACGGCGGCCGTGCATCTGAACCGCGCGATCGCGATCGCGGAGCTGCGCTCGCCCGCCGAGGCGCTCGCGATCGTGGAGGCGCTCCCGCTCGACGGCTACCACCTCTTCCACGCGACACGGGCCGAGCTGCTCACGCGCCTGGGGCGCAAGGCGGAGGCCGACGAAGCGATCGGCGAAGCGCTCGCGCGCACCGAGAACGTGGGCGAGCGCGCGCTGCTCGATCGGCGGCGGCGCGCGCTGCGCGAGGAGATGACGCGCGCGTCCTCGTGACCCTGCGAGGGCCTCTTGCGGGCGCTCGCCCGGGCGCGATTCTCTCCAGGCATGGACATCGCATCGGCGCTCCTCGCGTACCTCGAGACGAGCCAGACGACGGCGGCGCCTCCTACTGGGTACTCGGAGGTCGTCCGTGCCCAACTCCTGCACGGAGCTGGATTGGAGGACGGATCATGCCCAATGTAGATCTTTCATGCGTCCTGCTGGTGCTGCTTGCGGCCAGTGTTGGGACACCCTTCGGGTTTGCGCAGGGATTGTCAGACGAAGGCTTACTCGTCGAGCTCAGTGGGCGCCCGGAGTACCGCGTCACCTGGGAGGACGCACGCGGACGGTCGTTCGCGTGCGAGCAAGCACGCGTGAGCAGTCACGGGGAATGCACGATTTCTATTCCGCGACTCCGAGGGCTGCATGTCCTTCGAGTCTCGCCGATCTCGGATGTAGTGGTGCCTCCGACCGCCGCTCCTGGTCTATGGAGCCCCGTCGTGCGGGAAGAAGTGCCCGTCGAGCTCTCTGGAGAGGAGTCTCAGATCCGCATCTCTCGACGCCGCAGCTGGCGCATTGCGGTTGACCTCGAGAGCGATGTGCTCGAGGTCTCTCCGAGCGGCGACCCAACGTGCCCCTGGTCGATCCGGAACCGAGATCATTCCGACCACTCGCTGGTCGCGGTTACCTATGGTGCCGGTACGCTCACGGCCGTCGCGGTTCCTCAGGCACGCTTCGCGGGTCGCCCTTGGATCGACGTAGTGCCTTGGACTCCGGAGCCTCATGTTGGGACGTATACGCACTTCGTGCTCGGACCGGGGGAAACTGTTTGCGCGGCGGTTCCCGATAGCCTTCAGACCTCGATCGTGGCAGATTACGAGTCCCGCGTGGTTCTGATTGCGGATGAGCACTCGGAGGCGGCGGGGCTTGCGGGCTCGAGCTACATCGTCCGCCGAGCTCTCATTCAGCTTCCCACTGCGGATGCTGCGGACGTGACGCCGTAGTCAGGGTCGCTGGCGCGATCTTCTCACGTGCCAGGTGCGCGACGCCTCGACCGTGGCGCCGCGCGTTCGTCCTCCCCGCGATCGAGCGTGTAGGAAAATCCGAGCCGGATCGCGTGTGCCGCGATCGGCGTGTTCGCACGAGCAAGAGCTTCTGCGTTAACCCTGGTCCTTGCGGTCGCGCCGTCGCGGCGCGATTCTCTCCAGGCATGGACATCGCATCGGCGCTCCTCGCGTATCTCGAGACGAGCCAGACGAGCGCGGCGAGCGATCGGCACGAGATGGGCAAGCTGCTCGCGAGCGCGACCGATGCCGAGCGAGGCGCGGTGCTCGAGCTGATCGCCGCGGCGGCGCTCGACGACGGAACGCTCTCCGAGTCGGAGCGCGCGCTCCTCGACCG
>JBGALT010000328.1:0-2346 GCA_044223665.1 Sandaracinaceae bacterium | reverse complement strand
CAGAGCTCACGCGGCATCATCAGCCGGCGAAGCGCCACCGATGCGAGCAGCAGCAGCATCGAGGCGAGCACCAGCTCGCGCCAGAGCGGCCGATACGAGTAGGTGGGCGCGGGGCGGTCGATGAACACGCGCGAGAGGTCGCCGAGCACATGCCCGTCGGTCGCGGCCGCGATCTGGGCCAGGAGCGCGTGATCGGTGCCGTCGCCCCGCAGCTCGTCGCCGCGCGTGCGGACCACGCCGGCCGACGCCACCAGCGCGCCGTCGCCGTCTTCACTCATCTCGCGGACGGTCACGATGTAGGCGCCCGGCGCGCCGGCATCGAAGTCGGCCTCGTAGCGCCCGGGCCCCGTCTGCACGAGCGCCACGTCCTGGGACTCGCCCCCCGGCGCAGCGATGCTCGCCGCCAGGTCGAGGTAGTTCCGGTAGTGGCCCTCGTCGTCCACCGCCTCGACGCGGACGTGGCCGCGCCCGCCCTGCACGGTCACCGCCACGTCGGCGTCGCGCCGCTCCGGCGCACGCGCGATCGCGCGGGCTAGCTGTCCGAACAGGCGCCCGTAGCCGTCCCACGCGAGCCAGGGGCGGCCGAGCGCGCCGCCGGCGTCGCAAGTGAACGCCGCGCTGCGGCCCACGCCGTACTGCCACGTGGAGAGCAGCGGATCCTCGCCGCGGGCCACGAGCAGCACGCTCGCGCGCGGCCGCGCGTTGGTGACGACGAAGCCGTCGAGCGCGGGCGCGTGGCCGAAGTCGATGCCCTCGGTGATCTCCGATGCCGTGCCGAGGTCGGGGTGGATCGCTTCCTCGACGATGGCCGAGCGGCTCGCCGCGATGGTCTCCTCGGTGAAGATGCGCGGCAGCTGCGTCATGTCCTCGACGATGTAGAAGCGGCCGCCGCCGAGGCGGGAGAGCTGCTCGAGCTCGGGCGTGTACACGCCGCGCCCCATGCTCACGATCGACGTCGTGATGCCGTCCCGCAGCGCTTGCCCGACGAGCGCGCGGGACTGCGTCATCTCCTCGCTGTCGTCGCCGTCGCTGAACAGGAGCAGGTGCTTGAGCTGCGTCTCTTCGCGCCGGAGCGCGTCGTACCCGGCGATGAGCGCGGCATCGACGTAGATGCCGCCGCCGCCCTGGCCCGCGCGGTGGATCGCCGCGGCGACGGCGGCGGGATCGGTCACCGAGGTCATCGGGAGGGTCCAGAAGGGCTCGGTGTCGACGTGCTCGACGCCCACGCGATCGCTCGGCGAGAGGAGCATCGCCGACTGCCCCGCCGCCTCGTTCGCGATGTCGAGCTTGGTGACGCCCGGGCGCACCATCACGCTCATCGAGCCGGACCGATCGATGGCGATCACCATCGCGAGCGAGGCGCGGTCGCGGCGTCGGCGCAGGTCGAAGGTCGCGGGGAGCGCCTCCTCGACGGGGGTGTAGGCGTACCCGCCGAGGCCGAACGCGTCGCGCGCGCCGATCATCAAGAGGCCGCCCCCGAGATCGTGCACGTAGGCGCGCACGGCGCTCATCTGGTCTTCGCTGAACGCGCGCGCGTGCAGGTCCGAGAGCACGACGAGGTCGTAGGAGGCGAGCTCGGAGAGCTGCGACGGCGCACCGGCGCGCCCGCGCACCTCGACCTCGAAGCCCACGCGGCGGATGGCCTCGGCGAGCGCCTCGACCTCGTCGGTGTGATCGCTCAGGACGAGCGCGTGCGAGGTGCCGGTGACGCGGAGGAAGGCGCCGCCTTCGTTGTTCTCGGTGGTGCCGTCCGAGCCGTCCTCGGTCGCCTCGAGCACCACGTCGTAGCGGTGCATGCCGGCGCCGTCCGCGACGTCTCGCATCGTCAGGACGTCCGAGCCGGCGCTCACCACGGTATCGGCCTCGGCGATCGGGATCCCGTCGCGCAGCACGCGCACGCGCACGGGAGCGGCCTCGGTGGCCCGCGTCACGATGCGTAGCTCCACCGGCTGGCCGGGGCTCGCGGTGTCGGGCAGCTGGACGCGCTCGATGGCGACCTCGGCGCTCGGCGCGCGCTCGACGGGGAGCACGTCGATCGTGATGCCGCGCCCGGCGGCGATGCCCGCGGCGGCGAGCGCATCGCCGTCGGTCTCGACGCCGTCCGAGACCAGCACGATCCGGCCGGTGTAGTCGGCGGGGAGATCGGCCAGCGCGCGCCGCAAGCCCGCCGATACGTCGGTCGCGTCGCGAGCGATCGAGGCGTGCGAGCGCGTCAGCTCGGGGTGCGTCTGCGGCACGACCTCCGTCGCCGCTTCGGCGCCGAACACGACGACGCCCGCGACGTCGTCGTCGCGCATGGTCTCGAGCGCCGAGCGCGCCTCGGCCAGCGCCTGCTGCGCGCCGTCG
>JBGALT010000147.1:0-21287 GCA_044223665.1 Sandaracinaceae bacterium | reverse complement strand
CGACCGGTGCCGCTGCCGGCGCGACGGGCGCGCTCGCAGGCGGCGCGGCGGCCGCGACGGCCTGCTGCATCGCCTTCATCGCGTCCGGCGGGAGGTACGCCATCGTCTGGCGCGCCATCTTCTTCGACGCGGCCGCCGCGGGCATCACGGCCGACGGCGGCGGGACGGAGGGCCCCTTGCTCGCTGCGGACGGTGCAGCGGTCGGCGGCGGAGCGACCGACGGCTCCTTCGGCGTCGCGACGGCCGGGGGAGCGACCGACGGCGCCTTCGGGCTCGGCGCGCTCGCGATCGGCGCAGCCGGCGCGGCGGAGCCAGCCACGGCCATGGCAGCCGCACGCACCTCTTCGGTCGAGTACGAGACGGTCCGATTCAGCGGCGATGCCGCCGGCGCGCTGGAGGCAGGCGCGCTCGCGGCCGCGGCGCTCGCCGGTGCGCCCACGGGCACCGCAGCGCTCGGCGACGGCCCATGCTGCGACGGCATGTACGCCATCGTCTGTGCCTTCTGCTTCTTGGTGAGCGGAGCCGCGGCTGCTGGAGCGGTCGGCGGCGGCGCGACCATCGGCGCGGCCGCGATCGGCGCCGCGACCGGAGCCGGCGGCGGGACCGACATCGCCGTGACTGCGACCACGTAGCGCCTGCGCGCCACGCCGTCGGTGATCGTGGCCGTCCCGTCGGGAGCGATCTGGCAGCTCGCCCCCGGGGGAACACCGCCTCGCTCGCCGATTTGGGCGCGGGCTCGCGTCAGGGCCGTCATCCAATCGCCGGCCTCGACCGCCACCTCGTGCAACGAGGTCGCCTGGCCCAGCTCACTCACCACGAGCTTCCAGCGTTTTTGGCTCACCGGGCGCGTCCGTCCGGTCCTCCTTCTACGGGTCAATGTGACGCTGCGTCAAGCTACCTCTACCCACGCGGCCGGGGCTGCGCGCCTCGCTCGCGTTGCGCTCCCCGCTGGGCGTCGTACATCGCGCCCGCGCCATGTGGATCCTCGTCGTCGCCAGCCCACAGCTCGTCGAGCGGCCCGAGGGCGGGCTCACGGTGCTGCGCGAGCTGGGATGCCGGGTGCGGGCCGCGGACCTCTGGGATCCCCTCGAGGCCGACGACGCGCTCGCCAAGGAGCCGCCGGCCGCCGTGCTCGTCGAGGTGCTCGATCAGATCGAGGCCGGCCGGGCGGCGCTCGGGCGGCTCCGGCGTGCGCCGGCCCTCGCCGAGGTGCCGATGCTGGCGGCCGTGACGGTGCCGGCGCTGCAGCGGCTCACGCACGAGGACGCCTTCGACGACATCGTCCTCGTGCCCTACGTGCCGGTCGAGCTCTACGTCCGGATCCGCCGCGCGGAGTGGCGGTCGAGCGAGTTCTCGGACACCGACACGCTCAAGCTGGGCCCGCTCGTCATCGACTGCGCCGCCCACGAGGTCCGCGTCGACGGGCGGAGCGTGACGCTCACGCACCAGGAGTACGCGCTCGTCGAGTTCCTCACGCGCAACCGCGGCCGCGTGTTCTCGCGACAGCAGCTGCTCGAGCGCGTCTGGGGCGTCGACTACTACGGCGGCTCGCGCACGGTCGACATCCACGTGCGGCGCCTGCGCATGAAGCTCGCGCAGGGCGCCGACGCGCTCGAGACGGTGCGCGGCGTGGGCTACAAGATGCGCGGCGCCCCGTGAGCACCGTGCGCGCGCCGGTCCTGGTGATGCCCGTCGGCGATCCGGCGGGGGTCGGCCCCATCGTCTCGGTCGCGGCAGCGCGCGCGCTCGGCGGGCGTGCCGTCGTTCGGCTGGTCGGCGATGCCGCCCAGATCGGAGCGCTCGCGCCCGAGCTCCCCGTGATCGACGTCGGTCGCATCTCGCGCGAGGCCGTCGAGGCGCGCGGCGCCTCGGGCGAGGGCGGCCGCGCGCAGCTCGCGGCGCTCGATCGTGCGATCGACGAGGTGCTCGGTGGGCGGGCCCACGCGATCGTGACGGGCCCCGTGAACAAGGCGGCCATCACGCGCGGCGGGAGCGCGCGCGAGGAGTTCGTCGGCCAGACCGAGCACCTCGCGCGGCGCGCCGGCCTGGCGGACGACGCCGTCACGATGATGTTCCTCGGGCCTCGCCTGCGGGTCGCGCTCGTCACCACGCACCTCTCGGTGCGCGAGGCGCCGGACGCGATCACGGGCGCGCGGGTCGAGCGCGCCACGCGTCACCTCGCCGAGGCGCTCTCTCGCCTCGCGCCTCCCTTCGGCAGCAAGCTCGTCGTCACCGGTCTCAACCCGCATGCGGGGGAGGACGGCCTCTTCGGCGACGAGGAGCCGCGCCTGATCGCGCCGGTGCTGGCGCGCCTGCGAGCCGAGCCACCGTTCGCCACGGGCGCCCTGGTGCTCGAAGGGCCGACGCCCGCCGAGGCGGCGTTCCGCGCGGCGGCCGACGGGCGCGCGCTGGGCGTCGTCACGATGATGCACGACCAAGCGACCATCGCGAGCAAGCTGCTCGACTGGGGCCACGCCGTGAACGTGACCTGGGGCCTGCCGTTCGTGCGCACGAGCGTTGACCACGGCGTCGGCTACGAGGCCGCGCGCACCGGCGCCGTCGAGTCGACGGGGATGATCGCGGCGGCCGAGCTGGCGCTGCGGCTGCTCGGGTGATCCCCCGCCGGGGGCGCGAGCGCGCTGCCTTCACTCCCAGTCGAGCGCGAGGTCGGCCGCGGGCGCCGAGTGCGTGAGCCCGCCGGCGCTGATCACGTCGACCCCGGCCGCGGCGATCTTGGGGATCCGCTCCAGCGTGACCCCCCCCGAGACCTCGAGAAGCGCGCGACCCGCCGTGATCGCGACCGCTTCCTTCAGCGCGTCGTCGTCGAAGTTGTCGAGCAGGATCACGTCGGCCTTCGCCTCGAGCGCCTCGCGCAGCTGCGCCATGCGATCCACCTCGCACTCGATGCGCGAGGTGTGGGGCGCGTGGGCCCGCGCGCGCTCGATGGCGATGCGGACCCCGCCGCAAGCCGCGATGTGGTTGTCCTTGATGAGGACCGCCGACGAGAGATCGTCGCGGTGGTTGTGCCCACCTCCGCAGCGCACCGCCCAGCGCTCGAGCGCGCGCAGGCCCGGCGTCGTCTTGCGTGTGTCGGTGATGCGCGTGCGGCTGCCCTTCGGCAGCGCGTCGACGAAGGCGCGCGTCTTGGTCGCGATGCCGCTCAAGCGCTGCGCGAAGTTGAGCGCCACGCGCTCTCCCATGAGGATCGAGCGCGCCGGGCCCGAGACGTGCGCGATGACGGTGCCGCGCTCGGCGAGGTCGCCGTCCTCGCCGTGCACCTCGACCGTCACGCGCGGATCACCTCGGCGAAGGTCGCACGATCACCGGGATCCCCACCACGACAGGCGCTGTCGAGCGGCAGGGGCCGCGCGCCCGCCGAGGTCCTCGGGGGCTACGAGCTGGCCGTGACGTCGCCGCGGCCTAGGTCCTCGGCGAGGGCACGAACGGCAGATCACGGATCTGAAAGGCGCAGGCGTGGACATGCCGCGAGGATACGCGCGATCGGCGGCGCTACCAGCGCAGCGCGGGCCAGCCGCGCCGTCGCGCGAGCACGGCCAAGCGCGGGTCGGGGATCACCGCCACCGGGCGGCCGACGCGCTCGAGCATCGGGAGGTCGCTGATGCTGTCGGTGTAGAACGTGCTCGCTCGCAGATCGATGTCGTGCTCGGCCGCGAGGCCGCTCCGCGCGATGGACCTTGCAAGCCCCGAAGCAGAGCGGGTCTTCGACGGCGCCGGTGAACGCGCCCCCGCGCACCTCGAGCGTGCTGGCGATGCGGTGCGGGATCCCCAGCGTGTCGCCCAACAGGCCCGCCGCGTACGGGTGCTGCCGGTCGGATCACCAGCACGTCGCCCTCGGTCCGGTGCTGCTCGATCACCGGTCGCGCGCCGGGCGCCACGATCGGGCGCACCATCTCGTCGAACCAGAAGGCGGCGCGATCGGCGAACGCGGCCCTCGTCGATGCCGCGCAGCGTGCTCGCCGCGTAGCTGCTCACGGCGCCCGCGTCGACGACGCCGGCCGCGTACTGGGCCGACCACCACATCACACGGGCCATGTCGCGCACGCCGCTCTCGCCGCGGCGGAAGCGCCAGCGCGCGTAGAGCACACCGGTGTTGGCGCGCACCAGCGTCTTGTCCATGTCGAAGAACGCGGCGCGGCGGCTCATGGGCCGAGCCACCCGGTCACGAGGACCTCGGCGAGGACGTTGCTGGCCGCGTGCATCACGATCCCCGCACCGATACCGCCTCGGCGCGCGCGCAGCCACCCGAACAAGAGGCCCGGGAAGAAGGTGGCGAGCTTCTGCACGTCGGGGCCGGTCGCGAGGTGCACGAGCGCGAAGAGCACGGCCTGCAGGATCCACGCGCCGGCCACCACTTCGGTGCCGAGGATCCGCCAGCGGGTGAAGAAGTGGTCGCCGAGGCGCGTCTGCACGTAGCCACGGAAGAGCGCCTCCTCGGGCAGCCCGACGAGCACGATCTGCGAGAGCACGAACGACGCGAAGTCCGGGGGCCATCGCCACACGAACGAATGGGACGGCCCGTGCCAGAGCCAGAACGCGACGACGAAAGGCGGGAAGATCACGGCGGCGACGGCCAGCGCGAAGCCGGTCTCGCGCAGCGCGCTCGGCAGGCCGGCGCCCAGCGTGCGCGCGAGATCGTAGAGCCCGAAGGGGCCGGGCGAGCGCGCGTCGTCGTCGATCGGGTCGAGCAGCCCTCCGAGCGAGAGCCCGAACCGGGCGCGATCGGGGTCGCGCCGGGCCATGGCGATCGCCGTGCCGAGGAAGGTCGCCGCGATCCCGAGGGCCACGAGATCGCCCGCCCACGGCAGGCGCTGGAGCGCGCCGAGCGCCGCGGTCAGGGCGACCACGACGCCGTAGACGGCGAGCACTTCGGCCAGCGGGCGCACGCTGCCTTCTACCAGATCGGCTCGCCTCGATCGGGGAGAGCGCGCGATCGCGATCGGCGGCGCGCCGTACGAGGGGACGCAGATGCCGGTCGCATTTCCGGGCCGCGGTACTACGCTGGAGCCGGAGGATGACGCGCTCGCTCGGTCCGCTCGCGCTCGCCATCGTGCTGGGGCTCGCCGCTGCGAGCACCGGGCGCGCGGAGCCGACACGCACGCCGCCGCCCTCGGGCGGTCCGGCCCGTCTCACCATCGGGAGCACGCCCCCCGAGCTGGACGCGCGTCGCGTCAGCGGGCCCGACGACGTCTCGCTCGCGTCGCTGCGGGGACGGGTGGTGGTCCTCGATTTCTGGGCGACCTGGTGCGGTCCCTGCCAGGCGATCATGCCCGAGCTCGATCGCCTCCACGGCCGCTTCCACGACCAGGGCCTCTCGATCGTCGGGGTCGCGCAGGAGGAAGAGAGCGCCATCCTCGCGCACCTCGTGCGTGAGCGCGTCTCGTACACGATCGCGCGCGACACCGGTCACACGCTGCGCGACTACGGCGTGCGCGCGATCCCGATGCTGGTCGTGATCGATCGACACGGGCACATCGCGCGGGTGTTCACCGGCGTGAGCAGCAGCGATCTCGCCGATCTCGACGCGCTCGTGCAGATGTTGATCCGCCAGTCTCCGTGATCGCTGCCGGCCCGCTCGACCCGTCCGCGGATGGACCCCGTCAGGACGGGCCGCGCGCGGGAAGGACGAGATCGGGCGGCACGGAGCCCTCGGGGCGGCCGCTGGCCCGCGCCGGCAGCGTGTGGTCGGGCGCAACCGCGCCCTCGGGGCGGCCCGTCGCGCCGACGGCGGGCAAGACGACGCCGGGCTCGACGACGTGGCCTGGCTGATGCCACGCCGGCGTCTCCGTGGTCGTCTCGTCGTCGGTCGCGCTCACCTCGAACGAGAGCGTCGTCGAGAGCGTGCGCGGGGCTCCCTCGATCGGGCCTCCGAGGTGGGCGGCGAGCACGCGCGCGCGCAGGCACTCGATGGCGGAGGCGGGCAGGCCGGCGCCGGACGCGGTGCCGCGCGTCACCCCGCCCGCCGGCGTGACCGTGGCCGTGACGTGGATCGACAAGGTGCCGTGGAGCGAGCGCGCGGTGGCGAGGTCGATGCAGCTCGCGGGCGAGCCGACGGCGGCCGCGAGCTCGGCCCCGAGATCGCGCTCGTCCGCGACCGGGGACTCGACGGTCGTCACGGTGGTCGTCGTCTCTTCGCCGGCAGGCGTCGAGGGCGCGCTCGGGCTCGCGGTGGCTCGTGACGAACGCGAGGCGAACGGCTCGCTCGCGTGGCGCGGCGGCGCGCTGCTCGTGACGGGCGCCGTCGCCACCGTCCCCCCGTAGGGACCGCGCGCGTGGGTCGACGTGGGCGCCTCGTCCCCACCACCGGCGAGCAGGGCGAGCGCGAGCGGGGCCAGGGTGAGGGACGCGCGCATCGGGCGATCGTGCGTCCGAAGGCGGGCGCTGGCAACGAAAGGCCAGATCCCAGGCGGATCCATCCTGAGCAGCGGCCACGCGCCGTGATCCCGGCCGTGATCAGTTCAGCTCGTGGTCGGGCTTGGTCTCGTCGATCTGTCCGCGCAGAATCCGGATGAGCCCCTCGGCCTCGTTGGCCGCCTCGAGCTCGGGGCGCGCCTTCAGGAACAGCTCGAGGTACTTGATCGCCGCCGCCTTCTCGCCGCGCGCGTAGTGGACCATCCCGAGCAAGTAGAGCGCGTCGGGATCGTCGCCGCTCCGCTCGAGCGCCTCTCGCGCGACGCGCATGGCCTCGCCGTACTTGCCGAGCATGCGGAGCGTCTGGCCCAGGTGAACGAGCGCGCCGAGGTAGTCGGGCGCGATCTCCAGCGCCCGCAGGTACGCCTTCATCGCCTTCTCGAAGCGCTGCTTCTCGAAGTGCGCCGATCCGAGGAAGAAGAAGCCGTACTCGTTGTTCGGGTCCTCCCGCACGACGCGCTCCAGCTCGTCGACGGCGCGATCGATCTCGCCCTCGCGCAAGAGCTCGGCGCCTTCCTGCGCGGCATCCCAGCGATCGCCCGACACGTCCTTCGTCACGGCGAGAACGTGGCACGGCGTGCCGCCGCTCGCCACGGGCGCTCGGTGCCGTCGTTCAGGGGGGCGCCGCGAGCACGTCCGCTTCCTGGTTCATGCGCACGAGGATCGCGTTCATCGCCTCCTGCCCCTCCGCGTGGCCGAGGGTCTCGCGCAGGTAGGCATCCGAGTTCGTCATGAGCACCAGGCCTCGCCCGTCGTCGCGGTAGAGGATGTTCGCGCTCGTGCCGAAGCTCTCGCCGCTGTGCCCGAGCCAGGTGCTCCCGTCGAGCGTGCGGCGGTACCACACCAGGCCCTGCCGCGAGGTGACGGCCGGGAACTGGATGCGGCGCGTCTCGTCGATGCTCTCCTGCGAGAGGAACCGCGCTCCGTCGAGCGTGCCGTTCTGGATGTGCCCGAGCACCCAGCGCGAGAGGCCCGTGATGCTGATCCGCATGGACGTCGCCGTGTAGTGCGCGAAGCCGCGCTGCGGGTTCGCGTGGTACGTGGTGTTGCCGTTCACGTCGGTGTTGCCGGTGGCGTACTCGTCGGCGAGGTGGGCGGCGTCGACGTCGGCGAGCCACCAGCCCGCACCGTCCAGCATCAGCGGGTCGACGAGGAGGCGCTGCGTGCGCGCGCGAACCGTCTCGCCGCTCGCGCCCTCGATCACCGCGCCGAGCAGGCCGAAGGCGGCGTTGCAGTAGTCGTACTGGGCCTGGGGCGCGGCGTCGAAGTGGGCCGGTACCGCGACGTAGCCGGCGGAGAACTCTTCGAGCGTCATCGTGGGGTCGCCTTCGACCGTCACGCGGCCGAGGGCGAGCCAGTCGTCGGTGAGCCCGCTCGTGTGCGTCATCAGCTCGCGCACGGTGATCTCGCGACCGGGCGCGAGGTCCGATGCGACGGAGAACCCGAGGTACGTGCTCGCGGGCGCGTCGAGATCGATGCGGCCTTCCTCGACGAGCTGGAGGATCAGCGCGCACACGAAGGTCTTCGAGATCGAGGCGACCGTGAAGAGCGTGTGCTCGTCGACGGCCGTGGTGTCGGTCGCCATCCCGCGGGTGACCACGCGGACGACGGCGCCCCGGTCGATGATCGCGGCCGCGAGCCCGGGCAGGCGCCCGACGCGCATCTGGTACTCGATGTAGCCCTCGAGGTCGTCGGGGATCGGTCCGGCGTCCGTCCCCACGTCGGGCGCGCGGTACGCGTCGCGCGGCGTCGCGGTGTCGGCGACCTCGGCGTCGAGCGTCGCGCCATCCACGACGCCGGCATCCCCGACGGCCATCGACGGGGTGGGCCCGCAGGCGGGGAGGAGAAGCCCTGAACAAGCAAGGAGGGCGATCCGCATCGCCCGATGGTAATCGAGACCGAGCGCCGCTTACACGGCGACCGAGAAGTCGCGAAGTGCCTCGTTCAGCGAGGTCTTCTTGTCGGTGTGCTCGCTACGGCGGCCGATGATGAGCGCGCACGGCACGCCGAACTCGCCGGCCGGGAACTTCTTGGTGCGCATCCCGGGGATGACGACGCTGCGCGCCGGGACGCGGCCGCGGTGCTCGACCGGGGCATCCCCCGTCACGTCGAGGATCGCGGTCGATGCCGTGAGGACGACGTTCGCGCCGATCACCGCTTCGCGCTCGACGAGCACCCCCTCCACGATGACGGCGCGCGAGCCGACGAAGCATCCGTCCTCGACGATCACCGGGCGCGCCCCCGGCGGCTCGAGCACGCCGCCGATGCCCACGCCGCCCGAGAGATGCACGCCCGCGCCGATCTGCGCGCACGAGCCGACGGTGGCCCAGGTGTCGACCATGGTGCCGCGCCCGACGAACGCACCGAGGTTCACGTAGCCGGGCATGAGGATCACGCCGGGCTCGAGGAACGAGCCGAAGCGCGCCACCCCCGGGGGCACGACGCGCACGCCCGCCTTCTCGAGGTCCTTCTTCAGCGGGATCTTGTCCCGGAACTCGAAGGGCCCGACCTCGAAGGTCTGCATCTCGCGCAGCGCGAAGTAGAGGAGGATCGCCTCCTTCACCCAGCCGTGCACGGTCCAACCCTCTGCGCCCGGGGTCGCGACCCGCACCTCTCCGCGATCGAGCGCCGCCATCGTCTCGAGCACCGCCTCGCGGTGCGCGGCATCGGCGAGGAGAGAGCGGTCGGCGTAGGCAGCGGAGACGAGCGTCGCGAGGCTCATGCCCGCGGCGTCTACCACGATATGCTCGGCCCGGCGCATGGCGAAGGCAGACGACGCGTCTTCGGCGCGGCTCGGTGCGGCGTTCCTCGCCGGCGCCCTCGTCGCGGTGGGTCTCGGCGTTCCGTTCGCGCTCGCCGAGGTCTACAACCCGAGCGCGCTCTTCGGTGTCGTCTTCCCGGTGCTCTACGCCGCGATCACCGCCGGCGCTGCCGTGTCGATCGGGCGCGCCCAGGGGATCGCGAGCGAGCGCGCTCTCTTGCGCCTCGCCGTCGCCGTGACGTTCGCGGGCTATCTCTCGTCGTGGATCCCGTGGGAGTCCTTCACGCTCGGGCGTCTCGGGGTGGAGGTGAGCCCGGGGCTGCTCCTGCACCCGGGCGCGTTCTTCGACGGCCTCGCGCTCCTCTACGAGGGAGGCGCCTGGACGGTCGGCTCGGCGCATGCCGACGGCGCGGTGGCCGGGCCGGCGCTCGCCGCCATCTGGGTGATCGAGGCTGCGATCGTCGTCGCCATCGGGTACCAGTCGGCACGCAGCAGCATTCGCGCGCGCCGCGCTGGCTGAGCGGTGCGGCCTCGCCGTCCTTCGCGTTGCGAGGGCGGCGCGCGCGCCTCACTCTCTCCGGCTCAGCATGACCAAGGCCGGCAAGCCCCTGACCCCGCCGCTCGCGCCGGCGGATCACCCGCTCGTCCGCACGCCGGAAGAGTGGACCGAGGTGCTCGGCGCGTGGGGCGAGCCGCGCTACCGCGGGCCGCAGGTCTTTCGCTGGATCCACCAGCGCGGCGTCACCGATCCCGCGGCGATGACCGATCTGCCGAAGTCGCTCCGCGACCGGCTCGCGGGGGAGGGCTCGCTCGCGCCGGCGCTGAGCGTGAGCTCGTCGCACCTCTCCGAGGACGGCACGCGCAAGCTCCTGCTCTCGATGGCCGATGGGCGCACGGTCGAGTCGGTGCTCATCCCGATGTCGAGCGCCCGCGCCGAGGGCAGCTTCAGCGCGGCGAGCGAGGACGACGAGGCCGAGCCGCTCCCCGAGGGCGAGGCGCCGGCGAGCTGGGTCACGCAGTGCATCTCGTCGCAGGTCGGCTGCGCGATGGGCTGTGTGTTCTGCGCCTCCGGCATCGCCGGGCTCAAGCGCCACATGACGGCCGCCGAGATCGTCTCGCAGGTCTTCGTCGGCAAGCAGGAGGTCACGCTCGGCGGACGCCTGCGAAACGTAGTCTTCATGGGCATGGGCGAGCCGCTGGCGAACTACGACGCGGTCGCGCGCGCGCTCGTGCTGCTCACGCATCCCGAGGGGCTCGGCCTCTCGCGGCGCCGCGTGACCGTGTCGACGAGCGGCCTCGTGCCCGAGATCGATCGGCTCGGGCGCGACTTCGGCGGGCAGGTGCAGCTCGCCGTCTCGCTCCACGCGCCGACCGACGCGCAGCGATCGTCCATCATGCCCATCAACAAGAAGTACCCGCTCGCCGAGCTTCTCGCGGCGCTCGAGCGCTATCCGCTCCCCAAGCGGCGCCGGATCACGATCGAGTACACGTTGATCGCGGGCGTGAACGCGTCCCGCGCCGATGCGCTCGAGCTGGCGCGCGTGCTGCGCCGCGTGCCGAGCAAGGTGAACCTCATCCCGATGAACGCCGTCGCCGAGAACCCGCTCGCGGCGCCCGACTGGGACACGGTCGACGCGTTCCAGGAGGCCCTCCGCGAGCGCGGCGTGCCGAGCTTCGTGCGACGCCGCAAGGGCGACGACATCGCGGCCGCGTGTGGGCAGCTCGCGCTCCAGGGCGAGAAGAAGAAGATCCGCGTGCAGCTGCCGGTGGCGTGACGAGGCGCCCGGACGCTGAACACCCCGGGCGCGGGTGCTACCTTCGCGCCCCGATGCGTTTCGTCGTCGCTGCGCTCGCACTGCTCGTCCCTTCGCTCGCCTCCGCCCAGGCCACGTTGCCGCTGACCGAGGTCGCCTCGAGCCAGGTCACCGTCGACGGGCTGCTCCGCGACTGGGGCTCGATCACCATGACGAGCGTCGGCTCCGGCGACGACGCTGCGATGCGCTTCGCGCTCGCGTACGACGCGACCGGGCTCTACGTCGGCGCCGAGGTGCACGACGATCGCATGGTCCGCACCGCGCATCCGGGGGACACCGAGGACGCCGTGATCGTGACGATCGCGCTCCCGCGCGGGCGTGCGCTCTCGGGCGTGGACGTGTGGCTCTACGCCGGTCAGGCCGGCACGAGCGCCGCCGTCGTGCAGGTCGGCGCCGTCGGCGCGCGCCGCCGCTCCACGCCGCGCGGCGCCACCGTCGTCGAGGCGCCGCTCACGCGCGGCAGCGGCTACACGATCGAGGCGTTCGTGCCCTGGTCGGCGGTCGGCGCGCGCGATCGGCTCGAGGACGGGCGCGGGTCGGTGCGGCTGCGTGACGTGGACCAGTCGGCGCATCCCGCCGTGGAGGCGGAGCCCGCGCTCGTCGCGGTGGACGGCGCCCACCTCGATCGCCTCTTGCAGCTCGCGCCCTCGAACGGCGAGACCCGGCAGCTCGCGGGCTTCCTCGAGCCGCGCGGGCTCGTGGGCACGCGACCGAGCCGAGAGTGGCGCGTCGACGTCGCCGAGGATGCGACGCCGGAGCACGTGATGGTGATCGATCGCTTCGTGATCGTCGTCGGTGCCGGCTACCAGGGCGGCACGGGCTACGGCTTCGCGGAGCTCGGCATCTCGGCGGTCGCGGATCTGCTGCACGTGGAGGACCCGATCGATCTGACGGGCGACGGTCACCCCGAGCTGGTGGTCACGCTCCGGCAGCGAGGGACGACGGGCTCGCGCGACCTCTTCGAGGTGATCTCGCTCTCGTCGCCCTCGCTCACCGCGATCTTCGACATCGAGATCCGCAAGGAGACGCCGCAGGGCTCGGTCGACGCGACGGCGCGCATCGTGCGCGGGCGAGGGCGCGCCGCGCAGCCGACGATCGTGACGGCGGCTGGCGAGGCGCACGGCCTCGACGCGACCACGCTGCGCGAGTCGCCCTCGTCGGACGCGCAGCCGATGCTGCTGCCGTGGGGACCGGTCGCCGAGCGCACGTTCCGCTGGGACGGGCACACGTTCACGGCGATCGGCGAGCGGCCGAACCCGCACTACGTGGATCCGGCGGCGGCCGCGGCGCAGGCCAGCGCCACCACGAGCGCCACGGCGGCCAGCACGCCGGCCGCGCCCGGCGTCGACGACCTCATCGCCGGCTTCCGGCGCGAGGCGGGGATCGGCGCGCGCGTGCGGCCGAGCTTCGATCTCACGGCGAACGTCGCCGGGACCGCCACCGTCGAGCGGGCGCTGGTGTTCGGCAATCAGCTCGTCGTCGTGGGCACCGAGTTCCAGGACGGGACGGGCTGGTTTCGCTACCAGCTGCCCTGCGCGGCGGCCGACCTCGTGGGCTTCACGGTCGCCGATCTCACGGGCGAAGGGCGCGCGGAGCTCGTCTTCCGCATCCGCCAGACGCTCGGCGACGTGCGCCGCGAGGTGCTCCTCGTGCACATGTTCACGCCGACCGACTTCCCGGCCGTGCTGACGCGCGAGGTGATGCGCGAACAGGGCGACCATCGCATCGAGAACCAGGTCGCGACGACGGGCGGCCACCTCGAGATCCGCCCCGGCACGGCGACGGGCTGGACGCAGGCGAGCTGGCCATTCAGCGACGCGGCCCCGACCGACGGCGTCGAGGCGCCGCTGCTCCCGTGGCGCGATCGGCCGCAGACCTTCCGCTTCGATCACGGGCACCTCGTCGGCCGGTGATCGCGCCCCGAAGGCCCCGCGGCAACGCATCGCCAGGTGGTCGACCCGGGCTCGACGAGCGAGAGGTCGCGCGACGGAGACAAGATCTCGATCGACGTATGCGCGTCGCGGTGCTCGACGTTCAGTACCGAGGCGACGGGGCGCGCGCTGCCGTCGTCTGCGCAGGCGCGCTCGAAGCGGAGCAGGCGCTCGAGGAGCAGGTCGTCTCGATCGGGCGCGTGCGTGCCTACGAGCCCGGCGCGTTCTACCGGCGCGAGCTGCCGTGCCTGCTCGAGGTGCTCGCCGCGCTCGGCGTGCCGCCGACGCTCGCCGTGATCGACGGCTACGTCTGGCTCGACGCGGATGGAACCGCCGGGCTCGGCGCGCATCTCTCTCTCGCGCTCGAGCACCTACCCGTGATCGGGATCGCGAAGACGGCCTACCGCGGCGCCGCGTTCGCCGAGCAGGTGCGGCGCGGACAGAGCCAGGCGCCGCTCTACGTCACCGCGGTGGGGCTCGACGCGAAGGACGCCGCCGCGTGCGTCCTTCGCATGCACGGCCCGCATCGCGTCCCGACGCTCGCGCGCCGCGCCGATCAGCTCGCACGTGGTCTCGTCGCCCCGCGCCGCTGACGGGCGCGTCGCGCACCAACTCCCCCCGCGCGCCGTCGGCGCGCAACTCGTGCTCCCATGGCGATGTACCGAGCCGCGCCGCTCACGGTCGGGGATCGGCCGTCCTCGTGCTCGCCGACTGGCTAGCGCAGACGTCCCGGCGGACGCGCCCGCTTGCGCGCCTCGGCGGCGTCCGTCAGAAGCCCGCGGCCGTGACGCTCGCCCGCGATCGACTCGCCTTCCCGCTCGACGGAGCGGATCTCGACGACGCCTCGCGCTGGATCGAGCGGCTCGCGCCGCACGTGGGCGTGATGAAGGTCGGGCTGGAGCTCTTCGTGGCGGCGGGTCCGGCGGCGGCCCGGCGCGTGCACGACGCCGGCGCGGCGTGCTTTCTCGATCTGAAGCTCCACGACATCCCGGCGACGATGGCGGGCGCCGCTGCGCGCGCGGCGGCGCTCGGCGTCCGGTATCTCACCGTGCACGCGAGCGCCGGCCCCGCCGCGCTGACGGCGGTCGCCGACGCCGTGCGAGGCAGCGCGACCCGCGTGCTCGCCGTCACGGTCCTCACGAGCCTCGATGCCGCCGAGCTCGCGGCCGTCGGCCACGCCGCCGGGCCCGCGGTGCTCGCCGAGAAGCTCGCCCGCGTCGCCATCGACTGCGGCATCCCCGGGCTCGTCTGCTCGCCGCACGAGGTCGCCGCCCTGCGCGCTCTCTCGCCCACCGTCGAGCTCGTCGTGCCGGGGGTCCGCCCGGCCGGCAGTGCCGCCGGCGATCAGAAGCGCATCGCGACGCCCGAGGCCGCCGTCGCCGCGGGCGCGAGCGTGCTCGTGGTCGGCCGACCGATCCGCGACGCGGCCGATCCCATCGCGTCCGCGCGCGCGATCCTCGCGGCGATCGGAGGCGCATGAAGCGCATCCTCGCCGGGCCGCACGCCGTGACCGAGGCGCTGAGCGCGAGCGCGGGCGCGGTGCACGTCGTCTTCGTCGCCGAGGGCGTGCGCGTCGATCGTCTCGCGCAGCTCGCGCGCGAGCGGAACGTGCGCGTCGAAGAGCGCACGGCGGCCGAGCTCGATGCGCTCGCCGAGGGACTGCGCCACCAGGGAGTCGTGGCGATCACGGGGGACTTCCCGTACCGCGATCTCGACGGCCTGCTCGCCGAGATCGAGGGCCCCCCGTTCCTCCTCGCGCTCGACGAGATCACCGACCCGCACAATTTCGGCGCGATGATCCGCAGCGCCGTCGCGCTCGGCGCGCACGGGGTCCTGACGCTCAAGGATCGCGCCGTCCCCGTGACGGGCGCCGTCGTTCGAGCCGCCGCCGGGGCGACCGAGCACGCACGCGTCGCGCGCGTCACGAACCTCGCGCGCACGCTCGCCGAGCTCCGCGACGATCGCCAGCTCTCGATCGTCGGGCTCGCCGCCGACGGCGACCACGACATCGATCGCCTCCCGCCCGCGCCCGAGGGCCGCGTGATCGTCGTGGGCTCGGAAGGGAAGGGCCTGCGCCCGCTGGTGCGCAAGCAGTGCACCGAGCTGGCGCGCATCCCGATGACGAGCGCCATCGGCTCGCTCAACGCCTCCGTCGCCGCGGCCATCGCGCTCTTCGCGACGCGGCCGCGCTGACCGCCCGCGGTCGACACGCGCCGGCAACTCGGCTAGGACCCGGCCGCCATGCGCTCGGTCACCGTCTCGCTCGCACTCCTGTTCGCGCTCGTCGGCTGCCAGACCAACGAGGAGCCGCACTTCCGCTCGCGCCCTCGGGGAGAGCACGGGCACGACGAAGCGCCGCCGCCTTCGTCGGCTGCGCCGCCGAGGGCCGCTGCGGCTGGCGATCCCGTTCCGACCGACGTCGCGGCCGCCCCGGCCGATGCGCAGCGCACCCCGAGCGGGCTCGCGTCGCGGGTCCTCGCCGCCGGTACGGGGAGCACACATCCGGGACCGACCGACCGCGTCACCGTGCACTACACCGGCTGGACGACCGACGGCCAGCAGTTCGACTCTTCCCGGGGTGGCCGCCCTGCCACGTTCCCGCTCGACCACGTGATCGCGGGCTGGACCGAGGGCGTGCAGCTGATGGTCGAGGGCGAGCGCCGCCGCTTCTGGATCCCGCAGGACCTCGCGTATCAAGGTCGACCGGGCGCGCCGGCCGGGATGCTCGTGTTCGACGTCGAGCTGCTCTCGTTCGTCGCCGGAGCGCCGCCGGCCGCGCCTGCTCCCGAGGCCATCCCGGCCCCCGAGGACGTGGCTGCTCCGCCGGCCAGCGCGCACCGGGAGACGTCGGGCTTGGCCTCGCGCGTCCTGCACGCCGGTACAGGTACCCGTCATCCAGCGTCCACAAGTGTGGTCGAGGTTCACTATACGGGGTGGCAGACGGACGGGCACATGTTCGACTCGTCCGTGCAGCGCGGCACGCCCGCGCAGTTCCCCCTCGATCACGTCATCCCGGGCTGGACGGAGGGTGTTCAGCTCATGGTGGAAGGCGAGACGCGACGCTTTTGGATCCCGCAGGAGCTCGCGTACGGCGGCCGTCCCGGGCCGCCGGCGGGCATGCTCGTATTCGACGTCCAGCTCCTCCGCATCGTGAACTGAGGTCCGCTGCGCCGTCTCGTCACGATCCTAGCCAGAGGCCTAGGTCTTGCTCCCGCGCGGCGACATGGCTTCCCCCGATCGTGCGAGCTGGTGGACGACGGTCCCTTACGCCCAGTTCAAGCGGGACCCCCACTACTACCTGAAGCACGACACCGTCTTCGTGGTGCTCGCGCTCGCCGGGGTCGCGGCGCTCCAGCTCGCCGGGTGGTCGCCGCCCACGGACTGGCTCGCTCCCTGGCACCTCGCGCTGTTCCCGGTCGCGCTCTACCTGACGATCATGGCGCACGTCTTCGTGCACTGCGCCTCGCACCAGGCGTGGGGCCGCGGCACGTCGGGCAAGGTGCTGAACCGGATCGTCGGTGAGATCTGCGGCGCGTGGGTTCTCACGAAGTTCGCGAGCTGGGAGATCGTCCACCGGCGCCACCACCGCTACAGCGACGATCCCGAGCGCGATCCGCATCCCGCCGAGCGCGGCTACTGGCGCTTCGCGAAGAACACGCTCTTCAACGTCGAGAAGCAGCTGCAGCAGGAGTACTTCGACGTGCACGGCGACACGCCCGAGCGTCGTCGGTACGAGAAGTTCCGCAGCGTGTACTCGTTCGTGAGCGGTCTCTGCGTGGTGCTGTTCTGGGAGCAGCTCTTCGGTCTGCCCCTCTTCGTGGAGCTCGTGCTGCCCTCGTGGCTGCTCGCCGGGCTCTTCGTGATCCACTTCAACTGGGTCGGGCACAACGCCCACGACCCCAGCAAGAAGATCGAGCCCGCCGACCTGGATCACGGATGGTTCTGGATCGGGAACCGGATCTTCTTCGGGATCTACTTCCACGGCAGCCACCACCGCATGGCGATGGTCTTCAACCCCATGAACGTGCCGGCGCGGATCAAGCGAGCGACCCCGGCCGAGCTCGAAGAGCTCGCGGCGTAGCGGATCACGCGTGACGCCCGCGACGAGCACGAGCGCCGCCGATGGCATCGCGGTGCGCGAGACGAGCGCGCGCCGGGACGAGACGTGGCTCCTGCACCACCGCGCCGACCGCCGGCAGGTCGCCATCGTGACGCTCTACGTGTCGCTCCTGTTCGCGATGGTCTTCGTCCCCGCGTGCCGGAACCTGCTCTGCCTCGGCCTCGCGTGCTGGCTGAGCTTCTTGAACTCGGTCGTCATCCACAACGTGATGCACAAGGGCATCTTCAAGAGCCGCGGGCTGAACCGGCTCTTCCGATGCGCGATCTCGTTCGGCGCGCTCTATCCCGCGAGCGCGAACATCGCGTCGCACAACCTGGTGCACCACCAGTTCGACGACGACGGGCAGGACGACTGGGCCGCGCCGGGTATCACCCAGTTCTCGCTGCCCTTGCTCAACCTCCTGCACTTCCCGAACGTCGCCGGCCCGCGAACGTTCGCCGGCGTCTCGCGCTGGGCTCGCACCACGCGCCAGCGCGACTTCCGCAGCCAGTACGCGCTCGAGCAGGTGGTCGCGTTCGGCCTGACCGGCGCGCTGATGGTCTACGACTTCTGGGGGACCGTGTTCTTCGTGCTCGTGCCCCAGCTCTGGGGCGCGCGCGGGATCCTGCGGATCAACCTGATCCAGCACGAGGGCTGCGACATCACGACGGAGTGGAACCACTCGCGAAACTTCGTGGGCCGCGCCTTCAACTGGGTGATGTGCAACAACGGCTACCACACGATCCATCACAACCGCGCGGGGCTGCACTGGTCGGTGCTCGCCGATCAGCACCGCCGCGAGGTGGCGGAGCGGATCGATCCCGTGCTGGACGAGCGCTCGATGCTCCTCTACCTGGTGCGCCGCTTCGTCCTCGGTCGCACGCATCCCGTCGCGCGGGATCGCGTCCCGTCGCGCGGGCCAGCGGCGGACCTCGCCTCGCGCGCCGAGCGGCGCGACGCGGCCGAGGCCGCGGCGATGGTGGACTGATGTTCGTCCCGGATCGGGGATCGTCGAATCGGAACGGAGCTCGGGCGTGCTGTCGAACGAGCTGATGGGCGCGTTCTGTCTGGGCGTGGTCTGGCTGAACACGGCGCTCATCGTGATGCACGTGCTCCAGGCGCGCGCTGCGCTCGGCGTCGAGGCCGCACGCCTCGGCACCGTGCTCCGCGTGCGCGTGACGCGCGTCGAGGGCGGCGCGGAGGGAGCCGGGCTCGCCGAGATCCGCGTCGGCCAGCGTGGGCGCGCCATCACCACCGGCGGGCCCGATCGCATCCTCTTCACCCAGGCGTCGCGCACCGCGCGCGTCGCGGGTGGCGAGGTCGAGGCCGCGGGCGAGCCGATGACGCTGCGCCCCTCGAGCGACGCGTCGGCGTGGGCCCTCCACGCGCCCGGCGAGCGGCAAGGCGCGTCCTTCGACGAGACGTTCGCCGCCGCGAGCACGAACCGCGGGGTCGACTCCGAGCTACGCGTCGTGCTCGGCCGGGCGGGCGACGAGGTCTGGGTCGCCGGCGAGCGCGAGGGCAGCGCCTTCGCGGCGCGCGTCGTCGCCGACGAGGACCCGCGCCGCGTGCTGGCGTCGGGCAGGGCGCAGGCGCTCGCGTTCGCTCTCGGCGCGCTCGTCGTGCTCGGGGGCGTCACGGCGCTCGCCCTCGTGCGCCCCTGGTTCTCGGGGTGGAGCACCCTGGGTGGCGTGCTCGCGGTGGGGTACTTCCTCGGCGTGCAGCCGCTCGCGGTCTCGCTCCGCGAGGCGATCGCCGTTCCTGCGGCCCGCCTGCGGGGCGGGATCTGGCAGCGCAGCTGAAGGTCCCCGCGCGGGCACTCGCGGGCTCGCTCGCCGCGTCGCCGTGACGAGCGGCTCCTCGGCCGCGCCCCCGCGTTTTTTGACGCCCATCGCTCGCGCTCCGTACCGTTGCGATCATGCGCCGGGCGTGTCCGTTCTGCAGCGTCCTCGAATCGCCTCGCCGTGGGGCGGACGTCGGGCTCCGCGCGCCCTTGCTGTGCTCGCTGTCGCTCTCCCTCGCGGGGCTCGCGATCGGATGCGGGGGCGCTTCCACGCCCGCTCCCGCCGCGGACACCACCGCCTGCCTCTCCACGAGCGGCGGCGAGAGCGCCCCGGAGGATCGCGTCCTCGAGCTCGAGGCGAGCCTCGCCGCGAGCGCCGCCGAGATCCGCGCTCTGCGAGAGGCCCTCGCGGCCGGCGGCGAGCGACAGGTCGTGCGCATCGGCGACGGCGGCGCGACCGACACCGACGAGCGCGTGCTCTCCGACTTCACGACGCTCGATGGCGACGGCGAGGTCGTCCCCGGCGGGGCGAGCAGCAGTCGCCCCGTGCTTCGTCTCTACGGCGCGCCGCCGCCGCCGGCCGCCGCGGTTCTCGCGGGCCCCGACGCGCCGCCCATCGTCGCCGCGCCGCCCACCGGCTCGCTCGCGCGCCTGCCGGTCGTGCTCACGCCCGGCGCCCCCGACGCGGTGCCCGCCATCCCCGCTACGCCCGTCGTGGTCGCCCCCGATCCGCCGGCGCCGCTGGCTCCGGCGCCGGAGGACGAGGCGGCCGCCACGGAGTACCGCGCCGCGCTCGCCCACGTCTCGGCCCGCGAGTGGGAGCTCGCGCTCGAGTCGCTCGGCCGCTTCGTCGCGGAGCACCCCGATCACGCCTACGCCGACAACGCGATGTACTGGCGCGGCGAGGTGCTCTACGCGCGTCGCGACTACGCGGGCGCGATCACCGAGCTGACGCGGATGGTCGAGCGATTCCCGCGAGGCAACAAGGTTCCCGATGCGCTCCTGCGCATCGGCTTCGCATACGAACGGCTGGGGCAGCCCGAGCGCGCGCGGGAGATGTTCCGCCGCGTGCGCGAGCAGTACCCCGGGACCGTGGCGGCGCGATCGGCGCCCTTGGAGGACGTGTGATGACCCGAGCTCTGCGCCAAGCACGCCGCCTCTCGATCGCGCTCGCGCTGGCCTCGGCGCCTGCGCTCGCGAGCGCCCAGCAGTCCGAGACGTGGATCGACATGGGGGACGACGAGAGCAGCGGTCGCTCGTCGGGAGGCGCGCTCGTCATCACGGGCGAGCACCACGTCGGAACGATCCCCGAGACGCACGTGGTCCGCACGGGCGACACGCTCTGGGACATCAGCAGCCACTACTTCGGCAATCCCTACGAGTGGCCGCGCGTGTGGTCGTACAACCCCGAGATCACGAACCCGCACTGGATCTATCCGCAGGACCAGGTGCGCCTGGTGCCGGCCGGCAGCGCGCCCATCGTCGCGACGGGCGGCGGCACGCGCCTGGTGGCGCGCCGCTCGGCGCCGGGCGAGGAGACGCTCTGGCTGCGCGAGCAGGGCTGGCTCGATCCGGAGGCGCTCGAGCAGGCCGGCGAGATCATCGGCTCGCCGACCGACCACATGCTGATGTCGCCCTACGACGAGGTGTACATCCGCTTCGACCACGTCTCGGGCACGCCCGAAGGCGAGTTCACCATCTTCCGGCAGATCGAGGCGGGCTCTCGCGAGCCGGGCGAGCAGGGAACGCTGGTGCGAATCCTCGGCGCCGTGCGTGTCGACAGCTGGGATCCGGAGCGACACACGGCCCGCGCGACGCTCATCGAGGCGCTCGAGCCGATCGAGCGAGGGTTCCGGGTCGCGGCGATCCCGCGTCGCTTCGACGTCGTGCCGCCGGTGCGCGCCGATCGGGATCTCGAGACCCACGTCGTCGCGCAGCTGACGCCGCACGCGCTCCTCGGAACCGATCAGATCGTGTTCGTGCCGGTCGGCAGCGAGGAAGGCCTGCAGCTCGGAAACCGACTCTACGTCGTGCGCGCCGGCGACGAGTGGCGGCGCACGCTGAGCGCGATCGGGACCTCGCCCACCACGGTCGGGGGCAGCTCGGAGACGCCGCACGATCCGGAGCAGCTGCCCGACGAGGTGATCGCGGAAGGGCGCATCGTCTCCATCCGTCCCCACTCGGCGGGCCTCTTCATCACGCGCGCGACGCGCACGGTGGACGTCGGCGATCGGGCCGAGCTCCGCGACGGCTACTGAATCGCGGCGCGCCTCGCGGGCCCCCTCCGGGATCCCGCCCGCTGCAGACGGCGCCGAGACGCAGCGCCACGGCTGGGCCTATACTCGGGGGCCATGCTCTACGCCGTCGCGCAGCAAGGACACTTCCTCCTCACGTGGCTGGTGCTGACGCTCGCGGGCTTCGGCCTGACGATGCTGATGTCCGGCACGCTCTTCTACATCTACTACGCGCG
>JBGALT010000327.1:0-2370 GCA_044223665.1 Sandaracinaceae bacterium | reverse complement strand
GGCCGAGGCCCGGCCCGACGCCGAGGCGACCGAGGCGCAGCCCGACGCCGCGGCGGCCGAGGCGGAGGCGGAGACCGATGCCCACCCCGCGGAAGCGAGCGGCGACGCCGAGGCCGGCACCTCCGCGGACGCCGAGACCGCGGCGCCCGCGCCGCGCCCGCCGATGATCTACCACCTGGTGTTCGACATCGGCTTCTCGCACTGGCTGGGCCACACGTTCGACGCGCCGGCCGGGATCTACACGCCGGCGCTCACCATCCACGCCGTTCCGGTCGACTGGCTCGAGATCGTGCTCATGTACAGCGGCTCGCTCCTCGAGTTCACGATCCCGACGGCGATGCGCACGAGCCAGATCGGCTTCGTCGAGCTCTCGCTCGTGCTGCGCAAGGAGCTCCGCGTCGGCGGCGACATGCTGATGCTCGGCTGTGGCCCGATGGTCGGCCTCGTGTACGACGTGCTGGGCGCGGGCATCGCCTTCGGCGCCGAGATCGTCGGCCGCTTCCTGGTCCAGCTCGGGAACGCGCTGGCGATCGGGCCCTTCATCGACGTGCGCGCGACCCTCTACGATCTGCCCGGCGATCCGCGACCCTTCTACGAGGTCGTCGACGGCAAGGTGATCCAGGGTCACCTCGACGCGCAGATCCAGATCGGCGCGGCGATCGCCTTCTGACGGCGCCGGCGTGTCGTACGATGCCGGCGTGAGCGCGAGCAAGGAGCTCCACGAGCGACGCTTCGTCGGCCGATGGAGCACCCTCACGCTGGTCGTGCTGGTGGCCGGCGCGCTGGCGATGTCGCTGCCGCGGGTGCGGGGCGGCGCGGCGGTTGCGAGCGTGGCCCTCGCGCTCGCGTTCCTGGCCGCGACGACGTGGGGCGCGTGGCGCGTGGAGACGCTCTCGCCGCCGGGCCGATGGCGGGCGCTCGGCGGGCTCTTCGCGCTCCAGCTCGCCCTCGCCACCGCGCTCGTCTTCGTCACGGGCGGGATGGGCATCCTCGTGTACTTCGCAACCGCGAGCCAGGCCGTCCTCTACCTGCCGCCGCGGTGGGCGGCGCTCGTGGTCCTGATCGCGACCTCGCTCTGTGCGCTCTCGTTCTGGGCCCACACGCCGCTCTACGCGGCGCAGCAGCTGGTCAGCCTCGTGACCAGCATGGCCTTCGTGGTGGCGTTCTCGTCGGCCGTCGCCGGGCGCGAGGATCTCCGGCGCGACGGCGAGCGTCTCGCGGCCGAGCTGGCCTCGACCAACGCGCGGCTGCGCGCGAGCGCGGAGGCGAGCGCAGATCTCGCCGCGGAGCGCGAGCGCAACCGCATCGCGCGCGAGATCCACGACACCGCCGGGCACCACCTCACGGCGGCCCACGTGCAGATCCTCGCCGCGCGGGCCGTGCTCGAGACCGATCCGGCCCGCGCGGGGGTCGCCCTCGATCGCGCCTCCAAGCTCACGCGCGACGCGCTCGAGGAGGTGCGCCGCGCAGTGGTCGTGATGCGGAGCGAGCCCGCCTCGCCGCCACTCCCCGACCGCCTGGCGCGTCTCGTCGAGGACGTGGGCCTCGAGAGCCTCCGCTGTGCGCTCGCGATCGAGGGGACGCCGCGCCGCCTGCCGATCCCCGTCGAGGTGGCGCTCTACCGAGCGGCCCAGGAAGCGATCACGAACGTGCTGCGGCACGCGCGCGCGAGCCGGATCGAGATCACGCTCTCGTACGGCGCGGCCGGGGTCGTGCTGCGGGTGCTCGACGATGGCGCCGAGGAGCCGGGAGCGCGCGCCGAGCCCGGGGTCGGGCTCGCCTTGATGGCGGAGCGCGCGCGCGAGCTCGGTGGGGCGCTCGCGGTCGAGCAGACGAGCGCGGGCTTCGGCGTCACGTTGGAGGTGCCGGCATGACGAAGATCCGCGTGCTCTTGGTCGACGATCAGCCTCTCTTCCGCGAAGGGCTCGCGCTCCTGCTCGGCGCCTCTCCCGACCTCGAGGTCGTCGGTGAGGCGGGCGATGGTGCGCTCGCCGCCGAGCGCGCGCGGGCGCTGCGGCCGGACGTCGTCCTGATGGACCTGCGGATGCCGGGCACCGACGGAGTGGCGGGCACGCGCGCGATCCGCGCCGGCTCGCCCGAGTGCAAGGTGCTCGTGCTGACCACCTTCGACGACGACGCGTCGGTGTTCGACGCCATCTCGGCGGGGGCCGTGGGCTATCTCCTCAAGGACGCGTCGCAGGGCGAGCTCGTCGGCGCGATTCGCGCGGCCGCCCGCGGCCAGTCGCCCCTCACGCCGGCGGTCGCGGCGAAGCTCGTCGCGCGCGTGGCCTCGCTCGAGCGGCCGAGCGGCGCGCGGCAAGGAGTGCTCGCTCCGGAGGCCCCGGACGGAAGCGGGCGGAGCCCGCGGAC
>JBGALT010000146.1:0-20779 GCA_044223665.1 Sandaracinaceae bacterium | reverse complement strand
TCGCGGAAGTCGTACTCGAGGACGTCGCCCCGCACGCGCATGCCGAGCGCGACGACGAGGGCGGCCGTCACGAGCGCCGCGACGCCCAGCACCACCCGCGGGGCGCCCAGCGCGAGGCGCGCCGACCAGACGCCGTAGAACCCCTTGGCGCGCCGCTCGCGCTCGGCGAACGTCAGCGGCCGCACACGCTCGGCCACGACGACGAGCGCCGGGAGCACCACGTAGCTCGCCACCCAGCACAGGACCATGCCGAGCCCGCCGATGACCCCGAAGTCGCGGAAGCCCCGCACCTCCGTGGAGATCAGCGACCCGTAGGAGATCGCCGCCGCGAACGCCGCCGCCATCGTCGCGGCCCACGTGCCCGCGTGCGTGCGCTCGAGCGCCTCGCGCACCGGGTGACCGCCGCGCCGCTCCTCGAAGTAGCGCCCGAGCCAGATCACGGCGGAGTTCACCCCGTTGCCGACCACGATGGAGCCGAGGAACGCCGTCGACGCGTTGAGGTAGGTGACGATGGGCTGCGCGATGCCGAAGGTGAGCACCACCGGAGGCACGAGAACGAGGGCCAGCAGCCAGAGCGCGCGCACGTGCAAGAAGAAGAGGAAGACGACGACTGCGAGCAGCACCGCCGTGACGACCGTGGAGCGCTCGACGGCCTCGGCGAGCGCGTCGGTCTCCTCGCGCACGTCCATCAGCTCGCCGCCGTAGTCGATGCGCAGGCCGCCGCCGACGAAGGCGACGCCACCGTCGCTTCGCCGCTCGGAGGGCTCGGCCTCGAGGATGTCTTGCGCCGCGCGCTCGACGGCGGCGATCAGCCGATCGGTCGCCGCCGTCTCGCCGCCCCGGATGCTCGTGCGCACGAACACGAGGAGCACGGGCTCGGTCGGGTGCTGGTAGAAGCCCTCGGGGAAGCGCGCGAGACGTGCGCGGGCGCGCTCGGCGTCGTCCTCGACGCGGCGGATCACCGCCTCGGGATCGGCCGGCGGCGCGTCGTCCAGATCGACGAAGAACGGGTTCGCACGCGCGCGCTCGTAGTCGAGCCGATCCGCGAGCGCGTCCCGCATCTCGCGGAGGTCGTCGGTCTCCGCGTAGAGGAACCGGTGCTCGAGGACGAAGGACGAGAAGTCCGAGACCGTCCAGTCGACCGCGGTGACCTCGAGATCGGCGCGGCTCTCGATCCGGGGCGCGAGCGCGCGGACGAGCGCGCGCGCCTGTTCGATCGAGCCGCCCGGCTGCACCTCGACCGCCAGCGTGAGCGTCGCGGTCCCTCCGAACCGAGCGCGGATCTCGTCGAGGTCGACGACGCTGCGCGCGCTCTCCGGCAGGACGGCCTGGAAGTCGCTGTTCAGACGGAGCGCGAGCGCGCTCGGGAGCGCTGCGAGCGCGAGCGCGAACGAGAGGCCGAGCCAGAGCCACGGACGCTCGTGCTGGCTGCGCGCGAGCGTCGAAGGCAGGCGCTTCATCGGGCGGCGGGGTTATCGCGAAAGGGCCCCTCGGGCCATCGAAATCGAGGCCGATCGAGCCCGCCCGCGGCTCACGTCCCGTTCCGAGAGACCGTCGGAGGCTCTGGCTTCCGGCGGGGCCGACCCGCGCGAGGCGCGGCCGGCGCGCTCACGACGACGCGCTTCCCTCGCGCACGGGGACCGAACCCTCGGCCGGCTTGGCGGGCTTCCACACGGCGCTGACGGTCAGCGAGACGCCCGCGAGGAAGAACTGACAGAGCCGGGCGATGAGCGCGATGCCGATGGCGCGCGCCGGCGCGTCCGCGAGGCCGAGCGTGCTCGCGAACAGACGGTAGGCGCCCTCGGTGATGCCGACCTGGTTCGGCACGAGGTCGCCGAAGCCCGCCCCCACGAGGTGGATGCCCTGCGAGACGAGCGCCGAGAGCGGCGTGAGCGTCCCGCCGACGGCGAGCAGGATGAGGCCGTACTGCACGGCCTGCAGCGCCCGACCGAAGAACGTGAGCGCGATCGGGCGGCCCCACGCCACCTCGTCGCGGAGCGCCTCGTCGAAGTCCTCGCCGTGCGACGCCAGCGCGCGGATGCGCTTGCCGAGGAACGTCCCCACGCTCGAGCGCCGCGACGCGAGGATGATCGCGCCGCCGATGAGCCCCGTGCCGACGCCATTGATGAGGACGGCCCACGCGAGCCCGGCGCCGAAGTTGTCGCTCGCGAGGCCGACCGCCACGTAGCAGGGGATGCTGATCAGCGTGTTCCCGATCAGGGTGGCGGCCTGCAGGCGCGTGGCGAGCGCCGCCGCCCGCGAGCCGCCGACGTAGGGCGTCAGACCCGCGGCGCGCGCGACCTCGCCGCCCGCGCGTCCCGCCGGCAACAGGATCATCACGCCGTACGCGAGCATCGCCGTGCGTAGCCAGACCAGGAAGGGCACGTTCGTGCCGCGCTCACCGAGGAACGTACGCAGCGCGAGCACGTCCATCGACATGAAGCCGATCTCGAGCGCGAGGATCGCCGGCAAGAAGATCGCCGCGTCGAGCAGCGTGCGCAGCACCGCGTCGGGACCTGCCTCGCTCACGAGCGCCACGACCGCCGCGATGCCGAGGACCACGAGCACGCCCTTGGCCACGTTCTTCAGAACGCGGTTACGGCGCTGGCGCCGCGCGTACGTGTCCTTCTCCGTGGGTGCTCGCTCGGCCACGATCGGCTTGCGATCTAGACCGAAATCTCCACGGGGTCGACCGGGCCGCATCCCCCGGTCCACGGGGCATGGAGGATCGACCTGCGTGCTGCGAGGCGTCGGGCGCACGTCCCCGAGCGTCGCAAGGAGCGCGCCGACCGTGCGCCCGCGTCTCGGCGGCGCGCGAGCCTCCGCCGAGACGCGATGCCGCGCGCGCCGGCGACACGACCGCGGCCGAGAGGCCGAGGCGCTACACCGCGGACGGGCGAGCCCTCGGTCCTCGGGGGCCGATACGCGGCCCCCTCCATCGGGAGTGAATCCCGATGGAGCCTCCCCCTCGTATCGCTCCGCGCCTTCAGCTCTTCTTCGCGAGCTCGACGAGGCCCGCCTCGTCGCTCCACACCTTGCGGAACGCCTCGGCGTACTGGTCGACCGTCTCCGCGCTCTGCGCGATGAGCGGGCAGGTCTGCGAGAAGAGCACGATCGACGAGGCGAGCAGCTGGCTCGCGCCCTCGTACTTCGCGCCGTAGTTCGCGCGATAGCGCTCGAGGTCGGCCGGCGTGCCGCCGTTGAACGAGAAGGGGAAGCCCTTGCCGAAGCCCTTGAGCTCGCTGAAGAGCGGGAAGCTCGGGAGCGCCGCGCCCTGCCAGAGCACGACCTCGCAGCCTTCGGCCTTCAGCGCCTTGATCGTCGCGTCGCGGAGCTTGCTGGGCGCGAGATCGATGCCCGCCTTCTGCGGGTCGAGCCACACGCGGTACTTGTGGAACACCGTCGTGCGATCTCCGGGGATGACCTGCGGCATCACGCCGGGGAGCTCGCGGAGCGCCTTCGCCAGGCGGTGGCCGTTCTCCTGGGCCTTCTTCGTCTTCTCGGGCAGGCGCGCCAGCTGGCTCCGCGTGAAGGCCGCCATCATCTCGTTGCCGCGGTACATCGAGCCGACGCCGAGCGAGACCATCGCGCGGTGACCGTCGAGCGGGCGATCGAGGTCGTAGGCGGCCGCGTCGGCGCGCACGATGTTCTGCGCGAAGTTGCGGACCTGGTTCGCCTTCTCGAAGAGCGCCTCGTCGTTCGTCGTGTAGATCCCGCCCTCGCCCGCCGAGAGGTTCTTGCTCGACTGGAGCGAGAAGCCTGCGCCGCGACCGAAGCCGCCGACCGGCTTGCCCTCGTAGGTCGCGAGGTGCGCCTGCGCCGCGTCCTCGATCAGATCCAGCCCGTGCTTCTTGCAGATCGCGAGGATCGGCCCGAGGTCGGCCGGGGTGCCGTGCACGTGCACGGGCATGATCGCCTTGGTGCGCGGGCCGATCGCCGCCTCGATCTTCGAGACGTCGATGTTGCCGCTCATCGGATCCACGTCGACGAAGACGGGGATCGCTCCCTGCGAGACCACCGCGAGCGCGGTCGCGACGAACGAGTACGCGGGCACGATGACCTCGTCGCCCTCGCCGATGCCGAGCGCGCCGACCGCCACCTGGAGGGCGCTCGTGCCGGAGTGACAGAGGAGCGCGAACTTCGTCTGCTGCGCCCCGGCGAACTCTTCCTGCAGCGCGCGCGCCTCGGGAGCATCGCTGCCGCTGAGGATCCCGCGATCGAGCACCCGCATCACCGCCGCCTTGTCGGCGTCCGTGATCTCGGGCCACTTCGCGTGGCGCGACTTGTCGAACAGGGGCTTTCCACCGAGCGCAGCGAGCGTCATGTCAACTCTCCTCTGGAAACGAAAAGCCCTCTCCCACTTCGTGGGAGAGGGTTGGGTGAGGGCTGATCACGCGCTTCCGGGCGCTTCGATCAGCCGGTCCCTCACCCCCGCCCTCTCCCACGAAGTGGGAGAGGGAGCCCGTGTTCCGCCTGTCCCACGACGTGGGACAGGGGGCCCGTGTTCCGCCCTCTCCCGCGACGCAGGATCGGACGTCGTCGCCTCAGGCGTGCTTGCGCGCCCAGCTGATGAGCATGCGCTCCTGCTCGAACACGTCGTGCTGGGGCTGCTCGCTCTCCGCGGCGTAGGGGCTCTTGAAGTAGATCGAGAGCTGGCGCTGGATGCCCTTCTCGCCCTTGGCCTTCGCCACGTCGATGATGCGGACGAGGTCGAGGACGAGCGGCGCCGCGAGGATCGAGTCCTGGCAGAGGAAGTTGATCTTCATCTGCATGGGGATGCCGCAGAAGCCGCCGAGGTCGATGTTGTCCCAGGCTTCCTTCGCGTCGCCGCGCGGCTTGTAGTAGTGGATGTGGACCTGGTGGTTCTCGACGCGGTAGCCGAGGATCGAGTCGAGCACGGCGGCCTTCGACATGACCTTCGTCTTGTTCGAGCCCGGGTTGTCGAGCACGAGGCCGTCGTTGTTGCCGAGGAAGTTGACCGAGTACCAGCCGACGACCTTGAGGTTACGCGCGCGGAACATCGAGGCGAGCGCGGTCTTGAGCAGCGTCTGGCCCGTCTTGCCGTCCATGCCGGCGTACGGGTTCTTCGTCTCGTTCGCCTGCTCCTGCAGGGCCGGGATGTTCGTGAGCGAGGGCGCGAAGTTCACGTACGGAACGCCGAGCTTGTTCGCCACGTAGAAGTAGCGCTGCGCAGGCGCGATCGACGGATCGTTCGCGTCGAGGCCCTTCTCGAAGCCGGCGAGCGTCTTGTGCGCGTCCGTGAGCTCCTGGTAGCGCTCGGTCGACGCGAGGTTGACCATCACGACCGTGTCGCAGTCGTTCGCCTTCTTGAAGTCCGTGATGTTCTTCTCGATGGCGGCGAGCTCCTCGCGGAAGTTCTTCACCTTGACGACGTTCTCGCCCTTGATGTTCGCGGCGTACTCGCCGGAGAACACCGCCGGCCACGGCTTCATCGTCTGCAGCTTCTCCTTGATCTGATCGAGCTGCTCGAGCGGCAGCACCTTGTGGTGCTTGGCGGCGGCGTACACGTCGCTGAACTGGAGATCCCAGCCGCCGAAGACGACGTCCTCGAGCGCGCGGAACTTGAGGTGCTGCGTGATGAGCTCGCCCGGGGCCGGGTTGCCCGCCTCGGTCAGCATGCCGAGGCGCGGAACGATGCCGCGGACCATCAGCTCCACACCCGCGATCACCGTCGAAGCGACGGCGCCGTTCACGCCCACGATCACCACACCCAGCTTCTTGCCCATCTGTCTCTCTCCTCTTTCACGATCCAACGAACTGGAAATCCTCGATCCGTGGCTCACTGCCCGACGTAGCTGCGGAGGATCCGCTTGCGCTCGTCGTCCACGATCCGGGGGAACTTGCTCTGCACGCTCGTATTGCCGATATCGATCATGAAGCGCTTCACGCTCCCCGGCGGCAGCACCACGAGCTCGGGCGCGAAGATGCCGACGTCGTCGACGCGGTGCTCGCGGTAGACGCGGTTCTCCTTGCAGAGACCGGCGTCGAAGTCGCGCGCGAAGCGCGCCTTGTCGATGTCCTTGCCGCCGTCGGCGAACTCGACGAAGAGCACGTACTTGCTGCGCGAGGTGCCGTGCACGCCCACGTCGGCGCCGCAGCCGTAGTCGACCGTCGTCGCCGGCTGCTGCGCGAGCGCGTGCTCCATCGCGCGCTGGATCTCGACGTGCGTCGTGAGCTCCTGCGTCGTCGAGAGGCAGCCCGTGAGGCGTCCCGCGAACTCCATGCGGAGCGGGCTCTTGCTCGTGAAGCGCACGAGATCGCCGAGCCGGTACGAGTAGAGGCCCGAGACCGTCGTCACGTGGATCGCGTAGAGCTTGCCGACCTCGACGCCCCAGAGCGGCACGCGCGAGGGCCACGCCGAGAAGTTCGACAGATCGCTCGCCTCTTCGACGGGCACGAACTCGAAGAACACGCCGCGGTCGGGGATCATCAACATCCCGCGCTCGGCCTTGCCGCTCGAGTCGACAGCGTGGTCGCTCGTCGCGTAGATCCCGCCCTCGGTCGCGTTGTAGGTGTCGACGAGCACCACGTCGTCGCGGCCCATGCGCTCGCGGATGACGGGCATGTACGGATCGGCGCTCACGCCGCCGCCGACGAGCACGCGCAGGTTCGGCCAGAGCTCGGCGACCGTGCTCACGTTGCGGCCCTTCTTGCGGGCGTTCGCGAGGAGCTTGTCGAAGAGGATCGAGAACCAGCACGTGGTGCCGGCGACCGCGCGGATGTCGTGGTCGATGTACGCGTCGACGATCTTGTCGAGCTTGAGGTCGTAGTCCGCGATCTCGCGGATGTCCTTCTCGGGCAGCTGCGCCGGGCGCGTGAAGGCCGGCATGTTGATCGACTGCAGGCTCGGGTTCGTCGTGATGTAGACGGGCCCTTCCTTGCGCATCGTCGTCGGCGGGAAGAGGCCGAGCGTGAAGCCGCTCGTGTAGTCGGTCTCGCCGCGCCACACGAGGTAGCGGAACATCGCGTCCGACGCGCTGCCGCGCTGGAAGGCGACCTGCGCGTCGCTGATGGGCAGGAACTTCGGCTTGCCCTTCGTGCTCGAGCCCGAGGAGTTGCCGAAGTACTTGATCAGCTCGGGGACGAGGATCCCGCGCTCGCCCGTGCGCATCGCCTCGAACGCCGGCGAGTGCGAGTCGTAGTCGCCGCAAGGCACGCGCGCGGCGTACTGCTCGTAGCTGCGGATGTCGCCGAAGCCGTAGCGGCGACCGAAGGTCGTGTCCTTCGCGTGGCGCGTGATGCGGAGCAGCTGCTGCGTCTGCACCTCTTCCACGTGGCGGAGCGCGCGATCCCACATCGCGACGCGCACCCGAGCGGCGGCGTAGAGCCCCTGCGCGACGGCGCGGGGATAGATCGTCTTCTTGAGCGGGCGCGTGCCACCGGCGCGCGTGCGCGCAGCCCCGTGATCGGCGCTCGCCGTCTTCTTCGGGGTGGTCGTCGTCGTCTGCGCGTCGTCCATTGATGCTTCCATGGCGCTCCGTCCTCGTGAGACCGCCGGCCGTACCAGGTCGGGGTCGAATCGTTGCGGTCTTACGCGCGCGAAGGGCGCGACTATCCCATTCCTTTTTCGAGCGGCAAGCCGCTCGCGGGCGAGTGCTCACCGACGCGGCGCGCGAGAGCCTCGTGGATGCGACCGTTCGTCGCGATCACCCGGCCTCCGTCGGCGGCGAAGGTGCGTAGCGCGAGTGGCGCCACGCCGAACCGGCTCACTCGCCCGCCGGCCTCGGAGACGATGACGGCGCCGGCGGCGACGTCCCAGGCCTTGAGGCCGATGTCCCAGAAGCCGTCGTAGCCGCCGTCGGCCACGAGGCAGAGCTCCATCGCGGCGGCGCCGCACCGGCGAGCCCCGTGCGTGCTGGCGTCGAGCGCGAGGAAGGCCGTGTAATTGTTGTCGGAGACGCGCGCGCGGTTGGCCGGGAAGCCCGTCGCGAGCAGGGCGTCGTCGAGCGCGTCGGTGGCGCTGACCTGGCAGGCGATCGGCGGCCCGCCGGCCGCGGCCCGGAAGGCGCCGAAGCCGCGCGCGGCCGACCACTCGATCTGCATGGCGGGGGCGAGGACCACCCCCGCGATGGGAACCTCGCCGCCGTCGTTGGTGCGGGCGGCGAGGCCCATCGCGAGACAGAAGAAGGGGTGGCCGTGGGCGAAGTTCGTCGTGCCGTCGATGGGATCGACGTACCAGACGAGGCCTTTCCGAGCGTCGCTCGTGCCCTGCCCCTCCTCGCCGATCACGTCGTGATCGGGCAGGAGCTTCGCGAGCCGATCGCGCACGAGGCGCTCGGCCTTCTCGTCGTACTCGGTGACGAGATCGGTGCGGTCGCTCTTGGTGCGGATGCGGGCGCCGCTGCGGAATCCCTCGAGAACGAGCGCGCCGGCCTCACGCGCGATCCCACGCGCGATCTCGAGGATCGCGCGGAGCTCGGCAGGGCTCGTTTCTCCAGGCACGCCTCCGGGTGAGCAACGGGCGGGCCAACACTCGCGGATCCATCTGAAAAACTAGCGATCCACGAATTCCGGCCAAACGGCCGGGCGAAGCGGATTGCGCATGTCGCCGCGCGTGCACGGGAACGTGAAGCGCGTGCGTCGGTCGGAGCCGCACAGCGAAGCGCGCTGCGCGCCCGGTGCGCAGTCAGCTGCGCGGCGCGACCGGACGAGCGCCTGCCTCGATCGCCTCGAGCGCGGCGATCGGGGAGAGGTCGAATCCCCACGGGCCGAGCTTGGTCGGCGCGGCGACGGCGTCGCGGAGCACGGCCAGGAACTCGCGCCGCGGGATCTCGACGGCGCCGAAGCGCTCGAGGTGATCGGTGTGCACCTGGCAGTCGACGAGCGCGAAGCTCCAGTGGACGAGGTTTCCGAGGAGCGTCGTGAACGCGATCTTCGATGCGTCGGGCGTCTTGGCGAACATGCTCTCGCCGTAGAAGACGCGCCCCAGCGAGACGCCGTAGAGCCCGCCCACGAGCTGGTCGTCGACGAAGCACTCGATGGAGTGGGCGTAGCCGAGGCGGTGCAGCGCGCAGTACCCCTCACGGAGCTCGCGCGTGATCCACGTGCCGCGCTGGCCTTCGCGCGGCACCGCCGCGCACGCGTCGATGACCTGCTCGAACGCGGTGTCGACGCGCACGGTGAAGCCCCCGCGGCGGATCGCCTTCTTGAGCGAGCGCGGCACGTGTGCACGGTGCGGGTCGAGGACGAAGCGTGGGTTGGGCGAGAACCAGAGCAGGGGCATGCCCTCGGTGGGCCAGGGGAAGATCCCCTGCGCGTAGCCGAGCAGCAGACGCTCGGGCCGGAAGTCCCCGCCGACCGCGACGACGCCCTCCCGGCTCGCGCCCTCCGGTGGAGGGAAGACGAGCTCGTCGTTCAGGAGATAGACCGGCATCGCTCGGAGCCCGTATCGCACGCTCTCGTCTCCACCGAAGGCCGAGTATGCCGGACTCCGGCGCCGATGCGCGCCGCTCGTTCGGGCAGAGCCTCGACCGGAAGAGCGGGCCTCGGGGCGTGGGGCGCGCACACCGTCGACGCGGGATCACGCGGCCGGCTATTCTCGGCCCTCCGGACGATGCTGATCGAGACCCAGCGATGTGGGCGCCTCTTCGCCGAGCGGCGCGGGCCGGCAGGCGGCACGCCGCTCGTGTTCTGGCCTTCGCTCCTGACGAGCGGCGGCATGTGGGAGGGCGTCGCGCGCGAGCTCGGCGAGCGGCACCCCACCGTCGTGATCGATCCGCCCGGCCACGGGCGCAGCAACCCGACGACGGCACCCTACTCCATGGACGACTCGGTCGACGCCGCGCTCTCGGTGCTCGACACGCTCGGCATCGATCGCTGCGTCTGGCTCGGCCTCTCGTGGGGCGGGATGATCGGCATGCGCCTCGCGCTGCGGGCGCCCGAGCGCCTCGCCGGGCTCGCGCTCTTCGACACGAACGCGCGCGCCGAGTCGCGCCGGAAGCTCCCCTCGTACTTCGCGATGGCCACCGTCGCGCGCCGCATCGGCGCGGTGCCGCTCATCCTGCGCCGTCTTCCGGCGATCTACCTCGCGGAGAAGACGCGGCGGGATCAGCCCATCCTGGTCGAGTCGTTTCTCGAGCACGTCGCCTCGATGAAGCCCGCGTCCGTGGGCCACGCGGTCGATGCCGTGATCTTCACGCGCAAGGACATCCGCTCGCGCCTCCCCGAGATCCGGGTGCCCACGCTCGTGGTGGTCGGCGACGACGACGTCGCGACGCCACTCCCGCGCGCGGAGGAGATCGCACGCGGGATCCCCGGGGCCACGCTCCGCCGCATCGCCGACGCCGGTCACCTCTCGGCCTGGGAGCGCCCCGACGCCGCGCTGAGGCATCTCGAGCCCTGGCTCGAGGGACTGCGCTAGTCGGCGGCGCCCGGTCACGCGGCGACCTTCGATCCGGAAGCTCCGCTCAGGAAGCCACGAAGGCAGGAACGATGATGACTTCTCGCGTGCCGACGACCGCGCCTCGGTCGCTGACCGGGACGACGAGCGACCGCGTGTGCGCGATGGCTCGCGCCTCGAGAAAGCGACCCGCATGGCGGAGCACGGCCCTGCGCCGAGAAGCGCCGCGATGCGACCGGGCGCTGCTCGTTCCTCGCTTCCTGCGTTCCTGAGCGGAAACTCGAGCTTGGGCGGGCCCCACCGCGAGGCAGCGCCCGCGCCGTGCCCCGCCGCGATACCTCCGCCGGCTTCCTAGCGGCTGATCGGCGGCGAGACGAGCGACTCCCCCGTGTGCCAGAGCACCTCTTTCCAGATCGGACGGTCGCCGAGCACGATGCCGCCGCGCGCGATCGCATCGATGACCGCGGGCAAGAGCGTGTGCTCGTGCACCTGGATTCGCGCGTGCAGCGTCTTGGCGTCGTCGCCGGGGAGCACGGGGACCGCCGCCTGCGCGAGGATCGGCCCGGTGTCGACGCCCGCGTCGACGAGGTGCACCGTACAGCCCGCGATGCGCACGCCCTTCGCGATCGCCTCCTCGGCGCCGTGCGCTCCCGGAAACGACGGCAAGAGCGCCGGGTGCACGTTCACGATGCGGTTCGGAAAGCGCTCGAGCATCGCCTTGCCGACGATGCGCATGAAGCCGGCGAGCACGACGAGCTGCGCCTCCGAGGCTCCGACGCGCGCCGCGAGCGCCGCGTCCCACGCCTCGCGGCTCTCGTGGGCCTTCGGGCTCACGACCGCGGTCGGGATCTCGCGCTCGGCGGCGAACGCGAGCGCCGGCGCCGTCTCCTTGTCGGAGACGACGAGCACGATCTCGACGGCGCACTTGCCGGCCTCGATCGCGTTGGCGATGGCGCGGAGGTTCGAACCGGTTCCCGAGACGAGCACGGCGATCTTCATGCGGCGGGCATAGCGCGTTTCGCGGGAGCCGCGGACTGGCGCCGTGCGCTCACGTGCTGGATGTCGGCACGCCCTCGATGACCACCATCGACATCGGCAGGAGCGGCGGATCCGATGCCGCGTATCGACACAGCTCGGCGACCTCGTCACCGCGCAGCGGCAGGCGCTCGATCTCTTCGATCGCGAAGAAGCCGGCGCCGAGCGTGTGCTCGTTCGGCGTGGCGCGCGGCATCGCTCCGCGCCGAGGCCGGCCGGCGAAGAACGCGCGGAGCCGCGCCCCGCCTGGCAGCGGGCGGTGCTCGAGGCGCAGCAGCCCGAGCAGCTCGACGTCCACGCCCGACTCCTCGAGCGTCTCGCGGATCGCGCCTTCGGCGAGCGTCTCTCCCGGCTCCACGCGCCCGGCCGGCAGGTACCAACCGCCCCCGTGCTTGCGCTCGTGGACCAACAAGAAGCGGCCTGCCTCGTCACGCACGAGCACGAGCGCGAAGAACCACGTCGGAATCGCCTCACGCGCCATGGGGCCACAGCGTCGCACGCCCGGCGCGGCCGGAGGGGCACGGGACTCGCCCCGGCGAAACGGCTATGTTGCTCGGCTCATGTCTCCCCCGCGTGAGCATCCGTACACGCCCTTTCTGCACAAGGTGCAGAAGCCGTCTCGCTACGTCGGCGGCGAGCACGGCGAGGCGTGCAAGAGCTGGGACGCCGCGGACGCGCGCATGTGCCTCGCGTTCCCCGACGTCTACGACATCGGGATGAGCCACCTCGGCTTCAAGATCCTCTACGGGATCCTCAACGCGCATCCGAAGCTCCTCGCCGAGCGCTGCTACACGCCCTGGCTCGACATGGAGACGGAGCTGCGCCGCGCGAGCGAGCCGCTGCGCTCCCTCGAGAGCGCGCACGCGCTGCGCGAGTTCGACGTGGTCGGCTTCTCGCTCCAGTTCGAGCTCACGTACACGAACGTGCTCACGATGCTCGACCTCGGGCGTATCCCGCTGCGCTCGGCCGACCGCGGCGAGGACGATCCGCTCGTGGTCGTGGGCGGGCCCGTGGCGACGCACGCCGAGCCGCTCGCTCCCTTCTTCGACGTCGCGGTGATCGGCGATGGCGAGGCGAAGACGCCGGAGCTCTGCCTCGCGTGGACGCAGCTGAAGAAGGCCGGCGTGCCGCGGCGCGAGCGCCTCCGTGCGCTGGCGGAGCTCGGCGGCCTCTACGTCCCCTCGTTCTACGACACCGAGCTCGAGCCGACGACGGGCATGCGCGTCGTCGCACGGCCCGCCGATCCAGCGCTGCCCTTCCCCGTCGAGCGCGCGTTCGTCGCCAAGCTCGACGAGTACCCGTTCCCGAGCGGCGGCCCCGTCTCGAGCACCGAGACGATCTTCGATCGCGTCTCGGTGGAGATCGCGCGCGGCTGCACCGAAGGTTGCCGCTTCTGCCAGGCGGGCATGATCTATCGCCCGGTGCGCGAGCGCTCGCCGAGCTCGATCCTCGACACGATCACGCGTGCCGTGACCGAGGGCGGCTACGACGAGGCGTCGCTCACCTCGCTCTCGACGGCCGACTACTCGGCCATCAACCCGCTCGTGAAGACGGTCATGAAGAAGCTCGAGGGCGAGCGCGTCGCGCTCAGCGTCTCGAGCCTGCGCGCCTACGGCCTCGACGAGGAGCTGCTCGACGAGATCAAGAAGGTGCGCGCCACCGGGCTCACGTTCGCGCCCGAGGCGGGCACGCAGCGCATGCGCGACGTGGTGAACAAGAACATCACCGAAGAGCAGCTGATGACCACGGCCGAGCGCGTCTTCTCGCGCGGTTGGTCGAAGATGAAGCTCTACTTCATGATCGGCCTGCCGACCGAAGAAGAAGAGGACGTGCGCGGCATCGTCGGCACCGGCGCGCGCGCGCGCGAGGTCGGCCGCAAGGTGCAGAAGGGCCGCGGCCCCGACGTCACGGTGTCGGTCTCGATCCACGTCCCGAAGCCGCACACGCCCTTCCAGTGGGCGGCGATGGACGACAAGGAGACGGTCCTGCGCAAGCAGGCGTGGCTGAAGGAAGACGCCTTCGCGCACCACGTGAAGCTCCGCATGCACCCGAGCGACGGGAGCTGGCTCGAGGGCGTGCTCGCGCGCGGCGACCGTACGCTCGCCGACGTGATCGAGCGCGCGTGGCAGCACGGCGCGCGCTTCGACTCGTGGGAAGAGCACATGGACTGGGGCCGCTGGGCCAAGGCCTTCGAGGAGACCGGCGTCGACGGGACGCGCTTCCTCGGGACGATCCCGGTGACGGCGCGCCTTCCCTGGGATCACCTGAGCGTGGGTCTCGAGGACGGCTTCCTCGCCCGCGAGTACAAGAAGGCGCTCGCCTCGCGCCTCTCGCCGCCCTGCGGAAAGGCCGCCGGCGACTTCGTCCATCCGACGAACCTGCGCAAGCACGACGAGGATCGGCGGCGCCTCGTCTGTTACGACTGCGGCGTCGCCTGCGACATGACGTCGATGCGCAGCGAGCGCGGCACGTTCCTCACGGCGCTCGGCGCGCTCGAGCCCTCGGCGCCGCGCGCGCCGCGCGATCCGAACGTGAAGGTGCAGCCGCTCCACCGCGAGCCGCCCACGCGCCTCCCGCAGGGCGACAAGGTCCGCGTGCGCATCGCCTACCGCAAGCTCGGGCGCGCGAGCTACCGCGGGCACCTCGACCTGGTGCGTGTGCTGCCGCGCATCCTGCGCCGCGTGGGCCTGCCGCTCCGCTACTCGGAGGGCTTCCATCCCAAGCCCGACATGGTCTTCGGGCCCGCGCTCTCGCTCGGGGTCTCGAGCCTCGCCGAGTACGTCGACATCACGCTCGACGGCTCGCGCGGCGTCGATCTCGCGGACGTGGTCGCGCGGCTGAACGCCGTGACCGAGAGCGGGCTCGAGATCGTCGACGTCGTGCTGCTCGGCGGCCAGGACCCCGGCATCAACAAGGTGATCGATCAGGCCGAGTACGTGGTCGGCATCCCGCGCTCGTGCCTGGCCGACCTGGGGATCGCGGACGAGGCGGCGCTCGCGGCGAGGATCGCTTCACGTCTGGGGCCGGAGCTCGAGACGCACCGCGACGTGGGCGGGATCGGCAAGAAGATCTCGGTCGGCAAGTACCTCGAGCGTGCGGAGGTCGGACGCGGCGCCGAGCACGTCGAGGCGGCGGGCTACGTCGGCGACCTGATCCCCGTGAGCCTCGAGATCCGCATCACCGGCGAAGGCAGCGCCAAGGCCAGCGAGGCGATGGAGGCGCTGCTCGACGCGCGCGAGATCCCGTGCCGCATCGTGCGCGTCGCGCTGCGCAACGCACGCGGCCACTCGCCGCTGGCGCTCGAGCATCTGCGCAAGCCGCGGAGCGCCAAGCTGGAGACGCCGGGCGAGGACGCTGCGGTCGCCGAGAGCTGATCGGCTCGTGGCGAGCACCTCTATGCCGAGAGGGTGACCGAGGCGGATGCGATCCGGAGCTGGGCTCGTCCGCAGGTCGGGACCGAAGCAGCGATGCTCGGTCGCGCCGTCAGACCGGTCGTCAGCCGAGGCCGAACACGCGCCGAAACCGCGGGATCGGCCGTACGCCGAGCGCGAGGACGCACCGGAGCGGCCCTGGGGCCGTGAGGAGCGACCGGAGCGCTCGGTGGCGGATCACGGCCGGGATCACGGCGCGTGGCCGCTGCTCAGGATTGGATCCGCCTGGGAGGGTGACCTTTCGCCCGCCGGCGCATGGGCCACACTCGAGGCACGACGCCGTTCCGCCGATGAACAGGGTGGCCCTGTCTCCTCGTGTGGCTCGGCTCGCTCCGAGGCCATGTCGCAGGAAACCGAGCTCGAAGTGCTCATCGTCGCGACGCCCGAGCGCGCCCGCGCCCTCGCCGCCGTGCTGCCCGGCATGCGCGTCACGTCCGCCGAGGACGCCGCGACGCTGGGAGATCGCTTGCGCGCCGCGACGCCCGACGCCGTCGTGGCGGACCAGGAGAGCTGGATCTCGGTACGCGCGCTCGCCGACATCCTCGCCTCGTTCGGCGGCTCTCGCCCCATCCTGACGCTCGCGCCTCCGTGCGCGCCGCCCGCGATGGTGGTCGACCTCGTGCGGGACGGCGCATCGGACGTGGTCGCCGCGGAGGGGACCGATCTCGCAGAGGCCGTGCGGCGTGCCGTCGCGCGGGCGCGCGGCCGCGGCGGCGATGCGCTCACCCGCGCCGAGCGACTCCAGGCGCTCGGCGAGCTGACGGCCGGCATCACCCACGATCTGAACAACCTGCTCGCGATCGGCTCCACCTTCGTCGAGCTCGCGCGCGACGGCCTCGACCAAGGGGACCCGGTGCTGGCCGACCTCGACGAGGCGCACGGCGCCATCACGCGCGCGACCGCCCTCACACGGCACGTCGTGTCGTTCCTCCGCAAGGAGCGCGGCGCGACGGCCCTCGTCGACCTCAACGAGCTGGTGCGATCGCTCCAGCCGCTCGTCACCTGCGCGATCGGCTCCCGCGTGCGGCTCGAGCTGCGGCTCGCCGAGTCGCTGCCGCCGATCGTGGGCGACGCCTCCGAGCTCGAGCAGGTCGTGCTGAACCTGGTGCTCAACGCGCGCGACGCGATCGGCGGCGCCGGCTCGATCGTCGTGGAGACCGCCCTGCGGGGCGCCGATGCACGGGCGACGATGTCGGACGCCGTCGGCCGCCGGGTGATGCTGCGCGTGTCGGACGACGGCTGCGGGATGAGCGCGGAGACGGCCGAGCGCGCCTTCGACGCGTTCTTCACGACGAAAGAGCGCGGCACCGGCCTCGGGCTCGCGAACGTGCAGTCGATCGTCCGGCGCCACCGCGGTGTCGCGCGCCTGCGGAGCGAGCTCGGGCGCGGGACCCACGTGGAGATCCACCTGCCCTTGCCGGGCCGCGCGACCGCCTCGAGCCCGGGCCTGCGGCGCGCGTGAGCGCGCTCAGATGCGGCGCGGGCGCAAGAGCCGGGCGAGCGAGAACGCCATCTCGAGCGACTGCCGGTAGTTGAGACGCGGATCGCAGGCGGTCTCGTATGCCGTCTCCAGATCGGCGTCGGTCAGCCCGTCGGCGCCGCCGACGCACTCCGTGACGTCTTCTCCCGTGAGCTCGAAGTGCACGCCGCCGAGCAGCGTTCCTCCTCGGCGGTGCGCGTCCGCCGTGCGCTCGAGCTCGGCGAGGATGTCCTCGAACGCGCGCGTCTTTCGGCCTGCAGCCGTCGTCCGGGTGTTGCCGTGCATCGGATCGCAGATCCAGAGCACGCGCCGACCCGTCGCCTGCACCGCCGCGAGCAGCGGCGGAAGCGCGCTCTCCACGCGCGCGGCGCCGAGGCGCGTGATCAGCACCATCTTTCCGGGCTCGTCCGACGGGTTGAGGCGCTCGATCAGCGCCACCACGTCCTCCGGCGTGACGCTCGGGCCGAGCTTGACCCCGATCGGGTTCTGCACGCCTCGGAACAGCTCCACGTGCGCGCCGTCGAGCGCGCGCGTGCGCTCCCCGATCCAAGGCAGGTGCGTGCTCAGATCGTAGTAGCCCGACCGGCGGGGCACGGCGCGCGTCTGCGCCGCCTCGTAGGGCAGATGCAGGCCCTCGTGCGAGGCGTAGAGCTCGACGCGCGTGAGCTCGTCCATCGTCGTCTCGCCGAGCGCCTCCATGAAGCGCAGGCCCTCGGCCAGCTGCGTGCTCGCCCGCTCGTACTCGTCGCGCACCGACGCAGAGAGGCGCGCGCTCTGTCGGAAGGAGAGATCCCACTGCTCGGGGTGGTGCAGATCCGCGAAGCCGCCGGCCGTGAGCGAGCGGACGAAGTTCATCGTCATCGCCGCGTGATGGTGGCCGGCGAGCAAGAGGCGCGGGTCGGGCCGACGCGCTTCCGCGCTGAACTCGGCGCGGTTCACCAGATCCCCGAAGTAGTTCGGCAGCGTCACCCCGTCGCGGGTCTCGGTCGCCGCGCTGCGCGGCTTGGCGTACTGGCCGGCGAAGCGCCCGATGCGCACGACCGGTCGCTGTGAGCCGTGCACGAGCACGAGCGACATCTGGAGCAGGATCTTCAGCTTCGCCGAGAGGACGGTGGAGCGGCAGTCGGCGAACGTCTCCGCGCAGTCACCGCCCTGGAGCACGAACCGGCGCCCGAGCTGGGCCTCGGCGAGGAGCGTCTTCAGGCGCTCGATCTCCCACGAGGTCACGAGCGGCGGCAGGACGGCTAGCTCCTCCACCACGCGGTCGAGCGCGGCCGCGTCGGGATACTCGATCGCCTGCGCCGCGACGTGCGACCGGTACGAGGTCGGGCTCCAGGCGCTCATGAGCGATTGCTATCGCGCCGGAACGCCCGCCACGCAACCGTCACGCGGGAGGCGCCGCGTCCTGCTCGAGCGGGCCGATGTCCTCGCCGCTCTGGACGAAGAACGCCTGGCCGTAGAGGTCGAGCAGCTCGAGGGCCTTGTCCATGTCCTCGTAGGTGTGGCCACGCGTGACGTTCACGCGCAGGCGCTCCTCGCCGACCTTCACGCCCGGGTAGAGGATCGGCACCATCATCACGCCGTTCTCGAGCAGCGCGACGTGCATGAAGAGCGCCTTGCGCTCCTCGCGCGTCATGACGGGCATGATGTGCGAGTTCGAGTCGCCGAGGTCGAAGCCCGCCGACTTCAAGCCCTTGCGCATGTACTCGGCCTTCGTCTTCAGCTCGGAGACGAGGGCGGGGCCGTCTTCCTCGAGCATCGTGAGGATCGTGCTCGCCGCGGCCACGATCGGCACCGGCAGCGAGGCCGAGAACACGAACGAGCGCGCCTTGTTCTTGATGTGATCGACGACCTCGTCGTCGCCCAGGATGATCCCGCCGATGCCGCCGAAGGTCTTGCTGAACGTGCTGACGATCACGAGCTTGTCGGTCGGGAACGTGCCCTCGAGGCCATGCTCCTCGAGGATGCCGCGGCCGTGCACGCCGAGCGTGCCCGTGCCGTGCGCGTCGTCGAGCACGACGCAGGCGTCGTACTTCTTGCAGACCTCGAGCAGCTCCTTGATGGTCGCCTGGTCGCCGTCGAGCGAGTAGAGGCCCTCGAAGCAGACGAGCGCGTTCTTGCGCTCCTTGGTCTTCAGCACGCGCTCGAGCGAGCGCGCCGAGTTGTGGTTGAAGAACCGGATCTCGGCGCCGTTCTTCGGCACGCCGGCCGCGAGGAACGAGCCGTCGAGGATGCAGGCGTGGCTGAGCTGGTCGAGCACCAGCGTCGTGTCCACGTCGGCGAGCGACATGATGGTGCCGACCATCGCCTGGTAGCCCGTCGTCGTGACGAGGCACTTCGGCATCTTGAACCAGCTCGCCAGGCGCTCCTCGAGCTCCACGTGCGCGACCGTGGTCGCCTGCACGCGCGAGCTCGAGAGGCCGCACGCGTACTTGTCGACCGCGGCGCGCGCGGCCTCCTTCACCTTCGGGTGGTTGGTGAGCCCGAGGTAGTCGTTCGAGCTGAAGTTCACGAGCGGCTTGCCCGCGATCGTCGTGTGCAGGCCGCCCGACTCGAAGGGGCGGAAGTAGGGGTACATCTGCTTGGCGCGCGCATCGCGGATGCGGGCCAGCTCGGAGTGCGCCTTTTCCTTGATCCAGCTCATGGGGCGGAGGGTTAGCGTCGGTCGAGCGCGCCATCAACGCGAAAACCCCTTCGCTACGGTGCGAAACGGGGTTCGCGCGGGAAGTGGTCCTACCAGCTGGGGCCCGGGCGCGCTCAGATCTCGACGGCGCCTGCCGTACACCCGGCCGCAGGGCGGGGATTCCCCAGCGCGTCGGTCGGTGGGCAGGCGACGCCGATGCCGTCCGCCGGGCTGCCGGCCGCGGGCTCCATCGTCTCCGGGGTGTCTCCGATGGCCCGGAGCGCGCCGAGCGCCGGATCGGCATCCGTCGGCGCGGTGGCGCACGCGGTGGTCGTTCCGCCCGCCGGCCACTGCACGTTGCCGCCACCGTTCGCGTGCTCGACGTCGCAGCTGGGGCGGTACATCGCCGTGTTGTTCGCGACGATCGTGTTCACGAGCGTCAGGCCCTCGCCGAAGATCGCGCCCGCCACGACGCCGTCCCCGATCGCGTGGTTGTCGGCGATCGTGCAGTTCGTGATCGTCCCCGTCGGCGTGTGCCCGAGCCAGAGGCCGCCGCCATTCGAGAACGTCGCCGTGTTCCCGGCGATGGTGTCGTTCGTCATCGTGACGGTGCAGGTGTTGATCCAGAGGCCGCCGCAGTAGGCGCCCTCGTTGCGCGAGATCGTGCTCGCCGTGATCGAGAGCGCGAGGCCCTCGAGGTAGAGCCCGCCGGCATTGCCGGTGTCGGTCGGCGTCACGATGTTGTGGTCCACCGTGCTGCGGTCCATCGCGAACGAGCCGGTGTGGTCGTTCGAGACGCGGAACACGCCGCCGCCGATCGCGCCCGCGGTGTTGTCCTGGATCACGACGCCGCAGAGCGAGGTGATCTCGTCGCGGCCGTCCTGGTAGAGCGCGCCGCCGCAGCCGCCGTTGCCAGGGTTGCCGTCCGTGCCCCGCGCCTCGTTGCCGGTGAAGAGGCTGTTCACGATCGTGAGATCGCCGTTCAGCGAGCCCACCGCGCCGCCGTCGCTCGCGCTGTTGTTCCGGAACGTCGAGCCCGCGATGATCGTGTCGCCGCCTCCGAACGCGTAGATGGCGCCGCCCGCGAGGTCCTGGCCCGTGTCGGGCGCGTGGTTGTCCTCGAAGACCGAGTCGATCACCGTGAGCGAGCCACCGTCGCGGTAGATCGCGGCGCCGCCGCCGTCCGTGTCCTCGGTCATCCGCGTGCTGTGGCCGTCGCGGAAGGTGAGGCGCTGCACCGTGAGGCGCGGCGTGGGCGTGTCGTAGCCGGAGTCGAGGTAGAAGATGCGGCTCGTCCCGCCGCCGCTGAGCGTCACCGTGAGGCCGCCGTCGATCACGGTCTGCTCGGTGAAGACGATCGGCGAGGTGACCGTGATCGTGACCGGCGCGCTGCCGCAGTCGAAGACGATCACACCGCCCGCCGCGGCCGCCGCGCGGAGCGCCGCCTCGGTGCAGCTCGCGGCCGTGCCGTCGCCGACGGTCTCGGTGGGGCTTCCGACGTCGACGAGCGGCGGGACGTCGCAGCGCGGCGCCAGCGCCCCGGCATCGCGGCCCGGCAGCGAGCCCGTGTCCCGCCCGGGGCCCGTGTCGCGCCCGCTCGACGACCCACCGTCGACGTCGCTCGCGGGCGTCGACGAGCATCCGACGATCGCCCCGAGGAGCAGCGAGAGACCCACACCGATCGGCCGGACGTTCATCGTCCGAGCGTCGGAGAGCCCGTCCGCCGTGTCAATCGGCCAGACCGAGGTGCCGCTGGAGGAAGAGCACGGCGAGCTCGGTGAACGTGTCGCGGTTCTCCTTGCGGACGAAGCCGTGGCCCTCGTTGCGCGCGAGCATGTACCAGACGTCGT
>JBGALT010000326.1:0-2378 GCA_044223665.1 Sandaracinaceae bacterium | reverse complement strand
GACCCTCGACCGCCGCTTCTATCTGCAGCCGAGCGCCGAGCTGAACCGTGTGTACGAGTACGCGCTCGCCTTCGCGGCCGAGTGTTAGCGAGCATTGTGGTTGAGGGCCGGGAGCCCGAGCTCGCGCGAGGTGCGTGACGTCGATGGGACGATGATCTCGACGCTGGGCATCGCGTAGGTCGGTTTCTCGCGGGAGTGCTCCCGGTCGTCGTACGCGGACGACCGGAGAGCGGAGCACCGGCACGGGGCCGGGCGAAGAGTTGGCGGGCCGGTGTTACGAGCACCGGCACCGCCGTGCTCCGCGGAGAGCATTGGAGAGCGGACCGCGAAGCGAGACACGAATCGTCCATTCTGGGATCGACGTCAAGTCCTGGGCGACTGGGCCGCCGTCGTGCTCGGCCGCGCGGCCGGCTTCGTGCGTGGCGTGTGGTGCAGCGAGCCGACCGCCAGGAGACGCGCTGGTCGTCGTGGGTCACGGGCTGCGGGACCGCGAGATCGAGGGGCCGAGCGCGCCCGGCGAGACGCCGAGCACGACAGCGCTGCTGGCGCGCCGATACCGCTGTCGCGCGTGCGCTGCGGTGCTCGTCGTGGTGCCTCGGGGCGTTGGCCGCGGCTGGCGCTACTCGCTCGAGGCGATCGCGTACGCGCTGGCGCTGTGGGGCTACGCGCGCACGTCGGCCACGGCGACTCGCGCACGCGTGAGCGCTGCGGCCGCGCGCGGCTTCGTCTCGCCCGAGCGGTGGTCGTCCTCGCGGCGATGGACCGCGTGCGCGACGGCGCTGTTCGGCGCGCCGCTCGGCACGGGCACGCTGCGCGAGCGCGCCGCGAAGATCGGCGCGTGGCTCGCCTCGCACGCGCCGCTACCGACGGGCTCGGTCCCGTACGACGCGTTCTTCGGAGGGCGCTTCGTCCACGCACGATGAGTGACGCCCATGAGAGCGAGATCCCCGCCCCTGTCCCATCCACCAGAGCCAGCGCGTTCGCAGCGAGCAGGCCCGATGAGATCGATCGCCTTCACGCCGCACCCACCATCGCGGCGCGAAGGAGAGACGGATGGATCTGCTCATCGAACACGGCGACAAGCTCGCACCCAAGGACCGCGCCGAGACCACCGCGATCTTCCGCGCACAGGTCATCGGTCCGCTGCTCACGCGTGAGTACTGCGCGCACGGCGAGCTCGCCGACGCGATCCGCGACGTCGCGCGCAACAAGCACATGCCGCCCGGCGCGAGCGTCAGCCGCTTCTTCTCCGAGGCCACGATCGAGCGCTGGTACTACCGCTACAAGAAGGGCGGCCTGCCCGCGCTGCGCCCACGCCGACGCTCCGACTCGGGTCACGCGCGCGAGCTCACCGATGCGCAGCGAGACCTCTTGCTCGCGATCCGCCGCGAACATCCGACGACGAGCGCGGCGCTCATCCTGCGTACGCTCGAGCTCGACGGGCGCATCGCGCCCCGCTCGGTGAGCCTCTCGACGCTGCGGCGCCTGTACGGCCAGCACGGCCTCGACCGCGTGACGCTGGCCTCCACCGACGGGCGCGTGCGCATGCGCTGGCAGGCCGATCGGGCCGACGCGCTCTGGCACGCCGACGTCTGCCACGGGCCCGCGATGAAGATCGCCGGCCGCACCGTGCCGCTCCGCATCCACGCGCTGCTCGACGACCACAGCCGCTACGTCGTCGCGATCCAGGCCGCGACCACCGAGCGCGAGGTCGAGATGCTCTCGCTGATGGTGAAGGCGATGCGGGGCCTCGGCCGCCGTCCCGACGCGCTCTATCTCGACAATGGCGCGACGTACACGGGCGAGGTGCTCGCGACGGCGTGCGCGCGACTCGAGATCGGGCTCATGCACGCAACGCCGTACGACCCCGAGGCGCGCGGCAAGATGGAGCGCTTCTGGCGCACGCTGCGCGAGGGCTGCCTCGATCACCTCGGCACGCCGGGGAGCCTGCACGACGTGCAGGTGCGCCTCTTGGCGTTTCTGGCGAAGCACTATCACGTCGCGCCGCACGCCTCGCTGATGGGCAAGAGCCCGGGCGAGGTGTACGAGACCGCGCGGCGTGACGCGCGGCCGATCGAGGACGCCGAGCTCGGCGGCGCGCTGCGCGTCCACGCCAAGCGTCGCGTGCGCCGCGACGGCACCGTCGAGGTGGGCGGCGTGACCTTCGAGACGCGCGCGGGCTTTCTCGCCGGACGCGTCGTCGTCGTCGCGCGCACGCTGCTCGACCCGACCGCGGACCCGTGGGTCGAGCACGAGGGTGAGCGCTACGTGCTCGGCCGCGTCGACGCCGAGGAGAACGCGCGGCGCAAGAAGGTCGGACCGACGTCGAACCGCGCGGCGCGCGGGCTCGACGTGCCCTTCGAGCCGGCGAGCGCGAT
>JBGALT010000145.1:0-21176 GCA_044223665.1 Sandaracinaceae bacterium | reverse complement strand
CTTCGCCCCGCTCTGGCGGCTCGTTCCGCAGAACAAGGCTTGGCAGAAGGAGCTGAAGTCCACCTGGGACGCGCTCTGCGACGGCAAGTACGACTGGGCCCACCTCGCGATGCACCTCTGGCCCGAGCGCGTGGTTCCGAAGTGCGTAAAGGACCGGAGCCTCGCGATCGCGCACGGGCTCGAGGACGTGTTCTGGGTCGAGGGCACGGACGGCAAGTGGACCGCGCGCAAGACACCCACGAAGACCGTCGACGAGCTCGTCGCGGAGCGGACCTCTCCGGCCGTGAAGGCGGGCCTGGACAGTCCGCTGAGCGCCCCAGGCCGCGGCAAGTCGCCCCGCGCGGACGCGGAGTGGGTCTCGTAAGTCGCGCTCGGGATCGCAAGGGAGCGCCTAGTGCCGCTAACATGCGGTAGCGTGCTTCAGCAACCGCAGGCCATCGCCCACGGCCGATCGTTCGCGCAGCGGTTCGCCGCGAGGGTCACGTCGTCGCGGCCGAGATCGCGCTCTTTTCGGGCGATGCGTGAGCCTGCTCATCGCGTTCTCGAGGCTGCCGATGCCCGTGGGTCGAGGAATATCACGGGGCCGCGCATCAGGTGACGTTCACTGGAACCGGCTCCTACAGTCGGACCAACGCACGTTGTGAGCTCAGCGATCTACTGATCGTCGTTTTCGATCGCGCGCGGAGGAGCGCGCGTCTGACGTACATTCAGGCCAAATCGGAGCGAACAGTCGCCGCGAACACCGCCGGCATCGCGGGCTCGAGGCTTGTTGCGAACCTGGAGCAATGGGACCTGCTTTCGCGTCGGCCCGCGATCCGCGGCGCAGGAAGCTTCAACCCGCCCGGAATCTCCTCTCAGGGCGCCCAGCTTGAGTCAGTGGGAAGCTTCGTGTTCTTTCTCCATGGCCTCGCGGCGCCGAGATCTCCTACGCGGCGGCGTCGCAGTTACAAAAGCCGCCGCGTTGCCTCACGAGGTATGGCTCGCTGGTCGCCGCGGTGGACTGCTGTCGTTGTCTGCCGCTACCTGAGTGCCTCGCAACGTACGGGAACGCCGAGTTCGGCGTTTCTGTTCGCCGGCATGATCGGCACTGATTCTAGTCGCGGGTCGTGCCGTCAGTACGTCGATTTCCTGGTGCCGCGCGCAGCTGCGCGGACACGCCGCTCGCGCCGCAGGAGGGGACCTTGCTGTCGAGCTCGCGAGGGCTCTGGTCGATGGCGACGACGGAGAAGTCGCGGCCGACCCAAACGTCGGTGCGGTTGATGCCGCCAGGTGCTCGTTGGTCTCAACTCGCCGGACAGGGGGAACTGATGATCCGCTTCACGACTACATTGCGAAGCAGCTCGCTGAACGGATTAAGGATCGACGCGTGGTCGTCTGGTACGACGAGCGTCGCGAGTTCCAACTGTTCGTCGACGAGCTCCGCGGCGCCGGCCGGACCACGCGCGAGCCCGTGCCCAGTTCCGGTGGGCGGCGTCGCTTCTCGGCTCGCTGAGTACGCAGGCTCGCTCTTCGAGCTTCGCGCTGCCGTCGAGCCGCTCGTCAGCGGCGATGCGCCGGACGCGGTGGTTCTCTACGTGCCCGGCGTCACGCACGACACGAAGGCATCGGTCCTCATGGAGCCCGAGAAGGCCGGCACCACCTGGAAGTCCGGCCCCAAGCGGGTTCAAGAATGTCCTCGACAAGAAGTACACGCTCGGCCACGTCGACGAGCCTCTCCACGAGGATCAGGGTCACCTACAGCGACCTCGCGCATGCCGCTCAGGCCGAGGTCTCCGGCGAGCCGGCCCTCGATCCTGAAGAGCATCTTCCGAGCGCGCGACGACGACGCCCTTTCATGGCGTGGCTCGTGAGCGACGCGAACGACCCGGTGGTCGTAGAGAGGACGCCACGCGCGAGCTCGTCAAGCTCGTGAAGGCGCGTCTCGGATTGGAGGTCGCGGCGGACGCACCGCTCGCGCGGAACCGTTCGGTCATTCGCCGCTACGTCCTGGCGAGCGAGTTCCGGCTCGATCTCTCGTGCGAGGCCCCCGCCTCGCTCGACGCGGTCGCGAAGCCGCCGACCAAGGCGGACGAGCTCGGGGTTCGCGAGATCGCGCGAGGTCTGCGGTCCGCGCACGCCGACGCGTACGCTGCGATGGCCGACCACGTGCAAGACGAGCTCGGCCTCAAGACCGCGAAGCTGCCCGCGGCGGCGCTCGGCTCGATCGACACGTTTCGCTTCGAGGAGCGGGCCCTTCTCCAGCATGCGAGCGACCTCGTTTCGAGCGCCAAGTTCGACGAGGCCCTCTCGCTCGTGGACGAGCGAAAGCAGAGCTTCTGGCTCGACCGAGAGATCGGTCGCCGCGCGCAGTGGGAGGCCACGCGTCTGATGGCGGAGCTCGGACGTGCCGCGAGAGCTGTCGCATCTGAGGTCGCGGGTTTCCAAGGGGACGCCTCGGCGTGGGTGCAGCGCTACGCCGAGCACGGCGGCTGGCATACGCTCGACATGGCGCAACGGAAGCTCGAGACGTTCGTCGTCTATCTCGACGAGCCCCCCGAAGAGCGGCCGCTTCGCGTCGTGCGGAGGCTCCACGAGGACGCGTGCCAGAAGATGGCGGTGGGCTTCAGCCGCGCGCTCGCGACGGCGCAGTGGAACGTGAAGGCGTTCCTCCACCAAACGAGGATCTTCAGCGACGTCGTGGCTCCGACGCCCAAGCCCGTGGCGTATTTCCTGGTCGATGCGATGCGCTTCGAGATGGCGGTCGATCTCGCCGAAGCGCTCTCGGCCACCGCGGAACGCAACCTGCGCGCGGTCGTCGGCTCGTTGCCGAGCATCACGCCCGTGGGCATGGCCGCGCTTCAGCCTGGGGCGTCGTCGAGCTTCACGGTAGTGGAGGAGAACGAGAAGCTCGGCGCGCGCATCGACGACGCGTTCTTGTCCGACCTCGCGAAGCGGCAGAAGTTCGCCAAGTCGCGACTGCCGAGCGTGGTCGACATCGCGCTCGACGATGTCCTGGGGCTCACGCCGAGCAAGCTCGCCAAGCGCATCGAGGCCGGCGACGTGATCATGGTGCGCTCGCAGGAGATCGATCACGCCGGTGAAGGGCACTTCGGCTACCAGGCGCGTCAGGTGATGGACAACGTGATCGAGAACCTGCGGCGGGCGATCCGGAAGCTCGCTGCGGCGGGGATCGAGAACGCGGTCGTGACCGCGGACCACGGCCATCTCTTCTTCGCCGAGGAGCGCGATGAGTCCATGCGCATCCCCTCGCCTGGAGGAAGCAAGGTCGAGCTTCACCGCCGCTGTTGGATTGGTCGAGGAGGCGCCACGCCCGTCGGGTGCCTGCGGGTCAGCGCGGCGGCGCTCGGGTACGCGTCGGACCTGGACTTCGTCTTCCCCGAAGGATGCGGCGTGTTCCTCGGCGGCGGGAACCTGGACTTCCACCACGGCGGCATCTCGCTCCAGGAGATGGTCATCCCCGTGCTCACGGTCCGCACGAAGGCGAAAGAGTCGTCACGTCCGAAGTCGGCTGCCGTGACGGTGAGCGACACCCCCGATGCCGTGACCAACCGCATCTTCAGCGTGAAGGTCGCCGTCGGGGACCGTCAGCTCGCGCTCGGCGCGGGGGCGCTCCAGGTTCGGCCCCTGCTGATGAGCGGAGCACAATCGGTGGGCGCGGTCGGCATGGTGCTGGATGGCGAGCTCGATCGCACCAGCGGCACCGTGCGGCTCGACTCCACCAAGCCGGCCACGGTCGCGTTCATGGTCACCGACGACACGGTGGCCTCGGTTCGCATCGTGCTGCTCGACCCAGCAACCGACGCCGAGCTGTATCGTTCGAGCGAGATACCCGTTCGCCTCATGTAGGCTGGAGGACCATGGCCCAGGGCTCCCCGACACGTGACGCGCTCGACGACAAGGTGAACCGCCTCTTCGCGGGCAAGGTGGTACGCAAGGACCTCGTCCGGAAGGTGAAGGTTGGCGCGAACGTGCCGGTCTTCGTTCTCGAGTTCTTGCTTGGGAAGTACTGCGCGTCCTCCGACGAGGTCTCCATCCAGATGGGCCTCCAGGTCGTGAACGACACGCTGGCGAACAACTACATCCGCGCCGACGAGTCCATGAAGGCGCAGGCCATCGTGAAGGACCGCGGAAAGCACACGTTCATCGACAAGGTGAAGGTGAGGCTCGTCGACTCCGACTACTGGGCGGAGGTCACGAACTTCGGCCACAAGAACGTTCACATCCCCGAGCACTACGTCCGCGACTACGAGCGCCTCGTGATGGGAGGCGTCTGGTCGCAAGTGGACATGCGCTTCGAGTACGACGAGGAGTCGAAGGGGCGCAACCCGTTCTGGATCGAGAAGCTCACGCCCATCCAGATCGCGACATTCGATCTCGAGGAGTACCGCCGCGTCCGCGCGCAGTTCACGACGGACGAGTGGATCGACCTGATGATGCGCAGCATGGGCTACGAGCCCACCGAGATGCCCCGACGGCTGAAGCTCCTCTTCCTCACACGACTGATCCCCCTGGCCGAGCGGAACTACAACCTGGTCGAGCTCGGCCCGCGTGGCACCGGTAAGAGCTACGTGGTGCAAGAGGTGTCTCCGTACGCCGCGCTGCTCACCGGCGGCACGACCGTCGCGAACCTCTTCGGTCACATGTCGGGCCGGCAGAAGGGCATGGTCCAGATCTGGGACGTGGTCGGCTTCGACGAGGTCGCCGACCTTCAGAAGATGCCGAAGGAGGTCATCACGACGATGAAGACCTACTGCGAGTCCGGCACCTTTCAGCGCGGCCAGGAGGCCGTGTCGGGTGACGCGAGCATCGCCATGTTCGGCAACACCAACCAACCCGTCGACGTGATGGTCCAGACGGGACACCTGTTCGCGCCGATGCCCGACATCATCCGCGACGACATGGCGTTCATCGACCGCATGCACTTCTACCTCCCTGGCTGGGAGATCCCGAAGATGCGGAACGAGATGTTCACGAACCACTACGGGTTCGTCGTCGACTACCTCGCGGAAGCGCTCCGCGAGATGCGAAAGCACAACTTCACGGAGGTCATCGACCGCCACTTCTCGCTCGGCGGCCACTTGAACGCGCGCGACCGTAAGGCCGTCCGGAAGACCGTCTCGGGCCTCATGAAGATCCTCTTCCCGCATGGGGAAATCTCGCCCGAGGATCTGGGAGAAATCGTCGAGCTCGCGCTCGAGGGACGACGCCGCGTGAAGGAACAGCTGAAGAAGATGGGCTCCTTCGAGTACTACCACACGTCCTTCAGCTACACGCTGCAGGAGACGGGCGAGGAAAAGTTCGTTGGTGTGCCCGAACAGGGTGGCAGAGACCTCATCTCCACCGATCCGCTTGCGCCTGGTACCGTCTACAGCGCGGGCGTGACCTCCGATGGCACCGTGGGCCTGTACCGTCTCGAGGTCTCGGTCTCGAGCGGGACCGGGAAACTGAAGCTCGCGGGCGGCGTCGCCGGCGCCATGAAGGAATCCGTCCAGCGGGCGTTCAGCTACCTGCAGTCGAAGAAGTCTGACCTCGGCGTCGCGAGGGACCTGGACGTCTCGGACCTCCACGTCGAGGTCATCGACCTGCTCGCGAACCGCGTCGAGGCCGAGCTCGGCGTCGCGTTCTTCGTGGCCGCCTACTCCGCGCTGCGAAAGGCACCCGTCAGTCCCGCCCTGCTCATCCTCGGCGACATGAGCGTCCAGGGGAACATCAAGCCGCTCCGTTCCCTCACGGAGCCTCTGCAGGTCGCGAAGGACAACGGCGCCCGGCGTGCCCTCATCCCAATCGAGAACAAGCGCAACTTCCTCGACGTGAGCGCCGACATCATGGAGCAGGTCGATCCCGTGTTCTACGGCGACCCGAAGACCGCAGCGATGAAGGTGCTGGGAAGCGGCTGAGGCGTTACCGCTTCGCGACGACGATCCGGAACTCGAGCGCCTTCTGGAGCCCGTAGAGCTCCGTCTTCACGCGCCGCTCCACGGCCTTCACGCCCTGCAGGGTCATCGTGTTGCTCTGGTACGAGCTGAGGAGCAGCAGCTCGAACGCAGCCGATGTGGTCCAGTCCGCGACCCCACGGTACCCGGTGATCGCGAGGGCTCCCGTCTGCCGCAGGAACCGGTTCAGGTGCGAGCCGTGCCCGCGCACCGTCTCGCAGCTCCCGAAGTGGATCACTCGGCGGGCGCATCGCCCCTCGAGCCTGTCGCCCAGCTCGTCGAGGGTGACGACCGAGTCACGTCGGCGACCATCGCTCAGGTGGAAGCAGGCCTCGCTCCCGTGGAACGCGAGGTAGAGGATCGGGAACGCCTGGTACGAGCGCTGCGTCCACTTGTCGAGGTAGAAGAACAGCTCGTCGCGCGTCGCCACGTCCCGATAGCGATAGGGAACGCCGCCGCCCACACCCGCGCCGACGAGGTCGAGGATCGGCCTCACCGAGCCGCCTTCGTTGAGGTCGTTGTCCCAGTCGCCCTCGAGACAGAAGATGCCGTGCCGACGACGATGCGGGCCGGACGCTCGCTTGGCCTGAAGACTCATCCCTCGCCCCCTTCTTTGCGATGATGCCCGAGCGAGAGCCGCCGCACCGCCTCCCGCTCCATCACCCACTTCGCCGCCCCCTCGCGCACCCGCGCCGCCGGATGCCGCAGCTTCAGCAGCAGCACCTCCTGCTCCCCCGCCGGCGTCTCCAGACGGATCCGGTTCGCCCGATGCCGGTCGTCCCCCTCGGCGGCCTCGTAGCTCGTCACGTTCACCATCGGGCCCAGCGTCGCGTGCTCGGGATGCAGCGCCCGCCACGCGCGCTCCCAGAACGGCGCGCCCAGCACGAGCATCACGTGCGGCATCACCCCGCCCTCGGCGAGCAGGCGCAGCTCCTTGCGCCAGGCCTCGTCGTACTTCGCGAACACGTCGGGCGGAAGCTGATCAACGCGCTTCCCCTCGGCCTCGCGCAGCTGCGCCTTCCGCCGTTCGTCGCGTAGGGCGATCGCGACGCGTCGTAGTTCCGCCCGGCGAACAGCATCCCCGGCGCCGTCAGCGCGGCGCCCAGCGTGGCCGCCGAGCGCCAGACCGACTTGTGGAAGCGGTACTTGCGCTCGGCGTACCAGGCGCGCTGCCATCCCGGGCCCGGCGGCCAATCCTTCTCGGAGGCGTAGGAGTTGATGCCGATCGCCATCACGCGCAGGTCCTCGGGCTGCGGCGACACGTAGGCCGCGCCGATGTACGGCACGAGGCCGTGCTGGAAGCGGCGGTAGATCGTCTCATCGATCTGCGCGGGGTCGATCGGCATCGGCTGCGCCGTCAGCGCCGCGGGGATGCGCGAAACGCGTCGCCGTCGATCGGGCGGCTCGAAGCGAGCGCGGCGAGCGGGTCACGCAGGAGCATCACGCGCTCGTCGGCGCGGGCAGGGTCGCTCATCGTCTCGTCCTCGGCCGTGCGCATCGCGGTCGTGCGAGCGCGCGTGGAGGGAGGGTCGAGCCGACGGGTGGAGCCGTCAATCACCCCACGGGGTGACATCGTGGTTCAGAACGCGGTGGCTGTTCCGGCGCGGGGCCACCGAGCAGCGATCACGACGCGATGTCTGCCTGCACCATCGCGCCGACGCTGCCGACGTCGTCGGTCGCATCGAGGGCCAGCGACCGCAAGCGCTCGCCCGCACCGTTCTCGCGAAGGAAGCGAATCCCGCGCTCGAACTCGTCGGCCACATCGGCGCGCTCGGGACGCACGTACGCGACGACGAGGCGCTCCGCCTTGGGGATCGCCAGATCGAAGGTGCTCGCGACGCGACGTACGGCGTCGTGGCCGCGGCTCGTCACCGGAACGACGAGCGGAAGCGTGTGGACCCACTGCCCGTTGAGCCAAGAGAGCGGGGACTCGTAAGGCTCGAACTCTGCGAGACGCCGGTTGGTCGCCACCCGCACACCGAAGCGCGGGGCGAGCCGAGAGCCCAGCTCCATCAACGCCTCGGCCACATCGTCGCGCGAGAGGCCCGCGGACTGCGTGCGCGTCTCGGTCAGCCGCAAGCTGCGAACCAGCTCCTCGAAGTGCGCCACGGGATCGGAGGTGGTGCCCACCCTCACGCCCGACCACTGGCTGCCGCCGCCGTCGCCGGTGCGCAAGTCGAGGAGCTGCTCGAGACCGGCCGCGAGAGGCGCCTCCCCCAGCGAGGCGACCTGACGGCCCAGGCTCCGGAGCGAGCGGTGGAGGGCGCGCTCCTGCGGCGCGAGCGCCGACGGGATCACCTGGCGCGTAGCGAGACGCACTCGCGAGCCGTCCCAATGCAGGAGCGCGAGCGGGTACCGCTCCTCGCCGAGCACGTCGGCGGTGGCAGAGTGGATTCGGTACTCAACGCGGAAGGCAGGCACGGACGCTCTCCAGGATAGTGTCGATCGCGTCTCTTCGTGCTCGCAAGAACGCGGCGGCTTGGCTCTTCATGCCGAACGGCCGCCCATCGAGCCCGCGATCCAGCTCGTCGGGAACGCGAGACAGCATGGCGCCGATGCGGCCGTCGTCGAGTGCGCGCACGCGCGCCGCGAGCTCCGCCCAGATGGGTAGCTCGAGGCGCTTGGACGCTAGACGCGCGGCGATGTGCCGAACGAGCAGCGTCGGCTCGCTGAACGTGTCGGGCTCGAGCGTCGCACCGCTCTCGTCGACGGCGCCGAGGTGGAAAAGGCTGAGGCCGTGATCGATGGCGACGAGACGATCCTCGAGAGCGAGCGCGTTCGCGTTGTTCGGCGTGCGGTCGTAGTGACGCAGCCACGCGTCGAGAACGAGGAGGCGGATGGCGTCCTCCTGCGCGGTCGCGGGCACGGACCGGAGATCGTCGAGGTCGCCGCTCCGAAGGGGCGGCGCGTGATCGAGGTAGCGCGAGCAGAACGCGATTCGTCCGGCGCTGCCGACGTAGATGTCCCGGGCGGCTCGCCCCACGTCGGTCTCGTCGGTGCCGGGCGGCTCCGCCGGGATGCGGACGATCCCGATCGCGGGTGTCGGGAGCCCCAGCCAGGCCGCCAGCTCCGAGCCCACGATCTCGCATACGAGGCCCGTGACTCCACGACGTTCCTTGTGGGGAGCCTTCACGACCCAGCTCGCCGGGCCTTCGGGACCGTCGAGCTGGTACAGCACGGGCTTGCGCATGCCCGCATCGAGCACCCGGAGCGGCGTCCCAAAGCTGAGGGTCGCCGGCGGGTCGCCGAAGTCGTGGAAGGCGGAGCTCGTCGATGGCTTGGGGCTAGTCACGCTGGGCTGGAGTGAAGCGGAGGCGCGGCTTTCCCGAGGCAGAGTCGACCGTCGGGGAGTCGGCGAGGTGCCGTGTCGCGATGCACGTGGGATCGTACGCCGAAGCCGTGTGGGGGCGCGAATCAGGGCGTCTGTGTGAGCCACGCGCGCGCCCCGCCCTTCGGCGCGGCGGTCACGAAGGTGACACACGCCCCCGTCGATCGGCGGCGCGGCACGAGGCACACTCGGGCCATGCGCGCTCTGATCCGGCTCGCCGGCCTCGCTTCGCTCGCTTCGATCTCCGCCTGCACTTCGTCCCCGGCCGCCGGGAACGACGCCGCCGTGGGGCCGCCCGACGCGTGGGAGGACGACGCGTACGTCGCGCCGCCGCGCGACGCGGGGCCACCCGTCGATGCGTACGTGGCGCCGCCGCCGGTGGAGCTCGGTCGCCACACGGTGACGGTCACGGAGACCCGTCGGATCGTGCCGAGCGATGGGATCCCGACGTCGGTCGAGGTGATGCACTCGAACAACAACCTCGACGTCATCCGCTTCGAGGGGCGCACGTTCCTCTTGTGGCGCACCTCGCCCGATCACTTCGCGGGGCCCGAGACGGTGATGCACCTGGTCTCGAGCACCGACGAGGTCACGTGGACCGACGAGGCCTCGTTCACGATGGGGACCGACCTGCGCGAGCCGCGCTTCCTCGAGGTGGGCGGCCACCTCTTCGCGTACGTGTCGATCCTCGGGACCAGCGCGATCACGTTCGATCCGCAGGGCGTCGTGGTGACCGAGCGCCGCGCCGACGGGACGTGGACCACGCCGGAGGCCGTCGCCGGGCTCGACGGGTACATCGCGTGGCGCACGCGCACGGTGGCCGGCACGCCGTACATGCTCGCGTACCTGCACGGCGAGGACATCTACAACTTCACGCCGACGCCGATGCTGGAGCTCGACTTCCTCACGACGACCGACGGGCGGATCTGGACCCCCGTCGATCCGGCGCGGCGCACGGTGTACGCGGGCGGCGGCAGCGAGAGCGACTTCGCGCTCGCGGACGACGGCTCGCTCTACGCGATCATCCGCAACGAGGCGGGCGATGCGTCGGGCTTCGGGTCGCTCGTCTGCCACGCGCCGGCGGGCGACCTCGCGAACTGGTCCTGCGTGCACGACCCGCGCAAGTACGACTCACCGCTCGTCTTCGCGCACGACGGCGAGATCTACCTCGTCGGGCGCCGCAACCTCACGCCGAGCGGCGCCTACGATCTCGGCCTCGACGCGTCGTTCACCACGCAGTCGATCCGCAACGCGACCGACTACTGGATGCACACCAAGCGCTGCTCGCTGTGGCGCTTCGTCCAGGGCGAGGATCGGATCGCGTACGTGCTGGATCTGCCGTCGCGGGGCGACACGTGCTTCGCGTCCGCCCTGCCCGGCGCGAGCCCGGACGAGATCGTCCTCTACGACTACTCGAGCGACATCGACGGGCCCGACGTCCCCTGGATGGTGGGACAGGCGGGAAGAACGTTCATCTACCGCCACGTGCTGACGTTCGCGCCGCGGCCGTAGCGAGCGAGCGGCGCGAACGAAGGAACGTGATGGCGGGACCCTCCGCCGTCAGAGCGTGCCGCACACGTGGGGGAAGGCCACGACCTCGTCGCCCAGCACGGCGGCGACGCGCAGCGTGCGCTCCGCGTCCCGGGCACCGTCGAGGTAGGCCATCGGCGCCTCGCTCGCGTCGCCGAGGCGCACCGCCGGCATCAGCGACTCGTCGGCGTCGGTCACGCGCGCGGCGAAGGTGCCCGAGCGCGTCGACCACGTGACGACGAAGCCACCGGGCTCGTCGGCCGTGCCGAGAGGCGCGGCGATGCCCGCGTCGACGTGAACGACGCGCAGATCGAGGCTCCCCACCACCGGCACGTGGTGCATCGAGGTCTCGGTGATCATCCCGGTGGTCGCCGAGAGCGTCCCGACCGAGAGGAGGATCTCGGCACCCGTCGAGACCGCGACGAGCACGTGGGTCTCGCTCGCCGTCGAGCGCGTGGCGATCGAGACCTCGCGGACTCCGGCCGTCGCGGGCAGCAGGCTCGACCACCGCGGTGTCGCGAGCTCCGCGTTGGTGCGCGGCTCGGTGCCGTCGACGAGAAGGGAGCGCGGAGGGCCGTCGTCGGCGGTGCCGAACCTGCCGTCGGGCCCGGCGGTGAAGCCACTGCACGGCGCGGTTCCGCACTCTGTCAGCGGCGCGGGAAGCGGATCGATCTCGGCGACGCGAACGCCGCCCGCGGGATCGCCCAGCACGACGAGATAGCCGGAGCTCGGGCCATCGAACGAGGCAACACCGCCCGTGGTCGCGACGGTGTCGCCGAGCGTCAGCGGGAGACCGGTGCCGCTTCCGTCCGCGTAGGTGACCGCTTCGGTCCCGAGCGGCGACGTGTCGCTCCACAGGCCGAGCGTCTCCACCGCCGCCGTGCCCCGGTCGGACTCGGGTGCGGCACGCCAGGCCGCGAGCCCCTGCGGCCAGCGCGATACGCCCTCGAGCTCGAGCGTCGCGATCGCGAGCGCCGACGCGCCGACGACTCCGCTCGTGCGACTGGCGCCCGTGCAGCCCATGTCGTCGACATCGACGCCTACCCACGTCGTCGTCACGAGGTCGCTGCCCCACAGCGTGTGCACGTACGGCGTCCCGCCGAGCTGCAGGATCCCCGGACGCACGCGGCCTGCCGCGCAGCCATCGAGACCGAGCGCGACGTCGAGGGCGGTGGTGCTCGTCACGAACGCGGCCGCCGAGGGGCCGAACGAGCACGCCGTCGGCGCGGAGTACTGCAGACACACGTCGTTCGTCTCGTCGCAGCGCGCGTCGCCACAGGGTTGGGGGCCCGCCGCGGGCATGCACCCGCGCGCGTCGCTCGCCCTCCGCGGCTCACACGTCTCGACGCCGTTGCACGCGATCCCGTCGGAGCACTCGGCGTGCGTCTGGCACTCGCCCGGCTGCTGGGGCGTGCGGTGAACGACCGGTTGCTCGCACACGGACGCGCCGCTCGGCGTCACGACGCAGATCGCGGTCCCGGTGCAGGGGCACGGGCGGTCGAGCGACACCGGCGCTCGAACGACCTCCGGGCATCCCGTGACGGCGGTGGCGTCGTGGAGCGGGTTGGCGACGCTCGCGTTGGTCGAGGGGGCCAAGACCGTGGCCGTCGCCGGCGCTCCGATCCCGGAGACGCGTGCTACGCGGCGATCGCCGGCGACCTCGAACAGGACGAGGAGCCCGCCCGCGGGATCGGCGACGAGCGAGGCCTCTGCCGACGCTGCGTCGACGCCGCGAACCAGCGTGACCGGCGCGAGCGCGGTGGCGCCGCCGTCATCGATCGAACAGAACGGCGAGCGCGAGCGCGCGACGGTGTTTCCCCGTGGGCGGAGCCTATTTCCGGGAACGAGGAGAGCCAAGCGCAATGGCGCGCGACAGCTCGCATCTGGGCGCGGACGGCGGCGCGCGGCGCGAGGTCCCGATCGCACGGAGCAGGCGTTGGCTCCACGCGTCGCTCCGATCGCGGTCCACGCTCGCGCGCGGCCGATGCGCTCAGTGTGTGGCGGGCGCGGCGGGCGCCGCAGGCGCGCCGAGACGAACCGTCGCTTGCGTCTCGCCGTGCGTGAAGCGACCGACCCACACGACCCACGCGCCCGGCGTCGGCGCGCCCACGTGCAGCGAGGGCTGGTAGCTGCCGTTCGGCGCGTCGTCGGTGCAGTGCCAGCCGCCGGCCGGGTCGCGAACGACGAGCGTGGTGTCGGTGAGCGCCGCGACGGAGAGGTCGAGCGACGGGACGCCGGCGCCCACGTCGACGACGAGGTCGGCCGCGCGCTCGATGATGCCCGTGCACGAGGGGCGAAGGCCGAGCTGCGCGACGTCGAGGTCGCCGCCCGCGCTCACATCCATCGTGCTCGGCGCCGAGGCCGCGACGACCGCCGCGTGCTCGGCGCCGGCCCCATCGAGATCGAGCGCCTGCGCGGCCGTGCCCTGCATCGCGGCGGCCTCGGCCTCCGGCAGGAGCGCGTCGCACGCGAAGGGATCGTGCAGGTCGCACGCGTGCTGCCACGCCTCGCGCGCGGCCGCCGCGTTCGTCGAGACGACGAGGCGCCCCATCTCCGTGCACGCCGCCGGCACGAGCGCCTCGAGACAGGCGAACGAGAGCAGCTCGGCGCCGCGCGCCGGGTTGGCCGGCGAGGCGCCCTCGGAGAGCGCCGCGCCCTGGAAGGCGCAGGCGAGCGGCGCGTCGTTCTGACAGGCCATGTCGTAGAAGCCGAGCGCGTCGGTCTCGCTCGCGCTGCTGATCCCGCTGAAGCCCAGGCGCCCGAGCTCGACGCAGGCGTCGGCGTTCTCGCCGTCGCAGGCCACGTCGTAGCGCGAGAGCGCGAGGTCCATCTCGTTCGGGCGGGCGAGCCAGCGCATCGAGCCGGCGTGCCAGCAGCCGAAGATCTCGCCGCCCTCGCACGCGATGTCGGCGAGCGTGATGGCGCGGTCGTGATCGGTCTCGACGAGGCGCCCTTCCCAGTACGCCTCGGAGAGCTCCGAGCACGCGCACGGGTTGCCGGCCGTGCAGGCTTGGTCGAGCAGCGGGACGCCGGACGCATCGCCCTGCTCCACCAGGCGCGCGCCGCGCTGGTAGGCGTCGGCCTCGGGCGCGTTCGGCACGCCGCAGGCGATGGTCACTTCACCGCCGCTCGTGTCCGACGCGCTGCCGCCGGTGTCGGTGGTCGTGGTCGTCGTCGTGCTCGCGCCTCCGCCGCACGCGCCGAGAAGCGCCAGCGCCGCCACCATCCCCGCCTTCTTCGTCTCGATCATGGCCTCGCCCTCCCGTTGGACGGCGGCGAGGGTAGATCAAAAGAGGACGACGCGGGCGTAGTAGGAGCCGTCGGTGTCGTTCCACACCGTCACGTGGGTGTCGGTCACCTCGACCACGCGCGCCAGGTCCCCGGCGGCCTGCGAGGGCGTCTGCCCGTCCGGATAGAAAGAGATGTACGTGATGACGCCCGCCGGGACGCGACCGAGGTCGTGCTCGAGCCGGATCTGCGCCCGCGGGCCGTAGGGAATCCAGCGTACGTCGGGGCCGCTCCAGGCCGAGCTCTCCCAGGTGTCGGGAGACGGGTCGATCATCGCGGTGGGCAGGCTGCCGTCGAGCGTGTAGTCGACGACGCCGCGCGGGCCGGGCTTGCTGCAGCTCGTGCTCGCGAGGGCGAGCGCACAGGCGATCGAGGCGGAGAAGAGGCGCTTCATGGCGGCGAGGCGTGGTTCTCCCGCGCATCGTCCACCAGCGCAACCACGAGGCCCGCGGCCGTGTACTCGGCGGCCGTGACGTCGACCCGAACGCCGGCCTTCACGGCGGCCTCGGTGGTGACGGGGCCGATCGAGGCGACGCGCAGGGACGCGAGCGCCGCCGCGCCGCCCTCCCCGAGCGCCGCCAGCACCTCGCGGACGGTCGAGGGCGCAGTGAAGGTCACCACGTCCACGCCGCGCTCGCGGATCAGGCGTGCGAGGCGCGCGCGCGCCGCTTCGGACGGGGCCACGTTGCGGTAGGCGGTCACGACGTCGACCAGGGCGCCGGCGCGCTTCAGCGTCTCCGGGAGCACGTCGCGCGCGACCTCGGCGCGCGGGAGCAGGATGCGCTGGCCGCGCACGTCGCCGGCCGCGAGCAGCGCCTCCGCCGCCGCCTCGCCGCGGAACTCGGCGGGCACCACGTCGGCGCAGAGGCCCCGGGCCCGGAGCGCGGCCGCCGTCGCCGGGCCGATGCAGAGCACGCGCGACGTCCCGAAGGCGCGCGCGTCGAGACCGGCCGCGTCGATCGCGGAGAAGAGCGCGCGCACGCCGTTGGCGCTCGTCAGGACGACCCACGCGTAGCTCCCCAGCGAGCGAACGGCCTCGGCGAGCGGCGCCGGATCGAGCGGCGGCGCGATCGCGATGGCCGGAGCGCGGATGGGCTCGGCGCCCTCGTCGCGCAGCATCGTGACGAGCTCGCTCTCGGTGCCCTCGGGCCGCGTCACCAGCACGCGCGCGCCGAAGAGCGGCTTCCGATCGAACCAGCGCAGCGTGCGGCGCAGCTCGACGACGCGCCCGACGATGGTGAGCGCAGGCGTGCCCGCATCGGCGTCCTTCGCGCGCGCCGCGAGGTCGCCGACGGTGCCGACGATCACGCGCTGCGAGGGCAGCGAGCCGCGGACGACGACCGCCGCCGGCGTCTCGGGCGCGCGCCCGTTCTCCACGAGCAGGTCCATCAGCTGCGCGAGCTTGCGCGAGCCCATGAAGATCACGACGGTGTCGGTCGCGGTGGCGAGCTTGCGCCAGTCGTGGCTCGAGCGGTCCTTCTCTGCCGACTCGCTCGCCGTCACGTAGGCGACGCTGCTGCCGAGATCCCGATGCGTGAGCGAGATGCCCGCGTAGGCGGCCGCCGCGCTCGGCGAGCCCACGCCCGGGACCACCTCGAACGGAACGCCTGCCGCGGCGAGCGCCTCCGCCTCCTCGGAGCCGCGCCCGAACAGGTAGGGGTCGCCGCCCTTCAGGCGCACCACGCACTTGCCGGCGCGCGCGGCCTCGATCATCCGCGTCGTGATGGACTCCTGCCGCTCGTGCACGCGCCCGGCGCGCTTGCCCACGAAGATCTTCTCGGCCTCCGGCCGCGCGAGCTCGAGCAGGTCTGGGTGCGCGAGCGCGTCGTAGAGGACGACGTCCGCCTCGGCGAGGCGCCGCGCTCCACGCTGGGTGATGAGCTCGGGCTCACCGGGCCCGGCACCGACGAGGAAGACGCGACCCGGAGCGCTCACGAGCGCACTGTACGTCATCCGCTGCCGATCGCGCCGGGGTCGAGCTGCATCGACGCGCGCAGCTCGCCTACGCGCATCGCGAGCAGCGCGGCTTGCTCGCCGCGCCGCGGATAGAGGCTCTGCCCGCGCGGATGACGGCGCCAGGCGCGCCACACGCGGCGCGGCGCCAGGAGGCTGCCGAGCGCGAGGGCGCCCACGCAGAGGATGGCGATCACGAGGTTGGGCGCGCCGGTCCTCAGCTCGAAGGCGCTGATCTCGACCTCGCCCCAGAAGGTCGCCGGCAGGCCGAGCGCGACGTGATGCAGGTCGTGCTGCGCGAGGCGGCCGGGGTTGGGGAACGTGAGGACGAGCGGGCCGAGGGGGACGCGGAACGTCGAGGCCGTGTAGCCGCCGCGATCGATGCCGTGCGCGCGGAAGTACGCCGCGAGCGCCTCCTCCACCGGCTGGGCATCGTTCACGGGACGCCCCAGCGCGCGGCGGCCACGGCGAAGAGCGTTCCCCACGCGGTCGCGGTGATCCAGAGCGGGACCCGGCGCGCCCACGGGCGCAGGGCCTCGACCGCGCGCTCCTCGCTGGCGCCGGCCGCCCGCACGTCGGCGTCGGTGCGGCGCAGCTCGCGCAGCACCCAGAGCCACGCGAGCACGAGCGGCGAGAGCCAGGCGAGCGAGCGCGCGACCGCGTCGAGCTCGCGCCCGACGAGGACGATGACGACGGCGCCGCCGATCCCGACCAGCCCCGTCGCGACGGCGACCGAGCCGCGCAGGCCGAGCGCACGCGCCGAGGTCCACACGCCGTGCTCGGCGTCCTCGGGGAGATCCTCGGCCGTGTTCACGAGCACGATGCCCTCCTGCATCGCGCCGTAGGCGGCGGCGAGCGCGAGGAACGGCGCCGCGAGGCTGCCGCCGAGCGAGACCGCGACGAGCGTCATCGGCCCGACGAAGATCAGCGCCCAGAGCGTCGCGATCTGCAGCAGCCCCCGCGACTTCAGCCAGAGCGGGCCGGTGGAGTACTGCGCCCCGAGCAGGAGGCCGAAGAGCACGAGGCCCACGATCTCGGCGTGCCCGGTGTGCTGCGCGAGCACGACGGCGAGGAGGACCGCCGCGAGCGCCGTGAGCCCGATCTGCCAGCGGACGCGATGCACGCCGAGGCCGAGGACGGCCTCCGAGAGCGCGGTCTTGTAGACGGCGTCGCGCTCGCGGTCCGAGAGGCAGTTGATCATGTCTCCGAAGTGGAAGAGCAGGAAGAACATCAGCGCGACGAGCGCGAAGCGGCCGCTCACGAGCGAGCGGGAGGCGAACAGGAGCGCGGGGATCAGGAGAATCGGATCTCCGCGACCATGAACTCGAGGCGGCGGATGCGGAGCGAGTCGCGGACGTCGTCCCAGAACGAGCGCTCGGGCAGAGTGGACGTTCACGCGCTGGATGTGCCGCTTGCTCTCGGCCGTGAACGCGTCGCGCCCGTGGAGCAGCGCGTGGTTGTCGGCGATCACGACGTCTCCGTCGCGCCACGTGTGCCTGAGGACGCAGGACGCGTCGGTGAGCGCCTCGCGCAGCTCGGTGATGCAGGCGGCCGACTCCAGCGCCGACGCGTCGAGCGCGCGCACGCTCACGGGGTTCAGGTCGTTCACCGGCTCGGCGAAGCGGAGCACCGTCTCGCCGCTGATCGGGTGCTGCGTGACGACGGGCGATCGGAAGCTGCCGCCGTAGTGCACGAGGCGCTGGGTGCGGTACTCGAAGTGGAGCGCCCGCCACTTGTCGCGCAGCGCCTCGGGGGCCTTCTCCCAGACGCGCGTCGTGTCGACGAAGACGGTCGCGCCGCCGGCCGAGGCCGCGGGCGCCTCGCGGCACGAGAAGAAGAGGTATCGCGGGACGCGGGAAGTGAAGGCGCCGTCCCAGTGCAGGGGCACGGCGCGCCGGGTGTAGAGGTAGCTCTGGGTCCCTTCCTTCGGCTTCAGCTCGTTGACGGCGCCGAACTCCCACGTCTGGAGCGGGCCGAGGGTGCGCGCGGTCCGGGGCAGCTCGCGCTTGTCGATGGGGGCGATCCCGCGAAGGACGAGCACGCGGTGCGCGAGGGCCCAGGCGTGGACGTCGGCGACGAGGAGATCCGTGAAGTGCGTGCCCTCGGGCACCGTCACCTCGGCGCCGAAGGGCGAGAGCGGTCGCAGCGTGACGGCCACGCTCATGGGCCGAGCTCCATGTAGCTCGGGCGACCGTCCTCCTCGACGATCACCGCGCCGCGGGCCTCGGCGTCGGCGCGGCGCACGAGCCGGAAGCGCTCTCCCTCGCGCAGCGCGACGCCGTGCCACGGCGTGAGCCAGGCGTCGTCGGTCTCGATCAGGTGGATGCCGATCTTCTCGGAGACGTCGGGCTGCGGGTGGATCGAGAGGCGGAGCGCGTCGGGGAACGCCGCCGCGACGAGGCGCCCCCACGCCTCGCTGCGCCGCACGACCTCGTAGGCCAGCGGGCGCGCGCGCTTCTGCGCCTGGCTGCGGGAGAGCGTGGGCTCGGCGCCGCGCAGGTCGTCGACGAGGAAGCGGTGGATGCCGTCGATCGTGGCGGCGATGGACGGCACGCTCGCCGCGCGCTCACGAAGCGCTTCGAGGCTCGCGCCGTAGCGCTCGACGAGCTGCGCCCGGGCGGCGGCCGGCTTGGCGGCGCCGAGCGCGTCCTCGAGCCCGAAGAAGCGGATGCGCTCGGGGTCGATCTCGTCGATCAGCGCCTCGAGCCCTTCGCGGTAGCGGCCGACGTCGGCATCGCTCACGCCGACGAGGTCGGCGAACACGCCGCCGTCCGAGCAGAGCACGAGCTCGGCGCCCGGCGCGTACACGTCGCCGATCTCGTCGAGCACGCGCGCGAGCGCCTCGAGCCCGAGCTGCTCGGCCATGTCGGGGCGCTTGCCGAGCACCTTGGCGGGGCTCGGGAGACTTGGCGGGGAACGCGGGCAGCGCGAGCTGGATCGGCGCGCCGCGCTCCACGAACGCGGCGATGCGCGGAACGTGGAGCGCGAGCGCGGCCTCGCTCGGGGCCGCGGGCACGCCGGGCAGGACGCGCCGGCGTCGCACGAGGACGTCGAGGATCGCGCGCGGGCGATCGCGATCGCGGGCGGTCGACGGAGGGAGCGCGAGGAGCGCGCGCACGAGCTCGCCCACGCGGCCGGCCATCGGGAGCGCGCCCGATGCCAGCACCGGCGCGAGCACGGCGAGCGCATCACCGGCGACCGTGACGAGCTCGGCGCTGGCGCGGGCATCGGGGCTCGCGTCCTCGGACCACGCGAGGACGAGGAGAAGGTGCAGCGCGTAGAGCAGGTCGCTCACACGCGCGCGCCCTTCCTCGTCGGGCGCGTCGGTCGCCCCTGCGACGACCACGGCGAAGACGCCGGCGACCTTCGCGCGCACGCCGGCCGCCGAGCGACCGACGACCGCGGCGCGCGAGGCCGGATCGAGCGCGTGGAGCGCGAGCGCGACCAGCGCCCGGCGGTGCGGGGCGAGGAGCCTCAGCTTCTCGCCGACGACGAAGGCGAAGCGCTCGCCGATGGTCCCGGGCGGCATGCGCTCGACGCTCGCCGCGAGATCGGTGGCGAGCTGGTCGTAGAGGCCGAGGGCCAGGTGCTCCTTGGTCGGGAAGTAGCGGCAGGCGAGGCCCACCGAGACCTCGGCGCGCCGGGCGACCTCGGTGAAGCCCGTGGCCTCGTAGCCCTTCTCCGCGAAGAGCGCGATGGCGGACTCGAGCACCCGGAGCCGGCTGCGGCGCGCGCGGGCCTGGCTGGGCGCGGCGGGCGGCTTGTCGTGGTCGCGACGCATGGGCTCGTCCCCCCCCTTCCGACGAAACTGAGCTAGCTCACTTTTTCTTCCGACGCCAGGCCCCCGCCTCTCCCACCGTCACGGCGAGGGCGTCCGTCGACGGCGATGGGGGATCCCACGACCCAAGGACGGGCACGTCGCCGTGGTCCGTGGTAACCGCACCGCTCGTCATGCTGCTCCGCGCCCATCTCCGTGTGACCGCTCTGCTCGCCCTCTCGGGACTCGCCGTGGCTTGCGGCGGGGTCGAGGGCAGCGCTTCGTCCGAGGGCTCCTCGACCGACACGCCCCCGGCGTCCGGGGAGGGAGCACCGCCGCGGCCGACGTCCGTGGTGGGCCAGACCGAGGACGGGGAGACGATCGTCTTCGCGAGCCCGCGGCCGGCGCCGACGAGCCCGACCGAGCGCCCGATCGACCGCGAGCACCTGATCCTGACGCCGAACGCGCCCGATCCGACGGCCGATCTCTCGCTCGACGACGCCCTCGAGGGGCTGCCGATCGACGGCGACCTGATCGCCGAGGTCCAGACCGACCTGGGCGTGATGTTCTGCGAGCTCTATCCCGACCGCGCGCCGCACGCGGTGACGGCGTTCGTGGGCCTGGCGCGCGGCCGGCGCGCGTGGTGGGACGCCCGCGGCGGGCAGTGGGTCCGCGGCCGCAGCTACTACCGCGGCTCGACGTTCTTCCGGGTCATCCCCGAGTTCATCATCCAGGGCGGCGACTACCTCGGCGACGGCTCGGGGCGCGTCGGCTTCCAGGTGCCGCTCGAGCAGAGCGAGACGCTCTCGCACGACCGCGCGGGGCGCCTCGCGCTCGCGACGTACGACGGCAACCCGAACAGCGGCGGCGCGCAGTTCTACGTGACGGACGGCCCGCACCAGGAGCTCGACGGGACGGCGACGATCTTCGGGCAGTGCTCGCCGGACAACGTGGTGTCGCAGATCGCGCGCGTGGTGCAGACGGGCTCGCCCGAGAACCGCCCGCTCACGCCGGTGCACATCGGTGCCGTGCTGATCCGCCGCGTGGTGGGTGGCGTCGCGCAGGCGACCCCGACGGTGCCCGGCCAGCGCCCGGGTGAGCCGGAGGTGGGCCGCGGCGCGAGCGAGGGTCCGAGCGAGATCCAGCGCGGGCGCGGGATCCTCATGGGCGATCAAGACGCGCGCGACCGCGAGCGCCTCGGGCTGCCGGTGGCGCCGCCGTCGCCGCCGCCGCCGGGACACTGAGCGCCAGCGGTCGGGGCCCCGCCCGACACGGAGCTCGGTCCAGCGCAGCCGCACGCGGTCCAGCGCAGCGCACGGAGCTCGGTCCAGCGCAGCGCACGGAGCTCGGTCCCTCTCCCACTTCGTGGGAGAGGTCAGGTGAGGGC
>JBGALT010000144.1:0-20869 GCA_044223665.1 Sandaracinaceae bacterium | reverse complement strand
GGCGCTCGTCGCGCGGATCGCCGCGACGCTCGGCGGCGCGGCGGCGACACTGGTCGGCAGTGGCGCCCGCGTCTACCCCGAGCTCGCCGGCTCGCTCGTGATGCTCTCGCTCGCGCCGCCCGACGCCGACGAGGTGCGGGCCGAGGTGCTCGCCCACCGCGCGGAGATTCGGTATCGGGCCCACGGCCCGAGCGAGCTCGCTCGGCTCGAGCCGGTCTACGTGCGGGGCGCCGACGTGACCTCGCCCGGCGCGCCGCGATGAGCGACGAGGCCGAGCTCGGCTACCGCCAGAAGCTGGCGCAGCAGTCGCTCCGCTGGCGCTTCGGCGTGGGGGTGGCCAGCTGGGGCGTCGCGATCGCGATGTCCGCGTTCGTCGTCCTCGTCGTCGAGGGCGTCTCGTTCGTCCACGTCGAGGGCACGACGCGGCTGGTCGCCTACGCCGTGCCCATGATCCTCTCGTTCCTCGGCGCCGGGTGGGTGCTGCTGCGCGTCGGCGAGATCGACCTGACGACGGGCAAGCTCGTCCGGGCCGCCCCCGTCCCGTGGCTTCCGATCGGGCTGGGCGTGAGCACGATGGCGCTCGTCGTCGGGGCCCTCATCGCGTGGCCGCTCGGCGTGTACACGGCGGTGCGCGCGTCACGATCGCGCTGCGGCGAGCTCGTGCCGCTCGCGCTGGCCCAGAGCCTGACCGACGAGCCGCTCTCGTGGGCGTTCGCGCGCGAAGAGGACGGCGGGTGCGACGTGGGAATGAGCGCGCCCGGCCGCACGTCTCATGCCGTCCTGGTGCGCGAGCGCCCGGCGCCCGACGAGCACGAATGGCACTCCCTCGTTTCTCGGTTCCACCCCGATCGCCGCGAGCCGCTGACGGTGCGCGGCGCGGACGCGGCGGTGCTGCTCGTGAGCGCGGACGCGTGGGTGATCGCGATCCGGCAGGGAACGACCGGGCGCTTCGTGCAGCTGCGGAGCGAGGTCTTCGATCGCGGAGATGCGCTGACGCTGGCCGACGAGCTCTCGCCCTGATCGCGACCGTCCTCGTCGGCGCGTGCGCCGAGCACGGCGACCGCATCGTGCGCAGCTGCGAGGAGGCGCACGGCGCCTCGATCGGCGACCGGTGCGAGGGCTTCCTCGTCTGCGACGCTCCCTGCGGCGACGAGGCGAGCTGTGTCGACGGCTCCCTGCGCGTGGTCCGTCGCTACGACTGCGAGGACGCCGGGACGGCCCGTGATGCGACGGTCGGGCCCTCCGATGCGTGCGCGCCGACGGCGCCCGACGGCGCCCGCGGCTGCCACACGAGCGGCGACTGCACGCCGACGCGCTTCGAGGCGTGTCTCGCGCCCGACGTGACGATCGATGCGAGCGAGCCTCCGCGCGCGCTCGAGCACTGCGGCCCCGACGCGCGGCCCTGCCCCCCGCGCGCGCGATGCGAGCCCGGGCCCGGCGACGACGGCCGCGGCTGCACCCGCGCGCCTTGTGTGCTCGACCTCGACTGCGGCTGCCGCGGCGCGTGCCTGGGTGGCCAGTGCTACGGCGAGCTCGGGCGCTGCGTCCCGTTCCCCGCGACGGAGGCGGCAGCGGAGGGCGCCCACGGAAGCTGAGAGGCCGTCGGAGCGCCGTGCCGCGGGCACGGCTTGGCGGCGGCGTCCGCCGAGAGTTTCCGCTCAGGAAGGCAGGAAGCGAGGAACGGAGCCGCGCTCGGCCGCCCGCGCCTCACGTCGCTGCAGAAGTTGCCGGGGCACGGCCCTCAGCTCGCCGTGGCCGACAGGCTCGCCGACACGTCGACCGTCACGGAGACCGACGCGCGGATGCTGTCCGCCGTGTCCGCCGTCTCGGCCGCCGCCGCCGCCGTGCACGCGGTCGCGCGCGCGCCCAGGGAGCCCGCCGCATCGGCCGCGTCGGCCGACGACGCGACGAACGCGTCGAGCGAGGCCGAGAGGATGCCGACCCGCGCGTGCAGCTGGTAGAGGTCCGCGGCGCCCACGCGATACGCCGCCGAGACGCGGTCCGCGCGCGCCTGGAGCGACGCGTCGAGCGTGCCGATCACGACGAGCTCGACCGAGCCCTCGGTGCACGTGGCCTGCGCCGACACGTCGGCGTCGCAGCTGGCGGTGCACTCGGCGCTCGCCATCGGTGCGCGGACGTCGCCCGTGCATCGCGGCTCGACGAAGTCGACCGAGCAGCTGCCGCGGCACTCGCCGGTGCAGCTCGCCGAGGCCTCGACCACGCACTGGCCTCGACAGCTGCCCTCGCAGCTGCCGGCGCAGCTGCCGTCCTCGGCGCGCACCGAGCACGCGCCCTGGCACGCGCCCTCGCAGGTGCCGCTGCACGCGGCGTCGACGTCGGCCGCGCACGATCTCGGTCTCGCTCATCCCGAGCTCGTGCCCCATGTCGACGCACGTGGTGCGGAGGTCGGCCTCGAGGTCGCCGGCCGCGCCCGACAGACGCGCGCTCGCCTGCAGGAACGCCTCGACGCGACGCGCCTCGGAGGTGGTGCCGAAGTCGTCGGAGCACACGAGGTTCTCGTGCGCGCCTCCGGATCCGTTCGACTGCATGCAGCCGCCGAGGGCCGCCGTCGCCATCGACGTGAGGAACAGAGAAGAAGGAGAGACGGGGGATCGGAGCATGGAAGTCACCTCGGTTCGTCGCGAACGGACCTCGTCCGCACGCATCGAGCGAGCGCAACGCGCGTGCCCCGGACGAAGGCCTCGAGGCGTGGCTGGGCGCATCGCTCTCGGCGCATGCGGGCCGCGAGCGAGCGCGCGTCCTGGCGCACCTGTGCTCGGCGCCACGCCACACTCGCGCCCCCAGCCGCGGTCACGAGAAGCAGACGCGGTACAGGCCGAGCGCACCGGCCCCCGCGAAGGCGACGAAGGCGACGCTTCCGCCCACCTTCGCCGGCAGGCTCGCGCTCTGCCACCCCGCTCGCACCCGTGCAGCAACGCGGCGCGCGAGCGGCTCGGCGCGATCGAGGCGGCGCGCCAGGCCGCGCGACACGCTGGCGATCAGCGCCAGGCCGAACACGAGCAGGAGCAGCCCCGGACCGGGAACGAAGAGCAGGACGATGCCGCCCACCGTGATCAGCGAGCCGATCGCCACCGCGGCCACGATCCACTCGCCGCCCGCGCGCTGCATCCGCTCGTACTGGTGCTCGAAACGATGCCCCGGCTCGTCGTCCCGGAACGACCGCCAGTGGCGCTTCAGGCCGGCCACGATCTGCATGCCCGGGCGCTCGCAAGCGACGCGCCGGGGCTCCCACGCGCGACGGATCGCTACATCCCGACGTCGATCGCGAACGGCATCAGCGCCATCGGCTCGCTGCTCTCCATCGCGCGCATCAGGTAGGCGACGCGGATCGCGCCGAGCGTCTCGGGCGAGAGCGTGCGCAGCACGTCGCCGAGGCCGCCGTCGCTCACGGTGGCGCTGCCGGTCTCCGTCGTGTCGGTGCCGAGGGGCGTGCCCGCGAGCACGTAGTCGAGCAGGCCGCTCGGGCGCGAGGGCGTGGTGGTGTAGCCGGCCGAGTCGGGAAGCCCCCCGAGCTCGCGCGCGCGCTGGAGCGCGCTACCGAACCCACCGAGACGGTCGACGAGGCCGATCTGCTGGGCATGATCGCCCGACCACACGTGGCCCTGCGCGATCGCGTGGACCTCGGTCGGGCGCATGTCGCGGCCCTCGGCCACGCGGTCGACGAACGCGCGGTACCAGTCGCGCACGCTCTCGGCGAGGATCGCGCGCTCGTCGGGCGTGAAGGGGCGCCAGAGCGACTCGGCCCCCGCGTGCGCGCTGCGGCTGATCTGCTCGGTGTGCACGCCGTAGCGGGTCGCGATCGGCTCGAAGTCGACCTTGCCGAACCAGACGCCGATCGATCCGGTGATCGTGGACGGGTCGGCCCAGATCTCCGAGCACGCGCTCGCCACGTAGTAGCCGCCGCTCGCCGCCACCGCGCCCATCGACGCGATCACCGGTCTCTGGCGCCGCGCGCGCTGGATCGCGCGCACGATCTGATCGGCCGCGAGCACCGAGCCGCCGGGCGAGTCGATGCGGACGATGATCGCCGCGACGTTGGGATCGGCCGCCAGGCGATCGATCGCGTCCACCGCCGTGCGCCCGCCGGTCGTGTGGATCTCGAGGAGCGGCACGTCGAGGTTGGTGCCGTCGGTCATCTCGCCGTCGATGAACACGACGCCCACGCGCGCGGCCTCGCCCCAGCCTCGCGAGAGCTCGGCCGGCGTCGTCCGCTCGCGCGGGTACGAGCCGCCCATCGTCTGCGCGAGCACCTCGTCGAGCTCGTGCGAGTCGGCGCTCGCGTGGACGATGCCGGCGGTGATCGCGCGCGGCGTCACGTAGGGGCCGCCGTCGATGATCGCGCGCGCGCGGGCCTCGTCGACCTCGAGGTCCTCGGCGAGGTCGTGCACGAGGCGCCCGTAGAGATCGTCCATGAGCTCCTCGCGCTGCTCGCGCGCGCCTTCGCTCATCGCGTCGTCCTGGTACTCCTCGATCGCGCTCTTGTAGCGACCGATGCGCACGAAGTCGGCCCGCACGCCGAGCTCGCGCAAGAGCTCACCGTAGTGCTGTACCTCGAAGCTCGGCCCGTAGAGGCGCACGCCGCCCGCCGGATCGGCGACGATCGCCGACGCGCCCGCGCACATGTAGAGCTCGCTCCCGCTCGCGTCCTCCAGCATGCACACGACGGGTCGCCCCGCTTCCTCGAGCTGATCGACGAGCAGGCGCACCTCCTGCGCGTAGGCCATGCCCACGCTGCTCCCGAGCGGGCGCAGGAGCACGCCGCGCACGCGCGGGTCGTGGAGCGCGCGATCGAGGCGGCCGATCGTGCTGACGATGCTGCGCGCGCCCTGCCCTTCCATCACGACCTCGGCGATCACGTCGCCGGTCGGGATGCCCCGGCGCCCGCGCCCGTCGAGGTGGGCCGCGACGTACCAGCCCGGCGAGTCGCCGAAGCCGTTGCCCGCCACGACGCCGCCGCCGACCCCGAGCTGGCCCCAGTCGAGCGCGAGGCCGGCGGTGACGCGCACGTCGAGATCGGTCGTGAGCGCCGCGCCCATCGGAGCCGCCGGGCCGAGCACCTGGTTGCCGCCGAGGTTCTCGACGTCGACGGCCGCCTGCGCGCGCCCGACGTAGGGCACTTCGACCTCGCCCATCAGCCGCGCACCGACGCGGCCCCGCTCGTCCACCGCGCCCGCGAGATCGAAGGTCAGGGCGCGCGAGCCCTCGGGCCGTAGGCCGATCGCGAGCAAGAACGAGCGCGGCACGCTGCACGGGCCGACGCCGGTGCCGCCGGTCGGCAGGCAGCCGCCGCCGTAGCCGGGCCCGCTCAGATCGCGCGCGACGAACGAGAAGGCGAGCTGCGGGATCGGGCGCCAGCTCGCCGCGAGATCGAGCGTGAAGAGGCCGGCGACGTGAGGATCGCCGCTCCAGAGAAACCGCGTCGCCGCTCCGATGCCGATCGATCGCGTCGGCGCGTACGCGAGGCCCAGCGAGAGCATCGTGTGCTCGATCGCCTGGCCGACGGCGGTGGTCGGCGAGGGGCGAACGCTCTCGATCGAGGCTCCGAGCGAGAAGCCGAAGATCAGCGGGACCGCCGCGTAGAGGCCGTCGCCGCGCTGGCCGAAGCCGTTGGCATCGGCGCCATCGGCGTGCACGTAGGCGATGCGCCAGTCGTCGACGAGCCCCATCGCCGCCGGATCGAGGGAGAGCGCGAACGCGTCGTCCGACGCCGCGTAGCTCGTCGGCGGCAGCCAGACGCCGCTCGTGGCCCGCCGAAGCTGCGCCTCGACGGGCGCGGCGACGACCGAGCCGGCGATCACCAGCAAGACCGTGCCCACGAGGCGGCGCGCGCGCGCGCCGGCCACGCCCGGCCGCCGAGCGCCCATCTCTCTCGTCATCCCGCGAGGTTAGGGCCCGGGGCGGAAGAAGTCGATCGGAGGCGCGCGGCGGCTGCCCGCGCACGCTTCGCCCTTTTCACCGGGGCGCAGCGCGCGCTACCTTGGACCCCGCTCCATGTGGCGTGAACGTGCCCTTGCTTGGTCCTTCCTCGTGATCGCGCTCGCGACCTCTCTCGTGAGCACGATGGCTGCGGCCCAGGCGCACGAGCCTCCTCCCGAGGCGATGGAGCTGTTCGAGACCGCGCGCGCCCACTACCGGGCGGGCGAGTACACCGAGGCCGCGGCCGACCTGGAGAGCGCGCTCGTGCTCGATCCGGCCGCCCCCACGCTGCTGTTCAACCTGGGCCGGGTCTACGAGCTGCTCGGGGACTTCGACCGCTCCCTCAGCGCCTACCGCCGCCTCTTGGCCGTGACGCCGAGCGATCAGGCCGAGGAGCGCGACCGGACCCAGCAGGCGATCGCCCGGCTCGAGGGCGCCCAGGAGCACGTCACGCCGCCTCCGCCCCAGGAGTCCGGAGAAGAGGCCGAGCGCGGGCCGACGTTCGTGCGCGAGCGGGGCGTCGCCGACGACGCGTTCTGGCTCACGTTCATGGCCGGCGGCATCGTCGGGCTCGCGGCGATCGGCTGCGGCATCGCGTCGGTCGCGTCGTTCGACTACGGCGCCAGCTACGTGCTCCGCATCCCGGAGGACGCCCCGTTCCGCCAGCAGTTCTTCACGGACAGCAGCAACCTCGCGATCGCGGCCGACGTGCTCGGCTCCGTCAGCATCGCGACGCTCGCGGCGGCGCTCCTCTTGTTCGTGTTGCGCGAGCACACCTACGAGTCGTGGGAGGTGCGCGCGGCACCCGGCGGGATCGAGATCGCGTTCGATTGGCTCGCGGGCGGAAGCGGAGGCCGACTGTGATGGCTCCCGTCCGTGGCCGGTGGGCTCTCGCGCTCGCGAGCGCGTGGGTCGTGGTGAGCGGCTGCAGCGCCCTCGCAGCGCGCGATCCGGGGCCGATCCCCTGCGAGCCCGAGACCGCGGGCGAGAACCCGTGCCCGACGCCGCTCGTCTGCCGCGCTGGCTTCTGCGCCGAGATGCCGACCTGCACTTCGCCGATGCCGGAGATCTGCGACGGGCTCGACAACGACTGCAACGACCTGCCCGACGACGGCGCGGAGTGCCCGACGGATCAGCGCTGCGTGCGCGGCGAGTGCCGAAGCGGATGCGGCCTCGCCGAGGTCTGCAACGGCATCGACGACAACTGCGACGGCCAGGCCGACGAAGGCCTGCAGGTCGACGAGGACGGCGATACGTTCGTGGCCTGCGACCGCGTCGATCCGAGCCGGACCGACTGTGACGATCGGAACCCCGAGGTGCACCCCGGAGTGGCCGAGAGCTGCAACGGCTACGACGACGACTGCAACGTGGCGACCACCGATCTCTCGGCGGCCTGCGGCGCGGGAAACGTCTGCACCATCCCGATCGGCGAGACGCTGCCGCGCTGCATCGACCCGCGCGATTGCCGGCTCTTCGCCTGCCGGGCCGGCGAGCTCTGCGGCGCCGACAACGCGTGCTGCGTGATGGCGATGGCGGGGTGCGGCGCCCCGACCGACTGCCGATCGACCGGCTGCGGTTCCGGCATGGTCTGCACGCAGGAGCTCAGCTCGAGCGCGTGGAGCTGTGTCGCGCTCGGAGGCATCGGCTCGAGCTGCGTGGCCGACCGCGACTGCGCGAGCGATCGCTGCTTCCAGCGCAGCGCCCTGCACCTTGCCGGCACCGGCGGCATCTGCGGGCAGGCGTGCTGCTCGGACGCCCAATGCTCGGGCGGCAACGTGTGCTGGGCGCCCGGAACGGGAGCTCGCTCGTGCGTGCCGCCGAGCGAGCTGACGGGCATCACGCGCGACTACGAGCTCTGCACGACGCCGAGCGCCTGCGGGAGCCAGGCGTGCACCACGACGACGATCGACGGCGGCGCTGGCACGTCGGGCCGCGTGTTCGCGTGCGGTGCGAGCCCGAGCCTGGACTGCCCGATCACGGGTCACTGCGACGCCGGCGTCTGCGACACGTTCGGGTACTGTCTCGACCCGTGCGGCAGTGCCGCCGATTGTCCGCCCGGACCGTGGGCATGCCGCTACTTCGGCACGGCGAACCGGTGGATCACGAGCTGCGCGGTGGCGGGCGCGGGCGGCGCTCAAGGCGAGGCCTGCTCGGGCGACGGCGATTGCCGCGACGGCCTCTGCCTCGCGGGCCATTGCGCCGACACGTGCTGCCGCGACCAGCAATGCTCCGGCGGTGCGCTCTGTTCGCCGATCGATCACCGCGGCTGGGAGATGCGCTGCATCGTCCACGGGATGGCGCCCATCTAGAGCCGCACCGCGCATCGCGCGAGGATGCCGCGGCACCGGGATCGGGTATCCTGCGGCCCGCTCGCGATGCTGACCTGTCCGACTTGTGGGACCGTGTACCCACAGAAGACGTCGGGGACGTGCCCGAAGGACGGCACGCGCCTCGTTTCGGGCGCCGAGTACGCCGCGATCAAGAGCGATCCCCTGATCGGCGCCACGATGGCCGGCCGCTTCCACATCGTGGGCCGCGTCGGCACCGGCGGAATGGGGACCGTCTACCGCGCCGAGCAGGTGGGCCTCGCGCGTCAGGTCGCGCTCAAGGTGCTCAAGCAGGAGGCCTCGTACGACCGCGAGACGGTCGCCCGCTTCCAGCGCGAGGCCAAGGCGATGAGCATGCTGCTCCACGCCAACACGGTGCGCGTGTTCGACTTCGGCGAGGACCCGAGCGGGCACCTCTATCTCGCGATGGAGCTGCTCGAAGGAGAGCTGCTCACCGCGCGGAGCGAGCGCGAAGGCACGCTCGACGTGCGGCACGCGATCGAGATCGTCCAGCAGATCCTGCGCTCGCTCTCGGAAGCCCACAGCAAGGGGCTCATCCACCGCGATCTGAAGCCCGACAACATCTACCTCGCGCGCATCGAGGGCCACACCGGGCCCGTCGTGAAGGTCCTCGACTTCGGCATCGCCAAGGTCTTCCGCGACGACGGAAAGCCCATGGACCAGCTCGAGACGCAGGCCGGCACCGTCTTCGGGACGCCGCGCTACATGTCGCCCGAGCAGGCACAGGGGAAGCCGCTCGATCAGCGCAGCGACCTCTACTCCGTCGGTGTGCTGCTCTATCAGCTGCTCGTGGGCCATCCGCCCTTCATCGACGACGACGCCGTGGTCGTGATGGCCAAGCACATCCGCGAGCAGCCGCAGCCGCCGCGGAAGGCCGCGCCCGAGCGCCCCATTCCCGGCAGCCTCGAGCGCGTCGTGCTGCGCGCGCTGGCCAAGGACCCGAGCACGCGGCCGGCATCGGCGGACGAGCTCGAGCGCGAGCTGACGGCCTGCCTGCCCGACGTCGAGGCCGAGCGACAGCTCGCGCAGAGCGGCCGGCGCAGCGCCGACCTGCTCTACGTCGGCGGGCGCGCGGTGCCGCGCAACGCCGCCTACGCGGCCGGCGCCGTGGTGCTGGTCGCGCTCCTCGTGGGCGTCGTGGCGATCGCGACCGGCGGGTCGGGCGCGTCCGGGGCCCGTGACCACGTGGTCGTGCGGCCGCTCGCGCCGCCGACCACCACGTCGATCGCCGCGCCGCCCCCGACCACCGTCGTGGCGCTGCGATCGGTCGTCGTGGCGAGCGATCCGCCGGGGGCCGAGATCTGGCAGTCCGGCATGCTCGTGGGGACCGCTCCGCTGAGCTTTCAGATCGATCCCGCGCAGACGGCGCCCTCGCCCATCGAGCTGCGCCTGACCGGACGAGAGCCCGCGTCGGTCGATCTCACGACCGCCGCCGACATGACGACCGTCGCGCTCGCGCCGCGCCGCACCGCGCCGCCGACCACGCGCGGCACACCCCACACGACGCGCGTCGGAGGCGACACTCCGCCGCCGACCAGCACGACGGCGCCGGCCACCACGACCGCCGGCGGCTACGAGCGCTTCGACTGAGGCCGTGCCGGCGGGAAGCGGAAGCCTGCGCTCGCGCCTCTTCGCGCTCGCCGCGGCGGTCGCCGTCGTGGGCGCGTGCGCGCTCGGGGAAGCCTCCGTCCGCGCCCAGGCGCGCGCGCGCACGGTCACGATCGGGGCGGGCGGCGACCTCCTGCTCCAGCCGCGGGTCGTGAGCGCCGGGCGCGCGGCCGTGGACGGCTTCGACCGCGTGCTCTCACCGCTCCGCGTGATGGCTCCGGGCGACGTGGTCGCGTTCGCCAACCTCGAGTCGCCGCTCTCCGAGGAGATCCCCGTCTTCTCGGGCTCGCCGCCGACGCTCGGAGCGCCGCCCGACGTGGCCGCCGCGCTGGCGCGCGCGGGCATCGACGTCGTCTCGCTCGCCAACAACCACGCGTGGGATCAGGGCGCGCGCGGTGCGGCGCTCACGCGCGAAGCCCTGCGGCGCGCGGGCGTGCACGCGATCGGTGCCGGCCCGACGACCGCCGACGCGCTCGCGCCGGTCGTCGTCGTGCAGAGCGGCGTGCGCGTCGCGTTCGTGGCCGTCACCAACCGCGTGAACGCCGGCCCCGGTCACGCCGAGCCGCGCGCGATGATCGCGACGTGGGACGAGGCCGGGATCGAGAGCGCCCTCGCGGCTGCGCGCGCCGAGGCGGACGTGGTGGTGGTGTCGATCCACTGGAGCCACGACTTCCGGCCCGAGCCGCGGTCCGAGGAGCGCGATCGCGCTCGTTTCCTGATCGACCACGGCGCCGACGTCGTCCTCGCGCACGGCCCGCACGTGCTCCACCCGATCGAGCGCACGAGCTCACCGCGCGGCGAGGCGCTCTGCGCGTACTCGCTCGGCAACCTCGTCTCGAACCAGGGCTTCGCGTACCGGACCGGGCACGAGGGGCTCGGCCCCGAGGCCACCTGGCGCCCCGACGCCCGCGACGGCGCGTGGGTGCGCATCCGCGTGCGGGTGGAAGGTGCGCACATCTCCGTCGACTCCGTGGAGGCGGTTCCGCTGTTCACCTACAACAACTACTTCGCGCGCGAGGCGGACCAGGAGCCCTTCGAGGACATCCGGGTACAGCGCCTGGCCGACGTCGACGACCCCGCGCTCGCGCGCGCGCGCCGCGCAGCGATCGCGGCCGCGCTGGGTGCCGAGGTTTCGTTCGTCGAGCGCTGAGCACGACGGCAGGCATGCAGCCTCGCTCGCGCGCGTCTTCCGCGGGCCCTTGGCGCCGACGGCGACGGCGTGACGCTCGCGTGCACCGCGGGCCACACCGCGCACGCCTCGGGCCCGAGCGCGCGCTACCGGCGGGCTCCGCGCCTCGCCAGCGCCGTGGGCGATTCGAGAACGATCTCCGCCGCGTACAGGCCACGGCGCGCGCGCGCCTCGTTCGCAGAGCGCGTGCGCGCGCCCCTCGGTGCGTCGGCGCGCCCACGGCCCGCCCTTTGCAGAAGTCTGGACGGTGACCCCGAGCGTTGCTCGAGAAGTTGACGTGAGCTGCCGATATCCCGGACAGCAAGAGGCGAGGAGGTGCCGTATGTCCGCAGTCTTCGCAGAGACCTTTCGTGATGATCGCGCCGCGCACCGCGCCGGTCGACCGATCGAGTGGCTGTTCTCGGTGCTCTCGGACCGAGAGGGGCACCGACGCCTGCTCGAGGAGTGCGGCAGCATGGCCGTCGCCGCCTACCGGCTCGCGCTCGCACGCTGCCGCACGAGCGAAGTCCCGAGCGAGATCCCGAGCTCGCACGAGGTGCGGGGCGCCGCGAGGGAGATCGCCCGACGCACCGGCCTCTCGCTGGTGCCGAGCACGCACGACCTCGTGCGCGAGTGCGAGGCCGCCGGTCTGCTGGTGATCTGAGCGCGCCGCCGCGGGTGACGGCAGCGAGTGCTCGCGCCGGAGGACCGGGCGAGCGCTTCAATGCGCGGCCATCGCGAGCGCGAAGAGCAGCGCGTAGAGCCCGACGAACAACCCCGCCAGCACGAGGCGGTAGGCGAGCACCGCGACGAGCGCGATGGCGGTGCCGCAGCGATGCACCTCCCGGATGCCGATCGTCTCGAGGAAGATCGTCCACACGAGCGCGACGAGGGGCCCGACGACCGGCACCACGAACATCACGTGCGAGGCGAAGGCGTAGCTCGTCGCACGCACGGTGCCGGCGAAGAAGGGCGCCCGCGCGGCGCCAAAGAGCTGCAGCGTGAGGTGCATGCAGACCGCCGAGACCCCGACGGAGAACATCGTCGTCATCGGGACGTGGGCGAGCACCGCCGGGATCATGGCGAACATGAAGCAGCCGTAGCCGCCGAAGAACGCCGCGAGCTGCGGGACGTGCGCCGCCGCGGCGAGCACGCTGCCGAAGACGGCGAACATGAACAGCCCCTGCAGGAACACCGCGAGCTGACCCACCGCGAACGAGGCGAGGCCGTGCTCGAACCCACCGACCGCGTCGTCCTCGAGCGCGGGCGTGCGGAAGAAGCGCACCGGCGAGACGAGCAGCTCGACGACGCTGCGACCGAACGCCGACACGACGCCGAGCTGATCGCGGCGCTCCCACGCGATGGGCTCCGGCAGCCCGTCCTTCGCGCAGTCACGACAGACCTCGCGCGCTGCGCGGCGGCCCCAGAGGCAGCGCTCGCAGCGCAGGCCCTTGCAGAGCGAGCAGACGAAGACGGCGGCGTCCTGCCCGTGGCGGTCGCAGCGCGCGCCCTCGGGCACCGGCGCGCGGTGCAGGCCGAGATCGGCGACCTCCGGAGCGGCGCTCGTCGTCGCGTCGCTCATGGGCCCGCGGTGACATTCCGCGCTGCGACGCCGTCGATGTCGGCGCCGTTCGAGATCGGGTCGCGCGGATACGGCATGCCGGTCTCGGGGTTGGTGACGCTCGCGGCACTGGTGAGACGCACGTAGCGGAAGCCCTGCGCTCGGATCTCGCCTTCGAGACCTTCGGTGCCGAGCACGTCGAGATCGAGCCCGTCACCGCCCGCGAGAGGATCGAGCCAGCTCATGGGCTCGGTGTCGTCGTTGACCACGACCGGCGTGATCCCGGCGAAGCCTTCCCAGCTCTCGCGCGCGGTCGAGTACTGCGTCGGATCGGCCGCGACGTACGCGTGGGGCAGGTCCACCCAGTGCTGCCCGTCGAGCGACACCGCCACCACGATCGGATCCATGAAGTACGCGTGCTCGTCCCACATCGTGCGAAAGGCGTTCTCGAACACGACGATATCGACGCCCGGGCCGTTCGTCACGCGCCGCCCGCTCCACCCGAGCACCAGGTACGGTCGCGAGGCGTAGTCCAGCGAGTACACGTCGGTGCTCCCGGCGAGCAAGCCGGCGCCGCGCACGCCGTCGATGGCGCGGTCGGGATCGGCGATGCCCTCCCCCGTCGCGCCAGGCGCGTCGACGATCTCGTCCGCGAGCGCCATCCCCTCGACCGAGGTCGGGGGCGCGCACGCGCCGAGCGAGAGGGCCACGAGAGAACGGAACACGAGCGCCGAGCGAGTGCGAGCCATGGAGCATCGACCTCCCCACGACCCTCCCTCGAGGCCGCGGCGTGTGGCATCGACGCACGCGGCGCCGACGTCGTCGGTAGGTCTTCGGGCTCGATGGCGAGAGCGACCTGCGTCGCTCGCCTACCGGCGCGCCCTTCCCAGGCCGATGCCCAGTGGTCGTGCGCGCTTTCGTTCCATCACACCGCTGCGGGGCAGCTCCGGAGTCTCACCGGATTCCCTTCGAAGCGACCGGTCACTCCGGCCGCACCGACGAGAGCGCGACGATAGCACGGCTCGTCCGGCCGAGGCGGATCCGATCCCCGGATCCCCGGCGCCGGCCACGCGCGCCCGGCTCGCGTCAGAACTTCCCGGTCACCGAGAGGAACGTCATCTTGTCGTTGGTCTCGCGCAGGCGCGTCGACAGGATGCGCACGAAGTTCCAGAGCACCTCGTAGCCGAGGTCCTTGTCGAGGAAGAGCAGATCCTCGAGCGCGTCCTTGGTGAGGACCAGCAGGCGGCAGCGCTCGTGCACGCGCGCGTCGGCGCTGCGCGGGAAGTCGTCGATCAGCGCCATCTCACCGAACGCTTGCCCGGTGCCGAGCACGGCGAGCGCTTCCTCGCCCATGCCGCTGACCTCGCGCGAGATGCGGATCTTGCCTTCGAGGATGATGTAGAGCTTGTCGCCCACCTCGCCCTCGCGGAACACGATGTCACCGAGACGAAAGCTCTCTTCGCTGCAGATCGACGCGACGCGCTTGAGCCCCTCGGGGCGAATCCCCCCGAAGAGCTGGACCTTCCCCAGCGATTCGACGACGTCGGTCGACATGTGGAAGAGGATGGTATCGGCTCGGCGCCGAAGGCGGAAGTTTGTGGTTCGCGCCGCAGGCGAATCCCGCCGCGAGCCCTTCACGGGCTCTCGATCCCACCCCTCAGAAGACGGTGCCGTCCGAGTCGACCGTGATCGGCGGCGTGCCGTCGGCGCGCTTCTCTCGGGCGGCCTGACGCCCCGCCGCCCACGTGCCGCCCTCGAGGACCTTGGCGAGCGGCAGCTCCTGCGCGGTCTTGCCCAGGCGCGCGCGGACCGCCTCGCCGACCTCGTCGAGCAGGGCGATCGTGAGCGCACGCCACTCGACGATGACCTCGTCGCCGGGCGCATGGGCCTTCGTCGTCACTTCGGCGTGCTTGGGAACGAGCACGCCGTCGTCGATGAAGAGGCCGCCGTTCCGGTACTCGGCCAGACCCGTGAGCTCGTCGGCACCGAGCACGCGGATCCCCGCTTGCTCCATCGGCTCGATGAGCGAGTAGGTGAGCCACTGCGAGAGCTTGTGGAAGGGCACGAGGCCCTGGGTGATCGAGGCGCCGCCGATCTTGGGGTGCTTCCAGACGTCGCCGAGGTTCACGCCGAGCAGCTCGATGCGGCCGGGCCAGATCGGCCCGAGCCCCTCGAGCACCACGAAGAGGATCCGGCGTGCCGGGAGCAAGCCCCCTTCGGCGCGCGCCGCGCACGCATCGAAGAGGTGACCGAGCTGCGGCACGGCCTCGTCGCCGAACAGGCGCGGCGCGGCGCGCATCGCCGACCCGAGGCGCCCGAGCAGGTCGGCGCGGCCCTCGAGGCCGACCATCGGGTTGCTCGCCGCGACCTGGAAGGCCGAGCCCAGCTTGAGGGCATCGATCGACTCGAGGCCCTCCGCGTCGGCGCGGTAGGGGTGCCGGGGATCGCTCGAGAAGAGGCCGGCGACGAACATGTGGTAGCTCGCGACCGCGAGGCCCTCGCTCCGCGCGAGGACCTGCCCCGTGCCTGGCTCGCGGTATCGCCACTCCGGGCCGGCGCCGGCGTCGAGCAGCACGCTGGTGATCGCGAGCGCGAACCGGGCGCGTGCCCGCTCGTCGGCAGACAGCGGCGCGATCCGCGCCTCGAAGTCGGCCACGCGGTCCACGCCCCCGGCACGAAAGTGGTTCCAGCGCGAGTGGTAGGGGATCTCGAGCGTCGGATAGGCGGCCTTCGTCACCGCGATGGTGCGCGCGACGACGCGCGCGATCGCGTCGTCGTGCACCGCGAAGTGATCGAGCTGCCCGGCGCGCCCGAGCGCCAGCATCTCGTGGCAGCGCGAGCGGATGGTGCTCGGCGAGCGCAGGAACGCGATCGGCCCCTGCGCGTCGGACATGCTGTCGCGGAGATCTCCCATCGCCATTCCGATCACTCGGCGAAGCCGCGACCCTTGGTCGCCTCGAGATCCGTCGCCGTCGGCGGAGCCTCGCCTGCCGTGTAGTAGCCGGCGGCCATCTTGGCCTCCATCTCGACCTTCGCGTCGTCGGGGATGAGCTCGTCGGGGATGCGCACGCGCTCGCCGATCTCGATGCCGCTCCGCACGAGCGCGTCGTGCTTCATGTTGCTCATGCTGAGGAAGCGGTCGATCTTCGTGATCCCCATCCAGTGCAGGGGATCGGGCATCAGCTCCTGGAAGCGCATGTCCTGCACGCCCGCGACGCACTCGGTCCGCGCGAAGTACTGCGCCGCCGAGTCGCCGCCCTCCTGACGCTTGCGCGCGTTGTAGACGAGGAACTTCGTGACCTCGCCGAGCGCGCGCCCTTCCTTGCGGTTGTAGACGATGAGGCCCGTGCCCCCGGCCTGCGCGCCCTGGATGCACTCCTCGATGCCGTGCGTGAGGTAGGGGCGGCACGTGCAGATATCGGAGCCGAACACGTCCGAGCCGTTGCACTCGTCGTGCACGCGGCACGTGAGCGGCACCTTGCGATCGCCGAGCTTCGACGGGTCGCCGAAGATGTAGGCGGTGTGCCCGCCGATGGGCGGCAGGAACACGTCGAGATCGCCGCGCGTCACGAGCTCGGGGAACATGCCGCCGGTCTGCTCGAAGAGCGTGCGCCGCAGCTCCGCGTCGGTGCAGCCGAAGCGCCGTGCGATCCCCGGCAGGTACCACACCGGCTCGATCGCGGCCTTCGTCACGAGCGCATCACCGGTCTTCTTCAGGATCTTGCCGTCCGGCTTCAGGCGGCCCTGCTCGATCGCGTCCTGGATCTCGGGGATGCGCAGGTGCGCCTTGGTGATCGCGATCGTGGGGCGGATGTCGTAGCCCTTCTTCAGCCAGTCGCCGAAGACGTCCTGCACCGAGGCGCCCCAGGGATCGATCGAGACGATCTTCTCCGGCTGCGTCCACTGCGGATGCGGGCCGATGTGATCGGTCGGCGCCGTGTTCGTGAGATCGGCGTGGTGCTCGGCCTTGAGGGAGCCCGCCGCGATGGCGAGGGCGCGATAGACGGCGTACGCGCCGGAGTGCGTGCCGATCGCGTTGCGGTGCTCGGGATGGCTGAGCGTCGCGATGATCGGTCCCCGCGCGTGCGCGTCGGCCGCGCCCCAGTGGATGCGAACCGGCGGGCCTCCGTCCTGCCCCGGATGGGACGTCAGCCGGATGTGCTTGCTACGCCCGCTCGTCTTCTTCTTCTCGACCATGTCGAACCCGCCCCGTCTCTTTGGAAGAAGGGCCGAATCTCCCATGGGCCTGGGTGGCGGTCGAGGAAGCGGACCGAGCGCGGTGACGCGGGGCGTCACACGTGCGAGGTGAGCCTGCCGAGGGCGCTGGCCCGTGGCCGCGTTCCTTCAGTGGCTGGCGCGGCCGTCCGTGCGGTGGAACTCGACGCGGCGGTTCATGCTCCGGCCCGCATCGGTGGCGTTGTCCTCGATCGGCATCGTCTCGCCGTAGCCGACGGCGGTCATGCGATCGCCGGCGATGCCCTGCTGCATCAGATAGGTGCGGACCGAGTCGGCGCGCGCCTGCGAGAGCTGCATGTTGTGGCGGTCGTTGCCGCGGCTGTCGGTGTGGCCCTGGACCTCGATGGTGATGTCCGGGAAGTCGCGCATGACCTGCGCGACGGTGTCGAGGATGGCGTGGCTCTCGGGCCGGATCGTCGCGCGATCGGTCACGAAGAAGACCTGCTGGTGGATGACGATGCCCTCGCTCGTCACCTCGACGTCCTGGTAGACGCGCGGGCAGCCCTGCTCGGACGGAAGGCCCGGCTCGTTCGGGCACTGGTCGACGGCGTCGTCGATGTGATCGACGTCGTTGTCGCGATCGGGGCAGCCGTCGGCGTCCTGGAAGCCGTCCACGTCTTCGGGCTCGCCGGGGCAGTGATCGCCGCCGTCGATGATGCCGTCGACGTCGTTGTCGACCTCGGGGCAGCCGTCCGAGTCCTGGAAGCCGTCCATGTCCTCGGGCTCGGCCGGGCAGAGGTCGTGATCGTCGTCGAGGCCGTCGCCGTCGGAGTCCTGCGTCTCGGGACAGCCGTCCTCGTCCTGATAGCCGTCGCGATCTTCGGGCTGATCGGGGCAGTGATCATCCGGATCGAGGATCCCGTCGCCATCGCGGTCGCCCGGCTGCGGGGGCGGCGGCGGCGGCGCCTCGTGCTCGAGGCATCGCTCGGGATCGGTGAGGCGCAGCGCCGCGCGCGCGTTGGGCTCGGCGAGGTCGAAGTGCTGCTGGGCGCGGATCGGATCGCCCTGGGCGATCTCGCGCTCGGCGAACTCGAGGTTGGCACGCGCGACGGCGAGCTCGCGCGGCGCGCAGTTGCGAGCGCCGTTGCGCTCGGCCTCGTCGACGATCTCGCGGGTGCCGGAGATCCGGCCGCGCAGCACGGCGCCCTGCCCGCAGCCCAGCACGAGCGAGAAGGCGAAGACGGCCAGCACGCGCAGATCGCGCCGCATCAGTCGTGGCCCCCGCCGTGGCTCTCGTGGAGATCGTCGCGCATCCGCGACCGCGCGTGATCGCGCGCCTCGGCGCCGTAGCGGTGCGCCTCCTGCGCGTAGTGGATCGCGTCCTCGTAGCTGCCGCCGCCCGCCTCTTCCCGAGCCTTTTCCAGGTACTCGCGGGCGATCCAGTACTCGTAGGCGGCGTGGTCCGCCGCGTCGGCGTGCTCGGCCTCGGCCACGATGGAGCCCGCCGAGATCACCTCGGCGGTGTACCAAACCGGCCCACACCCCGACGCAGCGAGCGCGAGCGAAGCGAAGGCGAGCGGGAGTAAGGAGGCGCGGGGAAAGGCCACGGTGCGCTGCGACGCTAACGCGGCGGGCGGAGCGGGGTCAATGGCAGCGGAAGGGCGCCATCTGATCACCCGCGTTCCCCGGCCCCTCGATCGCCGGGCGTGGAGCGGCGGTCGCCCGAGGGGCGGCGTCCAGCCAGGTGCGCCGCGCGTGCTCGCTACGCGGCCTCGGTGTGACGGGCCTCGGTCCGGCCCGACATTGCGGCGAGCTGATCGGCGGAGAGTCGGCCTTCGATTCGCGCGCGCTGGAGGCGAGCGGCGAGCTCGGCGTCGAAGGTCGTGGCGGCGTTGCGGAGGTAGTGGGCGCGGAAGGCGGCCCATCGGCCGTCGTCGATGATGGCGCGCAGCAGGGACTTGCCCTCGAGGTTGGCGGAGCACCACGCGCCGGCGACGTGGAAGCGGACGTGCGTCCGATCGCGCACCTGCGACTCGGCGCGCGAGCTGACGAACTCGAGGCCGCGCGCCTTCAGCTCGGCAGAGCGGATGTGGTCCCAATTGTTGCGCAGGTACGTCTCGAGCGCGGCGACGGGACACTTCTCGAACTGCGCGGGCAACGTGGGCATGCGCTGCTTGCGCGCACGCCGGAGCACACGGTCTCGTTCGCGCTCGTCGCGCTTCCAGCACGCCTCGCGCATCGTCTGTCGCCAGTGCTCCACGTCCACGCCCACGAGCACCTGGCTCGCCTTGTGGATGTAGTCGCAGACGTGGTGCCAGTCGTCGTACCAGTGCGCCTTCGGGTGTCCCACGAACGCCTCCGCGAACGCAGCCGGTAGGTTCGAGCCCATGTCGCCCAGGCCGATGACCTCGGTCGCGTCGCCCAGACCCTTGCGCGCGGCGAGCGCGAGCATGCGGCGCGCTCGTTCGCCCTCGGGAGCATGCGCCGGGACCATCGCATCGAGCGCGCTGGCGTCCATCTCGCCGGGCACGCGAACGTCGAACGTGATCAGCTCGCGGAACTGCGTGTCGCGCTTGCGGCGCGCGAGCCCGCGCTTGGCGGTCTTCTTCTCGAAGCCGGGGTCGCCCCGCACGCAGGGCACGAGCGTGCCGGTGCGGACCACGCCACCGTCGGCCTGCAGCATGAGCAGCGGCACGCCCGTCGTGCGCCGCTCGCCCGCGATCTGTTCCAGAGCGCGGGCCCGCTCTCGCTCGGCATAGTCGGTCGCGTGCCGCTCGACCTCGAGCGCCATGCGCCGCAGCTTCGTGCGCTCGACGGTCTGGCCGTAGTGCACGAGCAGATCGCGCCTGGCCTTGCCGTAGCTGTGCTGCGAGGCCGAGTAGCCCGCGCGCAGGCGCAGTTCGGCGCTGGTGTCGCCGCTCGCGAGCCCCGAGACGAGCGCGGTGATGCTCACCCCGGGCGCCTCGCAGCGCGCGCACTCGAGGTACGGCTTGGGCAAGCTCACGGTGAGACCGAGCACGCGTAGCTCGATCTCCGCGCCCGCGCGGCGCTTGCACTTGCGCGCGTGGCCGCAGCCCGGACAGGCGAGCGCCACCTCCACTGCCATCTTCGTGAGCATCTCCGCCCAGACCTCGAGCACCATCGTCGCGAGCGCGGCGCAGAGCGCGCGCGCCAGCGCTTCGATGCGGTCGAGCGACGCGATCTCGCGAAGGCCCATCTCCCGCAGGCGCTTGCGCGTCGACTCGCGCACGACACCGCAGACCTGGGCGATCCACTCCTCGTCGCTCATCGCGTCTCCAGTGCGGCGCGCGCCACCGTCAATCGTCGTCGAGCGGAATGCCGGCCATCGGGTCTTTGCCGGGGATCGAGTGCCACGCGTCCTGATCGGTCAACGTCGGGCGCACGACCCGCACCTTCTCCTCGAGCTGCACCCGCCGGGCCGCCGGAAAGTGCGCCATGAAAGACGAGCGCAGCCGCGAGAGGCGCCCCAGCGACCGGCGCGTGTCGCGCGTCATCCGGCCGATGTCGTACTGCGAGGCCGGCGAGTCGAGGATCGACAGCGCCTCCGCGTAGTCGCCGTCGAGGTCGAGAAGCTCGTCGAAGGTGGAGCGCGGCAGCTCGCGTGCATCCATCCGCAACCGGTCGATCGAGCGGAACAGCGCCAGCAGGTCTAGCCGAGCGCCCTTGAGCTTCGATTCCCAGTCCGGCGGCACGCGGCCACGCACCAGCGTCGTCACCAGGCCGACGCTACGCGCAACCGACCCCCACGGCCGCGACCTCGATCACGGATCAACGCCGCTACCTCGGCCCGCACGTCCGGGGAACATCAATGGTCAGATGGCGGTCAGGGGCGTGCGCGTCCGCCTGGCCATCACGCCACGGCGCCGCGGGTCCGCGCGACGGCATTCTTCCAGCGCGAGAGGTGCTTGTGGCGCTCTTCGCGCGCGTCTCGCAGATCGGCATCGCGACGCTCTCGATGATCGGGCTGGGGCTCACCCGCGCAAGCAGAGCGCCCGCGGCGTGAGCGGCGAGCGCACGTCCGTGCGCCGAGCCGAGCCGATCGACCGCCGC
>JBGALT010000143.1:0-21580 GCA_044223665.1 Sandaracinaceae bacterium | reverse complement strand
GGGCGCGGCCCCGAGCTCGCGATGGTGAGCGGCTCCGTCCGCGCGCTCTCGATCTCGTCCTCGCAACGCCACCCGAGCGCCGCGATCCGATCGAGGACGTATCCCCGTCGTCGCACGGCCCGCGCGAAGTGGCGTCGCGGCTCGGTGATGCTCGGCGCCTGGGGGATCCCCGCGAGCATCGCCGCCTCTCCCAGCGAGAGCTCGCCCGGCGGCCGCCCGAAGTAGGCCTCCGAGGCGCGCGCGACCCCGGTGATGCCGTTCCCCATCGGCACGCGGTTCAGGTACTGCTCGAGGATCTCGTCCTTGGAGAAGCGTCGCTCGAGCTCGATGGCGCGCGCGACCTCGAGCGGCTTCTCCCACATCCCGTGCGGGCGCCCGTAGACGAGCTTCACGACCTGCTGCGTGATCGTGGACGCGCCGGAGACGCGGCCACCCGGGACGAGATCCACCAGCACCGCCCGCACGAGCGCCTGCGGGTCGACCGCGCCGTGCTCGTAGAAGCGGGCGTCCTCGGCCGCGAGGAACGCGCTCACCACCTGCTCGCCCGCCTCGTCGAGCGTGACCCAGCGCCGGTCGACCGATCCCGGAAGCGTGTGTCGGAGCGGGATCCCGTCGCGATCGGTGACCGCCACCGGATCGAGCGGCCGCGCGAAGAGCGCCTCGTCGATGAGGCTGTCGTGCACCGCGGCGAAGGCGAGGGACGCGACGGCGGCGAGGACCGCCGTCACGGCCACCACGGCGCGGAGCGCGCGCCCCGCGTGGCGCAGGAGCTTCTTCACGGATCGACCGTCAGCGTGAGCGACTCGGAGCGCGCGACGAAGTCGGGATCGCGCAGCGCCTCGAAGCTCGCGGGCGGCGCGACGAACGTGCCCGGCGTGGACGCGCGCAGCGCGTACGTGAGCTCGTAGAGCCCCGGCCCGAGCGTCGTGAGCTGGTACGTGCTCGCGTGGGGCGCGTGCTCGTGGCTGCGCACGTAGGCCACGCTGTTCAGCGCGCGCGTGGCGCGCACGTCGACCACGTCGTCGTCGGGCCCCATCCCGACGAGCGAAGCGATCTCGGTGGTCGGCGAGCTCTCGAGCCCGTCGTCGATCGGCTCGAGCCCGGCCGGGTGCGGATCACGCACGGCCGCCCAATCCGGCGTCGCCTGCTCGGTGTGGAGGAAGAGGCGCACCCGCACGAGCGAGCCGAGCGGCACGTGCGAGCCCGAGGGGATGGGCGTCCCGGCCGGCGTCTCGAGCACGCGGTGCAGCGTCAGAGCGCGGCCGCGCGCCCGCTCGTCCGCCTCCGAGAGTGGCTCGGCCCAGCGCGCCTCGAGCGCCACGAACACCGGACGGTCGGCAGTCCCGCGGGCGAGGAGCGCGTGCGTGCCGTCGGCGACCGCGCTCTCGAACGGCACCGCGAAGCGCGCCGAGGGCCCCGCCGTCTCGGCCGCACGGATCGCGGTGCCGTCGAGCGCGAGCGTCGGCGTCGTCGCGCCCTCCACCACGAAGCGCTCGGCGACGCGCGCGAAGGTGTCGATGAGGTCGGCCGTCGTGAACGGGTCCGCGAGCGAGGCGCGCCCGTCGGCCGAGCGGTCGAGGAGGATCCCCGCGATGCGCGCGATGGAGGAGTGACCACTCGGCGTGCTCGCGCAAGCGAGGAGCAAGGCCGCCAGCGTGGACGTGCTGGCCGACTCGAAGTGCACGCCGCGCTCGTCGCGGTAGCGCGAGAGCGCCAGGACGACGAGCCCATCGCGCCGGTGGTCGCCGTCCTCCGCGGCGAGCGCGAGGTTCGCGAGCGCGTACGGCGTGAGCAGGTCGCGTCCGCCGTACTCGCGCGTGAAGGTCGCGTCGTCGCGCCGATCGGCGAGCGACAGAACGTAGAGAGCGCGCGCGAGCAGATCGCGGTCGCCGGGCCCGGACCCGTAGTAGGCCGCACCGACCTGGTTGGTTCGCACCAGCTGCAGGAGCGCATCCGCGGCGCGCTCCGTCGCCTCGTGGGGTGCGCCTTCGTCGGGGAGCATGCCCGCGGCGTGCGCGGCCAGGCGCGCGCGCAGCGCCGCGATCGTCAGGCGCGCGTCCGCGTTCGCCCAGCTCCCCTGGTACGAGTAGCCGCCGGTGTCGGTGGCCAGGCGCGAGAGGCTGCGCAGGCGGGCGCGCACCATGCCTTCGCGCGCCGTGGACTCGCTGTCTCGCAGCACGAGCGAGCCGCCGAGCCGCGCGTGGCTCGCGAGCCCGAGGATCACCGCCGCATCGACCTCGCCGCCGCCGAAGCCGAGCGAGGCCAGATCGTCGGCGAGCCCGTCGGCCGCGATGAAGGGGTGGTGAGAGACGACGGCGCGCATCGCGCCGCGCACCGACGTGCCGTCCGGAAAGGCGAGCGCGAGCTCGCGCGCCCCTGCCGTGCCCATCACCAGCGCACGCTGGCGCACCCAGCGCCCGCGCGGCATCACGTCGAGCGTGCGCGAGACGCGGTGCTCGTCGCCGTTCGAAGTGCGCGCGCTGATCTCGATCGGCGTCGGCTCGGCGCCGACCGGGATCGTCACGCGCGTCGCCACGCGTGCGTCCGCCCCCGGCTCGAGGTGGACGGTGCCGAGCGCCGTCTGCCGCCCGAACGCGTGCAGCGTGACGGTGGCCTCGACCGGTGTGCTCGCCTCGTCGTGCACGAACGCGGCGATCTCCACCTCGTCGCCCTCGGTGAGGAAGCGCGGCAGCGCCGGCCGCACCACCACCGGGCGCGTCGCGACGAGCGAGCCCTCCGCGCGGCCGAAGCGCCCGCCGCCCTGCACCGCCACCGCGACGAGCCGGTACTCCGTCACGCGATCGGGGAGGTTCACGCTCGCGTGCGCGTGCCCGTCCGCATCGGTCACGAGCGAGGCCACGAAGAGCGGCGTCGGCTCGTAGCGCTCGCGCGAGGCGAGCTGCATCACGGCGTCGACGTAGCCGCCGTCGCCGCTCGGGCCCGGATCGAGCGCGCCCGGCAGGCGCGAGACAAGCGTGCGGCGCACGTCGTCCATCGCGAACTGTGGCGCGCGCCGCAAGAAGAGCCCGCTCGTCGCGTCCGGCAGCTGCCAGTCGGTCACCCGCAGCGTGCCCTCGTCCACCGCCCAGAGCGCGACCTGCGCGCCACGCTCGGGCGCCCCCGCCGCGCTCGTCACGCGGACGTCGATCGGCACCTCGGTGCTCGGCACCGCGCGCGCCGCCGCCGTGAGCGCGACGCCGAGCGGATCGGTGGGCGGATTCACGCGCAGCTCGACGGCACCGAAGCGCAGATCGGGCGCGCCGAGATCGAGCACGCGCGCGCCACCCCCCCCCGGGGGAGGCGCCGCCGTCCGCGGGCGGACGAGCGTCACGGAGACGAACGCGTTCGGCACCATCGCCTCGGTCACCGGCACGCGCACGCGGTTGCCGCCCGCGACAACGGCGATCTCCTGCCGCGCGATCAGGTGGTCGGTCATGGCCGTCACGATGGCGCGGCCGGCGAAGGGGCTCTCGAACGCGATCTCTGCCTGGTCGCCGACCGCGTAGCGCTCGGCGCCCGGTGTGAGTGCCACCGGCGAGCCAGGCGGATCACGGTCCGGCGAGTCGTCGGGACCGGTGACGTAGACGCGGCGCGAGGCCCAGCTGCGACGCCCGTGCGCATCGCGCGCGTCGACCTCGAGCACGTACGAGCCCGCGCGGTCGGGCGTGTAGGAGCACGACACGAAGTCGGCGGCCGAGCGCAGCGCGCAGCGGTGCACGATCTGGGTGCCCTCGGCGTGCCGCAGGCGGAAGCCACCGCCGTCCTCGCCGCTCTCTTCCCACTCGTAGTAGCCCTGCTGCGACTCGCGCACGACGCGGGCCTCCATGGCCACCCCCGTGCGCGGCTCGTCGTGCGCATCGACCGCGATGGCCTCGAGGACCAGCGGCCGACCGAGCGCGACCCAGCTCGCACCATCGCGGATGCCGACCTCGGCCTCGGCGGGGCGGGCGACGATGCTGCGGTGCACGGTGGTGCTCTCGCCGCTCTCGTCGGTCACCTCGACCTCGACCTCGAGGCGCGAGCGCGTGGGCACGCCGAGCGAGACCACCCCGTCGGCGTGACCGTCGCCGCTCGCGTCGAGATCGAGCAGCCCTTCCGCGAGCGTCGAGCGCGCCGCGTGCGTCGAGACGGGAAGGAAGGAGACGTCGTGCCAGCGGCGGCCGTGCGCGACGCTGCCCCCGCGCACGATCGAGTACCGCGCGGTGGCGCCGGTGAGGTGCGCGCCGAACAGGTAGCGTCCGTGGATCCCGACGCGGAGCGGGTCGCCCTCGAGCGCCACGCCGTCGGCGGGCACGTCGAGATCGACGCGGAAGCGCGGCTCTCGGTACTCCGAGACGGTGACGGTCGTCTCGCCGAGCACGACCGCCCCGTCGAGCACCGTGACGAAGTAGTCGCCGAGGACCGCATCCTCGGCGAGCGTGACGTCCGCGCTGGCGACGCCCGCGGCCGAGAGCGGCGCGTTCACCGTCGCGACCGGCAGCGTCGCGGTCGGGGACGTGACCTGGATCACGACGGCGCGCTCGGCCGGCAGCCCGAGCCCCGCGCCGTTCACGCGCCGCACGATCGCCAGCGCGTGCAGCGTCTCCTCGGGCCGGTAGGCGCCGCGGTCGGTCATCACGGTGGCGCGGAGCGATCCGTCGGGGCTCGTGCTGGTGCCGCCCGTCACCGAGAGCGCCGCCGGGCCGACCCCGGAGCGCGGATCGAAGGTCGTCGCCGTGCGGTCGTCGCCCGCCGTGACGACCAGCGCCATCGACGTGTCGAGCGGGCGCTGCATCCCTGCGTCGATGTCGATCCAGACGCTACCGTCGGCGCCGGTGCGCCCGCGACCGACGCCCAGCAGGCCCTCGAGCGTGCTGACCGCCACCTCGGCGCCGGCGACCGGCGTGCCGTGCGCGATCGAGGTGACCCACACGAGCAGGCCCTCGGGCAGGGCCGTCGCCGCGACGCCGAGGTCGCTCGCGACGAAGAAGCCCGCGGTGTAGCTGCCGGGAAGCTGCGCGTCGCTCGCGCTGAGCGCGACGACCTCCATGCCGCCGCCGGCGAGGTCGACCGCGATCTCGCCGCGGCCCCAGCGGTTCGGGCGTGCGGTGGGCGCGAGCGGCGCGAGGGGCGCCTCGCTGTCGGGTGAAGCGGACGCGTAGTCGGCCGGGTGCGCGAGGGCGCGTGCCTCGTCGCCCGGCGCGACGCGACGGCGGAGCACGCGACCGGTGTCGACGCGGATGGCGCGGAAGGGCCAGCGCAAGGTCGCGTCGCGCTCCATGGCGAAGCGGCCTCCCTGCGCCGAGAGCGCGGGTGGGTGGCCCGCGCTGCGCATCGCGAGCGGGCCGAGCGTGACGAGGCGCGTGCCGCGATCGGTCGCGAGCTCGCCGATGCGGACCTCGTAGACCTGATCGGGCTCCCACTCGGCCGTGATCGCGAGGTGCCGGCGCTGCTCGCTGCCGCTGCCGCGCACGCTCACGGCGAGCCCGGTGACGGGCGGGTCGACGTGGACCTGCGCGGTCGTGACGTCGGCGAGCGGGTGCGTCGAGCGCAGCGTGAGCTCGGTCTCGACGTCGACGATGTCGCCGGGCGAGACGTCGTAGGAGCACTCGCTCTCGCCCCACTCGTACTCGGTGCAGCCAACGCCGTCGACGCGCGGGCGCGGCTCGAGCGCCACCTCGAGGACGGAAGGAGAGTAGCCGCCCCACTGCATCCAGCGCGGCGCGACGGCGATCGCGATGTGCGCGCCCGGCTCGAGCGCGCGCGAGGGGCGGAGGGCGACGATGTACTCGCCCTCTTCGGAGCCCGCGCCGCGGTTCTCGAGGCGGACGGGGAGCGAGCGATAGCCGCCTCCCTGCTCGTACACGATGAGGTCGCGCGACAGCTCGCCGGTGCGCACGGGCGCATCGAAGGTGAGCAGCATCGGCGCGCCGACCGGGACGCTGTCCTCGCTCGAGAGCAGGCGCGGCGTACCGTCGAGCACCATGACGCGCGGCACGTCGTCGACCAGCGCGTCGCCGTCGACCGAGCCCAGGCCCTCGCGGAACGAGACGCTGGCCTCACGCGGGCGGGCGAAGGCCTGCGCGTCGGGCGTGAAGGAGAGCGTGCTGCGCGAGACCCAGCGCGTCGTGCCCGCGATGGCCGGACGAAGCACGAGCGGGCTCTCGGCGAGATCGCGCCCGACGTCGACGCCGCGCACCATCGGGCGGTTGAAGCGCACCGAGAAGCTGTCGCCGCGCCGGATGCGAACGGCGCCCTCGCCGGCGGGCGAGAGCACCGCGAGCGCCTCGGGCGCGTCGGCGGCGAGAAGCGGCGCGAGGGGCGTCGCGATGGGCAGCTCGGGCTCGCTCGACGGGAAGGCGGAGAGGAAGTCCGTCATCAACGGGAGCGACGTCGCCGGCAGCGCCTGCGAGCGCGCTCGACCGAGCAGCATCGCCAGGGGCAGCGAGAGCACCAGCAGCACCACGATCGCGGCCCCCCGGCGGGACGGCGGCGCCTTCGGCGGCGGCGCGGCAGAGGTGCGATAGGGGCCGGGACCGGGCGAGCCATCGGTGGGGGTGCGCATCGAGCGGGAGCGGAGTCACGCCGTGCGCCAGCCCAGAACGCCCCGGCTCCCCCGTCGATCGGCGAGGACGCGTGGCCGGCGGCACACGCCCCACGGGCCTCTCGGGACACGGACCGGGGCCTCGGCGCCCGATACGTTCGGAACGGGCCTGCCCCCCGGCGTCTGTTATGGTCCGCGCCACCATGGCGAACGACGAAGCCGGCTACCGGATGTCCCTCGTGCTCTTCACCGTCGCGATCCCGGCGATCTTCGGGGTCGCCATGTACCGGCGTCGGCGATGCCGCACCAGTTCTCAGGCGCGCTGGGCGCGCCTCGGCCGACCGGCGGAGCCGATCGGCCTCGCCCCGGCTCCGCGCGACCGCTCGCGAGCGACACCGCCTGATCGCGCGCCCGCGTCGTCGCCGCGCCGCGGCGCGGGGAGACGCTGCGTCGGCAGCGAGCCTCGGCCAGACACTGGGCGCGCCCTCGGCCGACCGGCGGAGCCGGATCGGGAGGGGGGGAGAGGAGCTCCGAGATCGCCGCAACGCTCGGCGCTTCTCCGCTCATTGCCGGCGGGACCGCGCACCAGCTCCAGCTCCACGAGCGCGCGCGCCGCCGTGCCGGAGCCTGTCCCCCTCCCACTTCGTGGAGAGGTCAGGTGAGGGCACCGGCGCCGCCGGACACGCCACCCGTCCGTCCTCCGCCCGCCTCAGTCCTCGCTTCCCGTCATTGCTCACCCAGCCTCTCCCGCGCCGTGTTGCGAAGTGGGAGAGAGCCGACACGCCACCTCCGAGATCTCCCACGAAGGGCGCAACGCTCGGCGCTTCTCCGCCTCATTGCCGGCGGACCGCGCACCAGCTCCAGCTCCACGAGCGCGCGCCGTGCCGTGCCGGAGCCCGGTCTTTCCCCACTTCGTGGGAGAGGTCAGGCGGCACCGGCGCCGCCGCCGTGGACACGCCACTCCGTCGCGTCCTCCGCCCGCCCTCACCCAGCCTCTCCCACGAAGTGGGAGAGGAGCCGAGCTCCGAGATCGCCGCAACGCTCGGCGCTTCTCCGCTCATTGCCGGCGGACCGCGCACCAGCTCCAGCTCCACGAGCGCGCGCCGTGCCGTGCCGGAGCCCGGTCCCTCTCCCACTTCGTGGGAGAGGTCAGGTGAGGGCACCGGCGCCGCCGCCGTGGACACGCCACTCCGTCGCGTCCTCCGCCCGCCCTCACCCAGCCTCTCCCACGAAGTGGGAGAGGAGCCGAGCCGAGATCGCCGCAACGCTCGGCGCTTCTCCGCTCATTGCCGGCGACCGCGCTCCAGCTCCAGCGCGACGAGCGCGCGCCGTGCCGTGCCGGAGCCCGGTCCCTCTCCCACTTCGTGGGAGAGGTCAGGTGAGGGCACCGGCGCCGGCGCCGTGGATACGCCACTCCGTCGCGTCCTCCGCCCGCCCTCGCCCAGCCTCTCCCGCGAAGTGGCCGCGATCAGGGCCGGGCGCCGACCTCGGCACGATCAGCAACGCGAGGCAGCGCGGCCGAGCGCAAGCGGCGCGAGGGCTCACCCGAGCGCCTCTTTCGCCAGCGGGCGAACCCTCGGCTGGCCCAGGCGCGCGAGGGCACCGAGCGTCTCGCTCCCGAGGGGCTTCAGCTTCGCGATGGCCTCGTCGTGCCGTCCGAGCGCTTCGAGCGCGGCCGCTTCGACGACACGCGCGTCGTCCGCGAGCGTGGGATCCTGCGGATGCGCCCGAGCGATCCCGGCCGCCTCGTCGAGCGCCCGCTGCGCGTCCCCCTTCTCGATCGCCACCATGAGCGCGAGGAAGTCCAGGCGCGCCTCGACGTCGGCCTCGGGCGAGCGCGAGCCGCGGACGCGCAGCGTGATGTCCGCGTTCTCGATGTCGCCGGCCGCGAGGTAGGCGACCGCCTTCGCGTGGCGGACGACCGCGGCCTGCCCGGGCTCGAGCTCGTCGATCTTCACGCGCGTGAGCACGCGGGAGCCTTCGCCCGGGCGACCCGCGGCGTCGAGCAGCTCGGCGAGGATGACGCTCAGGTGCGCCTGCTCGAGCCGCAGCCGCGGGCCCAGGCGCCGCGACTTCTCGAGCGCCTCGCGCACCTCGGCGATCGCGCGATCGCGCTCGCCTTCCTCGGCGTTCACCGCCGCCTCCCAGCGATCCCAGTCCTGCTCGCGCTTGCGCGCGCGCCAGCGCATGCGCGCCGTCTCCGCGAGCCAGACGAGCAGGATGAGCGTCGCGATCGGGACCATCGCCCACGCGTAGCCGTAGGCGTCGAGCCCGAAGTAGAGCAGCGATGCGAAGAGCGCGACGGAGACGACGCGCATGCCTCGCCACGCCCAGACGTTCTTGGGGATCACTTGGCCGGAACCCTACCCATCGCGTGCCGCACTGCCAACCGCGCGTGCACGCCCGATCGGAGCGGGGGGGTGAGGCTCGCGGCGAGGGCGGTGCGAAGACCCCGCGCGTGCGATGCCGATTGCCAAGCGCGGCCGCACCTCCTATTGCTCGCGCCGTGCGCTCGTCCTTCGCCACCTCGCTCGCGCTCGCCCTCACGCTCGGATGTGGGAGCGACGCCTCACGCGACCTTCGCGAGTGGACGCCCTCCGATCACCAGCCGCCCGAGGGCGAGACGGGCGAGCGCGGGGGCGCGCCCGACGAGGTGGACGTGGATCCCGCGGTCGCCGAGGCGCGCGCGGCGACCTCGCTCTTCGGCGCGATGTGCGGCGAGTGCCACGGGCCCGAGGGGCGCGGCGATGGCCCCGGCCGCCCGCCCGTCGCGCAGGTGCCCGACTTCACGACGGCGGCGTGGCAGGCGAGCCGTACCGACGAGCAGCTGGCGACCAGCATCGCCGAAGGGCGAGGCGGGTTCATGCCTGCCTTCGGCGATCGGCTGAGCCCGGAGGGCGTCCAGGCGCTCGTGCGACACGTGCGACGGCTGGGCGGAGCCCTCCCCCCGCCGGGCGGCGCGGATCCGTCGGGTGCCGGCTCGGACGTACCTGCGGACGCGCCGTCCGCGCCCTGATCAGCGCGCGCGTCCTCCGCGCTGCGGGCTCGGCCGGCGGTGGGCGAGCGTGAGAAATAACGCCCACTTCCGGCGCGAAGACACCAAGGAAAAAGATCGGGGATCCGCGCGCGTGATTCGCGTACCCTACGCGCGGGTCGGGGGCCACGACCGACGCGGCAAGAGCGTGGCGTTCGGAGCGACGGCGAGAGCCGAGAGAAGGGAACGAGAACCGATGAACCGTACGTCTGCGCAGTTGCTGCTGGCGCTGTCTCTCGCGGGTTGCTGCTTCGGCGGCCGGCCCGGCACGCCGCCTCCACCCTCCGGCACTGGCGTGGCTCCGGTCGTCGGCGGCGGTTCGGCCCTCGCCCCCGGCTTCGCGGATCAGTTCGTCTCCGGCACCGCAGGCGGTGTCCTGCCGTCCGCCGCGCTCGGTCCCGACTGCCGCGGGACCTTCCCCGCGATGCCCAACCACACCTTCACGCTCACGGCGCCCCTGCCGATGCTGCGCTTCACCGTGCAGTCGAGCGCCGACATGACGATGGCCGTGCGCTCGCCGAGCGGTCAGGTCTTCTGCAACGACGACGCGAACGGCAGCCTCAACCCCGAGATCGCGACCGCGTTCCCCGCCGGCAACGTCGAGGTCTACGTCGGCATGTACAGCGGCCCCGCGGGCACGCCGTACACGATGACGGTCAGCTCCACGCCGGGCGCGTTCGCCCCGCCGCCCACGGCGGTCATTCCGAGCGTGCCGACCACGTTCGGCCCGGGCGGGATCCCCTCGAACTGCGGCATGAGCGTGCCGGTCTACGGCCCCATCGTCGTCGGCTCGAGCATCGTGCTCGGTGGGCACACGCCCTACACCGGCCCGGACGGCCAAGGCGGATTCGTGACCGACGACACCAACTGGGCGCCCGAGATGGGTCAGTACGTGGGCCAGCGGACGATCGTCACCGCGCTCGCGAACCTCGACAACGCGGGATGCCCGGTGGTGCAGGTCGCCGCGGACAACGGCGGGTTCTACTGGCGCATCCGCAACGTGAGCTTCTGATCCCGTGAGGGCTCCGGACCGCGGCAGTCGATCTCGCGATCGGCTGCCGCGTCGTCGTTTCCGGCGAACGGGCGTGCTCGCGGGGCGAACGGGAGCCACGGCGGGAACCTCTTCGCGGGTCCGAGCGTCATGAGCAAGCAGGGAGCAGCGACGCCGCGACCGGAGGGCACGAGCGCGGACCAATCGGGGACGATGAACGAAGGGGCCAAGAGCGCGGGGACGGACACGCTGGCGCGAGCACGCGAGCTCGGCGCGGTGGTCCGACGCGCGCTCGCGGCACGCGAGACCCTCGCGCAGGTCGTCTTCTGGTCGTCGCTCTTCGGCACGCTCGCCCTGCTCGCGGCGCTGGTGATGCCGAGCTGGCCGCGCTGGCCCTGGCTCGCCGCGCTCGTGGTCGGGCCTCTCGTCGGCGCCTTTCGCGCGCGGCGCACGCAGCCGGCCGAGAGCGACGTCGTGCACTACCTCGATCGGCGGATCGGCGCGGGCGAAGCGCTGGTCACGACCTGGGAGAGCGCGCGGCGTGGCGAGGGCGGTGTGCTCGGCGAGCGCACCGAGGCGCGCGCCCGCAAGGCGCTCGAGGGTGTCGGGGCGGCGGCCGTGCGCCCCAAGATCGTGCGCGGCGACGCGTGGGCGCTCGCGATGGCGCTCGCGACCTTCCTCGCCGCGTGGCTCGTGCCCCACCCGCGCCCGCACGCGCAGGCCCCGGGGACCGATCGCGTCACGTGGCACGACGACGGGACGCTCGAGCGCATCGAGCACCTGCCCGATCGCGCCCAGAGCGAGGACGAGCGACGGCGCCTCGACGAGGCGAGCCAGGAGGCGCGCGAGCTGCGCGAGGAGCTCGAGCAGGGGCTCGAGCGTCGCGAGGCGCTCGATCGCATCGCATCGCTCGAGCACGCGCTCGAGGAGGCGCACCGCGCGCCGACCGCCGAGCAGATGCGAGCGCAAGACGCCGCGGCCGAGGCGATGGCGAGCGAGCCCGACCTCGCGAGCGCCGTGCGCGACCGGGACCTCGAGCAGCTGACGCGCGAGGCCGATCGGGCTGCGGCGCGGCGCGAAGCGGCGGACCGGGAGCGGGCGCACGAAGCGCTCGAAGCGGGCGCGCAGGCGGCGCGCGAGCAGGGAGACGAGGCGCTCGCGTCGCAGCTCGAAGCGTCGGCCGAGGAGCTGCAGCGGCGCGCGGAGCAAGCCGAGCTCGCGCGCGAGCTCGCCGAGTCGATGCCGGAGCTCGCGGGCGGGCTCTCGCAGGGCCTCGAGTCCCTCGAGCGCGACGGCGACGCCTCGCAGCTGACGCGCGAGCTCACCGACGCGATGCGCGACGCGTGGAGCCGCCTGACGCCGGAGGAGCGCCAGCGGCTCGCCGACGCGTTGCGCGACGCGCCGGCGAGCCAGGGCAGCGGCTCGGAGAGTGGCGATCCGTCGGCCCAGGGCCAGACGATGAGCGCCGACGAGATGGAAGCGGCGCTGCGCGAGGCGCTCGAGCACCTCGACGAGCTCCAGCTGCAGATGGGCCAAGGCCAGGGCATGCCGATCCCGCAGCAAGGTCAGGGACAAGGGCAGGGTCAGGGACAAGGGCAGGGTCAGGGACAAGGGCAGGGGCAGGGCCAGGGACAAGGCCAGGGACAAGGCCAGGGACAAGGCCAGGGACAAGGCCAGGGACAAGGCCAGGGACAAGGCCAGGGACAAGGTCAGGGACAAGGTCAGGGCCAGGGTCAGGGACAAGGCGACGGCGTCGGCCAAGGCGGGACCGGGCCCGGGGGCGGCCACGGCGATCCCACCGGCGAGACCCAAGAGCTCGAGGGCGACGGACCGCTCGCGCGCGTGCGCCCCCGCCGTCTTCCCGGCGCGCCCTCGCGCTCCTCGGTGGAGTGGGTCGACCCGGAGGGCTCCGACACGTCGGGCGTCGTCGGCACCGGCACCGGCACCGGCACGGCGCCGAGCGACCGTGGCGCCGTCGATCACAGCCCGATCCCCGAGGACTACCGCCAGCACGTGCAGAGCTACTTCGACGGGCAGTGACGCTCAGAGACGCCACGCAATCGGGACGCCACGCAATCGGGACGACATGGAGATTCGATGACGGACGCCAAGCTCGACGACTTCCAGCGCACCATCGCCTCGCTCAAGGACGCCGTCGCCAAGGTCGTCGTCGGTCAAGAGCGCGTCGTCGAGGAGGTGCTGCTCTGCCTCTTCGCCGGCGGTCACGCGCTGCTCGAGGGCGCGCCAGGCCTCGGCAAGACGCTGCTCGTCCGCACCCTCGCCGACGCGATGCACCTGCGCTTCTCGCGCATCCAGTTCACGCCCGACCTGATGCCGGGCGACATCGTCGGCACGAACGTCGTCGTCGAGGACGAGAACGGCCGCAAGCGCTTCGAGCTCAGCAAGGGCCCGATCTTCGGCCAGCTCGTGCTCGCCGACGAGATCAACCGCGCGACGCCCAAGACGCAGAGCGCGCTGCTCGAGGCGATGGCCGAGAAGACCGTCACCATCTCCGGCACCCGCCACGCGCTCGAAGAGCCCTTCTTCGTCCTCGCGACCGAGAACCCGATCGAGATGGAGGGCACCTACCCGCTCCCCGAGGCGCAGCTCGATCGCTTCCTGTTCAAGGTGCTCGTGCCGCAGCCCGACGAGGACACGCTGGTCGCGATCCTCGACCGCACGACCGGCAACGCGAAGTCCGAGGTCCCGCGGGTGGTCGACGGACCGAAGCTGCTCGCGATGCGCGAGCTCGTGCGCGACGTGCGCGTGGCCGACGCCGTCGCTCGCTACGTCGCGCGGCTCGTGCGCGGCAGCGACCCGCAGATGCCGGACGCCGCGCCGAGCGCCAAGAAGCTCCTGCGCTACGGCGCGGGCGTGCGCGGCGGCCAGTCGGTGCTCCTCGCGGCGAAGGTCCACGCGCTGCTCTCGGCCCGCGGGCACGTGAGCGTCGAGGACATCCGCCGCGTGGCCCTCCCCGCGCTCCGCCACCGCATCATCCCGAGCTTCGAGGCCGAGGCCGACGGGATCGCAGCCGACGCCATCGTGCAGAAGATCCTGGACGAGGTGCCCGAGGTCTCGCCGTCGGTCGCGAGGATCGCCGGCTGATGCGCGCCCCGCTCCTGTTCGCGCTCGCGCTGCTCGCGTGGCTCGCAGCGCCGCTCGCCGAGGCGCAGCCCGGGCCGCGACGCCCGGTCGTGCTCACGGTCGAGGGCGTGTTCGGCAACGAGACGGCCCTCGGCGACGGCTTCAGCGCCCTCGCCGTGAACGCGACCAACCAGACCACCGCCACGCTGCGCGGCTACGTCGAGGTCTCGGTCGCACAGTGGCAGCAGCCCGAGCAAGCGACGCGAATCCCGCTGGACATCCCGGCGGGCGAGTCGCGCCGCGTGATCGCGACGCTCTTCTGCCCGGACTCGGCGTCGATCCGCGCGCGCTACGTCGTCGACGGCGGCGGGACCCTCGCCGAGGCGAGCATGAACGCGACGTACGGCCAGAGCGCGCGCGCGCTCGTGGTGCTCGCCGATCCTCCCCGTCTCCGCGGCGCGCTTCTCGACATGACGACCAACGTGCGCGCGCCGACGTGGGGCTATGCCGGCGGCGGCACGAGCGCTTCCGGCGTGCCGCTCGGCACGGTCGGCTTCGATGCGCGCACGGGCGACGCCATCGCGCCGACGAGCGCGCTCGGCTGGTCGGGCGTCGGGGTCCTCGCCGCCAGCATCCCCGCGCTCGCGCGCCTGTCCGACGAGCAGCAGGGCGCGCTCGAGGGATGGATCCACGCCGGTGGCCGGGTGGTGCTCTTCCCACGCACCGACGCCGACCTCTCGGCTCCGTTCGTCCACGATCACTTCCCCGGGCTTTCGCGCGGCACCACGCTCGAGCGCGTCGACGGGCAAGCCCCCATCGCGCAGCTCGCATGCGGCGAGGCCCAGCGCGAGGAGTTCGGCTGCTCGGTGCGGGCCGGATTCGGCGCCGTGTACGTCGCCGACTTCGACGGCGCGGCGCCTCCCTACGTCGAGCTGCCGACGACGCGGGCGATCGTGCAGAGCGCCGTCGACCAGGCGAACGGAGGTCTGGATCCGATCACGCCCGCGCTCTCGTTCGGCCGTCACCTCGACGAGGTCGCCGACACCTACGGCTACTACGGCAGCGCCGCGCGCATGAGCTTCGGCCGGATGCGGGCGGCGCTCGACCCGAACGAGGGCTACCGCCCTGCCCTCGCGCTCGTCGGTGTGCTCCTGTTCTTCTACGTGCTCGCGATCGGCCCGCTGAACTTCTGGTTCGTCGGGCGCCGCAAGACGCCCACGCTCGCGCTCGCCACGACGCCGGCCGTGGCGTTCGTCTGCGCGCTCCTGATGTTCATCGTCGGCTACCTCGGCAAGGGCGTCCTCATGCGCTACCGGCGCGTCGAGATCGTGGAGACCGTGGCCGGCGACTCGGTCGGCCTCGCGCGCCGCTACACCGGCTTCTACTTCACGCGACCGACCACGATGGACGCCCCCTCGGCCGAGCACGGGAGCATCTCTCGCATCCTCGGCGGCTCGGGCGGCGTGCTGCACCAGGGCGACACGAGCACCACGCTCCGCTCGACGAGCGGCGGCCTCTGGGAGACGGTCTTCACGCGCGAGGAGCACGTGATCGATCTGGCCGAGGGGGTCTCGTTCGTCGTCGACGAGCGCCGCCTCGCCGCCGTCCGGAACGGCACCGGGCGCCCGCTGCGCCACGCGTTCGTGGTCGACGGACAGGGCCGCGTGTACGTGATCGGCGACGTCGCCCCGGGCTCGACGGTCGACATCCCGCGCGACAGCGCGCTCTACCTGCCGCCCACGGGCTACTACGACGTCAGCTCGTCCGACGTCGCGGCGCTGCGCGATGCGCTCGGCCTGGGCGTGGGCGAAGAAGCCTACGCCCTGGGCCTGCAGCGCCTCCTCGCGACGTTCTCGAGCGGGCTCGTGCCCGTGCTCTACGCGCAGACCGACCCCGACCCGCCGCCCGCCGCGACTCCGACGTTCACGAGCGAGCGCGACCTGCGCATCCTCCGGGTGGTCCCCTCGCTGCCGACGCCGACGCTCTATCTCCCCACGGGCAGCATCATCGAGCTCGGCGCCGCGGCCGAGGCCCCGCCGACCGCGAGCGATCCGATGGGCGGCGCGCTCCAGCAGTTCTTCGGCGCGGGAGGCACGCGATGATCCGCGTCCAGCACGTGTCTCACTGGTTCGGGAAGATGCAGGTCCTGCGCGACGTCTCGATGCACGTCCCGGCGGGCGAGATCTTCGGGTTCATCGGGCCCAACGGCGCCGGCAAGACGACGACGATCCGCATGATGGCGACGCTGCTCGAGCCCGACGACGGGCGCGTGCTCGTCGACGGCATCGACGTCGTGGAGGCTCCGAGCGAGGTCCGCAAGGTGCTCGGCTTCATGCCGGACTCGTTCGGCGTCTACGATCGCATCACCGTCCAGGAGTACCTGGAGTTCTTCGCCGCCGCGCACGGGATCGCGCTCGGACAGCGCGACAAGACGATCGAGGCCGTCATGGAGCTCACCGAGCTCGGCCCGCTCCGCGAGCGGCTCGTCGCCGCGATGAGCAAGGGCATGAAGCAGCGCCTCGCCATCGCGCGCACGCTCTTGCACGACCCGAAGGTCCTCATCCTCGACGAGCCGGCCAACGGCCTGGACCCGCGCGCGCGCATCGAGATGCGCACGCTCATCGAGGAGCTGCAGCGCCTCGGAAAGACGATCCTGCTCTCGAGCCACATCCTCACGGAGCTCTCCGACATGTGCACGTCGGTCGCCATCCTCGAGCGCGGCCGCATCGTCGCGTCCGGCAGCGTGGATGCGATCGGGCGCGGGCTGACGCCCGACCGCGGCGTGAAGGTGCGGCTCTTGGCGCCACCCGAGGACGCCGAGGCGCGCCTCGGCAAGGGCCCCTCGGTCCTCGGCGTCGAGCGCGATCCCGACGGCTCGTTCCGCGTGCAGTACCAGGGCGGCGACGAGGCGCTGGCCGAGCTCGTCGCGTTCGCGGTGAAGGACGGTCTGCGCATCGTGCGCCTCGAGCCGGATCAGAACGACCTCGAGCGCATCTTCCTCGAGGTCACGAAGGGAGAGCTCCAGTGAGCGCGCCGGCCCAGACCGCAGCGAGCGCGCCCGCGACCGCGTCGGCGGAGACCAGCGTCGAGCGCACGAGCGGTGCGTTCGGCTCGCGCCCCGGCGGACCTCCCAAGCGGCCCAACCGGCTCCTGGCCGCGCTGCGCCACCCGTTCCGGGACCCCGACGCGATCCTGCTGAAGGAGCTGCGCGCGACGTTCCGGACGCCGGGCTTCATCCGCTTCCTCTACCTGTCGACGGCGCTCGTCGGGCTGGCGGTCGTGGGCGGCGGGGCGGCGATGGCGTCCGGCAACACGGCGCCGGCCGAGGCCGGGCGGAACGTGTTCGAGATCTTCTTCAGCCTGCTCCTCGGCGTGCTCTGCCTCGTCGCGCCCGGCTTCGCGGCGACGGCCATCACGAGCGAGCGCGAGGCGCGCACCTACGAGTCGCTGCTGCTCTCCGGGATGAGCGGCACCCGCATCGTGCTGGGCAAGCTCGCGGCGTACTACGCCTCCGTGGGCCTCGTGGTGGTCGCGATCGCGCCCGTCGTCGCCGTCGCGTTCCTCTTCGGCGGCACCTCGCCGCTCGCCGTGCTGGTCGGGTTCGCCTGGATCCTGATGGTGCTCGGCGTCGCGGTCTCGTTCGGGATCGCGGTCTCGGCGCACGTGCAGACGACGCGCGTGGCGATCGTCATCACGACCATCCTCGCCGTGCCCACGGCGATGATGCTCGCCAGCCTCATGACGGCGTTCGGCGAGGGCGCCTCGAGCCTCTGGGGCGTGAGCCTCGACGGGCCCTTCTGGTTCGCGCATGCGTTCGCGCAGCGCGTCGGCGAGCTCGATACCTGGATGCTCCTCGGCTTCGCCCCGCTCTACGTGTTCGGCATGCCGACGTGGTTCTTCGTCGCGTCGGCCATCGCCGGCGTCGTCCCGCCGAGCGACGACCGCTCGACGGCGCTCAAGATCTGGGCGCTCGCCGCGGTCGGCCTCGGCGCCGTCACGCTCGCGCTGCCCTCGTACTTCCTCGGCAGCCCGTCGGAGAGCGGCGACGCCGCGGTCGCCGCCGGGATCGGCGGCAGCTTCCTGCCCTTCTTCATCGGGCTCGTGCTCTGCAACGAGCCGCCCCTGCCGCCCGCGCCGCGCGGGACGCCGTCGTTGCTCGCGCGCGTGCTCGGCATCGTGGGGCCCGGCGCGGCCGGGACGCTGCGCTTCACGATCGCGCTCTCGGTGCTGGGAGCGTTCCTCCTGAACGGGGTGGCGTGCCTCGCGCACCACCTCAGCCATCCCTCGCTCTTCGTGGGCGAGTCGTACGACGAAGCGCTGCTCGCGAACGCCGTCGGCCTGGCGACGACGTCGTCGTGCTTCGCGGCGCTCGCCGTGACGCTGCGCCTGCTCTTGCGCAACGGCGGTGCCGCGCGGGTGCTCTCCGTCGCGGCGTTCGGCGGCGTCGTCCTCGCCGTGCTCATCCTCCTCATCGCCGTCGACACCAGCGCGTTCGACCGCGTGGAGCGGGAAGTTCACCCCCTGCTCGCGATGACCCCGATGGGCCCGGTCCTCTGCGCGGTCGTCATCGCAGGAATCCACGACCCCTCGGACCCCCGCCTCTACGAGCACTGGTCGATGATCGCGGTGGCCGCAGTCGGCTACGGCTTCCTGACGCTCGCCATGTGGGGCTTCACCGAGGTGCGAGCGGTGCAGGCGCGCCGGATGGTCGAAGAGCGCAAGCGGGCGCTCGAGGGAAAGCTCTCCGCACCGACGCGCCCGGCGGAGGTGCCGCCTTCGCCGCAGACGAAGGCGGTCGGCACGAAGCAAGCAGCGGCGGTCGCGGGGGCGGAAGAGAGCCGGCCCACGGCGGAGAGCGATCGCGGTGGCGACTCCCAGCCCGAGCTTCGCGGTCCCTCTCCCCAACCCTCTCCCGCTCCCGCGGGAGTGGGCGCCGCTTCGTCCGTCGAGGGATCGCCAGCGCGCGCCGAGTCGACCTCGGGATCCGACGGCGGCTCCTCCGAGCCCGAGGCATGAGCTCGCTCCTCGCGCCCGAGTTCCTCCGCCGGCTGGGCCGACTTCGCCTCGCCGTACGCCGCAAGTTCGCCGGTGGATCCGCTGGCGCGCGGCGCTCGCTCAAGCGCGGATCGTCGGCCGAGTTCGCCGAGCACCGGCCCTACTACGCGGGTGACGACGTCCGACGCATCGACTGGAACGCGTACGCGCGCCTCGAGGAGCTCGTCCTGCGCCTGTTCGTCGCCGAGGACGACCTCACGCTCTACCTCCTCGTCGACCGCAGCGCCTCGCTGGGCATCGGCGCGCCCGACACCAAGCTCGACGTCGCCAAGCGCATCGCGGCCGGCCTCGGCTACGTCGCGCTCTCGGGGAGCGAGCGGGTGACGGTCCTGCCCTTCGCCGAGCGGCTCGGCTGGCCGCTCGCGCCCGTGCGCGGCCGGCGTCGCATCGGCGGCTTGCTCCGCTACCTCGACGGGATCGAGCTCGGGACCGAGACCGACCTCTCGCGCGCCGTCGACGAGATGCTCGCGCGCTCGCCGCGGCCGGGCCTGGTCGCCGTCGTCTCGGACTTCCTCGATCCCGGCGGCTTCAAGCGCCCCATCGATCGCCTGCTCGCCGCGCGGCACGAGCCGCTGCTCTTCCACGTGCTCGACCGCGAAGAGGTCGACCCGACGCCGGGCGGAGACCTCGTCCTCGTCGATTCCGAGACGGGCAAGAAGATCGAGGTCTCGCTCGACGAGCGCGCGGTGCGTGCCTACCGCAAGCGCCTCGAGACGTTCGTCGCGCAGATCGAGGCCTACGCCAAGCAGCGCGGCATCTTCTACCAGCGTGTCGCCGGCGGCTCGATCGCCAGCGACCCCGCCGTTCCGGTGCTCGACTGGAGCGATGGCCTCGTCGCCTACCTGCGGGCGGGCTGAGCGTGCCCACCTCGCTGCTGTCCGCGTCGTCGCTCGCCTGGCTCGGCCTGCTCGCGCCGCTGATCCTGCTCTACGTCCTCAAGCGCCGTCGCGAAGAGCGCCGCGTCGGCTCCACGCTCCTCTGGGAGCTGGCGATCCGCGACATGCGCGCCGAGCGACCGTGGCAGCGCCTGATCCCGCAGGTCTCGCTCTTCTTGCAGGCCGCCATCCTCGTGCTCGGCGCGCTCGCGCTCTCGCGCCCGGCGGGCGTGGGGCAGGTGCCGTCCGGGGCTCGGATCGCGGTCGTGGTGGACACCAGCGCCTCGATGGCGGCGCACGAAGAAGGCGGCACGCGCCTCGAGCTCGCGCGGCGCGCCGCGCTCGGGATCGCGCGGACGCTGCCGCCCGGGGCCGAGATGATGCTCGTCGCCGGCGCGGCCGATCCGGCCGTGCTCGTCCCAGCGAGCCACGACGTCGCCGCCCTCGAGCGGGCCCTCGGAGGCCTGCACGAGACGGGCGGCGCGGTCGCCCTCGATCGGGCCGTGGCGCTCGCGGCCGAGCGCCTGCGCGAGGCGCCCGCGGGCTCGCACATCGTGGTGCTCACCGACGCCGCGATGGAGGGCAGCGTGCACCTCGCGAGCCCCGTTCCGGTCGAGGTGCAGACGGTCGGCACCGCGCAGCCCAACGACGCCATCGTCGCCATCGACGTCCGACCACGGCCGACCGAGGACGCCCCCGACCGTGCCGAGATCTTCGCCCGCGTGGCGCGCTTCGCCGACGACGACCACGACGTCTGGGTCACGGCGAGCATCGAGGGGCGCGGCCTGGTCGCCAGCCGTCGCATCCGCGCCTCCCACGAGCACCCGGTGAGCGCCGTGCTCTCGGCCGATCTGCCCCCGGACGAGAACGCGTCGGCCGCCGTGGTCGTCGTCGAGCTCTCGAGCACCGATCCCAGCGCGGGTGACGTCCGCGGCGCGAGCGACGCGCTCGCGATCGACGACGTGGCCGTCGCGCCGAGCCCCGGTGCGCGGCAGCTGCCGGTGTTCCTCGTCGGCGCGGCGCCGAGCTCGGTGCGGCGGGTGCTGCTGGCCGACGACGACGTGCAGCTCTTCGCGACCAGCGTCTCGGGCCTCGCCGAGCGGCGGACGCGCGATCCCGACGCGCCCGACCTCGACGGCGTCTTCGTCTTCGTGGGCGGGGTCCCCGAACAGCCACCCGCCGGCGACTCGATCGTCTTCGCGCCCACCGGCGACGCCGTGTTCGGCGCCACGCTCGGCGCCGAGTCGCGACAGACGCGCGTCGTGAGCTGGGACGAGGGCGATCCCACGCTGCGCTTCGTGCGCTTCCGCGACCTGCACGTCGCCGCTTTCCGGCCCATCACGGGCGCGAGCGCGCGGACGCTGCTGACCTTCGCTGGCGGCACCGCGATGGCGACGCTGACGCGCCCCGACGCGAGCATCACGCTCGTCGCGTTCGACCCGGACCGCAGCGACTGGCCCGATCAGCCGAGCTTCGTGGTGTTCGTGCGCAACGTCCTCGAGCGCGCACGAGAGCGCCGTGCCGAAGGCGGCGTGCACGCCGGCCGCCTGGGCGAGCCGCTGCGCGTCCCCGCGCCCGACGGCACCGAGGTGGTCGTGCGCGGGCCCGACGGAGCCTCGGAGACGGCGCTCTCGCGCGGCGGCGTCGCGATCGTGCCCGTCCACGCCCTGCCGGGCGTCTACACCGCCGAGGTGGGCCGCCGGCGCCTCCACGCGCTGCGGAACCTGCTCGACGCGGCCGAGAGCGACATCCGCCCCCGCGCCCGCTTCGAGACCGGCGAGGGAGAGGGCGGCGCGGAGGTGCGCACCGCCGAGGCGCGCGAGCCGCGCGAGGCGTGGCCGTGGCTGACGGGCGCGATGGCGATCGTGATCGCGCTCGAGGCGCTCTGGGCGACGCGCAGGAAGGCCACGTGAGTCGGTCCTCATGACGCTCCGCCTCGCCGCACCGCTCCTGCTCGCGCTCGGGCTTCCGCTCGCGCTGCTGGTCGCGCTGCGCCTGCGGGCGCTCCCTCGCGATCA
>JBGALT010000142.1:0-21320 GCA_044223665.1 Sandaracinaceae bacterium | reverse complement strand
GATCGAGGACGACGAGGCGCACGCGCCGGCGCGCCGACGGATCGGCGGCCGCGTCGGGCCGCGCGACGTCGACGACGATTCGCATCGGATCGCGCAGCAGGTACACCTGCGCCACCGCATCGGGATCGAGATCGAGCGTGACGCGCGCTCCTTCGTCGCTCTCGCTCGTCCGCACGCGCGCGAGGCCCGCGGCGCCGACGGGCGCGAGCGCCGGCAGCGTCGGGGCGAGGTCTGCGTCGTCGATCGAGAGCTGCAGGCGCCGCGGCATCGACCCGCTCGCGGCGAGATCTTCGCGCTCGAAGTGCGCCGCGCGATCGAGCGCGATCACGACGCGCACGCTCTCGGGAGGCGAGGCCGGATCGATCTCGGGGAGCGTCAGCCCGACGATCCGCGCGAGCGCCGCCGGCTCGGCCGCCGTCGTGGGCGGAGCGCTCGCGGACGCGTGCGGGAGCTCGACGAGGCTCGCCAGCGGGTCCTCGCTCGGCGCCTCGTTTCCGCAGCCGAGCCCGAGGGCCGCCAGCCCCGCGAGCCAGAGCGCCCCGAATGTCCGTGACGCTCGCGGCCGTGCTCGGGTAGAAAGACCGGAGACCTCGGCAGCGCACGAGCGGGAGGGTTCACCGTGAGCGAGACATCGATCTACCAGGACCGCGCGACCAACCGCGTCTACCGCGACGCCACCGAGATGGTGAACGACTACATCCGTCGCTTCGGAAGCAGCGTCGGCGTGGAGCTCGATCCCCTCGACGAGGACGGATACACCGACGTGAGGCGCGGCTCGGCGACGGTCGGGATCAACGTCCTCGGGGAGCACGGGATTCTCCTCTTTCTCTCGCGCATCATGCCGGTGCCGCGCGAAGGCAGAGAAGCCTTCTACCGAAGGCTGCTGGAGCTCAACTTTCTGGTGACCAGCGACGCGAGCTTCGCGATCGACAAGGACAAGGACGCCGTCTACCTGAGGGCGCTGCGGCGGCTGAGCGGCCTGGATTACGAGGAATTCGAGGACCTGCTCCACACGATGGCCAGCGTCGCCGACGAATGGGACGACCGCCTCGCCCAGCTCTTCGGCGGCGAGAAGGGCTAGTAGCGCGGGATCAGAAGTTCGAGCCGCATTGCGGTGCGGCCCGAACTTCCGTTCCGCGGTACTTCGCGGGGCGGGCCACTTCGCTTGCATGCGCAAGCTCGTGCCCTCCCCGCGGGCCCCACCGAGGAAGGGCCGCGGGCCCTCCCTCGCACTCCCACCCGCACGTCCCTCGCCCGGAAGTGCCGTCGCACTTCCGGGCAGCGGTACTAGCGGCGTTCCTCGTCCGCCTGTGCACGCGCTTGCGCAGGCGAACGATCCCAAGCTGCGCGGTGCCGGGGTCGTCCCAAGCCGTGGTATGTTGAGGACAGAACCATGACGACGCCTTCCGATCCCGGCGCAGGGAACGACCCGTCGGCGGCCGACGACGACGGCGCGTGGGGGGCCGAGACCGACTTCGACAACCTCGACAAGGAGGCCTCGAAGATCTTCGCGGTCTGGGAGCTCGTCGGCTCCGACGTCGCGGCGCCCCCGCCCGCCGCCGAGCCGAGCCCCGCCACCGCGCCGGCCGCGCCGGCCGAGCCCGAGAAGTGGATGCCGGCCGCCGCGCCCGTCCCGTTGCCCGCTGCGACTGCACCGGTCGCCGCGGCGGCGCCGATCGCGGCAGCACCGACTGCGGCAGCGCCGATTGTGGCAGCGCCGATCGCGGCAGCGCCGATCGCGGCAGCGCCGATCGCGGCAGCGCCGATCGCGGCAGCGCCGATTGCGGCAGCGCCGATTGCGGCAGCGCCGATTGCGGCGGCCCCGATCGCGCAGCAGCGCAGCCGCCGTCGCGCGCCCGCCGTCGCCCCTGCGGTGGCTGCGGCGATCGCAGCCCCGGCCGTGGTCGCCGCCGCTGTCGCGGCTCCCGCTCCCGTCTCCGGCCGCCGCGCCGGTCGCCGCGAACGACCGAGCCGGTCGCCGTCGTGCCGAGCGTCATCGTCGAGCCCGCGCCCGTCGCGGCGGCGCCCGTCCCGGCAGCGCCCGTCGCCGCGCCGCTCGCCGCGCCCATCGCGCCCGCTCCGGCCGCTGCGTTGCCCGCGACGGCGCTGCCGAGGTGCCTGCGGTCGCGCCGGTCAAGCCGGCCGCAGCTTGTCGCCGGCCGCGGCTCCGTCGCCCGCGGCGCTGCCGAAGACGGCACCCGTCGCGCAGCCGATCCCCGAGCACCGTGACGAGCCGGCCGTGCTCCCGACGGCGCCGCCGTACGGCATGATGGCCGCGGCCGCGATCGCGCTCGTCGCCATGCTCGGCCTCGGCGGCTGGTACCTCACGCGGCCTACCGCGCCGCCGCTCTCGCTCGCCACCACTGCGCCGCCGCCGACCACGGTCGCTCCGACGGTCGTCGCGCTCGCGGCAGCACCGACCACCCTCCCCGTCCCCGCGATCGACCCGACGCCCGTGGCGCCCGCGTCCACCGTCGCCGCCGCGGCGCCCGAGGCCGTGGCGCCGCCCCCTGCGAGCGCCGACGCGGTCGCACCGCCGACCACGCTCGCCGTCGCGCCCGCGGCACTGCCTACCGCGCCTCCGCCGCCGGCACCGCCGCCGCAGCACCGGCTGCGCATCAGCGTCACGCCTCCCGACGCGACGCTGACGCTCGACGGCACGCTCGTGGTGAACCCGCTCGATCGCCAGCTGGACGAGGGCACGCACACCGTGGTGGCGACGCACGCCGGCTTCGACCCCGAGACCCAGTCGGTCGATCTCTCGCGCGACCGCACCGTCCAGATTCGCCTGCACGCGACCCCGGCACCGACGCCTCCGGCCTCGGTGGCGCAGGCCTCCGCGAGCTCGTCGCACGCGAGCGGCTCGTCGCACCACACCGCCTCGTCGTCGCACGGCGGCGCGTCCTCGCACACCAGCTCGCGCCTGGCCCCGCACGTCACCGGAGGGCGCCGGCCTTCCGGCGGAAGCCGCGGCACCTCGAGCGGCGGCCGGTCGAGCACGCTGGTCACCGAGTCGCCCTACTGATCGTTCGTTCGAATCGACAGCGCGGAATCGACAGCGCGAGCCGTTCCGGGGCAGCATCCGTCGCGTGATCCCGCTGAGCGTCATGGTGGTCGTGCCAGAGCCCACGCGCGCCGAGCGAATCGCGCGGGCCGTCGCGATGGCCGGCCACGCGCCCATCGTGCTCGAGAACGGCGAGCGAGCGATCGACCGCTTCGTGCTCGAGCCCGCCGACGTGATCATCGCCGAGTACTTCCTGCCCGGCCGCGACGGCGCCGCGACCGTCGAGTCCATTCGTTGGGCGCCTGGCGGCCGACAAGCGCACGCGATCCTCCTGGCCATCGAGGAGCCCGAGACCGCGGCGCTCGCGACCCTCGGCGCGCGCATCGACGCCGTCGCCACCTTCGTGGGCGATCCGCCGGAAGGCAAGCTCATCGAGATCCTCCGCTCGCTCGATCGCAAGCCGCCGAACGACCCCCGCGCGCAGCGCCCGGGCGAGCTGCCGCCGGCGCCGCTCTCGTTCCTCGATCGGACGACGTCCATCCTCAAGGACGGCGGCCACGACCTCTTCGGGAACACCGAGGACGAGAGCACCGTCCGCGGCTCGGCGTCGGTCGCGCGCAAGATCCTCGAGGCGCACCGGATTCAGACCGCCGAGAGCGCCGCCGCTCCCCGGACGCCGGCCCGCCCCGACGCCGCACCCCGTCCCGACGCGGCAGAGGCCAGCCCCTCGGCGCGCAAGAACGACCCCGCGTCCGACGAGACTCGGCTCGGCAAGCGGCCGATCGATCCGCGCGGACGTGTGGTGGCGAGCCCGGCCGAGGTGGCCGACGGCGTGCGCATGCGGGAGGCCGCGCGCGCGAGCGCTCCGACCGACGCGATCGCCGGCCGCTTCGAGAGCACTGCGTTTCCCGCGCTGCTGGTGCGCTTGGCCGAGATCCGCACGACGGGCGCGCTGGTCTGCACGGCCGAGGACGAGCCGCGGCCGACCGTGACGGGCGAGTCGCCGATCAAGATCGTCTACTTCCGGAGCGGCGTTCCGGTGCACGTGCGCTCGAACCTCGTCGACGAGTGCCTGGGGCAGCTCTTGCTGCGCAAGAAGCGCATCGGCGCGGCGACGCTCGACGAGTCGGTGCGGCGCATGCAGCTCGGGCACGGCCTGCAGGGCGAGATCCTGATCGACATGGGAGCGCTCTCGCCGCTCGAGGTGAGCGAGACGCTCGCCGAGCAGGCGCGGGAGAAGCTCTTCGACCTCTTCGGCTGGCGCCGCGGCGAGTACCGCGTGACGCAGGCCGAGGCGCCGAAGGAGGTCGCGCCGCTCGAGCTGGCGCTGCCGGAGATGGTCTACGAGGGCGTGGTGGCGGCGATGCCGGCGACGCGCCTGTCCGACCTGCTCACGCCGATGATGGACCGCTACGTCGTGCCGGACGCGCAGACGCTCGCGCGCTTCGTGCGCGTGCGGCTGCCCGTCGAGCTCAAGGCGGTGCTCGCGCGGATCGACGGCACGACCACGATGCGCCTCTTGCTCGCGATGAAGCCCGCCGCGATCGCCCAGCTGGTCTACTCGATGCACTGTCTGGGCGCGGTCCGCTTCGAGGAAGACGCCCGCAAGCGCGTCTCGGAGCCGCCCCCCTCGGGCGCGCGGCCGGCAGCCTCGAGCGGCAGCGTGCCGCTCGCGCAGAGCGGCAGCGCCCTGCCCGCCGCGCCGAGCGCGCGGTCGCCGGCGAGCCGCTCCGAGCCCCTCGGCGCGAGCTCGGCCGGCGCCGCGATCCCCATCTCGGTCGAACAGCCGGTCCGCGCCGACGCGCGCCTCTCGCAGAGCAGCCCGGCCCTGCCCCCGGTAGCACCTCCGGAGCCAGCGAAGGGTCCGGCGCTGTTGCCGGTGGCGCGGGCTCCGCTCACGCAGAGCTGGGACGACGACTCGACCACGCCGCAGCTCGACGAGGACGAGCTGCGCGAGCTCTCGCAGTCGATCCTGCGACCCGCGAGCCCCGGCGCGGCCTCGGCGCCCGCCGCTGCGCCGCCGCCGGCCCCGCCCGTGCCGGCCCCCGCCGCACCGCCGCCCAGCGACGCCGCGATCGACCGGCTCTTCGAGGCCGAGCGTCACTTCCGGCGCGGCAACCGCGCGCTCGAGCGCGAGCGCTACGCCGAGGCCCTCGGCGCGTTCGAGCAGGCCGCCACGCTCTGTCCGGACGAGGGCGAGTTCATCGCCTACGTCGCGTGGGCGCGCCACTGCGCCTCGCCGTACGTGACCCAGGCCACCGAGCGCGCGCTCGACGAGCTCGCCCGCGCGGCGGCGCTCGCGCCGGGGCTCTTCGTGGTGAGCCTCCTGCGGGCGCGCGTGCTCACCCACGCCGGCCGCACCGACGAGGCACGGGAAGCGTACGCGCGCGTGCTCGCGCTCGAGCCGTCGAGCGAGGAAGCACGCGTGGCGCTCGAACGACTGGGGGGCTCATGACACGTGTTCTCGCGCTCGACGTCGGCGGCACCAACGTCCGCTTCTCCATCGCCCGCGTGAAGGCGCGGAGCATCGTGATCGAGGAGCAGCACCGCGTCCCGACCAAGGACTATCGACGCTTCGAGGACGCGATCCTCGCCCAGCAGGACTGGTTCACCGAGCGCGGTGTGGAGCGCGTCTCGATCGCGTGCGCGGGCCCGGTGGCGAAGGGCGTCTGCAAGATGTCGAACCTCTCGTGGGTCGTCGACGCGCGCACGCTCACCAAGCGCCTGCGCTTGCCGACGCAGGTGCTCAACGACTTCGAGGCCGTGGGGCTGGGCGTCCGCTACGTGCCGGCCGACCGGCTCGTCACCCTGCAGAAAGGGCAGCCCGACGCGCGCGGGCCCGTCGCGATCCTCGGCGCGGGCACGGGCCTCGGCGAGGCGCTCGTGCTGCGGACCGAGCGCGGCGAGCGCGTGATGCCGACCGAGGGCGGTCACGCGACCTTCGCGCCCGTCGACGACGACGACGCGGGGCTCATCGCGTTCGTGCGCCGCAAGCTCGGCGGCGGCCACGTGTCGGTCGAGCGGGTGCTCTCGGGCCAGGGCCTGGGGAACGTCTTCGACTGGCTCGTCGACAGCGGACGCGCGAGCCCGAGCGATGCGCTCCGGAGCGCGCTCGAGGGAAACGACAAGGCCGCCGTGGTCGGCGAGGCCGGCACGAAGGGCACCGACGACGCCGCGCGCATGGCCGTCGATCGCATGGTCCGCATCTACGGCTCGGAGGCCGGCAACCTCGCGCTGAAGTCGATCCCGACGGGCGGCCTCTACCTCGCCGGCGGCATCGCGCCGAAGATCCTCCCGCGCCTGAAGAAGGGCTTCCTCGGGGCGTTCCTCGACAAGGGACGCATGAAGCCCCTGCTCCAGAAGATCCCGGTCCACGTGATCACCGACGGCGACGTCGGCCTCCGCGGCGCCGCGGCGGCCTGAGACATCGCGATCGCCTACTGCGATCGAACGAAGCCGGAGGCGCAGCTCCCTCTCCCGCGAAGCGGGAGAGGGTTGGGGTGAGGGGCTGCTTGGCCCGCGCCACGCATCGGCCGCTGCGATCGCACGGCCTGTCGCGGCGCGGCCTCTCGCCGCACGGCCTCTCGCAGCACGGCCTCTCGCCGCCGGACCTCGGAGCCCGGCGCGAGCTCAGAGCCCGGGCGCCGGGAAGCTCTTCGTCAGCGCGAGGACCTCGCCCTTCACGCGCGCGATCACCTTCTCGTCGCTCGGCGCCTCGATGACGTCGGCCATCCAGCCCGCGATCTTCTTCATCTCGCCCGGGCCCATCCCGCGGCTCGTGACCGCGGGCGTGCCGATGCGGACGCCGCTCGGGTCGAAGGGCTTGCGCTTGTCGAAGGGCACCGAGTTGTAGTTCGTGACGATCCCGGCGTGCTCGAGCGCGACCGCGGCGACCTTGCCGGGCACGTTCTTGCTCGTGAGGTCGAGGAGCACGAGGTGCGTGTCGGTGCCGCCGGTGACCAGCGTGATGCCGCGCGAGAGCAGGCCCTCGGCGAGCGCCTTGGCGTTCGTCACCACGTTCGCCGCGTAGGTCGCGAAGCTCGGCTGCAGGGCCTCGTGCGCCGCCACCGCGAGCGACGCGATGGCGCTGCCGTGCGGCCCGCCCTGCAGGCCGGGGAACACGGCCTTGTCGATCGCCGCCGCGTGCTTCTCGCCGCACAAGATCATGCCGGTCTTGTGCGTCGTGCTCGTCACGATGTCGGCGAGGCCCACCGGCGAGGGATGCGCCTTGCCCGCGATGAGGCCCGACACGTGCGCGATGTCGGCGGCCAGGATCGCGCCGACCTCGCGGGCGATCTCGGCGAACGCGGCGTAGTCGACGTGACGGGGATACGCCGTCGTGCCGCACCAGACGAGCTTCGGCTTGTGCTCGCGGCAGAGCGCACGCACCTGGTCCATGTCGATGAGGTGATCCTTCTCGCGCACGCCGTACTGGTGCGCCTCGAAGTACGAGCCCGTGATCGACACCTTCCAGCCGTGCGTGAGGTGACCGCCGGCCGGCAGGCCCAGGCCCACCGTCTTGTCGCCCGGCTTCAGGAACGCGTAGTGCACCGCCAGGTTCGCGGGCGAGCCCGAGTAGGGCTGCACGTTCACGTGGTCCACGCCGAACAGGCGCTTGAGCCGCACGACGGCCATCGTCTCGATGGCGTCCATGTTGTGCTGCCCCTGGTAGTACCGCTTGCCGGGGTAGCCTTCCGAGTACTTGTTGTTCAGCACGCTCGCGCCCGCTTCGAGCACGGCGCGCGAGGCGTAGTTCTCGCTGGCGATGAGGCGCAGCACGTCGCGCTGGCGCTGCTCCTCGTGCTGGATCAGGGACGCGATCTCCGGATCGACCTGGGCGAGCGTGGGTTCCATGGGCCGGCGTTCTAGCAGATCCGGCGCCCCGATTGCTCGCCGCTCCTCGCCGAGCGCGGCGACGCTCGAAGAGGCGAGCGCGGCGCTCACGCGAGAACGCGCAGGCTGCCTTTCACCACGCCGTAGCCGCTGCCCGTCCGGAGCTCCTTCGTGACGTCGGGCCCCGAGCGCTCGCCAGCGATCAGCGCGGCGTAGGCCCGCACGATCCGCGTCACTTCCGCCGGCGACTCTCGCACCAGCTCGATGCGGAACCGGCGCACTCCGCGCTCGACGAGGCGCGGCACCAGCGATGCGGCGCTCTGCGGCGCCGCGTGGAACACCGTGTTCCGGCAGCCCACGTCGGCCTCCAGCGGATGGTCCATCCCCGCCCGGTCGCGCAGCGCGAGCTGGTGCTTCTCGCAAGGCCGCCCGCACGTCTTGTGGTCGCTGCCGGTGCTCAGCGTCGCGGCGATCACGCAGTGCTCCATGTGGAAGAGCGGCATCGGGTGGTGCACCACCACCTCGGCCCACGCGCCGAGCGGCCCGCTCACGAGCGCCAGCAGCTGGGCCTCGTCGAGATCGAACGAGGGCGTGAACGCGGCGAGGCCGTGCCGCAGCACCTCGGCCGCGCTGAGGTGGTTGGTGACGTTCAGCGAGAAGTCACCGATCGCCATCGGCCCACCCACGGGCGAGCCGGCGAGCTCGCGCAGCGCGCCGAGGCTGCGCACCAGCACCGCGTCCGGCGCGAGCCCGCGCAGGAACCGATCGATCTTCTCCTCGCCCGGCTTGCGGATCCGCGGCGGCGCGACCGTGACCCGCGCCCCCGCCGCGGCGAGCGCGCGCGCTGCCTCGCCCGTGCCGACGAGCTCGAGGAAGTCCAGCGCGACCCCGCTCGCGCCCGCCGCATGCGCCGCGAGCGCCTGCGCGAGGCTCCGGCAGAGCACGAACAGCCCGCCCGGCGGCGGCGCGCGATCCGGCGGCACCGCCTGCGCCAGCAGCTCCGCGGCGCCCACGCCCGTCGTCGACCCGCCGGCGGGGGCCATCGCCGCTCCCAGCGCCGCCACCAGCGCGCGGCGCCCGCGGTTCAGCGACGCGGGCGCGATGCGCGAGGGCGACGCGGGCGCGATGCGCGAGGGCCCGTCGACGTCGATCGCCACCTCGCGCAGCACGAACGGCGACTCGCCGAGGCGGTCGAGCTTCTCGCGCAAGAGCGCCGCATCGAGGGGCGAGCGATCGGCCGCCAGCAGCTCCGCATCGAGCGTCACCGAGGCTCGCGCCCCGCGCGCCGTCGTGCCCTCGAGCACGGGCGCCGCGCCCAGACGCCCGCGCAGGCGCACATCGAGCGGGATCTTCACGCTCGGCAGCTCGAGCGCCGCCTTGGTCGCCTTCGGATCGCTCGTACGGAACACGCGCCGCCCCTCGGGCACCTCGCCGAGCGAAAGCTCGGGCCCGAGCCACACGAGCACGTCGTCGCCCGCCTCGCAGCGCTCGAGCGCGCTGCCGTCCTCCCGCGCGAGCGCCCAGATGCGCCCGCCGACCTCTTCGTCGCCGCGCGCGCCGTCGACGAGGATGCCGTCGCCCAGCGAGAGAGCGCGCGAGGCGCGCAGGCCCACGTACGCGCGGCCCCGCGAGACGCGCCGCCCGCGCGAGACGCCGACCTCGAGCCCGTGGTGATCCGAGGTACGCCCGTCGACCAGCGCCTGGTGATCGACGCCGCCGAAGAAGCCCGGCCCCGAGCCGCGCGTGAACGTCTGGAGCGCGAGCTCGCGCTGCCCTTCGCTCGGCGCCGCGCCCAGGCCCATCGCCGCGTCGATCGCGGTGCGGTAGAGCGCCGTCGTCGCCGCGACGTACGCGGGGCCCTTCAAGCGGCCCTCGATCTTCAACGACGAGATCCCGAGCTCGACCAGCGCAGGGACCGACGCGCTCGCCTCGAGATCCTGGGGCGACAAGAGGTACGCCCTCTCTCCCAGATCGCGCTTCACTCCGTCGACGACGAGCTCGTACGGCAGCCGGCACGCCTGCGCGCACGCGCCACGGTTGGCGCTCCGGCCGCCGATCGCCTCGCTCGTGAGGCACTGCCCCGAGTACGCGATGCAGAGCGCGCCGTGCACGAAGACCTCGAGCTCCACGTCGGTCGCGGCGCGGATGGCGCGCAGGTCCTCGAGCGAGAGCTCGCGGGCCAGGATCACGCGCGTCGCACCGAGCGATCGAGCGAGCTCCACGCTCGCGGCGTCGGTGCACGTCATCTGCGTCGAGGCGTGCAGCGGCAGCGCGGGCGCGATGGCGCGCACCAGGCGCAGCACACCGAGGTCCTGCACGATCACCGCGTCCACCGCCGCGTCGGCACACGCGCGCACCGCCGCTTCGAGGCGGGGAAGCTCGTCGTCGAAGACGAGCGTGTTCAGCGTGACGTAGCCGCGTACGCCGTGCGCGTGCAGGTATGCGAGCGTGCTCGCGAGCTCGCCGATCGCGAAGTTCGTCGCCCGCGCGCGCGCGTTGAGCCCCGGCACGCCGAAGTACACGGCATCCGCGCCCGCCCGTACCGCGGCCTCGAGGCACGCGCGGTCGCCCGCAGGAGCGAGAACTTCGGGACGGCGCATCGGGCACGCGATAGCAGGTGCCACACGCGGGTGTAAGGGCCCGCGCAGAAGCAAGTGGCTCGAGACCGGGCGCGTCGACGGAGCGCGATCGCGTGCGCGCCCGGTGGGAGTCCGAGGGAGGGCCCGCGGCCCTTCCTCGGTGGGGCCCGCGGGGAGGGCACGAGCTTGCGCATGCAAGCGAAGTGGCCCTCCCCGCGAAGTACCGCGGAACGGAAGTTCGGGCCGCATCGCAAAGCGGCTCGAACTTCTGATCCGCGGTACTAGGCCCGAGGTCGGGCGCCCGTCGTTCAACGAGAGCCGGTCAGGCCCGTGTACATCTGCGTCGAGCAGTCGAAGCAGCCCGAGCCGGTGAGACCGGCGCGGAAGGTCCCTCGCCAGCTGTTGTCGGTGTCGAACGTGCCGGTGAGGCGGTAGGTCTCGGTGCACGCGCCCGGCAGCGTGCAGCTCACGTCGAACGTCCGGCTCACGCGTGCCGAGGCGCCCGTCATCATGCAGTTGAGCCCGCCGCCCGAGACGGTCAGCGAAGCGCCCGTGTCGTTGAACGAGAGGTTGCCGAAGCTGATCGAGACCTCGCCGAACGCGCAGTAGTAGTTCACGCCGGGAGCGACGGACCACGTGCCCGAGTCGGACCACGTGCACATCGAGGTGTCGTAGTGGCAGCTGCCGCAGGTCAGCGTGCCCACGTAGCCGGGGCGCACCGACGCGCACGTGGCGGCGCCGACCGAGCCGTCGCACTGCTCGCCCGACTCGACCAGACCGTTGCCGCAGCGCGCGCACTGGGTGGTGTCGTACGTGCAGGACCCGCCGCAGCGGAGCGTCCCGCCGGTGAAGCCCGTCCCGAGGCTCGTGCAGCTCGCGCCGCCGAGCGCGGTCAGGTCACACTGCTCGCCCGCGTCGATCGCGCCGTTGCCGCAGCGCGTGCAGCTGGACTCGTCGAAGACGCAGCCCGGCGCGCAGCGCAGCGTGCCGCCCACGTAGCCGCGCGACGCGCAGGTCGCGCCGCCGAGCGCAACCCCGTCGCAGGGCTCGGGGGCATCGATCGCGTTGTTGCCGCAGCGCGTGCACCCGGCGACGTCGAAGCCCGAGCAGTCCGCGCGACAGACGGCGTTGCCGGTGGTGAAGCCCATGCCGAGCGCGCTGCACGCGCGCATCTCGCCGGCGATGCAGGCGCCGACGCCCTCGTCGCGCGCGCCGTTGCAGTTGTCGTCGAGGCCGTTGCAGGTCTCGGCGGGCGGCACGCAGGTTCCGAGCACGCAGCCGGCCACGCACGTCTGCACGCCGCGCGAGGCGCACGCCGTGTCGCAGCCGGAGGTACTGCCGAGCACGCAGCCGAAGGTGTCGTCGGGGCCCGACGCACAGTCGTCGTCGATGCCGTTGCAGACCTCGAGCGGCGGGGCACAGGCGCCCGCGTGACAGCTGGCGTCGCAGACGCTGGTGCCCATCGTGCTGCAGCTCGTGCCGCACGGGCTCGATGCACCGCGCACGCAGTCGAAGTCCTCGTCGGCGGCGCCGTCGCAGTCGTCGTCCGTGCCGTTGCAGACCTCGGCGGGCGGCATGCACGGGCCCACGGTGCCGTCGGGATTGCAGCCCGTCATGCCGGTCGTGTGGCACGCGGTCTCGCAGGGCCCGGCGGCGCAGCAGCCCTCGTCGACCGTGGTGTCGCAGTCGTCGTCGCGGCCGTTGCAGGCCTCGGTCGCGCCTGGATGCGTCGTCGCGACCGCATCGTCGCAGTCGTCGCCACCGGCACACCCGACTGCGTCGTGGGCGTCGCCGTCGGCGTCGGTGCCTTCGTGCACGCACGCGGACGAAGCCGCGTCGCACCGATCGGCGGTGCACACGTCGCCGTCGTCGCAGTCGGTGGGCGCGACGAACGTGCAGCCGACCTCGCCGCTGCAGGTCCACGCGCCGTAGCAGAAGCCGATGACCGCGCAGTCGGCGTCGGTGGTGCAGTGATCGGGCGGGCGCGGCGTACAGCCGATCGCGGCCAGGCAGATGTGGCTGGCCGGGCAGAGCGCGTCCATGGGCTGGTGCTGGCAGACGCGCGCGCGACAGGCGTCGAGGGTGCACGGCTGGGCATCGGTGCAGTCGGCGTCCGTCTCGCACGTCTCCGGGATCGGGCCGCACCCGCCGAACGGATTGCAGGCCCGCCCTTCCCCGCAGCAGTCGACGCAGGGAACGTGCTCGCAGACGCCCGCGGTGCAGTGGTCGACGGTGCAGGCGAAGCGATCGGCGCATTCGACGTCGAGGTGACAGCCCTGCGCACCACCCTCGACCGACGCATCGCGGAGACCGACGTCGACGAGCTCCGGCGGCGCTGCACGCTGCGTGCATGCCGATGCGCCGAGCACGATGCCCGCGAGCGCGACCGCGCCGAGCGCGGGCGCCTTGCCGATTCTCGCACTTCCCATCGACGCGCCCCATCGCGACATGAATCGATACTATCGGGAGGACGGTGCGCGCGAAAGACCGTGCGGAGGCCATGCTCTTCCACCTGACCACACGACAGGCCTGGGCCGAAGCGAGGACGATCGGCCACCTGGCCCCGGCGTCGCTCGACACCGAGGGCTTCATCCACCTCTCGAGCGAAGCGCAGTGGCCCGCCACGGCGCTCCGCTACTACCGCGGCCGCACCGATCTGGTGCTGCTCGCGATCGACGAGGCCCGCCTCGCGGGCGAGGTCCGCTGGGAGGAGGCTCACGGGGAGCGGTTCCCGCACCTCTACGCGGCCCTCGAGACCTCCGCCGTCGTCGACGTGGCCGAGCTCGTGCCCGACCCGAGCGGCGCCCTTCGTCGGGTGGACTGACCCAGTCGAGAACGCTCCTCGACTCGCCCCCGAATCCCACGGATCCGTTGACGTCTGGGGCGCACAGGGGGATTCTCGCCTCGCATGCCCGGCCTCTCCGCGATCCTGCTCGCCACGCCTCTCTTCGGCCTCTCGCTGACGCCGCCGACGCTCGACGGAGCGATCCTCCCGGCGCCGATCCAAGTCGTGGACGTGGCCGCCGCGCTCCCCGTGCCGGAGCTGCTCCAGGTCGACGACGCGACGCCCGACGCGAGCGGCGGAGCCGTCCCCTCCGCGGACGCGACCGCGCAGGCCGAGGCGGACCGCCAGTACACCCAGGACGTGATGCGCCGCCGGGACATCGGTCAGGTCCACCGCGCGCTCGGAATCGCCACGTGGTTCGCGATGACCGCGAACCTGATCGTGGGGATGATGCAGTACTCGGATCTCTACGGCTTCGGCGCCGGCCAGAACGGCAACCCGTGCGCGACCGGCAACGGCGTCGTGCTGAACGAGTGCTCGGGCGATCCCTACATCCACATCGTCTCGGCGTCGGTCACGTCGGTGCTCTACGGCGGGACGTTCCTGCTCTCGCTCGTCATGCCCGATCCGAACCAGGCCGCCGAGGGCCCCGGCGTGTTCGCCGATCACCTGCGCATCCACGAGGCGCTGCGCTGGGTCCACGTCATCGGCATGGCCGCGCAGATCGTGATCGGCGCCATGCTCAGCAATGGCGTGTTCGGCGACCGCGCGAACAACTACGACGTGATGCAGGCCATGGCCGCGACGCACCTCGCGATCGGCTGGGCCACGTGGGGCGCGCTCAGCGCCTCCGCGGCCATCATGCTCTTCTGAGGCTCGTGCCGCCGCGGCGGCCGCGGCTACACTCGCCGCCCGTGGCTTCCCTCCTCGCCCAGGACGTGCTCGAGCTGCTCTTCCGCTTCGCCGAGCGCGCCGAGCCGGACGAGGCTTCGCGACGCCGGCTCCAGCGGGCCGTTCGGCTCGCGATGCGCGCCTCGACCAGCGAGACGCGGATCTTCGGCACGCGCCACGTCTACACCCGACTGCGCGACGTCGCCGTGCGCTGGGGCGGCTTCCGCGCCGAGCGCCTGGCGCGCGCGCTCGACGTCGATCGGGAGGATGCGCGCGACCTCGGGCGTATCCAGGACTGGGAGGATCGGCTGCTCGGCGTGACCGGACACTGGACCATCGAGTCGAAGCGCTGCGCGACCAAGCACGAGACGGAGTGCCCCTTCGCCGATCTCGCCGCGCACGATCCGCGCATCTGTACCGATCTCGTGCACGCGCTCGAGAGCGAGACGTTCCGGACGCTCGTCCCGGGCTACCGCCTGGTGCCGGTCGGTCGCCTGCTCTCGCGCGGCGACGGAGCCTGCGAGTTCCGCCACGAGCTGCCGCCCCGGGCCGACCCGGAGGTGGCCCGTGGCTAGACGCCGGATCGATCGCGAGAGCGACGACGAGGTCGTCCCGCGGCGGCGCGCGAACGTCGCGATCGAGGACCGCGTCTCCGATCCCCCGCTCACCACGAGCCCGCTCCGCCGTTTCGGGATCGGCTGCGCGATCGCGGCCGCGCTGTCCTTCGTGGGTGTCGGTGCGCTGGGCCTGGCCTTCGTCAGCTGGCAGCGCTTCGCCTCGCCCGCGATCCACGAGGCGCAGGACACGCCGCCCGAGGGCGACGGCTCGGGCGGCACCGACCCGAGCACGGGCAGCGGCACGGGCGGCGGGAGCAACGGCACGAGCGGCTCGACGGCGTCGGGCACCGATCCACTCGCCGAGATGCGCCGCCGCTACATCCCGGGGCGCTTCGTCCACGTCGAGGGGATGATCCCGAGCGACCAGGCCTACGTGCGCACGGGCTCGCTGAGCCCCTGGCAGTCGGGCCGGAGCGCCGACACGCCCTGGCTCGTGCTGGGCGCGACCTACGATCGCGCTTCGATGGCGAGCGCGACGAGCTCGCCGCCCCGAATCGATCACGCGCGCGGCGAGCTGACCACGCGCCCGCTCGACGTCATCGCAGGCGTGCCCGCCGAGGCCCGCGTGAGCGCGTCGGACGCGGCGGGCGGCACCGACGTGACGGAGTACCTCGTGTCGTTCGAGGGCTACCCCGGCACCTTCCACCTACAGACGACGGTGCAGACCGAGCTCGGTGTGGTGCAGGCCTCGGGCTCCGACGGCGCGAGCGTCCGCTTCACCATCGGCGCGCCGATGCTGCCGGACCGCACGATGGCGCCGCCTGGGCGGCCTTTCCGCGCGTTCATGCTCGTCTCGGCGGTCGACTCCCAAGGCCACGTGAGCGCCCCCGTGCGCCGCGAGCTGAGCGTGCTCCCCGTCGGCACCGGCGACGTGGAGGTCGCGATGACCATGAGCATCCCGACCGATCTCGACCTCTACGTGACCGACCCTGCCGGCACGACGGTCTACTTCGGCAACACGAGCGGCTTCTCGGGCGGGCACCTCGACCTCGACGCCAACGCGGCGTGCAGCGGCCACATGGGCGCCAACAGCGAGCACATCTTCTGGCCCGCGCACGGGGCCCCCGCAGGGACCTACACCGTGCGCGTCGCGCACTACGAGAGCTGCATCGGGGGAGCGCCGGTCGACTACCGCGTCACGGTGCGCGCGTGTGGCGAGACGGTCGTGCTCACGGGCAACTTCGCTGGGGGCTCGCAGAGCCAAGCGTGCATGAGCACCCAGCCCGATGGCAGCTGGTGTCAGGACGTCGTGACGTTCCAGCTCCCGAGCTGCAGCTGACGATCCAAGCTCGCCCTTGCTGGTAGCATCGAAGGGCACCTGCCAGGGGGATCTCCGATGAGGCACGTCGCCCGCGCTCCTTCCCGCTCGTTCCGCTCGTGGCTCGCGGTGCTCGCGCTCGCAGGCGGGGTGAGCGCTTGCGAGGATCCCGCGCCGCCGCCCACGTTCCCGGTGACGTTCCTCGCCGAGTCCGATCCGGGCACTCCGCTCGAGGGCGTCCAGATCCGCGTGGCCGGGGCGGAGCCCACTGCCACGGGCGCGGACGGTTCGGTGCGCATGGAGCTCTCGGGCACCGAAGGCACCCAGGTGCCCGTCGCGGCCACCTGCCCCGAGGGCCACCGACCGGCGGAAGCGCTCGCGCCCATCGTTCTCCGGACGACCTTCGGTGTCGGGGGCGCTCCGGCGCCCGGTCTGCGTGTCTCCATCTCGTGCCCACCGACGACGCGCCACGGGGTGGTCGTCGTCCGCGCCGGCGGCGCGGGGAGCGCGACGCGTGCGGGGCTGCCCGTGATCATCGAGGGCCGCGAAGTGGCGAGGACCGACGCGAGCGGCGTCGCCCACGTGAGCCTCGACATGGCGCCCGGGCAGAGCTTCCGCGTGCTCCTCGCGACCGCCACGGTGTCGCCGACGCTTCGACCGCAGAACCCCGAGCTGACGTTCGTCTTTCCCGACGCGGACGAGATCTTCGCGTTCGACGAGCGCTTCGACGAGGACGTGCCCGTGCGCCCGACCCCGCACGGCCCGCACCGTCCGCGCCCACCGGCGACGCTCGCCGGCCCACCCCGCCCGGTTCAGATCCTCTCCGGCCGCCGCTGAGCAGCGCGCCTCCGGGTGATCCGATCGAGGCGCTCGTCCGCGTCGCGCCGAGCGATCGCAGCAGCCCCGAGCGGCACGTCCTTCGCGGTCCCTCTCCCCAACCCTCCCGCTCGCTCCCGCTCCCGCGGCAGAGGGAGCCGCGCGCCGTCCCCTCGTCTTCGCTCGACGCCCCGCTACCGCGCGCGCGACGCGCGCCGTAGTCGGTCCGCAATCGCGAGCCCGAGGCCCGTCTCGGCGGGCAGCTCCACGACGACCATGCTCACGCCTCGGGCGTCGAGCGCCCGCAGGCTCGCGTAGAGCTCTCTCGCGCGCACGACCGGATCGGCGGACGCCGCCACGAAGAGGGCACCGTCGATCGGCGCCGCGCCGATCCACGCCACCATCCCGGACGCCGCCGCGACGAGCGCCTCGGCCTCGGCGCGGTCGCGGACGGCCACGACGCGCGCGCGGGGCGCGTAGTGCGCGGCGAGCATCCCCGGCGCGCGAGGCTCGCTGTCCCTCCCGTCGGCGATCTCGGCGCCGAGGATCTCCTCGATCGTCTCGCGCGGGACGCCGCCCGGGCGCAGCAGCTCCGGCACCACGCCCGTCACCTCGACGATGGTGGACTCGAGCCCGACCTCGCACGGGCCACCGTCGAGCACCGTGAGCTCGCGCGCGAAGGGCTCGGCGAGGACGTGCGCGGCCGTGGTCGGGCTGACGCGCCCGAACACGTTCGCGCTCGGCGCCACCAGCGGCACACCGACGCCGCGGATCACCTGGAGCGCGAGCGGGTGGCGCGGCACACGGAGCGCGACCGTCTCCCGTCCGCCGGTGATCTCGTCACGCACGTGCGGAGCCCGCCGGACCACCAGGGTGAGCGGCCCGGGCCAGAGGACGTCGGCCAGGCGGCGCGCGGCCGGCGTCACCTCGCTCGCCCACGCCTCGAGCGCGCTCGCCGAGGGCAGGTGCACGATCAGCGGATGCCCGTGCGGTCGGCCCTTCGCCTCGAAGATCGCCGCGATCGCCCGCGGATCGTCGGCGCGCGCCGCGAGCCCGTACACCGTCTCGGTGGGGATCGCCACCAGCTCGCCGCGCGTGAGCCGCTCGATCGCCTCGCTCGCTCCGACCGCGCGGCTCGTCATCGCTGCAACCAGAGCCACGCGACACCGAGGGCCGCGGCCACCGCACCGAGCGCGACCAGCGCCGTCATCACGCGGAATGCGACCCGCACCCAGAAGCGCACCACGAGGAAGGCCACGACCCCGACACCGACGAGGATCGCGAGCAGGGACGCGCCGAGCAGAGCCATCGCCGCCTGCTATAGCTTGGCCGCCCGCCAGCCGTCACGAAGACGGCGCGCGCGGCCCGACACCTCATGAGCACGTTCCGCGGTTCCTGGGCCCTCGTCACCGGCGGGAGTGGTGGCATCGGGGAGTCTCTCGCCCGCGAGCTCGGCCGCCGCGGCGCGAACGTGATCCTCACCGCGCGCAGCGTGGACAAGCTGCGCGCGATCGCGAGCGACATCGCCCGGACGAGCGGCGTCGAGACGCGCGTGCTCGGGGCCGATCTCTCGAGCGAGGCCGGGATCTGGCAGCTCCTCGTGCTCGTGGACGCGCTGGGCGTGCCGGTCGACCACGTGATCGCCAACGCGGGCTTCGGTGGCTTCGGCGAGATGGTCACGCAGAGCGAGCGCGAGCAGCTCGAGATGGTGGTGCTCAACTGCGGGGCGCTCACGGTCCTCGTGCGGCACTTCCTGCCGGGCCAGCTCCAGCGGCGGCGCGGAGGCGCGCTCCTCGTCGCCTCGACCGCCGCGTTCCAGCCGACACCGCTCTACACGGTCTACGGCGCGACCAAGCACTACGTGCGGGCGCTCGGCGAGGCCTTGGCGGCCGAGGTCGCCGGAAGCGGGGTGACGATCAGCGTGCTCTGCCCGGGCCCGGTGCCGACCGGCTTCCAGGCGCGCGCCAAGACGGCCATCGCGCCCGCCCAGCAGCGCTCGATCCTCGGGCCGGACGAGACCGCGCGCATCGGCCTCGACGGCTACGAGCGCGGCCGCGGGATCGTCGTCCCCGGACGAATGAACCGTGCGCTCGCCGCGGTCGCCGCCGTGCTCCCGAACCGCATCGTCGTCCCCTCGGTGCTGCGGATGATGCGCACCAAGGACCGCGCATGAGGCGCGCATCCGTGCTCGTGATGGCGGCGGCGCTCTCCACGACGGCGCTCGCGTGCGAGTCGTGGGACCCGTCGATCCGCGCGCGAGACCGCGCGCGAGAGACCTGGGCGTGCGAGAGCGTCGAGCTGACGCAGACGGAGGAGAATCGCTGGCACGCCGTCGGCTGTGGTCACGAGGGAGACTTCGCGTGCACCGCGGGCGCGCTCGAGCCGACCTGCATCCAGGTGCGCACGGCCGGAGGCGAGCGACCGCGCGACGCGGACGAGGAGGCGCTCGAGGCGCGCGCACCCGAGGGCCTCGACGAGAGCGAGGCGGCGCTCTGGGCTCGCGCGCGCGCGTGAGGACCCCGATCTCGATCGAGCGCCGACGAGGAGAAGCCGAGATCGCGCCGCCGCCACCGAGCACGACCGCGCCCGGCGAGCCCTCGCGAGCCCCGAGGCCGAGGCCGCGATCCGCACCGGGCTCGACGCGCGCCGCGTTGATTGTCTTCGCGTGCACGCAGCGCGATCCGACCGTCGTGCGCGTCACGTACGCCCCCGACGGGACGCTGGAGATCCAGCTCGCCGGAGGCCTCGAGGGAACGGCCGAGGAGGGCTGCGTGCGCGCGGCGCTCTCGGGCGTGCGCGCCCCCGCGAGCGAGACGGGCGGCACCGTCCTGCACCTCATCCACCGGAGCTGATCACGCCGCCCGAGCCGCGCTGCTCTCGCGGCGCGTTCCGTTCCTGCATGCCTCAGCGGCATCTTCCCGTTCACTCGCCGCGGCGCACGATCTCGGCGCGCACCTCGATCACACCGGCGCGGATCATGTCGATCGCCTCCGCGGCCGCGCGCGAGAGATCGAGAATGCGCGGATGCCGCCGGCCCCAGGGGCCGCGGTCGTTGACGCGCACCACGACCGACGCGCCGGTGTCGGGGCGCACGATGCGGATCAGGGTGCCGAAGGGCAGCTCGCGCGAGGCACACGTGAGCGCGCGCGGGTCGTAGGGCTCCCCGCTCGCGGTCGCGTGGCCGGCGAGGCTGTCGTGGTAGTAGCTCACGCGCCCTTCGAGGATCTCGAGCGCCGGCGCCGTGGCCCACGGATCGCTGGGCGTGCCGGACGTCGGCGGCTCGGCTGTGCTCGACGTCGCGGCGACGGGCGGCGGCTCGCTCGGGGCGGGCGCCGCCACGACGGGCGAGGCGCTCCCCGAGGTCTCGGTGACCGTCGCGGCGCGGGGGCCGCGCGTGAGGGTCGCGCTGCTGTGGCGCGTGGTGCTCCCACAGCTCGGCACGGCCGCTGCGCTCACGATCAGAGCGATGGCGGCCGAGAGGCGCATCAGCCCCCGGTGGTCGGTCGTCCGTGGCCCGGCGCGAGCATCATGTTCCGGTAGACATCGTACACGAAGCGGTCGCTGTGCTCGGGCGTGTGGCAGCGCAGGCAGGTGTCCTCGGCCATGTCGCGCGCGATGTGCCCGCCATCGGGGTCGTCCGAGTGGAGACTGCCCGGGCCGTGGCAGTTCTCGCAGCCCACGTCGCGCAGCTCGCCTCGTGCGCCGAGGTGCGTGACCGTCGAGCCCCCCGGGCGCTGATAGCCCGTGACGTGGCAGCCGACGCACGAGAGGTTGTACTCCTTGTGGACGTCGACGAGCGTCTGGTAGGCGTGACCGTGGAGGGTGGTCCCCCACCACGTCACGGCCTCGGCGTGGCACTCGCCGCAGCGCGCGGTCCCCACGTAGCTCGCCTGCCCCTCGCCCACCGGCGGCGGCAGCACGCCCGCGAGCGCGACGCGGTTGTGCTCGTTCACGCGCTGCGCGTAGCCCTCCAGCAGCGCACGCACCGTCGGGTCGCGATCGGAGTCGTCGGGGAGCGGGACGAACGCCGCGCTGAACACGCGCCCGCTCACGTCGGGGGGCCGCGCGGCCTGCGCCGCGACGGCCTCGACGTCCAGCAGGTGCTGGCGCTGGGCCGCGAGATCCTCGGCGCTCGTCGTCCCGTCGCGCTCCCACTCGGCGATGCGCGCTCGCAGATCCGCGGCCTCGCGCAGGTGTCGGTCGCGCTCCTCGGTGCGCGACCACGTGCTCGCGTCGACCCACTCGCCCGCGCGCGACAGGCCGTGCAGCTCGACGACGGCGATGCCCTGCCCTTGCTGCCGCGCCGTCACGACGATGGCGCCGTTGACCGACGGCGGATGCGCGTCGTCCTCCTCGAGCCCACCCGCGACGAGCAGATCGATCCCGGGCACGCCTGCCGCCCAGCGGCGCGCATCTCGGCGCGTCCCATCGACGAGGGCCAGGACCACGGTCGCCCCCTCGGCCCGCGCGGCGGCCGCTGCCGCGCTCATCGCTGCCGCCGGATCGGCGGGGACCTCGACGCCCGTGGTCGGCTCCA
>JBGALT010000141.1:0-20780 GCA_044223665.1 Sandaracinaceae bacterium | reverse complement strand
CTCTCGCGCACGCTCCAGCGCAGCGCCCGCTCGAGCAGCGCGCGGCCGATGCCTCGGCGCTGATGCGCCCGCCGCACCGAGAGCTGCTCGAGGTGAGGCCGGCCATCGACGTGGCCGAGGGCGGCCAGGCCCACCGGCGCCCCGTCCGAGCAAGCGAACAGGACGCGCTTCTCGTCGAGCGAGCGCTGCCAGCGCGCGAGCTCCATCGCGTGGAATGCCTCGCTCGGCGGCCTTGTTGGAGTGGCCCATCGCGACGTAGGCGGCGATGGCGCGCTGCGAGGGCGAGAGCAGGTCGGGCCCGGGCGCGGCGGGCTCGTTCTTGCGCAGCACGAAGAAGCGCTTCTGGTCGGTGTCGAAGGTGTCGACGAGCGACCAGCGGCCGGCGACGAGCGCGCGCCACGCGGCGACGAGGCGCGCGGGATCGCTCGTGCCGTGCCGCGCGGCGAGCACCTCGGCGGCCTCGCGGATCATCTCGAGGTGGCTCTCGGCCTCGCTGCTCGCGTGCACGGCGCGCCGCGTGCGCGGATCGAGCACGGCGTCGGCCGCGTCGAGCGAGGCCTCGGCGGGCGCTGCGCGCAGCCGCTCGCGTAGGCGCAGCGCCGCCGCGAGGTGCGAGGCGACGCGGTTCCACTTCTTCTGGTCGGTCGCAGAGAAGCGGCCCGACTCGGGGAGGGCTCCGACGAGGAGCGTGGCGATCCCGCTGGGGTCGGCGGCCGTGACGGCGATCGTGTCGGCGAGGCCGAAGCCATGCGGAAAGTGGGCCTTGCTTGCGAGGGGCTCTCCTTCGAGGCCCCAGACACTCGAAGACGTGACCAGCGCCGACGGAATGCGCATGACGCCGAGCTCGGGATCGCTGGGATCGGGGTGTCGATCACGGACGTGCTCTTCGAAGCTCGCACCCTCGGGCAACCGGATAGCGGCGCATGCGCGAAAGCGCGGCGCCTCGGGCTGGATGATCCACCCGTGTACGAAGCTGCCGTGGTCGAGCACCGGCCGTGCGGCCTCGAGCACGCCGCGCAGCCACGTCTCGTCGTCGGCGGCGAGCGAATAGCCCGCGTCGGCGACGGCGATCATCGCAGCCTCCGGAGCCTCGAGACGCGTCCCCCGACGTGCCATGGGCCGAGGGTACCGCTCGGCGCCGGCGGATGCGACGGGGGCCGGGGGCACGCAACCGATCACTATGGAGGCGCGGACCGCCGCGGAGGACATCCTGGGCGCCACCCCGGGGGAGCTTCGCATGTCCTCGTTCGACCCATTTCGCCCCACGCCGCGCGCGCTCGTCGCGCTGACGCTGTCGATGCTCGCGCCCCTCGCGATGGCGGGCTGCGGCGGCGACTCCGTGACCCCCGGCGCAGACGACGCGGCCTTCGACGCCAACCTCGACGGCGCCACGCTCGACGCGCCGCTCGCCGACGCGCCGCGCACCGACGTGGGCCCCGGCTGCGCCGACGCCGACGGAGACGGCGTGCGCGCCGCGAGCTGCGGCGGCACCGACTGCGACGACACGGACCCGGAGATCCATCCCGGTCAGATGGAGGTCTGCGACGCCGCGCACCGCGACGAGGACTGCGACCCCTCGACGGTGGGTTTCCGAGATCAGGACGGCGACGGCTACGTGGACGCGGCGTGCTGCAACGGCACGCTGTGCGGGGACGACTGCAACGACACGCGCCCGACGGCCCACCCCGGGAGCACCGAGGCCTGCGACTCGTTCGACAACGACTGCGACACCGCGATCGACGAGGGCGTGCTCGAGACCTTCTATCCCGACACCGACGGCGACGGCTTCGGCAACGCCGCCGGCACCACCGTCACCGGCTGCACGACGCCGCCGGGCTACTCGACGCTCGCGATGGCGACCGACTGCGACGACACGATGCGCGGCGTCAACCCGAGCGCGATGGAGATCTGCGACGCGGCGATGGTCGACGAGAACTGCGATGGCGAGCACAACCCGCCCTCGCTCTGCTCGTGCAACGCGGGCGATCCGCCGCGCGCCTGTGCGCTTCCGGGGATCTGCGCGAGCGGCCGCGAGATGTGCAGCGGCGGCGCGTGGGGCATGTGCACGGTCATGCCGCGCGCCGAGAGCTGCAACGGCCTCGACGACGACTGCGACAACTCGGTCGACGAGATGCTGACGGTGCTCTGCTACGCCGACACCGACAACGACACGTTCCCCGACGCGCTCGATTCCGCGCCCTCGACGCACTGCCCCGACGCCTCGCGCACCAGCGTGGGCGGCTGTCCGACGGGCACGACCAACCGCGTGCCCGATCCGACGAACGTCGACTGCGGCCCCGCGGACTCCACGGTTCACCCGGGCGTCGCGGAAGTCTGCAACGGCATCGACGACAACTGCGTGATGGGGATCGACGAAGGGCTGACCGTCGCCTGCTACACGGACGCCGACAACGACCACTACGCGCCGTCCGGTGCGACGGCGAGCGCACGCTGCATCGACGCGACACGGCCCGCGTTCGGCGGATGCCCCGTCGGGCTCACCAGCATGCCGCCCGGGAGCGCGCCCGACTGCAACGACAGCGCGACCGGCGGCGGCATCAACCCGGGCGCCACCGAAGTGTGCGATGCGGGCAGCGTCGACGAGGACTGCGACGGCATGCACAACGAGGGCTGCAACTGCACCGTCACCGGCACGCCGGTCTCGTGTCAGATGGCGCTCGGGCTGATGGGCGCCTGCGCCTCGGGCACCACGCTGTGCACGGCTGGCGCGTGGGGCCCGTGCTCGGTGATGCCGACGACCGAGACGTGCAACACCGTCGACGACGACTGCGACGGCACCGTCGACGACGGCGTCGACGTGGCGTGCTGCACCGACACGGACCGCGACGGATGGACCGTGTCGCTCACCCCGACGATGCGCGCTTGCAGCTGCCCTCCGGGGACGATCACGTGCCCGGGCGTCGGCACGGCGCTCGACTGCAACGACAGCAGCATGGCCGTGCACCCGACGGCGACCGAGATCTGCAACGGCATCGACGACAACTGCACGATGGGGATCGACGAAGGCCTCACCGTCGTCTGCTACGCCGACGCCGACAACGATCACTACGCGCCCTCGTCGGCCACGATGTCGAGCCAGTGTCGCGACTCGTCGGCGCCGCGCGCATCGTTCGGCGGCTGCCCGACGGGCTATACGAACGTGGCGCCGGGGGGCGCTCCCGACTGCAACGACGCGAGCGGCGCGGTGCATCCCGGCGCGACCGAGGTCTGCAACGGGATCGACGACAACTGCGTGGGCGGCGTCGACGAGGGCGTCACGACCACGTACTACCGCGACGCCGACGGCGACACGTACGGCAACGCCGCGATGACGACGCAGGCGTGCTCGCTGCCCTCCGGCTACACGACGCGCGCGATGGACTGCAACGACGGCGACATCACCATGCACCCGGGCGCGGCCGAGACCTGCGACAACATCGACTCCGATTGCTCCTCGGGCGGCGGCGCGACCACCGACGAGGACGTCGATGGCGATCATCACTCGCCCACGACCAGCGTCTGCTCGGGTGGCTGGGCGAAGGACGACTGCCTCGACACCAACGCGGCCGTGCATCCAGGCGCCAGCTACGGCGCGACGCCCTATTGCACCGACGGCTCCACGACCTTCACGGACTGCGGGACCTACTTCTCCTGCACGGCGAGCTGTGGGGCGCTGGTGCGGCATGCGAGCTTCGACTTCGACTGCTCCGGCGCCGAGCAGCCGCAGCCCTCGTACGCGAGCTGCGCTGCGAGCGGCGGGATCTGCACGATGTTCACCTCCGCCTGTCCTCCCGTTCCGCAGGTGCCGGGGACCGCGTACAGCGGGGCCGACTGCGGGCGCGCGCGGCCCTTCTGGGGCTGCGCTTGCTCGGGCACCTCGTGCGTCGGCTCCTCCACCGTCTCGCGCACGCTGAGCTGCCGCTGACGAGGCATTGGCGCGACGACGCCGCGGGACTATCTTCGCGCGCGCCGTGAGCAGCAATCGCGAGGTGCCGGCGCCGGCGTATAGGACATCCAAAGCTGGAGAAGGCCTACGGGGCCACGCGTTCGGGCGTCAACGTCCGCCTCGTCGCCGATGGAGCGCATGCCGGTCGGGGTGATGTGCGGCGCTCGGGCGCGGCGCGGCACGCGCGAGACGGAGCTCCGCCGTCCGGGCGGTCGGCGTGCGCCGTCAGCCGGTGAAGTGGAGGCTGAGCTGGCCGACGGGCGCGGGGCGCGTGGGCCGGATTCGCGGCGGGCCACGCGGGCCGAGGCCGAGGTCGAAGAGCACGCGTGAGGCGTCGCGCGGCCGTGTCGCGATCTCGACGATGCGCATGCGGCCGCCGCAGCCAGGGCGCTCGCAGGTCGTGACGTCGGCGGCGAAGACACGCATGAGGAGCCACGACCACGGATGACGCGAGGGCTCGGCGGTGCGCGGCTTCGGCTCGGCAGCTGCGCCGGTAGGCAGAGGTAGAGGTAGCTGCTCGCCGCCGGGGGGCGGCGGCGCGGGCGCCTTCGCCGGCACGACCTCGGCGCGCTCGGCGGCGTTGGCGGCGAGCACGCCGTGGTAGCGGACGAGGTGCCACCTCGGCGGTGGCACGATCGCGGCCAGGCGCGCGATGAAGTCGAGCGGCTCGAGCACGACGGCGTGGGTGCCGTCCTTCCACGCCTTCTTGAACGCGTAGCGCACGCGCCCGCCGTCGTGCTCTTCGAGGCGCTCGGTCGCGAGCGGCGGGCGCGTGACGTAGCGGACGAGGCGCTCGAGGCGCGGTCGGTCACGACCGTCGAAGGCGACCTCGGCGTGCACGTCGACGCCGTCGACGTTCGCGTGGGCGCGCGCGCTCGCGCCCTGCACCACTCGCACGGGGCGCACGAGCTTGGTGGTGCGCTGGCCGGCGCGCGTGCCCTGGAGCTCGACGTCGGCGGCCGAGGCGGCGTAGCAGGACGCGAGCACCGGCTCCTCGGGCGCCTCGAGCGATCGCCCGCGCTCGGCGAGCACCTTCTCGAGCCGCGCATGCGTGCGCTCGGCCACGTCGAGCACGTCGGCCGCGCTCGGCGCGGGCAGCGCGTGGAACACCAGGGCGCTGCCGTCGCGCACGTAGACGCCGTCGAGCGCGAGCGTGTGCGCGTGAGGGTCGAGGCGCAGCGCGGAGTCGGAGCGCTGCACGAAGGTCACTGCGCCGAAGAGCGCATCGTCCACGCTGCGCAGGCCGAGGAGCTTCCTGGCGCGCCGCCGGCTCGAGCGCTCGAGCGCCCGAGCGAAGCCGCCCATCACGTCCGCACAGAGCGCGCGGTCGTAGCCGATCGGCGTGCGCAAGGACCACGGCAGCGAGCACACCCACTGTCGGACGGGCACCGCGGGGAACACCTCGTCGACCATGTGCGCCGCGACGTCCGCCGAGCGGCGCGCGCAGCACGACGGACAGAACCCACGGCGCTTGCACGAGAACGCCACCACCATCGAGTGACCGCAGCGCGAGCAGGCGAGGTGCACCAGGCCCCGCTCGAGCAGCCCGCAGCCGAGGTACTCCTCGAAGTCCCGCACCACGAAGCGCGGCAGGCCCCCCTGCTCCTCTGCTCGCTCGCGGAACACCGGCCAGTGCTCGCGCACGACGCGATGGAGCAGCGTCTCCTCGGGCCGGCGCCGAGCGTAGCTGTCCGCGCGTCCTTCGACGGACGGATGGGAGCACGAGCTCGGCGAGGCCTCGGCCGCGGACACCCGTCACGCGAGAGCAAGACCCGGTACGGACCTCGAGCCCGCGATTCACGAGAAAGACTGGCGCCGCTCGGCGTCACTGGCGGCGGGTGGCGGCGGAGCCGCGCGCGCCAGGTGCGCAGTCGCCCGGCGCGGCCCTCGTCAGACCGGCGGAGGCTCTGGCGGCCGGCGATCAGCGGCGAGAACTACGCCTCGCGCGCCGTGCTCGAGGCGGGCGGGTGAGGAGCAGCCTGCGGTGATGTCGCGCGGCGTGTCGCCGATGAGCGAAGAGCATGTTGAGGCGGAGCTTCGCGAAGTTCTGGAACTCGCGCTCAGTGGGCGAGTTGTCGATCGGCACGAGCGGGTCGTCGATGAAGCGCGTGAGCGCGGCCCAGTGATTGCGGTAGTAGGCGACGGCCGCGGGATTCGCGCATCGTCCGCGATCTCCTTCGGCAGAACACCAGCGGCGGCCTGCTGCACGAGATCGAGCAGCGATCCACGAGGGCCCGACGGGTCACGTCACCAGCAGACCGGGCACGGCGGCGACACGAAGAACGCTGAGAGCAGTCACCAGTGGGATCCCAGGCTTACGGAGTCGACGCCGTGTGTCGTCCTGGTCTCGCGGCGCAGCCGCCACCTCGGCTACAGCTCACCGTGGGCGTCGGCGTTCATCGCAACGCCCCCGTTGGACATGCGCTTCACCGCCGCGAGCTGTGAGCGAGGCGGCAACCGCACTAGCGGACGCAGAGCGCGCTCTGTCCATCGGAATGGCTCGATGCGCACGAGGGCAAGAACCTCAGGGCAGAGGTGGCGCATGGCGAGGAGCTGGCAGATGCGCGCCCCAGACACCCCGATCCTCACCGCGACCTCGCGCTGCGTGCATCCGCTCGCGACCATTCGGGCTGCACGGTCGGCGAGGTCGAGCGCCGGGAGGATGCTCCGTCGAGGGGCTGCGCGGGCACACACCGTCGGGCGCGAGCGGAGTCGAAAGGTCTGGGTGATTCTCTCGCATGCGTCGCGCTCCCGGAGCTCGCTGTCGCCCTCGTGGGAGAAAGTTCCGCCGCTCAGGCGGCGATCGGAGTGTCCGGGTCACGCGGGACGAGCGTGACTTCTCCGCCGTTCACGACGACGCGCGCAAGCGTCCGTCGTACGTACTCGCGCCCGATCGCGGGCTCCGTGGTCACGAGTGCGCGCCAGCGCGCTGCGAGGTCCGCGATCGTTCCGGTCCAGCCGATCCGCGTGGCGAGGCGCGAGGTGCGCTCCGCAGTGCATGCGACCTTCGCGATCCGCACGAGCACCGCGGTGTCGAGCACCTTCGTGCGGAGCCGATGCCCGGCACAGCTCTCGATACCGGCGCGGAGAGCGCGCCGACAGTTGTAGTACGCGTACTGGTACTGCTTGCCGTCGACGCGCTTGCCCGATGTCTCGAGCTGCAGGCTCGCGCCGCACGAGCCGCAGCGAGCGAAGCCGTGCAGCACGTGCGGCGGTGACGACGCGCCGTGCACGGCGCGCGCGGCCTCGCGGTTCACGCGGATCCGCTTCGCGAGAGCGAACGTGTCCGCATCGACGATCGGCTCGACGTGGAGCGCGAGCCACTCGGAGCGCGGTCGTGGTCGCTGGTCACGCGTCGTGTGGCGGCCCCACCAGAACGTGCCGGCCACTGCCTCGTCCTCGACGACGCGCAGGACGAGGTCCTTCGTCCACGTGGTTCCGCGACGCGTCCGCCCACGGCGGTTGAGCTCTCGCGCGACCGCCTTCGATCCGCTCGTGCTCACGTAGAGGCCGAACAGCTCGCGAACGATGGCGGCCTCCGTAGGTTCGTGCACGAGGACGTGTCGCGTGACGCCGGGATGGAGCTCGACTGGCCGCGTGGTGAACCCGTACGGGGGGATCGATGACGGGAAGTAGCCCTGCCGGACCGCTTCGCGCATCGCCGCCGCCGTGCGCGCGCCGTTGATCTCCGACTCGTACTCGTCGATGCACTCGAAGATGCCTTCGACGAGCGTGCCGACCGGATCGTCCTGGATCTCCTGGCACACCGAGAGCACGCGGACGCCGGCCTTGCGGAGCCGACGCTTCACGAGCCGCGCCTCCGTCGCGTCGCGCGTGAACCGCGAGGTATGATGCACCACGATGACTCCGATGTCGCTGCCGGCCGCGAGCGCGTCGCCGATCATCCGACGAAACTCCGGTCGGTGAGGATCCCGGCCCGATCCGGACTCGACGTATTCCGCATCGATGGTCGCGCCGTGCTGCGAGGCGTACGCCGCGATCGCGGTCCGCTGGGCGGGAACCGATAGCTCGCGCTCGGCTTGCTCGTGTGTGCTGACGCGAAGGTAGCCGACCCAGCGGGGGCGCGTCATGCGGAGCTCATTCGCCATCGTGCGTCTCCGGCGCCACCGGTGACGTCGTCTCGGGCTTCGCGAGCGCTGTCTGCACCAGCTCGATCTCCCAAGGCTCGATGTCCTGCAGCAGACGGAGCCCACCGTTCACCCGGAGCTCGCGCCGCGGGCGACGGCGCTGATCGTGTTCGTCCATGTCGACCTCCACCGGACGGCCTGGCCGATCCGACTACATGGAGACAAAGCGCGGCGCGGCCGCGAATGGCACTCGCGAATGGCAGCAGCCGGAGCTCAGCGTTTCTGCCGCTTCCCAGCTGGCGGCTCGTCCGGCGTCAGCTGCTCGTACAGCTCGTGGAGCTTCGCCTGGAGCAGCGCCTTCGGCGGCAGCGCGGTCTGGTACTCGGCCACGAGCGCGGGGGACAGCGTTCGGCTCAGCGCGTACTCGACGACCTCGGCATCCTTCGAGGCGCAGAGGAGCACGCCGATCGACGGTCGCTCGTGCGGCTTGCGCACATCGCGATCGAGTGCCTCGAGGTAGAAGCTCAGCTTGCCGAGGTCCTCCGCGCGGAACTCGCGGACCTTGAGCTCGACGGCAACGAGGCACGCGAGCCCGCGATGGTAGAAGACCAGGTCGATGGCGAAGTCCTGCTTGCCGACCTGCACCGGGTACTCCGAGCCGACGAAGCAGAAGTCTCGGCCGAGCTCGGTGAGGAAGCGGCCGAGGTCGCGGAGCAGTGCACGGTGCAGATCCGCCTCGGAGTGGGCGCTCGACAGGCCGAGGAACTCGAGCGAGTAGGCGTTCTTGAAGTCCGCGGCCGCGGCCGGATGAATTTGTGTCAGCGCTGCTGACACTTTCGCGCGCTCGGTCACCGACCGCCGGAACGCCTGAGCGCGCACTTGGCGCTCGAGCTCCCGCGACGTCCACTGCTCCTTGATGGCCGACAGCGTGTAGAACTCGCGCTCCTCCGGCAGCTTCGTCTGCGACAGGATCACGAGGTGGTGCGTCCAGGGCAATCGTGACAGCAGCGCCGACACTTTCTTCGCCCCGCGGTACGCCTCGTAGAACTGCCGCATCCGGAACAGGTTGCGGCGCGTGAACCCGCGCATGCCCGGGTGCTCGCCTGCGATCGCTGCTGCGAGCTCGTCGACGACTCCGTCGCCCCACTCGGCGCTCGCGAGCTTCTTGCTGATGTACGCGCCCACCTGCCAGTACAAGCCGACGAGCTCGGCGTTCACCGACTGGTAGGCCCGGCGCTTCGCAGCGTCGATCAGCGTGAGCACCTCGTCGAACGGCGCACGTCGTGGCGCCGCGCTCGCGGCGCGCAGCGAGAGCGACGCGTTCTTCGCTTTCGGGCCCGTCGATCGACTCTTCCGCCTCGGCTTCCTCACGGCCGAAACGTACACGCCCCGGTCGATCGGATCACGTTCGAGGGGAGACCGCTTCTTTGCGATCGCTCCGATCGAGCGCCTACGAGCCGCCCTCGCCGACGACTCGGAGCACCTTCTTCCCTCGGAGCCGATCCACCCACCGAGTCGCCGCCTCCCCGCGGTTCACGGTGTCGAGCACGAGCGTGCCATCGCTCGAGAGCTCGATGCGGGTCTTCACGCAACGACCGCGAACGTAGTCGAAGTAGGCCTCGAGCTGTCCGCGACGAAACCGGAGCTCGCGGATGAAGTCGTCCGCGCGCAGAGCGTCGTCGTCCTCGAACCACTCGCCCGAGACACCACGTGGACGTGCGTCGTGGAACGAGAGCATTGCGAGCGTGTACATGACGCCGAGGCCACAGGTCTCCGTGAGCTCCTCGTCGAGACCGATGCGAACCACCACGTGGAGATCCTCGTTGTCCGTGGTCGGCGTGACCTTCGTTTCGAGGATCTCGAGGTCGTCGAAGAGCGTGCCGTTGCGGATGAGCTCGTGCTCGATGGGCTCGTTGGGCTCGGCCATGACCCTCGACACCCTACACGGCTGGGTGTGAGCGGTCACGAGACCAGTGTACGTCGTCGGTGAAGCGCGTCGAAGATCGCGTCGCGCAGCTTCGCGTCCCCGGGCGCCGCCTCACGCGACGAGCCGACGCCGTGCGCATGGCGCAGGAGCCAGGTGAGCGTGACGCGCGTGCCCTCGGTGACGGGCTCGACCTCGTGATCGACGTCGCCGTAGAAGGCCGCCCACTCGTGTGCGTCGCCTCCGCGTACGTGTAGTTCGACGCGCCGATCACCCCGACGAACAGCTCGACCTCGATCGTCTCGCCGGTCTGCGGGTCGATGTAGTGCGGCTTCTTCCCCGAGTAGTCGACGAAGCCCTTCTCGCCGGCGCGGTGCACCTGACGCATCACGATCCCGTGACGGGCGCGCCAGGCACGGTACCGATCGCACGCGTACCTGCAGGCGCTGGGAGGACGGCTTGGAAACGTGGAGGTTCGCAACTACCACCACTTCGCTCGGGGCTACCTCGCAAGTCGCGGCAAGATGGCCAACAACGCCATCGCGTCACCTGACCTCGCTGCGGGACTCGGCCAGCAGGCCGTTGATGGCGTGAAGAAGGTCGGCTGGAGCGCCGCCGCGTTCGACCGTCCCATCCAGTTCCTCGTCGAGGAGTTCCAGTGGATCTCCTTGGGGGCGTCCGCAAGTCTCGTTCCCGAACCGGTCGCGTACCCGACGCGCGGATGCGGCGCTCCGAGACGAACAGCCGCGCTTCGATGTGGTCGCGATGCGGCGTCGTGGACGGGAGTCTTCACTCTCGGCGGTTGGCGGGGCCTCGCGCGCACATCGATCTCCTCGTGAGGCGCGCGGCTTGGCCAGCTCACGCCGCCCGCGGCACGTGTCCTGCTTCGTCGCAGTGGATGCGAAGCCCCTTCCTCCAGCAAGATTTCTCCGATCGAGGCCGAGCTCTCGTGAGGTGCATGGCGACGCGGACGCGCCTCGAACGCCGACTCCTCGGCTTCGTCACCCTCGCCCTCGCCGCATGCGGAAGCCCGCTCGCGCCGTCCCGCCTCCCGACACCGCCGCGCGCCTCCCACCGTGCTGGTCAGCTTCGACGGCGCGGCGGGCACGAGCTGCGCCATCGGCCCACGGTACCGCAAGGCGCCGGGACCGCGGCTGCGCCCAACGCCTCGATCCGAGCAGGTCTCCCCATCCACGAGCCCGCGCGTGCGCCGCGCGCCGGCCGGATCGGGGAGAGCCTGTTCGGTCGCCTCGTCGCCGTGCTGGCCACGGCGCTCCTGTTCTCCGGCTGCGCGGGGTACTATGCCGCCCGCGCCGCGCGTCGCCAGGAACGGGCCCTCGCGCGCGCCGCACAGCAAGAAGAGGAGCGATTCCTCCGCTGCTCGAACCCCCAGATCGCCTTCGAGGAGGGCAACAACGACGGCATCGAGCATCGCCCCATGAGCTCTTCGTGGGTCGCGGAGTGCCCGCCCGAGTACCAATCGCAGCAGTACCAGGCGTACACGACCGGCTATCAGCAGGGCGCCAGCTATGCGCCGGGCGTCGTCGTCGTCGCCCCCACGACCTCGGGCGCCGTGCGCGTCGGCACGCGTGCCGGCGTGGTGTCGTGCCGCTCCTCTTCGGACTGCGGAGGCGCCTCGATGAGCTGTCGCAGCTGGGGTGGCACGGGCCAGGTGTGCATGGGCCAGGGCTACTCGGGCGATCCGTGCTGGTTCGGCAGCGACTGCTTGTCGAATCACTGCGACGGCGTCGGCCAGTCGCGCACCTGCCGGTGAGCCATCGTCATCGCGTGGGCGACGCCCTCCGAGTGCATCGATACCGCGGAACCTGCTGAAGCGGGTGCGGCGAACATGATATCTACGCGGCTCGCACCTCCCCGGCAATGCTGGAGTGATCGCCGCTGCAAAGTGACCGAATCAGCCGAGCCGGGATGACGGCGTGTTCGACTCGTGCCACCGGGGCGGCGCGGCCGTCAGCCGCGCGTGGCCTTGAAGGCGGCTGGCGTGATCTGCTCGAGGGCGAGGCCGAAATGATCGCGATGCGTTCCGAGACGCTCGAAAGCCCACGCGAGGTACTCCTGCGCCGGCACGCCGATGGCGCGACACGTCGCGACGACGCCGAGGAGCACGCACGCGCGATGCGCGCCCTCGGTGCTGCCGGCGAAGAGCATGTTGAGGCGGAGCTTCGCGAAATTCTGGAACTCGCGCTCGGTGGGCGCGTTGTCGATGGGGACGAGCGGGTCGTCGATGAATCGCGTGAGCGCGTCCCAGCCCCCATCCAGCGTCGCGCTGTCGACCGCCGACGCGTCGGGACGCTCCGACGTGTCGGAGTCGTCGACGCCCCGGCTCCCGTCCTCCGCCGTTCGATCGAGGTCGCCGCCGACGCGAGCGTGATGATCAGTCTTCGTCCTCGACCCACACGCAGAGCGACCTCGTCGGGCCAAGCGCGATCACGCCGGTGTCGAAGGTGGCGTCGGTCGCGGGGTCCCACGCGAGCACCGCTTCGCCCGGCGCCTTGCCGAACGACCGGTTCGTGAAGAGCTCGGCGTCGGGGACGAGCGCGAGGAGCTCCTTGGCGAGCCTGCGCGCGTCGGCCAGCGGCATGATCTCGGCGTCGTACGCGAGGTCGCGGTGAAGAAGGCGCGTGAGGAGCCGGCCGGCCTCCTCACGATCGATGCGTCGATAAGTCGAGGTCGCCGGCCGGAGGGCGAACGCGGTGGCCACTGCAGGGAGCGGGGCGGCATCGATGACTCCGACGTGGACCCCGCCGACCGTGCGGCGCGCCCGGAGCTCCTCGAAGATCGCATCGGCGGACCTCACCGAGGGAACCAGCACGACTTCGAAGCTCCGCCACCCATTCGTTCGTCGCTTCCGCGCTCAGCGCCTCGCCTTCGCCTTCGGAGCCTGCTTCGTCTTCGTCTTCGGTGGCGCCTTCGCCTTCGGAGCCTTCTTCGTCTTCGTCTTCGCCGGTTTCTTCTTCGCCTCCAGCGCCGCGGCCTTCGCCACGCTCGCGCTCGCCGCGCGCGCGATCGCGAGCGAGTCGAAGTGCTGCAGGATCGCCGTGCCGTTCGTGATCGCGGTCGGCCCGAACACCTCGGGGAGCGCACCGAGCACGGCGGGCTCGAGCTTCTCGAGCGCGACGATCTCGGCGAGCGCACGCTGCGGCTCGGTGAGCTCCGAGGCCAGCGGAGACACGACGTCGTCGTAGGCCACGGTCTTGCCAAGACCGACCCTGGTTGGCATCACGTGGTCGCTCTTGACGGGGCCAGTCCAAGGCTTCGTTGGACTGAGATTCGGCCCGCAACCCTTCACGCCTCACGACGAGCAACGTCGCTCAGCGTCGTTCTCCGCGGTCTTCGATACGACCGATGCACTCGAGAGCGTGCCGCGGACGGACCTCTGCAGTGGCGCCTGCGAGGGCACGTTCGTTCGGGGGTCGGACCGACGCATTCACTACCCGAACGCTGCTCCAGCGCGTTGCACGACCCACCACGTCCCGCGCGGGAACGCGGCGGTCTTGTCGAAGGTCCAGCGCTCGCGGGCGTCGCGGTACGCCCTGCGCCAAGCGCGGAGCTGGCCGATCGCTTCCCGCATGAGCGAGCCGTCGCGGCCGGTCTTCAACGTCGGATTGCGCTTCGGTCGGAGCACGTCGGCGTTGCGCGGTCGATCGAAGGGTCGCTGGGCGAGCACGCGTCGGCGGCCGAGGAAGGTCTTCTTCTCAGCGCGCCGCTCTTTCGCGATCTGCTCTTCTCGGCGTGCCACCTCGGCCTCGAGCCAGTCGTGCCACTCGTCTGCGGTGCCGGTCCAAGCGGGTGGTGGCGTGATCTCGAGCGTGATGGCCTCGGGACGGTCTTCGCTGAACCAGACGGAGGGTCGCTTCGCCTCGATGCGGCGCGTCCGGGGTAGCGAGATGGCGCCTGGCCACTCGCTCGCGCGCGGGACGAGGCCTGCAGTGACGGGGTTCAGCGTCGTGTACAGAACGGCGTCGAGCTGCGCGGCTTCCCCCACGAGCTCGACCGCGGAGGGCTTTCCGGCGGCCCACACGTTCTCGGAGATGCCGTACAGGGCCTTGACGCCCAGCGCGAGCTCGCGATGAAAGTCGCGCATGAAGTCCGGAAGCACCCCTCGCCAGTCCGTGACGGTGTCGTGCGAATGGTTGCTCATGCAGCCGAAGCCGTGCACTGCGACGCCGTGCTTCCCGGCGGCGAAGGCGAGCGCGTACTCGTACACACGGTTCAGCTCGGCGCTCGGTTGCAGATAGAAGCGCCGGTCGAGGGTCCGACGCGTGAGCTGGTAGGTGGTGCCGGGCACCACACGGCGGGGCAGGGTCATGCCCGCGGCGGAGCAGGGACCCTTCCGGGAGTCTCTCGCCGATTTTGCGCGGTTTCTGCACGCGAACTGGCGGGGGTGGCGGCGGTCCGCCAACCAGGGTCGGCGCCCCCGCCGCCAAAGGAGGCGCCCCCGCCGCCAAAGGAAGGGTCGGCGCCCCCGCCGCCAAAGGGTCGGCGCCCCCGCCGCCAACCAGGGTCGGCGCCCCCGAAGGGTCCGTCCCCCGCCGCCAACCAGGGTCGGCGCCCCCCCCCTGCGTCTCGGTAGTTGTCGCCTTCCCCTGGCGCGAGATGTCGCGCGGAGCTGATGAGCGGGCGGAGGAAGCGATGATCGAATGCAGCCTGAGTACTCGGACAAGTTCAAGCGGAAGATGGTGCAGCGACTGAGCGGACCGAACGCGATCTCAGCGAACGCTCTATCGAGGGAGACGGGCGTCGCACAGGCGAGCCTGTCGCGGTGGCTCATCGCTGCCGGTACGATCCACGGCGTGTCGGACAAGCGGAAGAGCAAGGCCCCTTCGACGTCGCCCTTCTCGACCGCGAGAGAGCGAACGCCGGAGGAGAAGATGCGGCTCGTCGCCGAGGCATCGAAGCTCAGGGACGCCGAGCTCGGCTCGTTCCTGAGGCGCGAAGGCCTGCACGAGGCGGATCTGGAAGCGTGGCGCGAATCGATGCTGGGCGCGCTGCGGCCAGCCAAGAGCAAGCACGGAACGAAGTCGATCGAGGCGCGTCGCGTTCGCGAGCTCGAGACGGAACTGCGTCGCAAGGACAAGGCGCTCGCCGAGGCGGCCGCGTTGCTCGTGCTCCAAAAAAAAGTCCGGGACCTCTGGGCGGACGAGGCCGACGACACGAAGAAGGAGACCGACGAATGACGCTCGTGCTCATCGACGAAGCCGTCGCGTCCGGCGCGCGTCTCTCGAGGGCGTGCGACGTCATCGGGCTCAGCGCGCGCACCGTCGAGCGCTGGCGCGGCGAGGACCACGGCGGTCGTGATCGGCGTGCGGGACCGCGTCAGCCGCCCGCGCACCAGCTCAGCGACGCGGAGAAGGCGGAGGTCCTCGCGACGGCGAACTCGCCCGAGTTCCGCGACAAGAGCCCGAAGCAGATCGTGCCGACGCTCGCAGATCGCGGCGAGTACGTCGCGAGCGAGTCGAGCTTCTACCGGGTGCTTCGCGAGCACGGTCTGCTCGCGCACCGAGGTCGCGCGCGTCGACCGAGCGCGAGCCGGCCGAAGGAGCTCGTCGCGAGGGCACCGAATCAGATCTGGTGTTGGGACATCACGTTCATGCGCGCCGCGGTGCGCGGCACGTTCTACTTCCTCTACCTCGTCGTCGATGTCTTCAGCCGGAAGATCGTCGGCTGGAGCGTGGAGGCGGAGGAGTCGCAAGACCTCGCCGTCGACATGATCGACGGAGCGATCCGCGAGCACCGCGTGCCCGAGAACACGCTCGTCCTCCACGCCGACAACGGCGGACCGATGAAGGGCTCGACGATGCTCGCGACGCTACAGCGCCTCGGCATCGTGCCCAGCTTCTCGCGGCCGAGCGTGAGCGACGACAACGCGTTCTCCGAGGCGCTCTTCCGTACGATGAAGTACCGGCCCGCGTACCCGCGCAAGCCCTTCACGTCGCTCGAGGTGGCGCGGCGCTGGGTCGCCGACTTCGTCGCCGCGTCGCTGGACAGGCGACACTCGCGACTGGAGCCCCGCAGGGCACGTCCACCTCAACAGGCGACACCCCGATCTCGGGAGCAAGGAGGCATTGCACTGAGATGAAGACTCAGGCGACAACTATCCTGACGCGGCCCGCCCCCCAACCAACCAGGGTCGGCGCCCCCGAAGGGTCTGGGGAAGGGTCCGTCCCCCGCCGCCAACCAGGGTCGGCGCCCCCGAAGGGTCGGGGGCGCCCCCGAAGGGTCTCGGGCAAGCGTTCTGTCGACTCGGGTCGAAAGTGACGCTGATTCAGGACGAGTCGAAGTTCCTGCCCGCTGAGGAGCGGGATGCGGCCGAGATTCTCTCGCTCGCATTGGCGCGCGACGGAGTACAGACGCGACTCGATACGCGCGTCGTCGCCGTCAGGCGATCGCGTGGCGGGAACGTCCTCGAGATGCGGCACGAAGGAGCGCGATCGGAGGCCGAGGTCGACGAGATTCTTCTCAGCGTGGGACGCGATCCGAACGTCGGAGCTCATGGTAGCGAGAGGACGAGCATCGACCGCTCGAGCGGACGTCGCGTACCCTCTCGGCGTGGACGCACGCATCGAGGCCCTTCGGGCCGAGCTCTCCCCTTCCCTGCGCGCGCTCGTCGATGCTGCGATCACTGCGGCGGCGAGCCGCGGCGACGATGCCGCGAGCCGGACGGCCGCCTCCGAGGCCGCGAGCGCCTTGCTGGTGGCCGCTGGCTTCGCGGCCCATGCGAAGCATGCGATCCCGCTCCCCTCCGAGCTGACCAACGATCAGCGACGTGTCTACGAGATCGTCGCGCGCGCCGAGCTACCCGCGTTCTCGCATCCCTTCGGCGGAAACTCCCGAGCCATCCTGCGTTGGCTCGGCCTCGCGCCGCCCTCGCCTCTCGAGGAGCTCGTCGAGCACGCCGGCCGCGAGGTGCCGCTGTGGCGAGCGCTGGCCGAGATGGACCGGAGCCGTGACCCGACGCGCCCACCCCCCGCGACGCCCGAGGCTCACCGCGCGGCGCTGCGCGCCAGGGTCGCCCTGCTCGACGCGATGCCGCACGAGCGCGCGCTTCGCACCATCGACTGCCTGCTCTCGTTCGAGCGAAGCCCCTATGCGTTTGCACCGTTCCATTTCTTCTGGGGCGGCGAGCACGGAGCGGGGGCCGCGGTCCTCGCGGCCCTGCGGGGCGAGGGCGCAGCGTGGGCCCGCGAACAGCTGGAGGCGCGCGCGGCGATCCTCGAGAGCGACACCGTCGCGGTCATCGAGGCCGAGCGCGCGCTGCTCTGGCTCTTCGCGCTCGTGCGCGCGGGTGTCGCCATCGAGCCGCGCTGGGACCGTGCGCTCGTCTACGCGGTTCCGCACCTCGCGCCGCCATCGATGTTCGTGGAGTGCGCCCTCGCGATTCCCGAAGACCGCCGTGAGCGCGCCGTCGTCGCCGCGATGCAGGCGACGGGTCACGGCATCGCGGGCAACAAGCTCGCCGCCGGGCTGGCGCTGCTCGAGGCATTCGACTCGCGCGCGATCGCCGCGGCGATGATCGAGGCCGTGAAGTCGGGCATCCGGCAGCCGGCCTTGGAGGAAAAGCTCGACGCGCTCGCGACCACTCGCCCTGGCGTACGGCGCGCGCTGATCGACTGGCAGGCGACGCTCGCGAAGCCGCTGGCGCTGAAGGTGAAGGCGCGCCTGCACCCGATCGACGAGGCAGCGCTCTCCCCCGCGCACGCCGCGCAGCTCGCCGCGCTCCGCCAGTCCGACCCCGACGACTTCGGCGACCCGGAGATGATCGGCGACCTCGAGCTACGCACGCTCACCGACGCGAAGGGCGAGCACGTGTTCGACTTCTGGCTCTTCGCGAGCGACAGCGGCGCCGTCTTCGAGGCCGGCACGACCCGCGAGGTCGCTCACCGGATCCAGGGCTTCGTCGAGCTCGCTTTATCGCAGCCCGCCGACGCGAGCCTGTTGGCTGGGCTGCGCAAGGTGCTCGAGACCAAGCTGCCGAAGGCGAAGGCGACGAAGGCGACGAAGACGAAGGCGACGAAGACGAAGGCGACGGTGAAGAAGACGACGACGAAACCTACGCCGAAGCCGAAGTCGTCACGGTAGCGCCGTCGCCCCGCCCGTCGCAGCGGTCTCGAGCGTCACTGCTGCGTGATCGGCGCACCGAGGGCGTCGGTGCCCCAGCGGAAGTTGTCGACGAGCACGAGCGAGTCGAGCTGGTCATCGCCCTCGTCGAAGAGAACGAGGCGCAGCGTGATGGTCTCGCCCGGCGTCACGGGACCGAACGTCGTCAGCGTCGTGGTCGCACCGGCACCGAGCGACTGCGAGCCCGCGAGGTCCGGTGCACTGTCGTTGGCGGCATCGTTGTCGAGGAGGAAGCCCGTGGCGGCCATGGCCGCACCATTCTGGACTGCACAACGATTCGTCGTCGGGACCACCTCGCCCCCAACCGTTGGACCCGTTCGCGTCGATGTCGCGCGGGGTCCCCGCGAGGTCGTCGAGACAGATGTCGATGAGATCGTTGTTCACGGACATGGCGTGAGCCTGCGAGTCGAAGACGACGTTCGCGTTCGCGCCGAGGCTGGACGTCGTCGCGAGCACCTGGAAGGTGAAGCTGCGTCTCGATCGAAGAGGGATCGGGCGGCTACGAGCACGCCATCACCCTGGCTGAGCTCGACCACGACGGGCGCGACGAGATCTACGAGGCCGACGACGCCGCGGGAGAGCTCCGACGCCTGACGTGGAGCACGAGCGGGCTCGAGCGCGGCGTCTTGCTCCGCTACGCGCCGGGCTCGCGCATCACGTGGAACCTCACGACCTGCGACGAGTGATCCCCCGCCCGCGGGGGACCACCCGCTCGCTCGGCGTGATCAGCTGATCGGCTCGCACGCTCCGGCCCCTTCCGTCCGCGGGCTTCGCCCGCTTCCGTCCGGGGCCTCCGGAGCGAGCACTCCTTGCTGATCAGCGGAGCGCCATCTCGGCCAGGCCCGCGTACTGCCCGCCGTAGTTCGAGGTGAAGATCACGTCGATGCGGGCCGCGACGACCGGGATCGGGAGCGGCACGAGCGTCGCGGTGGCCATGGGCAGCACGGCGCTCGTCGTGGTGACGAGATCGCCCGCCGGCCCGTAGGCGTTGATGGTGAGCGCCTGGATGCCGCTGGTGTCGTAGCCCGGCAGGCGGTTGTCGAAGAGCACGCCGGTGACGGTGCCGGGCGTCGCGAGCATGAAGGTGCCGGTGAACGGGAAGGTCTGACCCATCGGCGTGCACCAGTACGTGCTCGGCTGTCCGTCCTGCATGCGCGCGGCGGAGTACGTGTCGTTCCAGACCGGAAGGGTCGCCGTCGCCGTGTACGCGAGCGACGCCGAGGGCGCGGGCGGCGCGGCGGTGGGCATCGCGGGGGCCCCGGTCCCCGGGCCGGTGCGGACCGTGAGCTCGGCCAGCGCCGCGTAGCTCCCGCCGAAGTTCGCGTGGAAGGTGAGCCGCAGCTGCGTCGCGGTCAGCGGCGCCGCGTACGAGAAGCTGCTGACCGCGTCCTGCGTGAGCGCGACCGTCTGCGTGTCCAGCGTCCCGGCTGGCCCGAGGGTCTCGATCGTCACGACGCGGATCGCGCTGGTCGAATACCCCGGAACGCGCGTGTCGAAGTCGATGCCCGTGATCGGCGTCGGCCCGGCGAGCGAGAGCGTCGTGACGATCGGAAACGTCGGGCTCGACGCCGTGCACCAGTACGACGCGGTGGTGCCGTCGTTCAGGTAGCGCGCCGCGTACGACTCGCTCCACACCGGAAGGCCCGGCGCCACCGTGTAGGGCACGCCCACCGCCAGCGGCGCCGGCGCCGGCGCCGGCGCGACCGCGGGCGCGGCCCCTCCCCCCATGCAGCAACCGTTCAACGCGATCGCGAGCGCGACCATCCACCCTTCGCCATGGCTCTTCATCGTCATCCTCCTCGTGACACGCTCACAGCACGTCGCGCGCCACGACGGAACACGTGCGGCCGCTCACGAGCGTGCACCGTTCCGCACGCCGAACCGGCTTTCGTACCGTTCAGGGAACGGTTCACGCCTCGCCGGCGTACCGTTCCGCGGCCCGTGTGTCAGTGTTGCCCGCCGACGTCGGGCCGCCTTGCACGAGCACGGGGGCATCGTCCGCTCGCTTCGTCTCGCTCCCTCGAGGTCCTCTCATGCGCGCTCACTTCGTCGAATCCGTCCTGGCCTCGCTGACCGCCCTCTTGGTGTGGTCGCTTCCTGCCGCGCCGGCCTCCGCCGACACGATCGTCCCGGGGGGAAACATCGCCATCCAGACGTGGACCCCGGCCGGCAGCCCTTACATCGTCCAGGGCGACATCACGGTGCTGGCAGGAGGGTCCCTGACGATCCAGCCCGGCACGGTCGTGCAGATGCCGGCCAACAGCGACGCGGTCATGTCCGGCGCCGACATGGCCCGCGTCGAGATCATCGTGAACGGCACGCTGACCGTGAACGGAACGAGCGCGATGCCCGTCTCGTTCGTCGCCCAGACGGGCACGAGCGCGACGGCCTGGTACGGCATCCGCGCGATGACGGGCTCGACCGTCTCGATCACCGGCGCGACGATCCAGAACGCGTACTACGGCCTGCGCCCGGAGGGGGGCTCGCCGACGCTGAGCAGCTCCACGGTGAGCAACTGCCAGATCGGCACCTACGTCGTGAGCGGCGCGATCGACGTCGAGAACACCGTCTACACGGGCAACTCCGACGCGTTCCGCGTCGACAGCAGCACCGGCAGCGTGATCCTCGGCAGCTCGACGCTCTACGGCAACAGCAACGCGATCCGCGCGCTCGGCGGCGCCGT
>JBGALT010000140.1:0-20935 GCA_044223665.1 Sandaracinaceae bacterium | reverse complement strand
TGCCCGTCGCGGCCGGCGAGGCGGGAGGCTCGCTGGGCGCTGCGACCGCGGCCGGCGCGACGGAGCCATCGGCCGCGACGGACGCGTCGGCGGAGGCGCCCGCATCCGCGCTCGCGGCATCGACCCCGGCGTCCGCCGGTGCGGCCGCGTCGGCGAGGGCGGCGTCGACGCGAACGACGACGCGCGGGGTGGGTCGCGCCGTCCCGCCTGTTCCCGCGTCGAGGCCGGGCTCGGCGGCGGGTGGCGCTGGGTCCGGCGGCGAGCCGGAATCGGGCTCGACGACCGCGGCCGGCGCGTGCTCCTCGACGGTCTCGACCCCTGCGTCCTCGGCGCGTGCGCGCGCCGCCGTCGCCGTCGCGAGCAACAGCGCGAGCGCGACACTCGTATGTGCGCAGCGGCCCACTCCGCCGCACTCTACCGTGCCGCAGCGAGGCGGAAGCAGAAGATCGCTGCGCTGCGTCGGCGGTGCGCCGAGCGCGCCGATGTCTGGCTGCGGGCTTCGCCCTCGCTGTGTTACCGTCCGCGCGAGGAGAACACGATGGAGGACTATCAGGAGGCGATGCTCAAGTCCCTGGTCGCGGTCGCGTGGGCGGACGGCCGGGTCGAAGCGGAAGAGCACGAGGTCATCGAGGCGCTGCTCTCGGCGTTCGAGGTCGCCGGCAAGGACGCGGACGCGATCCGCGACTACGCCAAGTCCCCGCGGTCCATCGACGACATCCCCATCAGCGATCTCTCGGCCGCCGACCGCCGCGCGCTGATCCAGCACGCCGTGATCCTCACCTACATCGACGGGCACCAGAGCGACGACGAGAAGAAGGTCCTCGACGCGCTCGTAAAGAAGGTGCGTGTGCCGGAGGAAGAGGCCAAGCAGATCCTCCAGCAGGCGGAGGACCGCGCCAAGCGCCTCATCTCCTTGCTCTGATCGCTCGTTCTCCGATCTTCGCCTCGTGGCGCGACGAATCGGCAACGAGCATCGAGGGACCATGTCTCGTCCGGCCGCCGTCTTCCTCGACGCGGGGAACACGATCGTGTTCCTCGATCACCAAGCCGTCGCCGACGTCGTGTCGTCGCACGGCCACGCGGTGAAGGCGCGCGCGCTCCGCGAGACGGAGGGTGCCGCCAAGCGCCGCTACGAGGCGCTCATGCGCGCCGGCGTCTCGCACGAGGACGGCTGGGGCCTCTATCTCGACACGCGGCTCGCCTCGGCGGGCCTCGGCGAGACCCACGCGCGGGAGATGGTCGCGCCGCTGCGGCGTGCGCACGACGCGCTGAACCTCTGGCGACGCGTCCCCGAAGGTCTGCCGAGCGCGCTCGGGCGGCTGAAGAGCGCCGGCGTGCACGTCTCGGTGATCTCCAACTCCGAGGGGGCCCTGCCCGCGCTCTTCGAAGAGGTGGGCCTCTCTCCCTTCGTCGAGCACGTCATCGACTCGCACCACGAAGGCGTGCGCAAGCCCGATCCGGAGCTGTTCCGGCGCGCGCTCGCGCGCACCGGCCAGCGCGCGGAGAGCTCGGTCTATCTCGGGGACATCCCGGGCGTGGACGTGGCGGGCGCCAGCGCGGCGGGGATGCACGCGGTGCTCGTCGATCCGCTCGGCTTCTACCCCGACTACGACGGCGAGCGTGTCCCGAGCGTGGTCGCGTACGTCGACGCGCTGCTCGGGCCCAGCGAGGCGCCGCGCGTCCCGTTCCACCTCGCATTCGCCGTGCGCGACATCGAGAGCACGCGCCGCTTCTACGTGGAGACGCTCGGGTGCCGCGTGGGTCGCGAGGCCGCGCGCTGGATCGACTTCGACTTCCACGGCCACCAGATCAGCGCGCACGTGAGCGAGCGTTTCGACGCCGTCGCGACCAACGAGGTCGACGGCGACGACGTCCCGGTTCGGCACCACGGCGCCGTGCTGCCGTGGGACGAGTGGCACGCGCTCGCGCGCCGGCTCGAAGCGGCGGGGACGGCCTTCCTCATCGCGCCTCGCATCCGCTTCCGCGGTGAGGTCGGTGAGCAGGCGACCTTCTTCCTCCGCGATCCCAGCGGGAACGCGATCGAGCTGAAGGCCTTCAAGGACCGCGCGCGCCTCTTCGCGCGCTGACGGCGGGCCCGAGCGACGTGCGCGGATTCCTCTTCGACATGGACGGTACGCTCCTCGACTCGCTCGGCGACATCGGGGGCAGCGTCAACACGGTGCTCGAAGAGCTCGGCCTTCCGACGCACCCGATCTCGCGCTTCCGGCAGCTCGTCGGCGAGGGTGCCCGCTCCCTGCTCGAGAAGGCGCTGCCTCCGGAGCGCGTGGCGCTCACCGACGAGGCGCTCGCGCGATACCGAGCGATCTACGCGAGCCGGATGCTCGAGACCTCGCGCCCGTATCCGGGCATCGAGGCGCTGCTCGCCGCGCTCCGTGCGCGCGGCGATCGGGTGGCCGTCGTCACGAACAAGCCGCAGGCGGCGGCGAGCCGGATCGCCGATACGCTCTTCGCGGGGACGTTCGACGTGGTCGTCGGCGAGCGCGACGGGACGGCCCGCAAGCCCGATCCCGCGCCGGCGCGGATCGCGGCGGAGGCGCTCGGCCTGCAGGCGCGCCGCTGCGTGTTCGTGGGCGATAGCGCGGTCGACGTGTGGACCGCCCGCGCCGCGCAGATGACGAGCGTCGGCGTGCTCTGGGGCTTCCGTGACCGCGTCGAGCTCGAGGAGGCCGGTGCCGATCACCTGGTCGCCCTCCCGGACGAGATCCTCGGGATCTGATCGGAAAGCTCTCGCCGCACCGAACGGCACTCCGCCGGTGGCCTCGGGCGCGCAGCGGAGCCCGCGCTGTGACGAACGTCCACGTGACCGCGGGCGCAGGCGTGCTACGGCCAGGACGCGATGAGGTCGTGCCGAGGCGCATCACCGCCGTATCGAGCCGTGGGAGGCTCGCCGGTGCTCGTCGTGCTCCTCGCGCTCGCGGTGCTCGGGCTGCCGGGGCGGGTGCTCGCGCAAGCCGACGCCGGCGTGCCGCCCGGCGATGCCGGCGGGCCAGCGCCCGACGGAGGGCCGCCGCCCACGGACGCGGGCCCCACGGCTCCCGATTCCGGCCCTCCGGCGGACGCGGGCCCGACGGCTCCCGATGCGGGGCCTCCGGCGGACGCGGGCGCGGGACCTTCCCGCGTCCCGCCCCATCTCGTCGCCGCTCCGGCGATCACGCTTCCCGAGGGCGCCGAGCCGGTCCCGCCCGGGTCGGGCGTGGATCTCGTGCTCACCATCGCGGCCGATGGGACGGTCACCGACGCCACCATCGGCACGCCGCTCCGCGAGGACGTGGACGCGCTCGTGCTGGCCGCGGCGCGCGAGATGATCTTCTCGCCCGCGATGCGCGACGGCGTCGCGGTGCCCGCGCGGATCCGGTTCCGCTACACCCTCGCGGAGGAAGCGGCCGAAGAAGAAGAGGAAGGCGCAGGGGAGGGCGCGGAGCCGGAAGGGACCGGGACTGGCCCGACCCCCGACGGCGGCGAGGGCACCGAGGGCACCGAGGGCACCGAGGGCACCGAGGGATCGGAGACCGACCCCGCGCCCGACGCGACGGCGGGCGAGACCGAGGGCGAGGATCCCGAGCTCGAGGACGACGAGGTCGCCATGTACTCGGTGACCGGCACCGTCGATCCGCCCGAGGTCGGCGCCGCGACGCGCATCACCTTCCGCGGCGCCGAGCTCAGCACCGTCCCGGGAACGTTCGGCGACCCCGTGCGGGCCATCCAGTTCCTTCCGGGAATCTCCCGGTTGCCCTTCGGCATCCCGTTCCTCGTCATCCGTGGCGCCGGCCTCAACAACACCGGCTACTTCATCGACGGATTCCCGGTGCCGAACCTCTGGCACTTCGGTCTCGGCCCGACCGTCATCAACACCGCGTTCGTCGAGCGCCAGGACTTCTATCCGGGCAATTATCCCGTGCGCTACGGCCGCTTCGGCCAAGGCATCGTGTCGCTCGAGACGAACATCGCCGACGACGCGCCGCTCCACATCGAGCTCCAGGTGGACGCGCTGCGCGCCGAGGGTCGCGCGTTCGTGCCCTTCGACGACCATCGTGGCGTCGTCGCGATCGCCTTCCGTCGCAGCTACTACGAGCTCGTCCTGGGCCTCGCGAGCGCCGTCTCGGGGCAGTCGTTCCCGAGCCTGAGCTACGACGACTACCAGGCGCGCATCCAGTACCGCTTCGACGACCACTTCTCTGCGAGCCTCTTCGTCTTCGGCTCCGACGACGCCCTCGACAACAGCGGCACCGTCGGCAGCGGCGCCACCTCGGCCGACACGAACACGAACCTCACCTATCAGTTCCAGCGAGCCATCGCGCGCTTCGACTGGCACGTCTCCGAGTCGAGCAACGTCCGCCTCTCGCTCAACCTCGGCCGCGACGCGACGGCCTTCTCGAACCGGACGGCGGGCGCGGCGCCGCAGGTCTTCCAGTTCGAGAACTTCGTGAGCGCGCTGCGCCTCGACGTCACGACCCAGCTCGCCCCGTGGCTGCACGCGAACTTCGGCATCGACGCGGCCGGCACCTCCTTCGGGCTCAACGTCACGGCCCCGACCGCCACGGGCCTCGGGGAGTACCCGCGCCCGGCCTTCGATCCGCAGCTCGTCGCCATCCAGACGCGCGTCGCGCGCGGCACGCCCGGGCTCTACGGCGAGGCTATCTTCGACTTCGCGCCGGTCGAGATCAGCCTCGGGGTGCGCCTCGATCTGCTCCGCTACGGCAGCTACACGGACGTCGCGGCCGATCCGCGCCTCGTCGGCCACCTCCACTTCACCGACGACGTGCAGCTCGTGGCCGCGACGGGCCTGTTCACCCAGCCGCCGCAGGCGTTCCAGACGGTGGGCACGGGCGGCAACCCACGCCTCGGCCCGCAGCGCTCCTGGCAGCAGTCGCTCGGTCTCGAGGCGAACCTGCCGCTCGGGATCTTCGCGCGCATCACCGGCTTCTTCACGTACATGTGGGACATCTCGCGCTTCAACCAGATCGTCGGCACCGACGCCCAAGGCAACCCGCAGCGGATCTTCTTCGTCGCCGATCAGCAGGGGCGCAGCTACGGCATGGAGCTGCTCGTCCGGCGCCCGCTGGGTGACGGCTTCTACGGCTCGCTCTCGTACACGCTCGCGCGCAGCGAGCGCGTGAACCCGGGGGGCAACTGGTTCGTCTTCGGCTTCGATCAGACGCACAGCCTGAGCGCCGTCGCGAGCTACGAATTCGACGGCTGGCGCTTCGGCCTCTCGTTCCAGCTCACGTCCGGCCGTCCGACGCTCAGCGTGTGTGGCGCCAGCTACGACGGCGATGCCAACGAGTACGATCCCTCCCTCTGCGATCGTGGCGAGCGCCTGCCGCTCTTCCATCAGCTCAACGCCCGCATCGATCGCGACTTCAACATCGCCAACACGGTCCTCGGCTCGGTCTACATCGACGTGCAGAACGTCTACAACGCGAGCAACGCCGAAGGCCTGATCTACCAGTACGACTACGCGCGCAGCGCGCCCCTCTCGGGCCTGCCCATCCTCGGCACCATCGGCGTTCGGGCCTACTACGAATGATGCGCCCCTCACGAAACCGCTCGATCTTCCTGGCGCTCGCGACGGCGGCGCTCGCGGTCGGCTGCGGGCTGAACCTCGATCCGCCGACGCTGGTGAAGACACCGCGCATCCTCGCGATCGTCGCCGATCCACCCGAGGCGGCGCCCGGGCAGGACGTGCGCCTGCGCGTCTTGGCCTACGATCCGATGGGCCGCGAGCTCCACACCACGTTCCACGCATGTCTCGATGCGTCGGCCTTCTTCGGCACGAGCTCGAACGGCAACGGCATGTCGAGCACCATGCGCCTGTGCAACGACTACGAGGGCGTCGACGCCGAGGTGACCATTCCCGGCGAGGACATGGACGTCACGGCGTATCTCGCGTTCATCCCCGATGCCGAGGTGCGGCGGCTGGTCGAAGGCCTGCTCGCGACGGCGGGGCTGCCGATCGAGGTCCACGTCGACGTCTCGGTCACCGACCCGAGCTCGGGCGAGGAGGTCGTGCTCGTCTCCGGCTTCAAGCGGATCGGTCTCACGACACGGCCCCACCCGACGACGAACCCGCCCTACGTCTACTTCGCGATCGAGGACAGCGTCTATCTCGGCGGCGTGGGGACCGATCCGTTCGAGTGCCACCCGTGGCTGAGCGAGCCGATCCAGGTCCCCGCGAGCCCCGCGGAGGGCGAGCTCGACACGCTGACGCTCGAGCCGCTCGACGACCCCGACGAGTGGACGGAGTCGTTCCTGATCTACGACTACGCGGGGACCGTGCGTACCGGTTACGAGGGCGCCTACTACTCCTGGTACGCGACGGGCGGTGTGATGAGCGTCGAGACCACGCAAGGGCCCGCCCACGACGCCGAGCCGACGGCCTACGACGCGGTGATCCGCAACAACGAGTGGAGCGTGCCGCGAGAGCCAGGCACGTACGATTTCTGGATCGTCCTGCGCGACGGGCATCTGGGGACCAACGCCTGCCACACGACGATCGAGGTCACGGCGCGCGAGGACTGACGTGGCGCTGCGAACGCGGATGCCCGGCTCCGACGATCCGCCTTTCCGACGCGCGCTCGTGGCCCTCGGTCTCGCGCTCGCCTCGCTCGTCACGGCCGGTGCGGCCCGTGCGCAGGATGCGTTCCCGGTCTTCCCGTTGGCCATCGCGGTGGCGACGCTGGACGGAGCGCCCGTGGTCGACGACGCGTGGATCGACACCGAGGTGGCGCAGGCGAACGCGATCTTCGCGCCGAGCGGCGTGTCGTTCGAGGCGCGCTCGCGCCGGGCGCTCGATGCGCGCTTCGCCGCGCTGGAGACGCGCGCCGACCGGCACGCGCTCGGCGCCGAGCTCGCTGCCGGAATGATCTCGGTCTTCGTCGTCGGCTCGCTCCGTGACGTGGACGATCCCTCCCAGCTCCGGCGCGGCGTGCACTGGCGCCCGGCCGGCATGCCAGGAGCGCACTTCGTGGTGGTCTCCCGCGTCGCCGGGCCGGACGTGCTCGCGCACGAGCTCGGCCACTTCTTCGGCAACCCGCACTCCGACGTTCCCAACGACGTGATGAGCTACCAGCGCGACGGCACGACCCCCGCGTTCTTCGAGCGGCACGAGATCGTCCGCATCCGTCGGCACGCACGGCGCTTTCGCGCGCGCGGCGAGATCGTGCTCTGACGACGTCGATCACGCGGGCTATGCTGGGGCCGAGGTGACGTGATGGCGGGCGCGCGAGGCGATGGCGGTCGGGCCGGACGAGCCGTCCTCGCGATCGCGATGGTGCTCGCCGCGTGCGATGGCCCGACGATCGCGGGCGATGCCGCCGTGGAGCCCGACGCCGGGCCGAGCCGCGACGCAGCGCCGCGGCTCGACGCTCCGCCCGCGCGCGACGCGGGGCCGCCGCTGCCGGGCCCGTATCCCGCCGTCGATGCGCTGGGCGAGACGCCGCTGCCCGATCTCTTCGTCGGCTACGACGGGACGCGGCGCGTGGTGACGACGGACGACTGGGCCACGTGGCGTCGCGCCGAGCTCCGGGACCTCCTCTCGTTCTACGTGTTCGGGTACACGCCGGAGCGGGCCGTTCCGGTGACCGTCACGACGCTCGCGACGATCGACGACTTCGTGCCGGGGCAGGTCCGCTACGACGAGCTCGAGCTGGCGCTGGGCTCGCTCGGCATCGCCATCCACGTCTCGCTCTTCACGCCCGTCGGCGCGAGCGCGCCGCCTCCGGTGTTCGTCGCGCCGAATCGGTGCGGCAACCAGGAGACCACCGCAGATCCCCGCGTGCGCGCGACGACGGCGTGGATGGACCCCGGCACTTGCGGGGCCACGATCGACGCCTCGCGCGGCGTGCGCGCGAGCCAGTGGCCGATCGAGACGATCGTGGCGGCGGGGTACGCGTTCGCGGCCTTCCACGAGAGCGAGCTCGATCCGGACGACACCGAGGACGACTTCGCGAACGGCATCCATCCGCTTCTGCTCGATCCGGCGCGGGACGCGCGGCTGCGCTGGGGTCGCATCGCGGCGTGGGCGTGGGGAGTCTCCCGCGTGGTCGACGGCCTCGAGACGAGCCCGCTCGTCGATCCGAGGCGCATCGCGGTCGTCGGGCACTCGCGTCGCGGCAAGACGGCGCTGCTCGCGGGAGCGCTCGACGAGCGCATCGCGATGGTGATCGCGCATCAGTCCGGCACCGGCGGCGCCGCGCTGACCCGGCACCTCTCGGGGGAGTCGGTCGAGGCCGTGAACACGTTCTTTCCTTCGTGGTTCGACGACGTCTTCCCGACCTTCGCCGGTCACGAGGCGCGCATCCCGGCCGATCAGCACATGTTGATCGCGCTCGTCGCTCCGCGCCTCTTGCTGGTGACCGATGGCGACGACGACGCCTGGGCCGATCCGGCGGGCGCCCGCATGGCGGTCGACGCGGCGAGCCCCGTCTGGCCCTTCCTCGGCGGCACGGGCCTCGTGCTCGACGGCGCCGGCGCACCGACGCTCGACGGCGCGCTCGCCTACGCCACCCGGCCCGGCGGTCACGAGCTCACTGCGCTCGACTGGAGCACGTTCCTCGCGTTCGCCGACCGCCACTGGCCGTGATCCCGGCGCCCCCGGCTCGGGCTATGCTCGCCGCGCCGATGTCGCCTGCTTCCCGCCGAATCGCCCGCCGTGCGCTCTTTCTCTTCTCGCTCAGCTCGGCGCTGGCGCTCGCGTTCGTGGGGGCCTGGGGCGGCATCGCCGAGGCCGTCTCGACGCGCACCTTCGAGCTCGACGACGCGAGCTCCCTCGCGGCCGGCGAGCTGCACGACGTGGCCGTCCGCTCCGACGGACGCGTCACCCCGAGCGTCGAGCTGACGCGCGTCGCGATGCCCGAAGGCGTCCCCGTCGTGTGGTCGTGGGCGCGGATCGGCGATGCGCTCTACCTCGGCACGGGCGACGATGGTCGCATCTACCGCGTCCGCGGCGACGCGATCGAGCTCTTCGCCGAGACGCACCAGCTGCTCGTCTCGGCGCTGGCGGCCGGCGACGGCGGCGTGCTCTTCGCCGGCACCATCCCGGAGGGCCGCATCTACGCGATCGACACCAGCGGCGCGTCCGCTGGCCAGCCGCGCGAGATCGCCCATCCCGCCGGGATCGAGCACGTCTGGGCGCTCGCGTGGGACGCGCCTCGGCATCGCCTCTTCGCCGGCACGGGGCCGGAGGGTCAGGTCCTCGCGCTCACCAACGTCGGCGCTGCCACGGCCGCGGTGGACGTGTACTGGGACTCCTTGGCGAGCCACGTCATGAGCCTCGCGCTCGCGCCCGACGGTGCGCTCTACGCGGGAACGAGCGACGAAGCCCTCGTCGTTCGGATCACCACGCCCGGGCACGCCGAGACCGTCTTCGACTTTCCGGGCAACGAGATCACCGCGCTCGCGCTCGACCACGGCGTGCTCGCGGTCGCCGCGAACGAGTTCCTCGATCCCCCCGCCGTCAGCGCGCCCCCGACCAAGCGCTCGGCCACCGCTTCGCGTGCCGCGCGCCCCCGCCCGGGGCACGGTCGCCTCTACACGGTCGCGGCCGATGGCCGCGCCGAGCGCGTGTGGGCCAGCGACGAAGCGCACGTCACGCGCGTGCAGCTCGCCACCGACGGTACGATCTGGGCCGCGCTCGGCGCCGAGGGCCGCGTGATCCGTGTCGCGACCGATCGCACGAGCGCGATCTGGATCGACGTCGACGAGCGCGAGGTGCTGGCGATGGACCTGCTCGGCAGCTCGCCGTTCGTCGCGACGGGCGATGCGGCGGCGCTCTACCGCGTCGGTGGCGCGCCGCGCACGGCCGCGTGGGTGAGCAAGGTGCTCGACGCGGGCTTCGACTCCCGCTGGGGCCGGCTCACCTGGCGCGGGAGCGGCACGCTGCGCTTCTCGACGCGCTCGGGCGACACCGAGCGGCCCGATGCCTCGTGGACCGAGTGGTCGGCCCCGATGACGAGCGAGGGCCCGATTCGATCGCCGGGAGCGCGCTTCCTTCAGATCCGGTCCGAGCTCGCGAGCGCCGATGCGACGATCCTCGCCGTCACGGCCTACTACCTGCCCGACAACCAGCGTCCGGTCGTCAGCGACGTGGCGACCAAGGCGCGACCGACCAAGCGCCCGCCCGACGTCGACGTCGATGCGCCGCAGGCTTCGACACCGATGCTCGGCCTCACCTGGAAGATCGACAACCCGGACACCGACCGTGTCCGCTATCGCCTCCGCTATCGCGAAGAGGGCCAGTCGGTGTGGCGCGACATCCTGCGCGAGAGCGAGACCCTCACCGCGACCGAGTACCAGTGGAACACGTCCGCCGTGCCCGACGGCCGCTACGTCGTGGCGGTGGAGGCCTCCGACGAGCTCTCGAACCCGGACGGCCTGACGCTGCGCTCGAGCTCGGAGAGCGAGCCGATGCTGGTCGACAACCACCCGCCGAGCGTCTCGACGCTGACCTTCGGTGGCGGGCGCGTCCGCGGTACGGCGACCGATGCGATGGGCCCCGTCGCGCGGCTCGAGGCGGCGATCGACGGCGGAGAGTGGCGCGTCGTCTTCCCCGACGACGACCTGCTCGACACGCGCGAGGAGAGCTTCGCGATCGACGTCTCCGCGCTCGCCCCGGGCTCGCACATCGTCGCCGTGCGCGCGATCGACGGCGGCGGCAACCAGGCCGCGAGCGAGATCACGGTGACCGTCGCCGGCGCTGCCGCGCGCGCGCGCTGACCGCCGCGGCACCGCTGCGTCGCCGCCGCGACGCGGGGCTCACGTCGATCGCTCATCTTCTTCGGGATCGCGACGTGGTCAGCTCCCGTCGACCACGATGCGGCGCAGGATCGTACCGCCGGTGCCGACGACGTAGACGTAGCGCTCGATGCGCTCGAGGCCGCGCAGGCTCGTGCGGCCCACCTCGAGGTCGTCGCTCGGCGTCCAGCTGCCGTCGTCCTGGCGCTCGAACGCGCTTCCTTCGTCGCCGACCGCGAGTGGACGGCCGTGCACGCCGAGGCCGATGGCGTTCAGCGTCGGGAGCGCGTCCTCCGCGCTCGCGGTGGAGATCCTCTCGCGCACGCAGCTCGTCGCGTCGATGCGGACGATCGTGCCGCGCTCCCCGGCAGCGTAGGCGACCTCGCCGTGGCGGAAGACCGCGCGCAGCCCGGGGGTGCCCTCCTCGCACTCGATGCGGTGATGTCCCTCGCCGTCGAAGTGCGCGGCGAACCCGTGGTCGCCGACCGCGATCGCGTCCGAGGGCACCCCGTCGACGGCCCAGAGATCGCCCACGTCCGCGATGCGCGAGGCGGCGAGCGCGCCGAGCACGCCGCGCAGCACGGTTCCATCGTTGCCGACGACGAGCACGGTGTCGCCGGCGGCCACCACGTCGTGGAGCGAGGCGTGGGTGCCGCTCGCGAGCTCGGTGACGTGATCGAAGTGGATCTCGACCATCGTGCCGCTGTCGCCCACCGCGACCAGGCGCGAGTCGTCGATCGACGCCAGGGCGCCGAGCCCGGCGTCGGTCGGAGACTCCACGATCTCGAAGCCGCTCTCGGTCTCGCGGATCACGCGGCCCCACTCCCCGACCGCCACGATCGCGCCTCCGATCGTGGCGACGTCGCGGAGCGGCACCGTCGGCCCGGCGACGCGCGTCGAGACCCGACCGTCCTCGAGCGTCGCGAGCTGGCCGCCGCCGCCCACGAGCCACGTGCTCTCCCCGCTCGCACCGGCCGCGCCGTGCCACGTGCCGTCGTAGCCGCTCGTGAGCTGCACGGTGTCGTCGCCCGACGCGAGGAAGACGAGGCCGCTCGCGCCCACGATCGCCGCGCGGCCCTGATCGCAGGCGATGGCGGTGAACGTCTCGTGCGTGTCGGTGGGGAGGCGGAGCGCGTGCCAGCTGCCGTCGGCGTGGCGGCGCGCGACGAGGCCGTCGTCGCCCGCTGCGTAGAGCGAGCCGCGCTCGCAGCCGCCGATCGCGCGGAGCGTGGTGCCCATCGGCCCGTCCTCGCGGACGAAGCGCCCGGCCGCGACGTCGGTGAAGTGCAGGATCACGCCGCCCGCGCCGGCGACCCACCCCTCGCCGCGGCGGCCGTGGACGGCGAGGAGGTCGGCCGTGACGCCCACGTCGAGCAGGGAGATCGAGTCGCCGGCGAGCCGCAGCAGCGTGGCGTCGTCGCCTGCGATGAGCGTCGTCGTCGGCGAGATCACCGCGATCGCGTGCAGGGTCCCGCTCGCTCCCGAGTCGAGGCGGCGCGGGCCACTCGCGGTCAGTCGCACGAGGGTTCCGTCCGCGCCGGCGGCGAGGGCTTGCCCTTGACCGGTCCAGCGGACGGCCTCGAGCGTCGCGTCGGTTCCGCTCGCCCACGTGTAGAGCAGGCCATCGCCGAAGTGCGCGGCGGTGCCGTGCTCACCGACCATCGCGATCACGCCTTCGCCCGCGACGTCGACCGCGAACCACGTCGGCATCGAGCGCGGGCGCGGATTGAGCCAGCTCCATCCGTCCGGCCCGTAGGCGGCGGGCGCGAGCGCGTGCACGATGGGCGGCCCCGGCGTCGGCAAGGGCGCGTTCTCTTCTTCGTCGTGCGCTGCGGGCGCGTCGTGCGCTCCGAACAGGGCCCATGCGCCGAGCGCGCAGGTGGCGAGCGCCATCACGCCGAGCCCGACCTTGAGCGGCGTGCCGATTCCCGATGCCATCGGATCTCCTCGCGTGTCGACGCCCACCTCGCGCAGCGTGCGATGGTGCTCGTCGTCGTCTTCGTCCTCGGCCAGAGTGCTCGCTCGCGCGCGCAGCGCCGGCGAGGAGTGCTCCGTCTTCGCGAGCGCCTCGTGGGTCAGCACCCGGGCCGTCGTGGCGGCGGGGCCCGGCGCATCGGTGAGCATCGGCGGGCGGGTGTCCGAGACCATGGGCGCGAGCGCGGCGCGCACCTCGTCCATCGAGCTCGGGCGCTGGCCCGGGTCCTTCGCGAGCATGCGCGCGACGAGCGCGGGCAGCTCGGGCGGCAGATCCGTGCGCCACGTCGTGAGCTCGGGCGCCGGCTCCGTGCAGATCTTCACGATGAGCATCGGATACGACGCGTCGTCGAAGGGATGGTGGCCCGTGAGCAGCCGGAACAGGATCACGCCGAGCGCGTAGACGTCGGCCCGGTGGTCGACCTCGCGGCGTCCCTGCGCTTGCTCGGGCGCCATGAAGTAGGGCGTGCCGAGCGCCGTGCCGGTGCGGGTGCGGGCGTCGGCGGTGCCCTGCGCGGCGTCCTTGATCTTCGAGATGCCGAAGTCGACGATCTTCACGCGCTCGGCGGCCGTGCCCTCGTCGAGCACGATCGCGTTCTCGGGCTTCAGATCCCGATGGACGATCCCCTTCGCGTGCGCCGCGCCGACGCCCTCGGCGATCTGCATCGCGAGCCGCGCGGCGCGACCGACCGAGAGCGGACCGCCTTCGCGCAGCACGCGGCCGAGGTCGCGACCATCGAGGTACTCGAGGACCAGGTAGCGTGCGCCGCTCTCGAGGGTGCCGAAGTCGACCACCTCGACGATGTTCGGGTGCCCGATCGCGGTCGTGGCGCGCGCCTCGCGCTCGAAGCGCCGCACGATGTCCTCGTCGGAGGCCATGTGGGCGTGGAGGACCTTGATGGCCACCCGGCGACCGAGCGCCAGCTGCTCGGCCTCGTAGACGGCGCCCATGCCTCCTTCGGCGATGCGCCGCGTCACGCGGTAGCGCTCGCCGAGGGTCGCACCGATCAACGGATCGCTGGCAGGCCCCGCGCTCGTCACGGGCGGCAGTAGACGCAAGGAAGCGGTCGTGCGTCAACGTCACCGGCGGCGTCACACGGAAACGCGGCCCATGCGGTCGGTCCGCGGCACCCCGTGCGGCTCGACGTGACGAGATCGCCTCGATCCCGGCCGAGCGCCGGCCCTCGGCCACGGACGCGTGAACCACGTCACGAACGTGTGACGGAGCGTGAGCGAAGCCCGCCCCGTGCCGCGCGTGTCACTCGTTGCGACCCGAGCGTCACACGACCGTCAAGAAGCGACCTTATCAACGCGCCGAAGAGATGCTCGAGGACTTCGGACAGAGTGGCGGTGCGCGCAGCGGGGCCTTCGGCGCCTCGATGCTCGTCGCGCTCGTGGTCTACGGCGGGATCGCCGCGGGGGTCGTCGCCGCGAGCGCGGTCGCGCGCCGAGCGATCGTCGAGGACGACCTCGTCCAGCTCGACTTCGTGCCGCTGCCGGACGAGCCGCCCCCGCCCCCGCCTCCTCCTCCTCCTCCTCCGCCGGTCGCGGCGCCCGTCGACGCGCCCGCCGCGCGCCTCGGCCGCCCGCGCCCCGTGCTCGAGCAGCCCGTCGAGATCCCGGACGAGGCGCCGCAGGAGAGCGACGCGCCGCTGGCCCCGCCGCCCGATCCCTTCGCGCCCGAGGACGAGGGCGACCCGAACGGCGTGCCCGACGGAGTGATCGGTGGCGTGGTGGGTGGGAGCGGAAGCGCGCCGGTGGCCGCCGCGCCCGAGCCGCCGCCCGCGCCGGAGCCGCCGCGCGCCCACGGCCCGGTGCGCGTGCTCGAGGGCACGACGCCGCCGCAGGTCGACCGTGCCGCGCTGGTGTCGAACTTCGAGATCCCGTCGGCGGTCCGTAGCGCCGGGATCGCGCGCATCACGCTCGTCGTCCGCGTGACGATCGCCGAGGACGGCAGCGTGAGCCGCGTGGACGTGCTGCGCGGCCACGACCTCATCCCGAACGACGTGATCGTGCGCGCGGTCGAGCGCACGCACTTCGAGCCTGCACGCATGGGCGACGGCACGCCCTACGCGGCCATCCACACGCTCCCGATCACCCTGGCCATCACGCTCTGAGAGAGCGGAAGAGAAGAGGAAAGCCATGAACATCAACCTGCTCGAGCTCTGGAGCCAGATGGGCTGGCCCGTCCGCAGCGTCGTCATCGTCCTCACGCTCCAGGCCGTCGCGAGCCTCGCGGTCGCGCTCGATCGCGTGCTCGTGCTGGCGCGCTCGTCGGCGGCGGCGCGCGTGTTCGCCGGCAAGGCGGCGCGTCTGCTGGATGCGGGCGACTTCGTCGCGCTGGAGAAGGAAGCCGCGACGGCGAAGAGCAGCCACCTCGCGGTGCTCCTGCACGCGGGCCTGCGCGTCTATCTCGAGCGCCTCGGCAAGGGCGACTCGACCGAGCGCGCCGCCGAGCTCGCGCGCCGCACCCTCGAGCGCAAGGGCGAGTCGCTCTCGGACGACCTGAACCGCGGCCTCGGCGTGCTCGCCTCGACCGGCTCCACGGCGCCCTTCGTGGGCCTGCTCGGCACGGTGCTCGGCATCATCAACGCGTTCCAGATGATCGCCGCCAGCGGGTCGGGCGGCATCGGCACGATCGGCGCGGCGATCGGCGAGGCGCTCATCGTGACGGGCTACGGCCTCTGCGTCGCGATCCCGACGGTCCTCGTGTTCAACGGCATCACGACCCGCATCCAGCGCTTCGAGATGGGCCTGACGAACGCGAGCAACGAGCTCGTCGATCGGCTCGAGACCGCGGAGCCCGGCGAGGAGGCCGCCGAGGCCCGCACGCTCGAGGTCGAAGCGGACGACCAGGACGCGCCGGCCGAGAAGAAGCAGCGGGCGGAGCGCCCCATGGAGATCGCCCAGGCCTGAGCGAGCGCGCGCCTCGAGAGGAGACGGCGATGAGCACGAAGCGAATCGGCAGCAAGCGAAGCCGCCCGGCACCGGCGATGAACGTGACGCCGCTCGTCGACATCGTGCTCGTCCTCCTGATCATCTTCATGGTGGTCCTCCCGAGCATGGAGCACGACGCGCCGGTCGAGCTGCCGGCGATCTTCCACCCGGACGAAGAGGCCCGTGGCCGCACCGATCCGGTCACGCTCTCGATCACCGCCGATCAGCGCCTGTTCCTCGAGCAGGACGCGATGCCGCGCGAGGAGATCGAGGCCCGCCTGCGCGAGATCCACGCGAGCGAGCCGCTCCGCCGGGTGATCCTGCGCGGGGACAGCACGCTCCACTACGCGGACGTCCGCGAGCTGTTCCGCATGTGCCAGCAGATCGGCTTCCCCGGCATCTCGCTCCGCGTGGGCGAGCGCGGGGCGCCGAGCCGCGGGCGGGAGGGCTGAGCGATGGCCTTCGAGACCGGTGGCGGCGGGCGCGGTGGGAAGAAGAAGCGCGCGACGCCGAGCATGAACGTGACGCCGCTCGTCGACGTCGTGCTCGTCCTGCTCATCATCTTCATGGTCATCACGCCGATGCTCGCCAAGCAGTTCTGGGTGCACGTGCCGGCCGAGCCCGACGAGCACGCCGAGCCCGCTCCGCCGCGCGAAGACGGCCCGCCGGTCGTGACCGTGGACGTCGAGGGTGTGGTGCGGATCAACCACGACGTCGTGCCGCTCGCCGAGCTCGAGACGCGCGTCACCCGCATCCTCGCCGCGCGCACCGATCGCACGGTCTTCTTCGATGCGGCGAGCGATGCGCCCTACGGCCGCGCCGTCGAGGTGCTCGACACGCTGCGCGGCGGCGGTGCGACGACGATCGCGGTGGCGACCGAGCCGCTGGCCGACGCCCGCTGACCCCCGCCGCGCGCGGCGACCGAGAGAGTCCCAGGGAGACGACGATGGCCGAGTCCCAGAAGACCCGATGGGTGACGTGTGCGCTCGCTTGTGTGACATCGCTCTGTGTCGCGGGGATCGCGCGCGCGCAGGAGGGGTCGGCGGACGCCGAGCTGTCACCGGAAGATCGTGCGGCGCTCGAGGCGGCGGCGGAAGAAGAGGCGGCGCTCGCCGAAGCCGAGGCGGAAGCGGCGCTCGCCGCCGACGCCCCGCACTGTAGCGGCACGGGCGTCGAAGGCGTCGTGCGCGACGCGGCGACCGGCGAGACGCTCGTCGAAGCGCCCGTCGTGGTGGTCGGCCAGGGCACCCGCACGCTGACCGACTACGACGGTCGCTTCGCGCTGGACCTCCCCGCCGGCACGTACACGCTCCGCTCATACTACGACCTCTACGAGCCGGCACGCGTCGAGAACGTCGTCGTCGTTTCGGGTGAGTGCGCGCGCGCCGACATCGAGCTCGGGCTCGAGACGGCGACGGGTGAAGAGGTCGTCATCGAGGTGCGCGCCGAGTCGGGGAGCTCGGCCACCCAGCTCCGGCTGCGGCGCGAGGCGGCCGCGACCCAGGACGCCGTCGGTAGCGAGGAGATGGCCCGCGCGCCCGACTCCAGCGCGAGTGATGCGGCCCGGCGCGTCGTCGGCGTCTCCGTGCGTGACGACTACCTCTTCGTGCGCGGTCTCGGCGGGCGCTACGTCGTGACGACGATGAACGGCGTGCTCCTGCCGAGCACGGATCCGGACGTCCCGGGCGTGCAGCTCGATGCCTTCCCGACGGCGCTCCTCGAGAGCCTCACCATTCGCAAGACGTTCACGCCGGAGGTCCAGGGCGACTGGGCCGGCGGCTTGATGGACATCACGACGCAGGACTTCCCGTCGCGCTTCCAGGTGCGTGCCGGGATCACGCTCGGCGTCAACACGCTCACGTCGTTCCAGACCTTCATCGGCGGTCGCACCGGGACGCTCGACTGGCTCGGCTTCGACGACGGGACACGGGCCCTGCCGGCCACCGTCCCGGCGGGCCGGAGCGTGGACGAGCTCGCGGTCGCCGATCGCGATGCGGTCTCGCGATCGTTCACCAACGACTGGCTCCTCGGCAGCCACACCGCGCTCCCGAACATGGGGCTCAGCCTCAGCCTGGGCGACACGCTCGACGTCGGTGGGCACCTGCTGGGCTACCGGCTGATGATCGGCTATCGGCGGGCCGAGCGGCCCATCGCCGACCTCATCCAGGCGCTGCGCGTCGAGGACGACGGCATGGGCGGGCGACGCGTGGTGCCGCGCGAGACGCTGCGTCAGGGTGGAGAGCAGATCACGACGCAGCTGAGCGTGCTCGGCACGCTGACGTACGAGCTCGCCGCCGGCCATCGCGTGACGTTCAACGGCCTGTTCAGCGAGAACGGCGAGGACTACGTCGGACGCGTCCAGGGGCGCAGCGAGACCGTGGGTCTGGACATCGACGGCTATCGGAGCAGCTGGACGCAGCGAACGCTCCTGTTCGGTCAGCTGCTGGGCGAGCACCGGAACCTGATGGGGGGTGCGACCTTCGACTGGCAGCTGAACCTGAGCCACGGCGCTCGCGAGCAGCCCGACATGCACGATCTGCTCTACGTCGTGCAGCCCAACGGTGCCTACCGGTTCGCGGCGGGCCCCACGAGCGGCGCCCGCTTCTGGTCGAGCCTCGACGACCTGACGACCGGAGGCGGCGGAAACCTCACCATCCCGGCGGACACGCTGACGACCCGCATCGGCGGTCTGGTCCGGTACACCGATCGCGGGTTCGACGTCCGCCGGCTGGGCTGGTCGTCGCGGCCCGGATCGGGCGCCGAAGGCGCGTTGCTGCCGCCCGACCAGCTCTTCTCCCCGCCCGCCCTCGACTCCTACCTGCGCCTGCGCGAGTACACGCGCCCCGACGACAGCTACGACGCGCAGCAACACGCCTTCGCCGCCTACGCGATGCTCGACTGGCACCCGATCCGCGAGCTGCGCTTCGTGGGTGGATCGCGCGTCGAGGCCTTCCGGCAGATCGTGATCTCCGCCGATCCGCTCGCCGCCGCGCAGCCCGACATGCCACCGCCCTCGACGCGGCGCACCGACATCGATCCGATGCCGGCCCTCGGCGTCGTGGTGGAGCCCATTCCCGACATGTTCGTGCGCGCCGGCTATGCGGGGACCGTCGCGCGCCCGCAGCTCCGCGAGCTCGCACCCTTCTTGTTCAACGACTTCGTCCGCCGCCGCACGGTGTCGGGCAACCCCGACCTGCACCGCACGTACATCCACAACTTCGACCTGCGCTGGGAGTGGTTCCCCTCGGCGTCCGAGGTGATCGCGGTGTCGGGCTTCGTGAAGCTCTTCGAGTCTCCCATCGAGTCCACGATCATCGACGACGACGGAGACGTGACGTTTCGCAACATCGATGGCGCCGAGAACTATGGTCTCGAGCTCGAAGGACGGTTCCATCTCGGTCACTTCGTCAGCGAGCTCGATTGGATCTCCGTCGGGGCCAATCTCGCGCTCATCCAGTCGCAGGCGCGGCTCTCTCCCCAGCAGCGCTCGGTCGCGACGAGCGCACAGCGTCCCCTCGCCGGGCAGGCGCCGTACGCCATCAACGTGTCACTCGGCTTTGCTCCTCCTGGAACGAACGTGTCGTGGTTCGCCTACTACAACGTCTTCGGTCCCCGATTGGAGGACGTCGGGCAGAACGGTCTGCCCGACGTCTATCGCGAGCCGTTCCACTCGGTCGATCTGGCGGTGCAGTGGGCCCCGGTCCCGGAGCTCAGCCTGCGCCTCACGGCCCAGAACGTCCTGTTCCAGCGTCAGGAGCTTCGGCAGGGCGATCAGGTGGTGCTCGGGATCAACCCCGGCACCGTGTTCTCTCTCGGTGTGAGTGTCTCCAACTGACCTTCTTTCCTACTCGTTCGACTCGAGGAACCTATGACACGCAGCTCTCTCGTTCATGGTCTGTTCGCGTGCACGCTCGCCGTCGCGGGCTGCAGCACCAATAGCGGCACTGGCTTCCCCGACACCGGCGGCAACACGCGAGACGGCGGCAGCGACACCGGAACGACACCGGGCAACGACGCGGGGAACGACGCCGGCACGCCCGGAGACGACGCGAACGTCGACGCCGGTCCTCCGGTCGACGGCGGCGCGGATGCGGGCCCGACCTATCCCGCCTACTGCCCGACGACGCCGGACTGGGGCGCGGCCCCGAGCTGTCCCGCGCTCGCGAGCCGCACCGAGGTCGCGGTCGCCGGCGATCAGAACGGTGACCAGACCTGGGACTGCCAGCACACCTACCACCTCACGTCGGGGGTGTACTGGCGCACCGGCACGCTCACCATCGAGGCGGGCACGCAGATCATCGGCGACAACGGCGCGTACCTGATCATGACGGTCGGTACGACGCTGAACGCCGTCGGTCACCCCGAGCAGCCCATCGTGTTCACCTCGTCCGAAGATCCCGGCAACCGCGATCGCGGCGACTGGGGTGGTGTCGTGATGCTCGGCGATGCGCCCATCAACATCACGGGTGGCTCGACGAACATCGAGGGTATCCCGGCGACCGACGCGCGCGGCACCTACGGCGGCACGGCCGCGACCGGCAGCTGCGGGCACCTGCGCTTCGTGCGCATCGAGTTCGCGGGCTTCCTGCTCGGCACGGACAACGAGCTCAACGGCCTCACGCTCGGCGGCTGTGGCTCCGGGACGCTCGTCGAGTACGTGCAGAGCCATCGTGGTCGTGACGACGCGTTCGAGATCTTCGGCGGCGCGCCGAACGTCCACCACCTGGTGGGCTCGGGCTACGACGACGACGGCTTCGACTGGGATCAGGGCTATGGCGGCAACGCGCAGTACCTCGTGCTGCACCACTACGCCGACTCGGTGAGCGCCGACCCGAACGGCTTCGAGGCGGACAACAACCGCACCGACAACGCGCTCACGCCCATCTCGAATCCGACCATCTTCAACGCGACGCTCATCGGCGTGCACGACGCCGCCGTCACGACGGACATCGGCATGGTGCTCCGCCGCGGCACGCACGGCTCGATCCACAACGTGATCGTGACGGGCTGGGGCCGCTTCGGCGCCGACGTCCGCGACACCGCCACGATCAGCGCTCTCGGCACGACGCTGACGGTCACGAACTCGATCTTCGTCGGCAACGCCGTCGACTTCGAGGCCGCCTCGCCCGAGCTCACCTCGTTCACCGACGCCGCGGCCATGAACCGCGTCGGCGTCGACCCGATGCTCGCCGCGCCGTTCGCGACCGACGACACGGTCGACTACACCGCTCCGGAGACCTCCGCCGCGGCGACCGGCGCCGTCGCGGCGCCC
>JBGALT010000139.1:0-21095 GCA_044223665.1 Sandaracinaceae bacterium | reverse complement strand
GATCTCGTGGGCCGCTTCGGCGACGCGCCGGTGATCGCGATGACCGGCCGCTCGCAGGCCGATCACGAGGATCTGCGCTTCGACGGCTGGCTCACCAAGCCGGTGTCCGTGGATCGGCTGACCAAGACGCTCGCGTCGGTCCTCGAGGCCTGAGACGTCGATCGCTCGTTCCGGGACGGAACGCGGCGGTCGTCGTAGTCTTGCGTGATGACGTATTGGCCGTTCTGGCTCGGCGGGCTCGCGCTCGCGGGCGTGGCGCTCTTGCACTGGCTCGTGGTCGGACAGCTGATGAGCGTGTCGAGCCGCTTCTCGGCCATCGTGGATCGGGTGCGCGGCGAGGCGCCGGCACGGAGCGATGCAGTCTCGACGCACGTCTCGTTCTTGGTCGGGCTCGTGCTCGGCGGGCTCGTCTCGGCGCTGCTCGCGGGCACCTTCGCGCCCACGCTCTTCGATGCCGGGCCGGCCTTCGCGTCGCTCTTCGGGCGCTCCCCGGCCGTCACCGCGATCGTGATGACGCTCGGCGGCGTGCTCGTCGGCTTCGGCACGCGCATGGCGACGGGCTGTACGTCGGGTCACGGCCTCTGCGGGATCGCGCGCTTTCAGCCGGGAAGCTTGGTCGCGACGGCCTCGTTCTTCGGCACCGGCGTGGTCGTCTCGCTCGCGCTCGGAGCGCTGCGATGAGCGCTGCGGTCACGACCAGCGGCAAGCTCCTCGTGATGGGAGCGCTGCTCGGCTTCTCCCTGTCGCGCATCGGCTTCACTTCTTACGACGAGGTGAACGCGATGTTCACGGCCCAGGACTTCCGTCTCTACGAGGTCTTCGGCCTCGGGGTCGTCCTCCTCACCGCGGCCTTCGCGGTGATCGCGCGCACCTCGAAGCCCGCGTGGGCGCCGCGCCCGATCCATCGCGGCACGATCCTCGGCGGCGTGCTCTTCGGGCTCGGCTGGGCGCTCTCGGGGGCCTGCCCCGGCGTCGTGCTCGCGCAGCTCGGCGAAGGTCGCTTCTACGCGGTGTTCACCCTCGCCGGCGTCGCGGTCGGCAACTGGGCCTACGGTGCGCTGCTCGAGCAGAAGCTCGGCACCGCGCCGCGCCCGGGAGTGCCGGCGCCAGCGCCTTGATCTCGGCCGGAGATCAGGGACGGCGGCCGAACACCCAGCGCACCGCGAGCGCGGAGAGCGGGAACGGGACGACGAAGCGCAGCACGCCTTCGAGCACCGTCTCGCTCGGCCCACCGGCGAGGTGCCAGCCGAGCCAGAGCGCGAAGGGCGCGAGCATGGCGCCGATCCACGCGCCGAGCCCGGTCGGCAGCTTCCGCCACGTCATCGCGAGCAGGGCCACGTCGGCCACGATCAGGCTCACGACGATGCCGGCCGTCACGAAGCCGGTGAGCACCATCGACACGAGCCACGAGTCGAACTGGTGGTCGGCCAGCCAGAACGCGCTCGCGTCGCCGCCGACGAGATGGGCCAGCGTCACCAGGCCGAACGTGGTGAGGAACGGCCCGACGAGGGTGGGCCGGATCCAAGGGCCGAAGTCGTTCATCGCGAAACCCCTTCCATCGTCGCGAACACCCGGCAGGAGCGGAAGCTTCCCGCGAAAAGATCAGCTCGCGGTGGCGAAGACCTGGGCCGACTCGGCGTCGCCGGCGCTCGCCGCGAGCTCGCTGGCCGTCCGCAGCAGATCTTCGGCCTGGGCCGACTCGCCGCGGGCCTGGCGCACGCGCGCCTGGATCCCGGTCGCGCGCGCGACGAGGGCCGGCGAGCCTGCCGCCCTCGCGCGTGCATGGGCGATCATCAGCGGATCGTCGGCCTGCTCGGCGTTGCCCGCCTCGACGAGCGCCTCGGCGAAGCGCAGCGACGCGAGCGCGAGCAGCGCGTCGGCGCCCGTCGGCTCGGCGATCAACAGGTCGCACGCGCGCCGATAGGCGTTCACCGTCGCCGCGAGATCGGACTCCTTGCGCCGCAGGCCGCCGAGCTCGAGGTGCGCCTCGGCCTCGGTCCGTCGATCGGAGACGCGCGCGGCGGTCTCGATCGCCTGGCCGAGCAGCCGCGCCGCGTCCCGCGCACGATCGCGCTTGGCCGCCACGCGACCGAGCTGCAGCGACATGCGCCCGCGCTCCTTGCTGGCTGGGCCGACGAGCTCGAGCGCCTCGCGCAGGACGCCGTCGGCGCCCGGGTAGTCGCCGAGCGCCTCCATCGACTCGCCGAGCTTCCGGCTGAACGTCACGACCGCGCGGTCGAGCGAGTCGTCGCCGGAGATCATGACCTCGCGGCGCGCGAGATCGAGGCCGCGGCGGAACGCGAGCATCGCCGCCGAGGGGTCGCCGCGCAGCAGCGCCGCGTCACCCATGCGCTCGAGCAGCAAGAGTGCGCTCATCGGCTCGCCCGCGCGGAAGGCGTGCTCGGCCCGCACCTCGAGCGGCGCATCTTCGCTCGCAGACGAGGCGAGCGCCTGCGCGTGGAGCTCCTTGCGCGCCTCGGCCGGAATCGAGGCCTCCACCAGCTCGCGGATGAACGGGTGCGCGACCACGGCGTCGCCGTTCGAGAGCTTGGCGAGCCCCAGCCTCACGAGCGCGTCGAAGGGCGCGAGGTCGTTGCCAGGCGCGATCTCCTTCACGGCCTCGAGCGAAGCGCGCTCGCCCAGCACGGTGATCGTCTGGAGCAGGCGCCGCGCCGGCAGCTCGAGGCGCTCGACGCGCGCCATCACCGCGTCGGCGAGGCGAGGCGGCAGCGCTTCGTCGTGCGCCGAGCTCGCGCCGAGCGCCTTCACCTGCTCGAGGTAGAGCGGCAGGAAGAGGCGCGTCCCGGGGCTCGTCGTCGACTCGCGATCGATCGGCCGCGGGCGGTCCGGCGCCGTGCCGGCGAGGAAGTGCCGCGACTCGTCCTCGTCGAGGCCGCGCAGCGACATGTTCACGAGCGAAGGGTGCTGGACGTTCGTCTCTCTCGCGGCCGTCGTCGACGTCACGAGCAGGAGCGAAGTGAGGCCGTCGGTGTCGAGCAGCTCGGTGAGCGCGGCCTGGGAGAGCCCGTCGGCGCCGTGGAGATCGTCGACGCCGAGCAAGACGAGCCCGCTGCCGCTCTTGCGGGCAGCGAGCCGCACGCCCTGCGCGAGCGCGGCACCGACGGCGCCGGCGCGCGAGCTGCCGGGCACGCCGGTCAGGCCCTTCGGGTCGAGCACCTCGGAGATGCCCGCGCGCACCAGCGGGTCGAGCAGCGCGTTCGTCGTCAGCTCGGAGAGGCGCGAGGGATCGATGTCGTAGAGCTTGGTCAGGAGCGCGCGGATCGGGTGGTAGGGGACGGGCGCCCACGACGGATGCACGGTCGCCAAGACGACGAAGTCGGCGGCGGCCTCGGCGCGGGAAGCCAGCTCCGAGAGCAGGCGCGTCTTGCCCACGCCCGGCTCGCCGACGAGCCGCAGCCACACGGCACGCTCGTGCGCGCTCTGCCGTAGCTCGGCGAACTTCTCGAGCTCGGCGTGGCGCCCGACCATCGGCCCGCGCGGAATCGGCGGCGCGGTGGACGTGCGCAGCGGCGGCTGCGAGGTCACGCGCGGCGGCTTGGAGAGCGCGGTGAACACGCCGGTCAGGCGCGCACCGCAGTCGCCGCAGAAGCGCACGGTGGACGGGTTCGTCGCGCCGCACGACGGGCACTTCGCCGTGGTCGGGGCCTTGACCTCCGGCGACGTCGCCACGCGCAGCGCTTCCTCGAGCTCGTCGGCCGACTGGTAGCGGTCGGCGGCGTCCTTGGAGAGCAGCTTCCGCGTGATCTCGGCCAGCGCCGCGGGGATGTCGCGGTAGGGCGCGATCTCGCGCGGGTCGGGGATCGGATCGTGGATGTGCCGCAGCACGACCTTGGTCGGCGTGTCGTCGGTGTACGGGAGCCGATCGGTCAAGAGCTCGAAGAGCATCACGCCGAGGGAGTAGAGGTCGGCGCGCGCGTCGAGCGGATCGCCGCGTCCCTGCTCGGGGCTCATGTAGTCGGGCGTGCCGCACACGAGGCCCGGCGTCGTGATCGAGGTCGACTGCGTCCCGGTGATGGTCGCCAGACCGAAGTCGACGACCTTCACCTGGTCGTCGCCCCGGCGCGAGCGGAGGATGAGGATGTTCTCGGGCTTGAGATCCCGGTGGATGACGCCGAGCGCGTGGGCTTCGCCGAGCGCCGACAGCACGCGCCGCAGGATGGAGACGATCCGCGAGAAGGGCAGCGGCCCTTCCTCGGCGATCACCGTCGCGAGGTCCTTGCCCGCGAGGTGCTCCATCACGAGGTACAGGATCCCGTCCTCGGTGCGGCCGAAGTCGATGATGCCGACGCTCGAGGGATGGTTGAGGCGGCTGGCGGCGCGGGCCTCGTTGTAGAAGCGCGCCACCGTTTGCTCGTCGCCGAGCAGGTGGGGGTGGATCACCTTCACGGCGACGGTTCGACCGAGCGCGTTCTGCACGCCGCGGTACACTCGGCCCATTCCCCCGACGCCGATGAGCTCCTGCATCAGGTACGAGCCGCCGATCGTGCGCCCGATCAGCGGATCGCCGGGGCTCGACGGATCGTCACGCTCGATCGCAGCTCCGCAGGCGGAGCAGAACCGCGCAGACTCTCCCGACGTCGTGCCGCACTGTTGGCAGCGCACAGCGTGTGAGAGTACCCGATGGTGAGCGCGGATCCCAAGGACGAACGGCTGGAAGAGCGTTCAGCGACCACGGAAGCCTCCCCGGAGCCCGCGCGAACGGACGGGAGGGGCGGCGCCGCGATTCGCCTGCTCGCGCTGGGGCTCAACGCCTGGCTCGTGGGCGTCGTGCTCCCGGCGTCCACGGGGCCGGGCCTCGCCGGAGCCGATCTCGTGCTGATCGCGCTTCCGCCCGTCGCGCTCGTGCTCGGGCTGCGGTCGTTCGTTCGGACCGAGCCCGTCGCGCTGGGCCTCTTGGGCGTCGCGTTTCCGGTGCTCTCGGCCGTGGCGATGGCGGGGCGCACCGATCCGGCGCTCGCGAGCCGCTACGGCATCGCGACCACGATCTTCGCGGTCGTCTCGAGCGCCGCGTACGTCGTCGGGGCCGCGCACGTGCTCGGCCGCCCGGTCGCGCTGCGGGCGACGCGCGAGACCAAGCTCGCCGCCTCGACACGCCTGCGCCCGCCGGCGCGCGGGCTGCGCCTCGCGGTGGTCGGCACGACGGCGGTCCTGGCCTTCGCGATCGCGATCGTGGCGCCCACGCTGGGCACGCAGGAAGGAATGGTCGAGCAGTGGGGCAGCGCGGCGAGCGAAGGTCGCGTCGTGGCGGCCGTGGTCGGCGGCGCCGTCGCGTGCATCGCCACGGCCGTCGTGGTCGGGCCCTCGCTTCGCGCGGCGCGGGGCCGCCCGGCCCGGCCGGCAGAGTCGACGCTGACCGTGACGCTCGCGCTGGTCGTGGCCGCGACGGGCGCGATCGCCTGGGCGATCCTCCGCTCGGTCAGCCGCTGATCGACCGCGTCTTCGGCGACGCGCTGGGAGATCCCGTCAGGGCCCGCTGCCGTCGCGCGCCACGCCGTTCGGGGCCGAAGTGCGTAGGCGCGGAGGGTCGATCGCGACGCGATGCCCGGGCGGCACGCTCTGCGTGACGAAGACCGAGCCGCCGATGACCGCACCCTTGCCGACGACCGTCTCGCCGCCGAGCACGATCGCGTTGGCGTAGATCGTCACGTCGTCCTCGACCGTCGGGTGGCGTTTGGTGCCCCGCAGCACCGGCCCGCTCTCCTCGCGCGGCACGGTGAGCGCGCCGAGCGTGACGCCCTGATAGAGACGCACGCGATCGCCGATCACGGTGGTCTCGCCGATGACCACACCGGTGCCGTGATCGACGAAGAAGCTCTTTCCGATCGTGGCGCCCGGGTGGATGTCGACGCCGGTCCGCGTGTGGGCGAGCTCGCTCATGATGCGCGGCATCAGCGGGACGCCGAGGGCGTAGAGCTCGTGCGCGAAGCGGTGCACCGTGATCGCGTAGAGCCCCGGATAGGCGAGGATGATCTCGTCGACGCTGCCGGCGGCGGGATCGCCCTCGAACGCCGCCAGCACGTCGAGGACGAGCAGCCGGCGGATGCGCGGAATGGCGGCCAGGAACTCGGCCGCGACCTCGCGCCCGTGCATCCGACACCGGGGAACGTCCAGGCGAGAGGCGGTCTCGTCCGCGTGGCAGAGGCAGCACTCGACCTGTCGCTCGAGCTTCTCGCGCAGGGTCGAGACGCGCTCGCCCACGTGGTAGGCGAGGTTGTCCTCGTCGAGGTCGAGCTTGCCGGTGAAGCCGGGATAGCAGAGCTCCGCGAGGAGCTCGACGATCGCGTGGATCTCTCGTCGGTCCGGGATGAAGCGCTTGCCGACGTGGTGGGCGCGGGGCTCGCGGCGGTACTCGTCGAGCATCGCGTCGACGACGTTCCGGAGCTCGGAGGGCGGGATGTTGGAAGGGCTGTCCTCGCTCATCGCGAGGAGCATACGGCTTCGCCCGCGCGCTCGCTCGCCGAGGCGAGCGAGGGGCGGGCGAGCGGCGCCGGCGGCCGTGGCCGCGAAGGCTTCAGGGAACCGTGATGCGGCCCGGCGCCGAGCTGTCGCCGTTCTGCGTGTGACACAGGTTGCAGTCGCCGCTCGGCTGGGCCGTGAGCATGCGGCGCGTGCGACCCTGGTAGCTGACCGACGCGGTGAGCGGCGGCGTCAGGGCGCCCTCGTAGAAGAAGTTGCCCGCGCGATTCACCGTGAGCGTCACCGTGTTGCCCGTGGAGTCGGTCACGTCGACCGTGACACCGCTCGTGACGCCGTTGATGCCATTGCAGCGGTCCGGCTCGTGCCCCGTCGGATAGACGGTGCCGCCGACCGAGAACTGCGGCGCGCGGCGCTCCGTCACGTGGCAGGCGATGCACGCGATGCCCGGGTTCATGAGCTGGCTTCCGCGGTCTCCGAGCAGCCAGTTCGTGTTGCTCGTGCAGGTCGGCGCCGCGTTGAGCGGGTCGCTGCCGCTCCCGGCGTCGTCGCCGGGCGCGACCCACGCATCGGTGCCCGGCTGGATCCCGGCGTCGGTGCCCGGGAGCACGGCGGCGTCCTCACCGGGGAGGGTGCCGGCGTCCTGGTGGGGATGCTCGGTGGTGGTCGAGCACGACGTGCTCGCGAAGGCAGCGACGAGAAGGCAGCCGAGGAAGAGCGTGCGGGTCATGGCGGACCGGCACCGTAGATCAACGCATCGCGGACGCCCGAAAAAAAGAACGATTGTGCAAGCGTCTGCGCAACGATTCGCCGCTGCCTGGCCGGTGCCGCGCGGGCCTCGCCTCGATCCGACCGAGAAACTTCTTCAGATTCGCCCCCCACGACGGCGAGGTGACGTTACGTCGGGCACTCTTATCGTGTTCCCATGACGACGAGCCCCTCGGTTCCCTCGACGCTCCCGCTGCTTCCGCTGCGCCATGGCGTCGTGCTGCCCGGTCGCCAGACGACCATCCCCGTCGGCCGCCCCCGCTCGCGCGTGCTGGCGGAGTCTCTCTCTTCGGGAGACCTCGTGGTCCTCGCGGTCCAGCGCGACCCTGCGCTCGAGGATCCGGCTCTCGTGGACCTGCACCCGATCGCGACGCTCGCGCGCGTGCTCGAGCGGACCGATCGTGGCCCGCGCGGCATCGTGCTCGTGGTCGAGACGCTCTCGCGCGCCAAGCTCGTGGGCGCTGACGCAGTCGACCCCGTACTGGATGGCGCGCCTCGACGGCGTGGAAGAGAAGCAGGGCGAGGGCGAGGCGCTCGAGCTCGCCACCGCGCTGAAGAAGCACCTGCGCGAGCTGGCCCCAGGCGACCAGTCGCTGCAACAGATGCTCGCCGAGACGCGCGAGCCCGGCTTGCTCGCCGATCGCGTCGCCGGCTGGCTCGACCTCGAGGACGTCCGCAAGGTCGAGGTGCTCCTCGAGACCGATCACACGGCGCGCGTGCGCCTCGTGACGCAGCTCCTCTCGGAGGCCCGCGCCAAGGCCGAGATGCGCCAGAAGATCGACTCCGAGGTCCGCAAGGAGATCGGCAAGTCGCAGAAGGAAGCGATGCTCCGCCAGCAGCTCCGCGCGATCCAGAAGGAGCTCGGCGAGGAAGACGACAACAAGGACAAGCTGCGCGAGAAGCTCGACGCGGCGGATCTGCCCGAAGAGGTCCGTCAGGTCGTCGATCGCGAGCTGCGCCGTCTCGATCAGGTCGGGCCGAACCAGGCCGAGGGCAACGTGATCCGCACCTACCTCGAGTGGATCGCCGATCTGCCGTGGAACGTGCGCGCGGAGTCGAACAGCGACCTCTCCGCGGTCGAGGAGAAGCTCGAGACCGACCACTTCGGCCTCGAGGACGTCAAGCGCCGCATCCTCGAGCACATGGCCGTGCTCAAGCTGAACGGCACCGCGCGCGGCACGATCCTCTGCCTCGTCGGCCCGCCCGGCGTCGGCAAGACCTCGCTCGCGCAGTCGGTCGCCGACGCGACGGGTCGCCCGCTGGCGCGCGTCTCGCTCGGCGGCGTCCGTGACGAGGCCGAGATCCGCGGCCACCGCCGCACGTACATCGGCGCCCTGCCGGGTCGCGTGGTGAACGCGATGCGGAAGGCGAAGGTGAAGAACCCCGTCGTCGTCCTCGACGAGATCGACAAGATGGGCCGCGGCTGGCAGGGCGATCCCGAGGCCGCGCTCCTCGAGGTGCTCGACCCCGAGCAGAACAAGACGTTCACCGATCACTACATGGAGCTGCCCTTCGATCTGAGCGAAGTGCTCTTCATCGCGACGGCGAACGATCTGAGCACGCTGAGCGCGCCGCTCCGCGACCGCCTCGAGATCATCGAGATCAGCGGCTACACGACCGACGAGAAGGTCGCGATCGCCAGGCGGCACCTCGTGCCGCAGAAGCTCGAGCGCACCGGCCTGAGCAAGGACGCGGTGGTGTTCCCCGACGAGATCTTGGCGATGGTCGTGCGCGACTACACGCGCGAGGCCGGCGTGCGCCAGGTCGGGCGCGAGATCGAGCGGCTCGCGCGCAGCGTGGCGCTGGACGTCGTGAAGAAGAAGGAGCAGGGCGGCGGCGTGGTCACCGTCGACGAAGCCACGGTGCGCCGCGTGCTCGGCAAGCCGAAGTTCCTCTCCGACTCGGCCGAGCGCAACAACGCGCCCGGCATCGCGGCGGGCCTCGCGTGGACTCCGGTGGGAGGCGACATCCTCTACATCGAGACCACGAAGATGGCCGGCAAGGGACGCATCGAGATCACCGGTCAGCTCGGCGACGTGATGAAGGAGTCGGCGCGCGCGGCGCTCGCCTATCTCCGGAGCCACTCGGGCGAGCTGGGCGTGGACCCCGAGTTCATGGAGAAGCACGACCTGCACATCCACGTGCCGGCCGGCGCGGTGCCGAAGGACGGGCCTTCGGCCGGCATCACGATGTTCACGGCGCTCGCGTCGCTCGTCACCGGACGGCGCGTGCGGCACGACGTCGCGATGACGGGCGAGGCGACGCTCCGCGGGCGCGTGCTGCCGATCGGCGGCCTGAAGAGCAAGGTGCTCGCGGCGCACCGGGCGGGCTTCAAGCGGATCATCGTTCCCAAGCAGAACGAGCGCGACCTGCCGGAGATCCCCGAGGCGGTGCGCCACGACCTCGAATTCGTGCTGGCCGAGGACATGCGCGAGGTGCTCGCCGCGGCGCTCGAGCCGGATCCGGTCACGCCGGAGACGGGATCGGGCAGCGGATCGCGGACGGGTACCGGTAGCGGCGCCGTCGTCGCCTGAGCCGACGAAATACGCATGCGGACACGGCTCTGCGCCGCCTGCGTCGTCGGACGAGAGCACGAGCACCGGCTCGGACGACTCGACGAACGGGAGCACTGCTCCGTCGAGCGGATGCGCGAGCGACGCCGACTGCCGGACGTTCTCGGACTACTGCAGGGGCTGCGACTGCAGCGCGCTCCTCACGACGGCCCCGGACCCGGTCTGCAGCGGCCCTGGCGTCCGCTGCTTCGCCGACCCGTGCGTGCAGCACGCGGCCGCGTGCGACGCGGCGACGCACACCTGCGTGCTGCGCTGAGGCGACGGACGCGGTCGTTCCGTGCCTCCGCCCTGGCGGGGATCCTGCGGATTGCGCCGTACGTCGCGCGCGGCTCGAGCGCGCACGCCGAACCCGTTACGCTCACGCAATGCCGCGTACCTTCTGGGACGACGACTTGGTCGACGCGACCTTCGAGAACGTCCAGATGGAAGACGCGCGGTTCCGTCGCGGGCACCTCGACGGCGCGCGCATCGAAGACTCGACGTTCGATCGAGCGACGGTCGGCCGAGCGCGCTTGCTCCGAACGAGGTTCGAGGCGGCCGATCTTCGCGGGCGCACTTCGCGGATGCGGAGGTCGAGGACCTCGTGGTCGACGGCTTCCGCATCGACGGGTTGCTCGCTGTGGCCGCTCGTACGAAGCGCGAGTAGCCATGCGTGAGCTCGGGAAGGCCGCGCTGCTCGACGGCATCGTCGATCTGCGGATCGCCGCCTGGCGGGCGGACATCCGCGACGTGACGCTCGCGCGCCGCGCCATGCGCGCCGACTGGAAGAGCGCGATCGCGAGCGCACGCGAGACCGGCGTCATCGACATGCCCCTTCGCAGCAGCGCCTACGTTCTCACGCTCACCGCATTGATCGCGCCCGGCTGCAGCACGAGCACGGCGTCACCCACCGATGCGGCCCTCGGAGGCGGCGACGCCGTCGTCGACGGGTTCCTTCTGCGTTCCGACACCGGTCCACTGAGTGACGGCGAGATCGTGGCCGTGCTCCACGCGATCCATGCGGGACAGATCGCGCTCGCGCAGTACGCGTCCGCCCATTCGACCAACACCGACGTGATCGCCTACGCGGACGACGTCGCGTCGCGCTACCAGGGCGCCGACGCGAGCCTGACGAGCGCCGCGAGCGCGGCGGGCATCGTCGCGGTGGAGAGCGACGGCAGCGGAGGCCGAGCCTTCCTGGCGGCTGACCAGCTCGACCAGCTGCGCGCCGCTGGATGCTCCACCTTCGATCGCACCTACGTGCAGAACCACCTCGCCATCGACGACGCGATCGGCCTCATCGATTCGAGCCTGCTCCCCGCCGTCACGAACAGCGCCCTCCGCGACGCGATCGTTGCGACGCGCGCGATCCTGGTCTTCCAGCAGGACGCGGCGCCCGGAGCCGATCCGGGTTTCTGGGACGCGACGGTCCCGAACTGGGAGGCCGGTCCCTACGAAGACTCGGGCTGCGCTCCCGTCGATGCGTCGTACGACGTAGGCATCGACGCCTGAGGAAGGCCGCGGGCGACGGCGTCATGGCAGACCCGTCGCGGAGCGTCGCTCGCCCCACGAGGCACCCGGCCCGTCGGGCGCTCCGCGTGTCGCTCGGATCAGAGATCGCCGCGCACGAGCGCGTGGAGCGGGCCGATCGCGCAGCCGAAGGCGAGCATCGGCGGGATCGCGAACATGATGAAGGGCCCGATGAGCGAGGCGGCCAGCACCATGAGGACCGCGGCGGCGATGGTCGCGGGAAGGGCGAGGAGCGCGGTCGGAGCGAGCGCCACGCGACGTGCGAGCGGGCGTCGGCGAGGCTCGGCGACGCGAGCGGCGAGAGGCGTGGGGGGTGAGAGCGTGAGAGCGTCGGTGGTCGTCATGCTTCGGTGATGCGCTCATCCCCCGGCCGACGGCACGGTACGTTCGTACCCCCCCGCCGGGGTGCGCAGCGCGCGTCGATCGTGGCCGACGCGCAGCCCGTGTCGGGCATCGCAGCGAGAGGGCCGGTCGTTCCTCTACGGGCGGGGCTCACGGGGCGCGCGACGGGATCGGGCGCGGCCGGGCGAGCGCGTAGTACACGCTGTCGACCCACTCGCCGGCGATCTCGTAGGTGCGCGCGGCGAAGCCGGTCTCGACGAAGCCGAGCTTGGTGAGGAGCGCGCGCGAGGCGGCGTTGCGCGGGTCGGCATCGGCGCGCATCTCCTCGATGTCGCGCGTGGCCCACACGTGGGCGATCGCGGCGCTCGCGGCCTCGGTCATCAGGCCGCGACCCCAGAGGTCGCGACGCAGCACGAAGCCGATCTCGGGCAGGCGGTAGAAGCCGACCTTGCCGACGACCTCGCCATGGTGCTCGACCACGAAGTCTTCGCTCTCCTCGTCGGAGGCCGTGAGCATCATCTCGAGCCACGCGCGCGTCGTCTCGCGGCTCGCGTGCGGCGGCGTCGACCAATAACGCATCGTCTCCGGGTCCGCGAGCACGATGAACAGCCCGTCGACGTCGCTCGGGCGTGCGCGGCGTAGGACGAGGCGAGCGGTGCGGAGCGTGGTCACGCGCACCCGATAGTGCACGAGCGCGTCCCGTCGGTCTCTGAGCCAGATCGCGGCGCCCCAGGATGGAAGCGACCTCGTCCGCTCATCGCATCGGGAGCTCGACGCGCTGCGCCCGATCGCTGAAGCAGCTGTCTCGCCCCGCGAGGCCGCATCCCACTCGAGCCCCCAACTCTCCGGTCACTCACAACTGAGCGTTATCTCGAAGGCGAAGGTCATGGTCGCCGTGGCCACCCCCGACCGGACCGTGACGTCGATCGTGTCGATCACGTGCGATGGGCAAGCGTACGTCTTCACGACGGCCGTCTGACCGTTGTCGTCGACCACCGTGTCGACCTCGGTCGCCATGCACACGAAGTCGATCGGAACGTTCTCGCCGCACTTGCCCGACGTCGTGTCGAGGAGCGTGCGAGCGATCACCCGTGTGCTGTTCAAGGCGAGTGTCTGCTGGTCGTATCGCTGGTCGCGGCCTTGGACGATCACTCCGAACTTCCAATCGGTACCAACGCCCTCGCCGCCGTAGCTGATGCGCAATAGATCGACGCGAATGCGGCACGCGCGCTCGGTCGCAGCGGGCAGGGTGGGCGTCGTGGGCGTCACGCTGGGAGTGCCGTAGACGACCCTCGGCGGCCACTCTGCTCCAGGCGGCCAACCACGCGGCGGCTTCTCGGGCCACTCGATCCCCCCGTGCGGGTCTCCGGGCAGCACCGTCGGTTTCGCCGGCGGGAGCTCGAACGCACACACCGCCATGCAGGCGAAGTACTCGGACATCGCATCATCAGGATCGCCGGGCGGGCAGTTCGCGAGATCCGCGACGAGCTTGTCCAAGCATCTCTTGCAGCAGCCGACGTAGTCAGCCGGGGTCGCCACGGGGCCGCGCGGCGCCATGCGCGCGAGACGATCGTGGAGCCTGCGCTTCTCTACGTCGGAGAGCCGCGACGACTCGATCGCGTGACGTGCCCCCTCGATCGCATCGGCCACTCGGTCGGTCCGCTCGTCCCCCATCACGACCTCCACGCCGAGCGTATGCGGCGTCGGCCACGATTGTCCCGCTGGGCAGAGTACACCACGCGCGGGGATGACCGAGCCGTCCGTGGCTCCCATCGCGTCGATCTCGGCCCTGCGCCCGTCACGGATAGGCAACGGTCCCGAGACGTCCGTCCTCGAAGGCGGTCACGCGCTTCTCGATCGAGTCGATCGACTCGAGCAGAGGCTGAACGAGCACGCTGCGGGCACGATCGACGTGCACCAGCGATCGATCGAGGTCGGAGCGTGCCGCGGAGAGCTGGCCCCAGCGCGGCTTGGCGAGTCCCACGGGCCAATCGGTCTCGAGCGAGGTGCCCGCGATGAAGTCGCCGACCTCTGCCGACGCAGCATCGGGGCTCGCCCGCGCCATGCCCGATAGCTGAAGCAGCTATTTCGCCCCGCGAGGCCGCACCCCACGATGACGGGCATGGCGAAAAACGGCCGTGTCTTTGCGTGTTGTGCGCTCGCGGTGTGGGGGTGGGCGGGGTGCGGCGGTCCGCCGATGCCCGGTGGGGACGACGCCGCGGTGAGCGACGCGCGTCCGGGCGACGCGGCGCTCCCCGACGGATCGACGGCGACCGGCTGCACGCGTGACGAAGCTCGGATCGCGGCGGCGGGCGACTGCCTCTCCGACGACCACTGCCCGTGCGGGACCTACTGCGACCTCGGGCAGTGCGTGAGCGAGTGCGCCGCCAGCGCCGACTGCGCGGCGGGCGAGCGCTGCGACGACTTCGGGCGCTGCCGCGACGCGGATCATCAGGATCTGGTCCCGGTGCCGCCCGCGACGCGAGCGCCCGCTCGGCTGGAGGTCGAGCCCGTCGCGACGATCGCCGACGGTCGCAGCGAGACGCTCGCCCGCTTCGTGATCCGCGACGCGCCCGCGCGTGTGCGCGTCACCGGGCGCTATGGCGCCGAGCTCATGTGCGCCGAGGGGATGCCCTTCGTCACCGAGTGTGAGCTCGGGACGATCGACGCCGACACGCCGGTCGCGCTCCGGGCGCGGCGCGCGCCGGGCCTCGACGTCACCGATGCGTCGGTCATCGCCGTCTACAGCGACGGAGGCCACGCATCCATCGCGCTCGTCCGCGCCGACCAGAGCCCGTTCTCTCGGCTGGCACCGCCCACCGCGCTGGTCGCGCCGGAGCCCATCGCGGGCGTCTACCGAGGCTTCGCGCGGCTCGACTCCGACGGCCTGAGCCCCGACGACGTCGGCGCGCCCGCCTACGTCGAGCTCCCGATCACCGCGGAGATCTGGGGCGATGCGCCCGGCACGGTCACGTTCCGCGTCGAGGACCCCTATCACGTGCTCGCCGGCGACGGAGTGGTGGTCGGCAGCGCGGTGCTCGGCGCGAGCGGCAGCGACGTCTCGGGGCCCGTGACGGTGCCCGTCCAGCCCTACGCCTCCGGCGCGCTCGCGCCGAGCGACACGTGGTCGATGCTCGCCGCGTGGCTCTCGGCCGAGATGCACACGACGACGCGCGGAGGCGAGGTCGAGATCGGCACGCGCCTCGAGCTCCGCGGAACGGGAATTCGTCCGTGGCTCGACTTCAACCTGACGTTGCGTCGCACCGGCGGCCCGTCTGGCGCGGCGACCCCCGCGACCGAGATGCCGGCCACCATCAGCTACTCCGAGCCCACCCGGCTCGCGACGCCGACCGAGTGGGAGGCCGCGATCGACGCTCGCTTCCCGGCCTACGCGTCGCTCACGACCGATGGACGGATGGCGCGCTACCAGTTCCTCTTCGACCGTCCGGCGCTCGATGCGTGCAGCGAGCTCGATCTGACCTCGGGCCAGCCCGACGCGCAGCGCGCCTGGTACGGGATGTCGCACGGCGGCAGTGCCGGCGCCTGGCGCACGCAGCGCGGTCTCGTCTTCGAGCTCCTCGATGCTGCCGACGAGGCCGGCGTCGACTACGACCTCGGGGATCTCACCCTTCCGTACGACGGCGTGGCGTCCCTCGGGGCCCTGCAAGGTCCGGTGTGCGCGGGCGTCGCGGTCGCCGCGATCGAGGACACGGTGAGCCACCTCGATCGGATCCGCGGCACCGTCGCGTTCGATCACTGCGCCGAGCTCGCCGCGCGCACGGGATGCACCGTGGCCAACGCCTCCGTGTCCACGAACATCGTGCGCTTCGCGATCACCGGCACGATGCGCACGACTCCGGCCGGCGCGTTCGCTCCGCTCAGCGCTTTCATGCGCGCGCGGCTCGAGCTCCGCGGTGCGAGCGGCGGCGCCATCCGCGTCTGCACCATGCCGAGCGCTCCCACCTTCTGTCCAGCGGCCGCGAGCTGCGTGGAGCCGGCGGCGGGGAGCACACCGGCGACGGTCGTCAGCGCGAGCTTCGGCTCCTCCACCCTCGCGAGCGGCGACGTGCGCTGTGCGAGCGGCGCGCGCGCGGTCGGCATCGACCTCGACGCGCGCGCCGATGCCGCGACGGTTCCCACCCGCGAGTCGGTCGAGGACTGCATCACCGAGCTCCAGCGCGTGCGCGCCGCGCCCGCGCTCGCCGGCACGTACGGCGACGGGCTCCGCTCGGCGTTCCCCTCGGCTACGTGCATCGATGCGGCCCGGCTGATCTACGCGGCCGGGCTCGGCTTCGATGCGAACGGTGGCGGCACCGCCGGCGAGCGCTCGGAGGCCTACGCCGCGCGCCTCGTGATGCGCTGGCTCGACCTCCACGCGAACATCGCCAGCGAAGCGGCCGAGCGCAACGCGCTCCTCGATCTCGTCCGATCCGTCCCGGGCGCGCCCGACGTGGTCGATCCGTCCGTCGCCCTCGACGCGTCGCTCGGCGGCTGGGATCTGCTCTTCCAGCCGAGCTTCGGTGGCCGACTCGACGGTCTCGCGCCCAACGTGCTCGCCGATCCCGACTATCGTGTGGGCCTGACGGGCGTCTCCGTCCGCGCGGGCGACGAGCAGGCGCGCGGCCTCCCGGTCGCGATCGTGGATGCGGCCTCGCGGCAGCTGCGGCTCGCGCACTCGGTCCTCGAGGACCGCTGGCTCGAAGGCGCGACCCCGATGGATCGCGCGCTCCTCGCGCAGCTGCTGCCACGGGTGCTCGCCGCGCGGGCGCTCGCCGCGGGTCTGGCGTCGCGCGCCGGCGTCGCCTCGGGCACGGTCGCTTGGGGCAGCGCGTACACCCACGCCGACGCGACGCTCTCGGCCGACATCGCGCGGGCCGTCGGCCTCACCGAGCGCGCTCTCTCCGGGGCCAATCCGCTCGGCATCGACGACGACGATCTTCCGCTCTATTTCCTCGACAGCACCACCGGTCCCGGCGGGCGCTTCGCCGCCGTCAGCGACTTCCTGATCGGCACCGGCCCGGGCTCGACGGCGTGGGTCCCCTCGCTCGTCGCGTCGACGGCCTCTGCCGAGTCCGCCGCGCGATCGGCGTGGATCGACGAGCTCGATCGCGAGGCCCGCGCGCAGCAGTCGACCGTCGAGCACGATCGATGGCTCGCGGACCTCGACGCCGAGTACAACGGCCGCCTCCGCGCGTTCTGCGGAACGACGACCGCCAACCTGGTCGCCGACCCGAGCTTCTCCCCGCTGGCCTGCGCGCTCGACGCCGACCCGAGCTGTCGAGACACGCCCGGCGAGGCCTACGCGGGCTGGACCGACGACGACTTCCTCGGTCGGATGTGCGTCGCGAACGAGTTCGCGGCGAGCTACCTGACCTCGCGCATGGCGCACCTCGTCGACGCGCAGGGCCGGCCGACCCACCCGAGCGAGCGCCGGCTCGCCCCCAATCCGCCCTACGGGCGGAGCCTCCAGTTCTTCGCCGTCGACTGCTACCGCGGCGCGGCCACGCGAGTCCATCGCGGGTCCTGCCCCGAAGGAAGCGGCGAGTGCCTCTTCTGCGACAGCGGCGTGCTCGATCCGGGCCTGCCCGACGCCTCCGACCACATTCCGCTGAACCTCGCGACGATGAGCTTCCTCGGCCGGCTCGACGCCGAGCACTTCGCCCAGCTCCAGACCTGCCAGGGCGTCTTTCCGGAGATGCGCGAGACCGTGCCGATGAGAGAGTCGCGCTTCTCCGTGCCCGGTTGTGCGCACGGAGCGATCGGCGATGCGTTCGCCGGGGTGGCGCAGGCCGACGACGATCTCGAGCTCGCGCGCGCCGAAGCGGCCGAGCACATGGAGAGCTACGACATCGCGATGCGGTCGTGCTTGATCCTCGAGGAGGCCAACACGCAGATCATGCAGGCCAACGACGCGCACGTGGCCAACATGACGACGCTCGTGCGCCGACGTGCCGACATGGAGTCGGCTGCGGCGGTGCTCGGTCGCACGGCCGACTGTCTCTCCGAGCTCGCCGACGCCACGGTGGGTGTCTTCGAGGCCCCCGGGGTCGGCACGACCATCGCGGCCGGGCTCAGCGTGGCCTCGTGCGGCGCGGGCGAGGCCGCTGGCGGGCTCGAGGCGAGCGCCGCGCAAGTCCAGGGCGACATCGAGATCGCCGAGGTCGCGCACGACGCGCTCGTCGACAACCTCGCCGCCGCGGCCGAGACCGACATCTGCTTCAACGATGCGCGGCTCGAGCTCGTCGGCATGCGCGCCTCCACCCTCCGCATCCAGGCGGCGGCCGTCGCGCGCAGCCGCGCGGTCGAGCGCCTGACGCAGCTCGTCCTCGAAGTGCAGCGGGTCCACGACGAAGGCGCCGACTACATCGCCGAGGTCACCGACGCGCGCGTCACGCCTCCCGCCGGAGAGCTCTGGGCGAGCAGCACCATCCGGACGTTCTCGGAGCGCTTCCGACTCGCGCGGCGGGCCAGCTACCTCGCGGTGCGCGCCGTGGAGCACGAGTTCCAGGCGAGCCTGATGGCACGCCAGGAGGTCCTCGCGGCCGACACGTCCGAGGATCTCGAGGCGGTCCTGCGGACGCTCTGGACGACGGCGGGCACGCGGAGCATCGGCGGCTCGCGCCCGAGCGACCTGCACGTGGTGCTGAGCCTGCGCGACGACATCCTCCGGCTCGCCGACGAGTCGAGCGTGCCGGCGGGTCTACAGGCGCTGTCTCCCACCGAGCGCTTGCACATCGTGCTCAGCGACGAGCGCTACGCGGTGCGCGACGCCAGCGGCCGCATGACGGGCCTGCAGATCCCGTTCACGCTCGCTCCGCTCGGAGCGCTCGGTCTGCCGACCGGCGGCGTGCCGATCTACGGCACGACGGATTGCGCCGAGCGCGTCTGGTCGGTCAACGCCTCGATCCTCGGCACCGACGTCTGGGTCGGCTCCGACACCACGTACGCCCGGATCGATCTGCTCAAGCAGAACACGTTCTTCAGCCAGTGGTGCGGCACCGCGCCGCCCGGCCAGCCCTTCCAGCTCGCGTCGGTCCGTCCCTCGACCAACCTCTTCCTCGAGCCCGGCATCTCGGAGACGGTGACCGGGCCGTTCGGCACGGGCGAGACCGAGCTGTACTCGCGGGCGCGGATCCAGGCGTTCTTCGGCGTCAGTCGCGCGGAGCTCGAGGACCCGCGGTACGTCAACGGCGAGACGAGCGAGCTCGCGGCGCGCGGCCTCTACGGCGAGTACGCTCTGTTCGTCCCGGCGGAGCTGATCGGCCGCGAGACCGCCGGCGGCGGTCACTCGGACGGTCTGATCCTCGATCACGTCGACGACATCCTCCTGCGCCTGGACTACGTGTCGGTCGCTCGCTGAGCGCTCGACACGACGCAAGGCCGTGACCTTCGACCCGAAGCTCGGTACCGGGGCGCCGCAACCTGCGCTCGGTGCCGCTATACTCGCGGCGGTGACGATCGACGACGAGAGTCGGTCGCCGGAGCGGCTGACCGAAGAAATCGCGGCGCTGTGGACCGAGGCGGCTGGCGCCTCGGTCGACGCGCGGACGCCGATGTTCCTCGCGCAGCCGCTTCTCCTCGAGCGCGTCGGCGTGACGACGGGCACCGTCGTCCAGGTGCTGGACATGGAGCGCTACAAGAGCGTCTACGTCACGCCGAACATCCTCGAGGCCTCCGGCTACACGCCCGAAGAGAACAGCGCCGCCGGGGTGTGGCAGTGGCTTCGGAACCTCTCCGCCAAGGAGCTCGTCTTCCAGGTTCGCAACGCGCGCATCGTTCGCCGCGCGCACGACGCGTGCCCACCGCGCACGCCGTGGCGACAGGTGCTGATCAACAGCGGCATCCGCATGAAGAACGGCCAGCGGCGCCGCATCCTCTGCCAGAACATCGCGCTCGAATGGAACGAGCGCGGGCAGCAGCGCTACCAGCTCGCGCTCTGGCGCGACGCGACGCACATGTTCACGTCCACGGACGTGGTCGCCATGAACGAGTGGACGCTGCCCGACCGCCGCATCGTGTGGACCTACAGCCCGGAGCGCGGATTCGTCGACCGAGACCTGCTCTCGCAGCGCGAGCGCGAGGTGCTCGCGATGGTCGCCAGAGGTCTGTCGAGCAAGGAGATCGGAGACCAGCTCGCGATCAGCAGCGCGACGGTCGACAACCACCGAAAGGCGATCCTCAAGCGTCTGCAGGTGAAGACCACCGAGTACGCCATCGAGATCAACCACTGGCTCCGCCTCTTCTGATCGGGGAGGCCCGATAGGGCACGAGCTCGACCGCGTGTGGGGGGATCCGGGGCGACCCGACGTATCTTCCGCGCATGTGGGTGATCGTCGGTGTCGTTCTTCTCCTCGCGGGTCTCGCGCTCGGTGCTTCGCCGCTCCTCTCGGACACGCACGACGGGCTCCTCGGCGCGACGGCGACGCCGATCGTGGTGGCGCTCCTGCTGCTGGCGGGCGCCGGGCTCGCCACGGGCTCGGCCGGTCGGGTGCGGATCCTGAATGGCGTGCTCGTGCTCCTGTGGCTGCCGATCCTGTCGCGTCCGAACCGGGGCATCGCGCTCTACCGGGAGGCTTTCGCCCAGGGCCGACGGGAAGGACGGAGCTTCGGCGCGGTGCTGCTGCTCCTCGCGTGTGCCGGGGTGATGCTGGCGGTGCCGATGATCGCGCCCCGGCGCTACGAAGCGCTCGCTCCGGCCTCGGCGATGGCTGGGCCCACGCCGCCGCCCGAGGTGCTGAGGGCCATGGAGGCGCTTCGCGCGAGCGGCATGGCGCTCCCGCCCGGCGCCGACGCGTACCTGCCGCCGCCGCCGCGCTGGGAAGAGCTCCCGCTCGCCGCGCACACCGAGTGGCTGCTCGGCGCGGCCTTGCTCGGCGCGCTCGCGGTGCTCGCGGTGATGACACCCGGCGGCCTCTCGCGACCCGAGGCGTGACGCGGATCGAGGAGCCCCGGATAGGCGGTGTGCGCGTGGAGGATGCTGCTGCTCGTGGACGCAGCGCGCCTGGTCGCCCGGCCGGGCGCCTTCCTGGTGGTCGGTCCCTGACGATCGGCCGCTCGATCCCGTCCGCGTGTCTCTCCGCTCACGGGGGCAGCCCGAGGAGCGTGGCGCAGGTCTGGTTGTAGAGCGACTGCGGGTAGCGCTGGGCCAGACGCGCGCAGGTGGCCTCGAGCGCGGGGCGATCGTGGGCCGCGTTCGCGCAGCTCATCCGGACGCTGAGGATGTGCTGGGTCTCCGGGGCGTGCTCGAGCACGCGGAGACATCCCGCGAAGTCACCGTTCTGCATGAGCTCGCCCGCCTCGGCGAGCTCGCGTGCCCCGGGGGAGGTCTCCATGCCGGGGGGGACACGGCCCACGAGCGAGTCGGTGGGCCCCTCCGCCGTCGTCGTGGGCGCCGGAGGTGCGGTGGACGTGGTGGCCGGTGCCGCGCGCGAAGGCGCGGGCGCGCGACGAGAAGAAGAGGTGCGAGAC
>JBGALT010000138.1:0-21444 GCA_044223665.1 Sandaracinaceae bacterium | reverse complement strand
GAGACCCTGATCACGATCGCGCAGGTAGATCTGGGTGCGCCGCGCGAGCACGTCGAGCAGGGTCGCGGCGAGCTCCTCCTCGATCGCGAAGTCGACCTGGACCATACGGTCGGCGCCTCCGGGCACGATCGGCGCCGCCGCCGTGGCGTCCTCGGCTGCGCGCTCGGCCAGCACGAGCGCGCGCATCCCGTACTGGCTCGTCAGCACGTGCGCGGTGCGCGCGTCGAATGCGCCGCCGCTCGCGGCGACGACCTGGGCGACGACCTTCTCGTGATCGTCGTCCTCGGGCCACCCCTCGCCACCGGGCAGCGGGATCTTGTCCGTGCGCGCCGGCGAGAGATCGCGCTGGAGCTGGCGCGCCATCTCGAGCACGCGGACCGCGGTGTCGACGATCTCGGCCGACATGCGGCGGTATGTCGTGAGCTTGCCGCCGGCGATCGTGATGAGGCCCTCTTGCCCGACGGCGATGTGGTGCTCGCGGCTGACCTGGCTCTCCTTCACGCCTTCTTCGGCGATCAGGGGTCGCAGGCCGGCCCAGGTCGAGATCACGTCCGCCTCGCCGAGGTTCTGGGTGGGGAAGTACTTGCTGGCCGCGCGGAGCAGGTAGCGCACGTCGTCGTGCGTGGCGGCGACGTCCGCCGGGTCTCCTTCGTAGTCCGTGTCCGTGGTGCCCACGTACGTCTGCTCGCCCCAGGGGATCGCGAACAGCACGCGACCGTCGTCGGGATGGAAGCAGACCACCGCGTTGTTCACCGGAAGACGCGCGTGATCGACGACGATGTGGACTCCCTTCGTGGGCCGCAGCATCGGAGGCCGCGCCGCACCGCCCTCGACCCGCGTCATCGCGATCGTGGCGTCGGTCCAGGGGCCGGTCGCGTTCACGATGGCCCGCGCGCGGAGCTCCTTGGCCCGCCCGCCGACGAGATCGCGGATGCGCGCGCCCGTGAGGCGGCCGTCCGTGCCGCGCACGAAGCCCTCGACCTTCGCGTGGGTCGCGATGATGGCGCCCAGGCGCGCGGCGTCGATCGCGTTCTCCAGCGTCAGCCGCGCGTCGTCCGTCGAGCAATCGTAGTAGAGCGGCGCGCCCTTGAGCCCCTCGGACTTGAGCGCCGGCTCTTCGCGCGCGACGTCGCTCCCGCTCAGCTGGCGGTGCCGTTTGGGAGAGCGGAAGAGCGAGAGCCCGTCGTAGAGCCACATGCCGGCGCGGATCATCAGCAGGTTGTGGCGGCTCCCCTCGTAGACCGGGAACACGAAGCCGAGCGGGTTCACCAGATGCGGTGCGAGGTCCATGAGCACCCGGCGCTCGCTCACCGACTCGAAGACGAGGCCGAACTCGTACTGCTCGAGGTAGCGCAGGCCTCCGTGCACGAGCTTGCTCGAGCGCGAGCTGGTCCCGGCGGCGAGATCGTCCATCTCCACGACGGCCACCGAGAGGCCGCGGCGCGCGGCATCGCGCGCGACGCCGGCGCCGACGATCCCGCCGCCGATCACCAGGAGATCGACCGCGTCGGCTCGCTCGAGCTTCTGCCACATCCCCTCACGCGTCATCGCCGTGCTCATCTTCGCCTCTCCTCTGCCGATGCTCGCCCGCGCGGCTCAGCCGCCGAAGCCCCCGAACAGGCCTCGCCGAAAGATGCCCGACCGCGGATCGGCGCGCGAGACGATCCGGGCGACCGCCCACGCCGCGCACAGGGTGCCTTCGATCCCGAGGCCGGGGACGTTCTGCTCGCTCAGGAGCATCAGGTTCTTGACCGGCGTGCGGATGGGCAGGGCCGCGACCCCGAGCGTCGAGGTGATGGGGAAGCCGTGCACGACCTCCATCGTGCTAGGCCCACGGGACCACTTCGCGGGGGGCTCGATCTCGGCGCCGCGCCGCACGTCGAGGGCCGGCCGTCCGTCGTGGGGCGAGTCGACGACCTCGAGGTGCTCCCCGAGGAACGGGAGGAACTCGGCCAGCGTCGCGATCAGGTCCTCGCGGATCGAGTCGAGATAGCCGTCCGCCTCCTCGACGCCGCGCCGGGGCAGGAGTGCCTCGGCGGTGAGCAGACAGCGCCCATCCGGGCGCCGGGGGCCGACCTCGACGTGCACGAGGTTCGCGCCGGCCAGCGGGCGATCCGGATCACGGACGAGGAAGAGATCGCGCGCCAGGGCGGGCGAGAGGCCCACGGAAGCGACCAGGGCGTTGAGCGTGTAGCGGTAGTAGCGGACGACCGGCTCGCCTGCGCTCTCGAAGAGCGCCTCGAAGGGGCGCCGATCGGGCAAGAGCCGCACGTACTGGGCGACGTTGCCTCCCAGGACGATCGTGCCGGCCCCGACGTCCTCGCCCGAGGCCGCGAGGCGCACGCCCGCCGCCGCGTTGCGGTCGATCAGCACCTGGTCGATCTTCTCGCGGTCGCGCACCTCGCTGCCGTGGGCGCGCAGCGAGTCGAGGACCATCTTGCGCAGCGCGCGGAGGCCCCCGCTCACGCCCGCCCCGCCGGAGGCCCAGGATCCGAAGGCGCGCACGAACCGGAGGCCGTGGGCGACGTCGGGGTCCATCGCGTCGGCGAAGCGCAGCGGCGCGTGTGCGACGAGCCGGAACGGGTGCGCCTCGGGCAGCGCGCGGAGCAGATCGGCGCCTTCGAGCGGCGCGAGGTGTGCCATCGCGCGCGCGACCTCTCGCTTCTCGAAGAACGTCTCGGGCGGGAGCACGAGGTCGTTCGAGAGCGCGCGATCGATGGCCTCCATGTCGCTCGTCGTGCGCCCCAGGAGATCCTCGATCGGCCGGCGCACCTCGGGGAACTCGCGCTCGATCTCGCGCCCGAGCGCCGCGCGATCGAGCGCGAGATCGAAGCGGTGCGAGGGCAGGGCGATTTGGAACGCCGGATCGACCGACTCCGACGCGCGACGGAACGGCTGCAGCGTCGCGAGCTCCGTGAAGATCCGCCGCGCGACGGGCGAGCTCGCGGCCAGGAAGTTGAAGGGAGCGCGCGGCAGCTCGAGCGTGCCGACGTCGGGGACGGGCAGCTCGTAGCTCGGCGGCGGATCCTCGTGGCCCAGCACCAGTACGCGCAGGCCGCGCTTGGCCATCAGGCCCGCGGCGACCAGGCCCGCGAGCCGCCCGCCCACGACGACGACGTCATAGTGCGCGCGGAACATCGCGGCATGCTCCCGCGTCGGCCCCGCTCACGCGAAGCGGACGCGGGCCTCGTAGGCCGCGCCCGGCGTGTCGATGACGTGCCCCACGACGCTCGCCGTCTCGCCCGCCGCTGCGAGCGCCCCGAGGGCCGCGCTCGCGTCGCTCTGCGCGACGACGACGACCAGGCCGAGCCCCATGTTGAAGGCCAGGCGCATCTGGTCCACCGACACGCCTCCGAGCTCGCCCACCAGCGAGAAGATGGGGGGCACGCGCCACGTGCTCGGATCGAGCTCGACGCCGAGCGCATCGGGGAGCACGCGCGGCACGTTCCCGGGCAGGCCGCCGCCCGTGATGTGGCTGAGCGCCCGCACCGGCACCGCCTCGAGCAGGGCCTTGACGGCGCGCGCGTAGATCTTCGTCGGGCGGAGCAGCGCGTCGGCCAGCGGCTCGCCGAGGCCCGCGGGGCGCGCGTCGATGGCGAGCCCGGCCCGCTCGAAGAGCACCTTGCGGACGAGCGAGTAGCCGTTCGAGTGTAGGCCGCTCGATGCCACGCCGATCACCGCGTCGCCCGCGCGCACCTTCGTGCCGTCGAGGATCTTCTCGCGGTCGACGACGCCGACCGAGAAGCCCGCCAGGTCGTACTCGCCCGGCGCGTACATGCCGGGCATCTCCGCGGTCTCGCCGCCGAGCAGCGCACAGCCAGCGTCCTCGCAGCCCTTGGCGATGCCGGCGATCACCTTCTCGGCGCGGCCCACGTCGAGCGCGCCGGTCGCGAAGTAGTCGAGGAAGAAGAGCGGGCGGGCGCCGCAGGTGATCACGTCGTTGACGCACATCGCGACGAGATCGATCCCGACCGTGTCGTGGCGGTCGGCGAGGAAAGCGACCTTGAGCTTGGTGCCGACGCCGTCCGTGCCCGAGACGAGCACGGGCTCCTTCATGCCGGCAGGCAGGCCGCAGAGCCCCGCGAAGCCGCCGACGCCGCCGAGCATCTCGGGGATGCGGGTGCGCGCCGCGAGCGGCTTGATGCGCTCGACGAGCTCGTCGCCCGCCTCGACGTCGACGCCGGCTTGCTTGTAGGTGACGCCCGTCATGCGAGCGCGTCGCGGATCTGCGCGGCGAGCGCCGCACCGGCCGTGGCGTCCAGCTTGCCGGGCTTCCAGCCCACGCCGAGCCCGCCCGCGTCGGTGCGCGGGATGATGTGGAAGTGCACGTGGAACACCGCCTGGTGCGCGAGCGGGCCGTTGTTCTGCAGCAGGTTGTACTGGCTCGCGCCGGTCGCCTTCATCACCGCGCGCGCGATGCGTGGCAGCACGCGGCCGATCGCGGCGGCCTGCTCGTCCGAGAGCTCGTGCAGGTACGCCTTGCGCTCCTTCGGGATCACCAGCGTGTGTCCCTCGCTCAGCGGGCCCACGTCGAGGAACGCGAGCACGTGCTCGTCCTCGTACACGCGATGACAGGGGATCTCGCCGTCCAGGATCTTCGCGAAGATGGTCGACATCGCCGCTTCAGGCTCCGCCGCGATGCACGGCGTGCCCGACGAAGAACGGGCCCATCTTCGCGATGTACTGCGAGGTCTGCTCGGTGTGCCGCATCGTCTGCACGAGGTGCGAGAGCGGGTGCAGCTCCTTTCCGATGAGGCCGATCATGAACTCGTTGTCGCCGGCATCGAGACCGTGGCAGGCGAGGCGGACGTCGTGCGCCATTCCCGTGCGGCCATAGGCCATGCCGATGGCGGCGTGCTCGCGCAGGATCATCGACTGGTGATGCTTCTCGAGGCGCTCGAAGGCGCCGATGCGACGCAGCGGGTACCAGACGTGCCACGGGAAGTCCGGGAGCATCACGTACTCGATCGAGCGCTTGAGGATCGCGTGCTCGAGGTCCGGCTCGTGCCCGAGCGCGTAGGTACGGCCGATCATCGCCCAGCCCTTGCGCTGCGACATCGGCATCTCGCGGAGCGCGGGGTGCGCCTGCGTCACGAACGTCTCCGGCTTCTCCGACCACGTGAGCACACCGAGGCCACGCGTGGCCATCGCGTCCTCGTAGATCACGTGCGGCACGCGCGCGTGACCGAGCGCCTGCACGACCATGTCCCGTGCCGCTCCGAAGCTCGTCGAGCGGTCGACGTCGAAGACGAGCAGCTGCATGAAGAGGCGGCGATCGAGGACCTGCCGCTGGCCGTCCTTCTTGCCGCCCCACTCACGCAGGTCGATCTCGGGCAGACCGGGCGCTTCACGCCCCGTCGCCCCGTCCTTCGTCGCTTCGTCGCTCATGGTGGCACCTCCGCGTAGCCCGTCGACGAGCACGCAGCCCATCGGCGAGGGTGTGGCCTACGGCGAGGCCACGAGGCCGAGCTCAATCGTCGTCGTCCTCGTCGTCCTCGTCGTCGTCCTCCTCGTTCTCTTCCGGCTCATCCGTACGCTCCATCGCGCGTTGCGCAATGAGCTGGGCGGCACGGGCGCGAACTTCGGGGCGCGGCGCGAGCAGGATCGTCATGGTCTTGGCCTCCATGCGCGCCCCTTGCTCGACGAGGGCGATGTCCTTGGAGACCTCGATGAAGTGCACCAGCTGGCGCTCGGCGGTCTCCGGGTGGGTGATCTCGCGACCGCGGAAGCGGCACGTGACCTTCACCTTGTGACCCTCCTCGAGGAAACGCCGGATGTGGCGCGCCTTGACGTCGAGATCGTGATCGTCCGTCTTGGGACGGAGCTTCACTTCCTTCAGCTCGGAAGTGTGCTGGCTCTTCCGGATCTTGTTCTCGCGCTTCTTCTCTTCGTACTTGTACTTCCCGTAGTCCATGATCTTGCAGACGGGAGGCACGGCCTTCGGGTTGACCTCGACCAGGTCGAGCTCCTTCTCCCGAGCCAGGCGCAGTGCTTCGTGCGTCGCGAGGACGCCGAGCATCTCGCCTTCGGCACCGACCACGCGCACTTCGGGCACGCGGATGCGGTGGTTCGTACGAGGACCAGTGAAGCCACCCGGGCGTGCGCCACGGGGATCGAAACGCGGATTGACGATGGGACTTTCCTCCTGAGGGAAGGGCGGGGCCCTTCGGAACCAAGCGGGCGCGAGTTTGCCGGGGCCATGCCCGGCGAACAAGCGGAAATCGAGCGGCCGGACCCGAGCCGGCCCGTCTCGTCAGGTACGGAGCGAGGGGGCGACCGACTCGGCGAGGATGCGGCGGGCCACTTCCTCGATGGGCAGGGCACCGAGCTCCTGGTTGCCGTCGCGCTGGGTCAGGGCCAGGGCCCGCGTCTCGGCTTCCTTCTCGCCGACCACGGCGCGATAGGGAATCCGCATGTTGCGCGCGTTGCGCACCTTGGCGCCGAGCTTGTCGGCGCTGGTGTCGACCGTGACGCGGACCCCCTGCTTGCGCAGGATCTCCGCGGCCTCGAGCGTCCACGCCTCGGACTTCTCGCTCACCGAGAGCAAGGCGATCTGCTCGGGCGCGAGCCAGGTCGGGAACGCGCCGTTCACGTGCTCGATCAGCAAGCCGAAGAAGCGCTCGATCGAGCCGAGGATCGCACGGTGCAGCATCACGGGGCGCGGTCGCGTGTTGTCCTGGGCGACGTACGTGAGGTCGAACGACTGGGGCATGTTCGGGTCGTACTGCATGGTCCCGAGCTGCCACGGCCGCCCGATCGCGTCCTTGAGGTGGAACTCGATCTTCGGCCCGTAGAACGCGCCCTCGCCCTCGGCGATCTCGTAGGCGAGCTCGCGGGCCTTCACGCCCTCGATGAGCGCGCGCTCGGCGCGGTCCCACATCTCGTCCGTGCCCATGCGCTTCTCGGGGCGCGTGGCGATGACCACCTTCACCTCGGTGAAGCCGAAGTCGAGGTAGACGCGGTAGACGAGGTCGACGAGCTTCTCGATCTCGCTCTGCACCTGCTCGTCGGTGCAGAAGATGTGCGCGTCGTCCTGCGCGAACGTGCGCACGCGCGTCATGCCCTGCGTCACGCCGCTCCGCTCGTAGCGGTGCAGGCGCCCGAAGTCGGCCATGCGCAGCGGCAGCTGCCGGTAGCTGCGCTGCTCCATCGCGAAGATCAGGCAGTGAGAGGGGCAGTTCATCGGCTTGATGCCGAAGCGCGCCTCGCTCTCGACGTCTTCCACCGCGCGCTTGCCGTCGTGCTTGGCGATGCCCTCGAAGTCCTCGCGGGTCATCGCGAAGTACATGTTCTCCGCGTAGTTCGGCAGGTGGCCGCTCGTGAGGAAGAGCTGCTTGTCGAAGATCTGCGGGGTGACGACTTCCTCGTAGCCCTCGCGCCGGTACTGCGCGCGCACGTAGTCGACGAGCGCGGCGTAGATCTTCGCCCCGCGCGGCAGGAAGAACGGCGAGGCCGGGGCCCACGGGTGGAAGCCGATGAGCTCGAGCTCCTTGCCGACCTTGCGGTGATCGCGCTTCTCCGCCTCCTCCATCTGCCGGAGGTAGGTGCGGAGGGCCTTCTCGTCGGCGAAGGCCGTCCCGTAGATGCGCTGGAGCATCGGGTTGCCCTCGATGCCACGCCAGTACGCCCCCGAGGTCTTCGTGAGCTGGAAGGCCCGGAGGAACTTCGCCGAGGGAACGTGCGGGCCCTCGCACAGGTCGACCCACTCCTCGCCCGTCTTGCCGTGGCGGTAGAGCGAGATCTCGACCGGAGTGGTCCGCGGGAGCGGGCCCGACGCAATTGCGTCGGCCGGCTCTGCCGGCACTCCGGTCGACGCGTTGTTCGCCGCGAGGCGCTCGAGGTGCTCCAGCTTGAACGTCTCGTTCATGCCCTGGAGCAGCTTGCGCGCCTCGGCGACGCTCACGACCTCGCGGCGGAAGGGCGCGCCCTCGGCCACGATCTCGCCCATCTTCTTCTCGATGGCGCGCAGGTCGTCGTCGGTGAACGCGCCGCCCGGCTTCTGGTAGTCGTAGTAGAAGCCCGGCGGATCTTCCGTGGCGGGACCGAAGGCCACCTTCGTCCCGGGGAACAGGCGCTGGACGGCGTCCGCCATCACGTGGGCGCTCGAGTGACGGATCACCGGGAGCGCCGCCGGATCGTTCGCGCGGATCGGCGCGACCTCGGCGCCCTCCGGGATCGGCGTCATCAGATCCTTCACGACCGTCGCGCCGTTCGTGGTCACGCGCGCCGCGATGGTGTCGGGCGTCAGCGCGCCCTTCGACTCGAGGGCTTGGCGGGGCGTGATCATCGACATGGAAGTGTCCTTTCTCTCTGCTGTCGAACGGCACGCGAGACGCGAGCGTCTCGCCGCGGGGCGGATGCCTACAGCATCCGGCCGCTCCCCGCGAGCGTCTCCGGCGTGGAGACGCTCAGCGCGTCGTCGGGCGCGTGGTGCGGGTCGTCAGAGCGACGGCGGCTCGGCGCGAGAAGTCGCGGCGCTGCAGGGTCGGGCTCATGACGAAAGGAGGTATGGACCGACTCGCGCCAGCGGTCGAGGGACCGAGATCGCGCTAGGCCCGAGATTCCTATAGGCGCGGGCGGTTTCGAACCGCCGACCCCCACCGTGTCAAGGTGGTGCTCTACCACTGAGCTACGCGCCTAGGCTGCGAAAAGGACGCGTTTGGTAGCGTGCGCGGTGCGGGTGGTCAAGAACGGATCGCGGCCAGACGCTCCGCCAGGCCGATGCCACGGCCGCCGGTGGCGAGGACGAGCGCGTCGTAGGCGGCGCGCGCGCCGGGATCGGCCTCGCCGCGCCGCATCGCGCGGATCAACGTGTTCTTCGGCGTGTGCTCGCTCGGGACGAATTCGAGCGGCCAGACCTCGTAGCCCTCGCCGCGCAGGAGCAACGTCCGCATCGCGTCCGTGGTCGTCGCGGCCGCCTCCCGGCGCAGGTGCGGCGCGGAGTGCACGACCGAGAACGCCCCGTCGCTCGCCCCGGCCAGCTCGGACCACCCGCGCGCCAGCTCCGCATGGCAGCACGGGGCGACCGCGCAGAGTGGGGCGCCGAGCGAGACCGCGAGGACGATCGCGTCGTCCGTCGCCGTGTCGCAGGCGTGCAGCGCGACGACCCCGTCGATCGGCGCCTGGCCGGGGCCGAACGCGCGCGCGGCGTGGGCGCGTCCAGGGCGGCGAGCGCGCTCGCCTCGTGGCGCACGACGCAGTCGAGCATCGCCAGCCCGGCATCGTGGCGGCAGCGTGCGACGAGGGCCTCGTTGCGATCGATCCCGAGGACCTGACCGCGCTTCCACAGCTCGCGGAAGCACCACGCCAGAAGCAGCGACAGGTAGCCATACCGCACGCGGCGTCGACGAGGCGGACTGTCGCGTGTCGCGCGCAGTTCGCGCAGCGAGGGTCTGGAAATGGTCACCATGTGGTTGATCTGGAGATACTTGCGGACCCGATCGGGCGGCATCGATCTCGCGCGCCAAGAGGCTCATCGCCCGCAGGAGCGGGGCGGCCTGCACGGGCGGTAGCAGCAGCGTCTTGCCACGCGCCGCTGCGCCAGCCGCCTGGGGTCCAGTGCGCGGCGGCGCGCTCGGTGATGTCCCGTGCCCAGGCGTCGCGCATCCGGAGGAGGCATAGCGCGAAGGCGGCCGAGGTGGAGTGCCCGCGCGGGGCCGCCTCCGCGGGGCGCGCGAATCTCTGGCGCGGCGGCGCCTGGAGTTTGTTACGATGACCCGTCGTCGATGGAGGCGCAGATGCGCAACTTCGTAGCTTGGAGCGTGGGCGCGGTTCTCCTTTCGGGCGCGATGGGCTGCTCGGCCGGCAGCGGATCGATGAATCGCGGCGATGCCCGCGTGCGCCAGGACGGCGGCTACTCGGACGCCGGCAGCCTGTTCCAGGACGGCGGGCCGAACGCGCCGCAGTGCAACGACGGCATCCACTACTGCCAGACGGGCCAGATCTGCGTGGCCGTCCAGGGCGTGCCGCGCTGCATGGTCGATCCCGATCCGCCGCCGCCCGGCGACGGAACGCGGTGCGGCGACTGCCCGGCGCCCGGCGAGTGCCGCGAGAGCGTCTGCGTCCAGCCGACACCCGGCGGTGGGCTCTGCGAGTTCGACGACGTCTGCGGCGCCGGCAACTTCTGTATCGCCGGGAGCTGCTCGCCCGACCCGCGCATCCCCACGCCTTGCCCGACGGGGACCTGCCCGGCCGGCTTCGTGTGCGTCGACGGCACCTGCCGCTGCCAGCACACGTCCGACTGCCCGATCGGGCTCATGTGCACCAACGGCGCCTGCGTTCCGGGCCCCGGGTGCGTCGCCGACGCCGAATGTCCGACCGACGACGTCTGCGAGAACGGCACCTGCCGCCCGGGCACGGTCTGCGACATCGGGGCGCCGAACTTCAGCGGCGACTGGCCGACGATGCACTCGACCCTCCGCTTGCGCGAGGCGCTGCCGGGATGGCTCGACGGCCTGCTGAACGCGATCGAAGGACCGCTTCTCTTCCTCGCCGGCGACACCGCGTGCATCGACTTCGGTCTGCCGCCGGTGATCGAGCAGGCGATCTGCGACGCCATCGCGCCCTACGTCGCCGATGCCCTGCCGCCCTGGGCGCCGCCGCTCTTCCGCGCGATCGGGCACCTCAATCAGGTCCTCGAGACGTGGGAGATCGAGGAGACGATGACGCTGATGCCGGGGACCACCCCCGACAGCTACCGCGGCACGCACACGTGGCAGAGCGTGAGCTTCGTCTACGCCGGCACGACGATCGTGGGCGACCCGACGACCGTCTTCGACTGGCGCTTCCAGCCGAGCCCCTTCAACGCGTCGGTGACCTGTGGCGTGTTCAACGTCCAGCGCCACGCCGTGAACGTGAGCCTCGGGGCGATCATCGCGTGGCTCGTCGACGCGGTGATCTACGAGGCGAGCGACCACGAGTACAACTCCCTCATGGACGTGTTGAGCAGCATCGCCAGCTCGTTCTGTCGCGGCCTGGCCGACGCGGCCGACGAGGCGTCCTCGGGCACCGGCGGCACCGTCAACTCGGTGTGCACGAGCGCGCTGAGCGGCCTCATCACGACGGCCGTCCACTCGGTGGAGAACGCGCGCATCGGCGTCGATGCGCTGACCTTGCGCGGCACCGCGCAGATCGGCGGGCCCAGCTCGCTCGTGATGGGACACTGGGACGGCGAGCTCGTCGGGAGCGACTTCACCGGCGACTGGCAAGCGATGCGCTGACGGCTCGCTCGATCTCGGCCGCGTGATCACGGCACCGTCGTGCCCATCGTCTTCGAGCACGTCTCCAAGTCCTTCGGCCCCAAGGCCGTCCTCGCGGACGTCTCGCTCGACGTCCGCGACGGCGAGTGCTTCTTCGTCATCGGCGGCTCCGGCGTCGGAAAGAGCGTCCTCATCAAGCACCTCATCGGCCTCTTGAGGCCCGATGGCGGCCGCATCTGGCTCGACGGCGAGGAGGTGTCGCAGCTCTCGGAGGAGGCGTTCGCGCCGATCCGGAAGAAGTGCGCGATGGTCTTCCAGAGCTCGACGCTCTTCGACTCGATGACCTGCGCCGAGAACGTCGCCTTGCCCCTGCGCATCCACCGCGGGCTCTCGATGAAAGCAGCACTGGAGGAGGCCGAGCGCCGCCTCACCCAGGTGCACATGCAGCGCTTCGGCGGGAGCTACCCGGCCGAGCTCGGCGACGGCATGCGCAAGCGGGTGGCGATCGCGCGCGCCCTCACGCTCGAGCCACGCTACGTGCTCTTCGACGAGCCGACGACCTCGCTCGATCCGGTCTCCGCGCGGCGGGTCGATCAGATGATCCGCGAGCTCTGCGACAGCGTCGGCGTCACCGCGATCGTCGTCTCGCACGACGTGCCCTCGATCCTCGGGATCGCCGACCGCATCGCGATGCTGTACAAGGGACGCGTCCAGTTCGTCGGAACGCCGGCGGAGATACGCGTGACCGAGGATCCGATCGTCAGGCAGTTCATCGAAGGCCGGGCCAAGGGGCCCATCGAGTGAGTCGCATCTCGCTCGAGGCCCGCGTCGGCCTGCTCGTGCTCGTCGCGCTGGCGATGCTGGGCGCGTTCGTCTTCGTGCTCGGCGGGGTGCGCCTCTCGGACGGCTACCCGCTCTACGTCGACTTCGACAACCCCGGCTCGGTCCAGGCTGGCGCACCGGTGCGGATCGGCGGCGTGAAGGTCGGCCGCGTCGAAGAGGTACGGTACATGGGCGGGCGTCTGGATGCCGAGACGGGCCGGCGCCCGCTCGTGCGCATCCGCATCAGCGTCGATCGCGAGGTGCAGGACACGATCCACGACGACGCCCTCTTCTACGTGACCTCGCAGGGCGTGCTGGGCGAGCAGTTCGTCGCGATCGACCCCGGGACGGCCGAGCATCCCGTGCTCGCGGAGGGGGCGATCGTCCGCGGCGTCGATCCGCCCCGTCTCGATCTGGCGTTGGCCCTCGGCTACGAGCTGCTCGAAGAGATCGTCGAGGGCGTCCGCGCGCACCGCGACGATCTCCGAGGCCTGCTCGACGACGTGGTCGCGCTGATCCGCGCCGTGCGCGAGATCCTCGACGGCAACCGCACCGACATCGACCACATCGTCGATCAGCTCAGCACGGCCGCCGACGAGGGCGTTGCGCTCCTGCGAGGCGCGCGCGAGACCTACGTCGAGGGCCCGCAGCCGCGGCGGATCCTCTCGCGCGTCGAGCACCTGGTCGGCACGCTCGATCGCGAGGCGGGCCCGCTGATCGCCGACGCGCGCGACGTCGCGACGAGCGCGCGCGACACGCTGGGCGCGATCGGCCCGACCGAGCGCGCCGACATCCAGGAGACCATCCACTCCGCCCATCGGATCGCGACCGAGGTGGAGGCCGCCACCGGCGATGCGCGCGCGATCGTCACCGACGCCCAGGCCGTGGTGCACCACGTCCGTGAGGGCGAAGGGACCATCGGCGCGCTACTGATGGACGAGGAGATCTACGACGATCTCCAGGAGATGATCCGGGATCTCAAGCACAACCCCTGGAAGTTCTTCTGGCGCGAGTGATCGGCTCGCCCGCTCCGGACCCTTCCATCCGCGGGCCGAGCCCGCTCCCGTACGGGGCCTCCGGGGCGAGCACTCTTTGCCGAGCAGTGATCGGCTCGCCCGTCGACCCCCGATGAGGGAGCGCGCGCGTCGTGCGCGAAGGGAACGCCTCCCGCGCGAGCGCTCTTCGCCCCGCCGAGATCGGCCGATCGTCAGCCGGCGTCGCCGGGATCGACCCACGCGTCGTCGGGATCGACCCACGCGTCGTCGGCGGGGACGAAGGCGTCCTCGGGAGGCACGAACGCATCGTTCGGCGGGGTGTACGCGTCGTTGCCCGGCGTGTACGCGTCGTTGGGCGGGGTGTACGCGTCGTTCGGCGTCCCGGTGTCGGGCAGGTTCGCGTCGTTCGGCGGGCCGGCGTCGAAGTACGACGCATCGTTCCCCACGCCGGTGTCGACCAGGCCCGAGTCCAGCGAGGTCGGGTGCCCCATTCCGAACATGGTCAGGTCGCTCGTGCAGACGCCCTGTGAGCAAACCAGGCCGCTCGCGCACTGGACGGTGCGCTGGCAGGCGCCACCGGCTTGGACGTTGGTCGGATAGCCACACCCCGCGGCCGAGCTGGCGATCGCGAGGAGGGCCGATGCACCGAAGCCGCGAAGCATGTCCACGATCCGGAGATTACCGCGAAACCGCTCCCGCAGCGATGGTCACGTCTGCGGTGCCCATGCGCCCTGCCGGTCCGGCGCGGGAATCGTCGAATCGTCCCAAGGTCCCCTCCGAGCAAGAGGTCGGAGGTGCCGAGCCACGCCGCCGTGCGTTGACACGTCGATCGTGGGCTTGATAGATTGAAACCCCTCCGAGGCGCGCTTCACGGCCTCGGTTACCACCGGAGCGCACACCACGATGGCGGAGCAGAAGGAATCGTCGGTCCTCTTCAACCTTCGAGAGCTGATGAATCTCGAGGAAGAGCGCATCCAGGGGGAAGAGGACAAGAAGAAGAAGGCCGAGGACGATGCGCGCCTCGCCAAGGAAGCGGCCGAGCGCGCTGCGCGCGAGGCCGAAGACGCTCGCGTCAAAGCGGAGGCCGCTGCGAAGGCGGAGGCCGAGCGCCAGGCGCGTCTCGAAGAAGAGCGCAAGGTCCGCGAGAACGAGGCTGCGCAGCTGAAGGTTCGGCTCGAGGCCGAGCAGAAGGCGCGCCTCGCCGAGCAGGAGCGCTTGCTCGCCCACGAGCAGGAAGTGAAGCGGATCGAGGCGACGCGCCGCAAGGGCGTGCACCCCGCCGTCTTCGCCGGTATCGCCGTGCTGCTCCTCGGCGGCATCGCCGGCATCTACTTCGGCGTGGTCGTGCCGCAGCGCGAGCAGGCCGAGCGCGAGCGCGTCGCGCACCAGCAGGAGCTCGATCGCCAGGCGGCGGAAGCCGCGCGCATCGCCGCTCAGGCCGAGTCCGATCGTCAGGCGGCGGCGGCGGCCCAGGCTGCGCTCGCGGCGGCCGAGGCGCGCGCCACGGCGCTCGAGCAGTCGGGCGATACGGCCGGCGCCGAGCAGGTCCGCGCCGAGGCGCGACGCACGGTTCGCCGTCCCGCGGCTCGCCCGTCGGGCGGTGGCGATGCGCCCTCGCGTCCGCGCCACGACGACAGCGACGATCCGTTGGCGGGTCTCGACGGCCTCTGAGCCTCGACGGGCCTGAGCCTCGACGGGCTCTGAGTCTCGACGGGCTCTGAGTCTCGACGGGCTCTGAGTCTCGACGGGCTCTGAGTCTCGACGGGCTCTGAGCCTCGACGGGATCAGCGAGCAGCGCAGGACGGGGTCGACCTCACGGTCGGCCCCGTTGCGCTTGGAGGCCGTGTTATGGTCGCGGCGTGATGCGCATCTGTCTCGGGATCTCGCTCGCGCTCGCGCTCGCCATGGCGGCCGGCTGCAGCAACGCCTGCCCGGCGCCGACCTCCTGCTCGTTGCCACACCCCGACTACTGCCCCTGTCTCGTGGACGACGCGGGCTCGACGCCGCGGCCCGACGCCTACGTGCCGCCCGAGGACGCCGCGAGCGCCGAGGACGCCGCGAGCGCCGACGATGCCGGGGAGGGGAGGGACGCGGGAGCCGACGACGCCGCGGCCGTCGACGCCACGGCCATCGACGCGGGCGCCGACGCCGGCTGAGCCTGGTCGAGTCGCGCCGCTTCCGCGTCGCCGCGATTCAGTCGGCGGGGTAGCCGACCATCTTTCCCTGCTGCGGATCCCAGAGCTTCTGGGCAAAGCAGGCGCGGATGTCGCGCAGGCTGAGCGAGGTGCGACCGAGCGGCTGCTGCAGCTCGGGGATCGACGCCATGGCCTCCGGCAGCCGATAGAACGGAATGCCCGGGTTCAGGTGGTGCACGTGGTGGTAGCCGATGTTGCCGGTGAACCAGTGCATCACGGGGGAGAGCTGCATGTAGCTCGAGCTCTCGAGCGCCGCGCGCGTGTACTCCCAGCTCTCGCGCGGCTGCACGTTCATCTCCGGGAAGTCGTGCTGCGCGTAGAACAGATACGCGCCCGCCGCCATCGCCACGAAGAGCGGCAGGAAGTACGCGAAGAAGAAGATCTGCGAACCGAGGAGCCAGGGCACGAGCGCCCAGATCGCGGCGTGAAGGGCGAGCGTGAGGGCCGCGTCCCAGTGCTTCTTCGGGTTCCGCGCGAAGGGCTGCGCGCACATTCCGACGCCGAACACGGTGAAGTACGCGAACAGGACCGTCAGCGGATGGCGATAGGCCTTGTAGACGCGCCGCTGCGTCGGCGTCATCTGCTTCCACATCTCGGTCGTCACCATCAGGTAGCTGCCGACGTGCGAGCCGACGACCTTCGCGGTGTGCGCGTGGTGATAGTTGTGCGTCTGCCGCCAGACGCTCGGCGGCGTGAGCGCGAAGACCCCGTACGCGTAGAGGATCGCCTTCGCGAGCGGGCTGTTCCGCAGGATCGCGAGGTGCATGTAGTCGTGATACAGGATGAACATCCGCACGAACGTGAGCCCGGCGATCACCGAGAGCGGAAGGCGGATCCACCACGCGGGCGCGAGCACGATGCCGGCGATGAGAGCGAAGTAGACGCCGAACGTCTCCGCCATGTGCATCCAGCTGCGCGCGCGGTTCTCCTGCTGGAACTCCTTGGCGGCGGCGAGCAGCTCCTTGGCGCTGCGGCGTCCGGGCGGGAAGGGCTCGCGCTCGGCGCGCACGGGCGCCGCATCCACGGGCGCGTCGGCCGGGCGTGGCATGGACGGCGGGTGCTCGATGTCGCTGATGGTCGCGGTGCTCACGGTCTCTCGGCCTCGTCCTCGCCAGGTGCCTGACGGGGCGCGGTGATGTACCACGGCAAATCCGCGGGTCAGGCCTGCGCCTGAGGTTTTTCACGGGCTGCGAAGCCTCTTTCGCAGGCGAATCGCGTGCTATGCACCGGCCCGATGGCCGAGATTCGGAGCGCCGAGCGCGCGGATGGGAGCGGGTCGTGACGGCAGGCACCTCCGGCGCCCGCGCGTCCGCCCTGCGCGCGAGGGCGACACAGCCGCGCCTGGCGAAGGCCACGACGCGCGAGAAGCGAGCGATTCTGGAGGCCGCTGCGGCTCGGATCGAGCGTGAGACCGACACCATCCTGGCCGCCAATGCGCTCGATTTGGCGCGCGCCGATGCCGCCGGAATCACCGCGGCGATGCGCGATCGGCTGAGGCTCGACGCCGGCCGGGTGGCCGGGATGGCACGCGCGGTACGCGCCGTCGCCGCCCAGCCGGATCCCGTCGGGCGGATCGAGTCGCTCGAGCAGCGGCCGAACGGGCTTCGCGTCGGGCGCATGAGCGTGCCGCTCGGCCTCGTGGCGATCGTCTACGAGTCGCGTCCCAACGTGACGGCCGAGGCCGCGGCGCTCTGTCTCTGGAGCGGCAACGCGTGCCTGCTCCGCGGCGGCTCGGAGGCCCTTCAGTCCAACCGCGAGATCGCGCGGGCGTTCGGCGAGGCGCTCCTCGAGGCGGGGATCGACGCGGCGGCCGTGACCTTCGTCGCCGAGACCGACCGCGACGTGCTCCGGGAGATCACCCAGCTCTCGGGCCTCGTGGACCTGCTCATCCCCCGCGGCGGCGAGGGTCTCATCCGCTTCGTGACCGAGCACGCGCGCGTGCCGGTGATCCAGCACTTCAAGGGCGTCTGCCACGTCTACGTCGACGGAGAGGCCGACCTCGAGGTGGCCGAGAAGATCGTGATCGATGCCAAGACGAGCCGTCCGGGCGTGTGCAACGCGATGGAGACGCTCCTCGTGGACGCCGAGTGCGCGCATGCGTTCCTGCCGCGGATCGCCGACGCGCTGCGCGCGAAGAGCGTCGAGCTGCGGGGCTGCCCGCGCACGCGCGCGATCGTCGCGGTCCATCCCGCGACCGAGGCCGACTGGGACGCGGAGTACCTCGACCTCGTCCTCGCGATCGCCGTCGTCGACGGGCTCGATGCCGCGATCGCCCACGTGGCCCGCCACGGCACGCTCCACACCGAGGCCATCGTCACGCGCCGGCAGGATCGCGCCGATCGCTGGATTTCCGAGGTGGACGCGAGCCTCGTGCTCGTGAACGCTTCGACCCGCTTCAACGACGGGGGCGAGCTCGGCCTCGGCGCGGAGATCGGGATCTCCACCACGAAGCTGCACGCGTATGGTGCAATGGGCGCCTCGGAGCTGACGACGAAGAAGTGGGTGGCGTTCGGGAGCGGGCAGATCCGGGGCTGAGGCCCCGCCCGAGGAAGACACGATGAGCGAGAGCAAGACGACGAAGAAGAAGACGTCCGCGACGTCCGCCAAGAAGGCCGCGCCGAAGAAGAGCACTGCTGCGAAGGCGCCCGCCGCCAAGAGCGCGGCGACGCGGGCGAGCCGCGCGCCGAAGAAGGACGGCAAGCCCGCCGCGAGCGAGGCCCCGGGCAAGCGAGTCGCGCTCGCCATCGCCGAGGCCGCGCTGGACAAGAAGGCCGTGAACGTCGAGATCATCGACGTGCTCGGCAAGGTGGACTACGCCGACTACCTCGTCGTCATGAGCGGTCGCAGCGATCGCCAGGTCGCGGCGCTGGCGCGCGGAATCGAAGAGGACGTCGAGGCCAAGACCAAGACCAAGTGCCTGGGCGTCGAGGGCGCGAGCCAGGGCCGCTGGGTGCTCATGGATTTCGGCGACGTGGTCGTCCACATCTTCCACGAGGACGTGCGCGGCTACTACGACATCGAGTCGCTCTGGATGGACGCCGCCCGCGTGCCGGTGGCCGCGAGCTGAGCCGCGGACCGCGGCGAGATGCGCGTCGTCTTCGTCGTCGTGGGCAAGATCAAGGACCGCGGCATGCGGGATCTGATCGCCGACTACGTCGAGCGCATCTCGCACTACGCGAAGGTCTCGGAGGTCGAGCTCACCGACGACGACACCGTCGAGGCGCGCATGCGCAAGGCGATCCCGGAGCGCGCGCGCGTCGTCGCGATGGAGGTCGAGGGCACCCGCATGACCTCGCCCGCGCTGGCGCGCTTCGTGGGCCAGTGCGAGAGCGGCGCCGTGCCCGCGGTCGTGTTCCTGATCGGCGGCTCCTACGGGCTGCCGAAGGCGGTTTCGGCCGAGGCGTCGTTGCGGCTCTCGCTCTCGGATCTGACGCTGCCGCACCGGCTCGCGCGCCTCTTGCTCGTGGAGCAGGTCTATCGCGCGTTCACGATCCTACGGAACGAGCCGTACTCGCACTGAAGGCGTGGGTCGGGCGGGGCCTTTTTCGCCGCCGTGCCGTCGAGAGTGCATGCGCACGCGGCCCGTGGTAGCTCGCGCCCGCGCTGGAGGCGGCATGACGATCGAGATTCGCGAGCACCGGCCCGGGCGAGACCTGCGCGACTTCATCCGCGCCTCGGAGGTGGTCTACGCGGGCGATCCGAACTGGGTCGAGCCGCTCCACTTCGACCTGAAGGCGCGCCTGACCCCGGGCAAGAGCCCGTTCTTCCTGCGCGGCGAGCTCGCGCTGTTCACGGCCTGGAAGAACGGCAAGCTCGCCGGTCGCATCTCCGCGCAGCTCGATCACGAGCACCTGCGTCGCTACAAGGACAAGGTCGGCTTCTTCGGGTTCTTCGACACCATCGACGACGACGAGGTCGGCCAGGCGCTCGTCGATCGCGCGGCCGCGTGGCTCTCCCAGCGCGGCATGGCGACGATGCGCGGGCCGCTCTCGCTCACGATGTACGAAGAGGTCGGCACGCTCGTCGACGGGTTCGACATGCCGCCGCAGATCCTGATGCAGCATTCGCGGCGCTGGCAGGACCGCGTGGCGCAGGCCGCGGGGCTCGTGAAGGCGAAGGACCTCTACGCGTGGCGCTTCGACGTGGGGGCGATCCCGCCTCGCGCCGAGAAGGCGTGGGCCGAGACGAAGGCGCTTCCCGAGGTGCGCCTGCGCTCGGTGGAGCCGCGGCACATGGAGCGCGAGCTGCGCGTCATCCAGGACATCTTCAACGACGCGTGGGACCACAACTGGGGTCACGTCCCCGCGACGGACGCCGAGGTGAAGAAGACCGCCGAGGACCTCCGGCTCATCCTCGACCCCGAGATGGCGTTCATCGCCGAGGTCGAGGGCAAGCCGATGGGGATGTGCATCGCGATCCCCAACCTGAACGAGGTCATCCGCGACTTCCGGGGCCGCCTCACGCCCATCACCATCGCGAAGCTCGTCTACCGACTGAAGATCCGCCGGCCCAAGAGCGCGCGCCTCATGATGCTCGGGCTCAGCTCGGAGCTGCGAGGCGTGAAGAAGTACGCCGGCCTCTCGCACGCGCTCTACGTCGAGGTGGCCAAGCGCGGTGAGCGCCGCGGCTACGAGTGGGGCGAGCTGAGCTGGACGTTGGAGGACAACCGCCCCATCAACCTGGGCATCAAGTCCATGGGCGCGAAGATCTACAAGACGTACCGGATCTACGAGAAGCCGCTCGGGCCGGAGGCGGAGCGCTCGCCCTTCCGATCCTGACGCCGCCCCTTCCGCCCCCGATCGAGAGACACGGAGAGACGACACGATGATGAACGCCGCCGGGATCGCCCTGATCGTCCACTTCGTCGGCCTGCTGCTCTGGGTCGGAGGCGCGGCCGCTTGTGCCTGGACGGCCGCCGGCCTCGTGTCGGCCGGCGAGACGAAGGCGCTCTCGAGCGTCCGCAGCGCGCTGCTCGCGGTCGTGTTGCCGGGCATGTTGCTCGCGCTCGCAGGCGGGCTCGCACGCCTCGTGCCGGGGTGGAGCACCAGCTACGCCCACGCGCCGTGGATGCACGTGAAGCTCTTGCTCGGGCTGATCCTGGCCGGCCTGCACGGCGTGCTCGTCGCGCGCGTGCGCAAGGCGTCGGCGGGTCAGCCGGCGACGGCCGGGGTCTTCGTCGGGATCGGCGCGGCGTACGCCGTGGTCGCGCTCGTCGCCGCTTCCCTCGCCGTTCTGCGTCCGGGAGGCTGATCTCCGAAGCGGCTGTGACTCGCCGTTCACGGGTCCGCCTCCGCGCGTGAACGCGACGCTTCGCCAGGGGAAGGTCCACCGTGGTTTTCCACGTAACCTCGCATGGCACGCCGCTCGCTTTGGGAGCCGGCAGGAGACCGTCATGACGCGCAAGACCGTTGCCCCCGCCCTCGTTTCTCTCGCCGCGCTCCTCGCGCTCGGCGGCTGTGGTGGCAACGAGGGGCTCTCGGCGTACGGACGGGCCGTCGTCACGATCGGCTCGACGCCCACCGGCTTCGACTTCGGCACGGGCGTCCGCCTGGACGGCGGCCACGGCACCACGGCCAGCTGCCAGATCAGCCGCGGGACGGGCACCGGCGCCTACGGCGTCGTGATCGATCTCATCGGCAACCCCGCGGCGGAAGGCCGCGCGATCCGGTCGATGACGGTCCTGGCGCACTCCGACGCGCCCGACACCGGTTCGGTCAGCGCGAGCCTCGGCGGTACCGACTTCGAGGGCGCGTGCCGCGTCGTCGTCACCGAGCTCGACGAAGGCACCGGCAGCGTGCGCCTGAGCGCCACCGATTGCGCGATCCAGTCGACGACCGAGAGCGCCAGCGCGCTCATCGACTTCGGGATGCGCGGCTGCACCGTGATGTGATCGGTCGGAGCGGCCGGGTGTGATCCAGCGCGGTGGTGAAGTCTTGCAACGGGGCGGCTGCGCAGAACGGTCGAGGCCCGCTGCATGTCGCGTCGTGAGACCGGCCTTCAGGCGTCGCCTGGCGGCGGGGCCTATAGCCAATTGGCTATAGGCCTCGCCTTCCCGAGGACGCAGCGCAGCGGCCGACTGGGCCGTGAGCAGCGCCCAGAGGGGGAGGTGGCGAGCGTCCGACTTGCTCGGACGCGGCATCAAGGCCGGGATCGCGGCGCGTCGCCGCTGAGCACCGCCGCCGATCACACCCCGGAGCGGCCGCCGGGCCGGCGTCGAAGCCGCCCTGTGGTAGC
>JBGALT010000137.1:0-21123 GCA_044223665.1 Sandaracinaceae bacterium | reverse complement strand
GCACCGCCGTGAGCGCGGAAGTCGATCGTGATCTGGGTTGCCCGCCTACGTGTCATGCGATGGAGACGACGCGCGCGTGGCGGACTGACGCCCACGAAGTTGATTCGGCAGAGATCCTCGATGCCCGTGTGCGGCAGCCCGGGGAGCGGGGCAGAGCCCCGCATAGGCGAGCGGGAGCGAGAGGTAGCGGGCGAGCCTCTCTGCGCAGCGCCGCGCTCACGTCTTCGCCGCGGTGCCGCTGCGCGCCGAGCCCCACCTCCATCCGCCCACGGCCTCCCCTCGCGCGATCCCGAGCCGTCCTTCATGGTGTCCGAGCCGAGATGCGATGAGGGTTAGCTCGCTTGACCCCCCCCGCCGCCCCGCGCTACCGCACCCCGCATGACGACTCCGGAAGAGCGCGCCGCGCAGCGCATCATCGACGGAACCGCCTGGAACGAGATGCTCGATCGCCTCCGCGACGCGGGCAAGATCATCCAGAGCGGCCCGGCCGATCCCCTCACGCGCGCGGAGGGCTATCGCTATCTCTCGCGCCTCGCGCGCGCCGGCCTCGAGGCCTTCGTCGAGCACGCCGATCCGCTCGCGCCCGTCCTGCGCCGCCCGGTGCACGAGACGATCAAGATGGGCGCCGACAACCCGGACAACCACTACTTCCACGCATCGCTCTCCGGCCAGTACGACTACGTGCTGCGCGGCAAGCGCAACACCGTCCACTACCTGCAGTTCGCGACGCTCGTCGGGCACTACGGGCAGTCGCGCGGCATGCCCGCCGCCGGCACGCTCGACGCGAAGGAGCTCGTGCTCGAGCCCGACGGCTCGTTCGACGTCGTGATCAGCCAGACCCGCCCCGCCGGCGCCAAGAACTGGCTGCGCGCGACGCCGGAGACCGGCTCGTTCATGGTCCGCCAGAGCCGGCTCGACCCGAAGACGGAGACGCTCGCCGAGCTCGCCCTCGTGCGCACCTCCGGGCCCGCCACGCACGACGAGCCGCTCACGCCGAAGAAGCTCGACGAGGGCTTCGGCAGCACCGGCATGCTCGTCTTCGGCGCCTCGATGATGTTCGCGATGTGGGCCGACGGCTTCAAGGAGCGGCACCTGAACCAGCTGCCGCGCTTCGATCAGGCCCTCAGCGACTCGATGGGCGGCGTGCCCGACATCGCCTACTACCACTCGTACTGGAAGCTCGAGGGCCACGAAGCGCTGGTGATCGACGCGACGCCGCCGCGCTGCGACCACTGGAACTTCCAGCTCGAGAACCACTGGATGGAGTCGCTCGACTACCACCTGCACCGCATCCACACGAACAGCAAGCTCGCCACGCTGCGCCCCGACGGCAGCGTCCGGGTGGTCGTCGCGCACCGCGACCCGGGCGTCCCGAACTGGATCGAGACCGCCGGGCACTCGTTCGGCGCGATGTGCTGGCGCTGGGTGAAGCCCGAGAGCATGACGAGCGCGCCCGTCCCCGTGACGCGCGTCGTCGAGCTCGCGGACGTGAAGAGCCTCGGCTGACGCTCAGCCCGGGCGTGCGAAGCGCTTCGTGTCCGGCACGCCGCGACCCGTCGTGATCCGCGCGCGCAGGCTCTCGCCCACGTAGAGGCCCCAGCCCTGCGAGCACGCGTCGTAGCAGTCGCAGCTCGGGCCGAGGCCCTCGTGCGTGAAGCGGACGAGCGTGCCGCCGGGCGCCTCCGAGAGGTCGAAGCGGATCGTCGTGCCCTTCCACTCACCTTCTGCCGCGAGTCGTGGAGCGTCCCGTGCCGGTAGCGGAAGACGTCGCCCACCTCCGCGCTCGGGCCCTCGAGCCCCTCGGACCACCAGCTGCGCACGTCGCGGATGGCGTCGAAGACCTCGGCCGGCTTCTGCGGCACCGTGAAAGAGAGCGTGAGATTCGTGTCGTTCGTCATGCTCGTCCTCCTCACATCGCCCCGAAGGCGCGCTCGAAGCCCTTCGGATCCCCGTTCCAGAGCGCGCTCATCTGCTGCGCCATCGCGTCCGGGTAGATCTCCTCGTCGCCCTTCGCGATGCCGAGGACGATGCCGCGCGCCGTTTCGACCGGGCTCACCTTGCCCGGAATCGGCAGCGCCCGGACCATGTCGGTGTCGATCGGGCCCGGCAGCGCCGCGAGCACCGCGATCCCGCGCGCCTTCAGGCTCGGCCGCATCGCCTGCGTGATCGAGTACGCCGCCGCTTTCGACGCCGAGTACCCGCCGAGCGCCGGGAAGCTCGCGAGCGCGGCGAGCGAGAGCACGTTGACGATGCACGCGCCGCCCTTCGCACGCTCGAGCACCGGAACGAAGGCGCGGATCACCTCGAGCGTGCCGTACACGTTCGTGCGGAAATCGTTCGCGAGCTCGGTCGGCGACGTCGTGAGGACGTCGTACGAGGTGAGCACGCCGGCGTTGTTCACGAGCAGCGTGACGTCGCTCGCCCGCGCCGCCGCCGCGGCGACGTCCGCCGCCTTCGTCGTGTCGAGCGTCAGCGCGACGACGCGCGGATCGCTCGCGCGAACCTTCGTCACGTCCCGCGCCGCCGCGTAGACCTTCGACGCGCCCGCCGCGAGCAGCGCCTCCACCAGGCTCGCGCCGAGCCCACGACTGGCGCCGGTCACCAGCGCCACGGATCCTCGAATCTCCATGTTCCGACCTCTCTGCATCGAGGCCGACCTCCGACCTCTGCCTTCACGACGGCCGGAGAAGTCGAGAATCTACATGCGCTCGTCCGATCGAGCGCGATCGAGCGGTGAAGCGCCCTAGGGGGAGGTACAGCGCAGCGCGCTGAGCTCGGACAGATGCCGCGCCACGTAGCGACGCTCTCTTCCCGATCGGTACGAGGAGTTCCGCTCGATCACGGTCTCGAGCGTGCGCGTCCCGGCGCGGAAGTGGAGCTCTTGGGTGACGCCGTACTCGCCCCCGATCTCGATCTCACAGGTGTCGTGCCGACAGGTAACGCGGTCGGCGATTCGGATCTGCTGGCGAAGGCGGGCGCGCACGCCCTCGAGCTCGCTCTCGCCCGTACAGAAGTGCTCGGCGCGACGCATGCCCGGTCCTTCGCCTTCCGTGAAGGTGATCCACACGAGCCCTCGCTCGGGGTCGACGACCGACGACAGCGGCGTCCGTCCCGAGGAGAGCGCCCAGATCAGCGTGCGCGTCGGCGCGGCGTCTTGCGCCCCGATGGGCGCTCCGGCGGCGAGCAACGCCGCCACGAGAACGACGCTCCACGGACGCACGCACGAGCATACGGAGCCATCGCGCTCACCTTCCTCGAGGCCTGCGGACGCGCGCTACGTCCGCTCGCCCTCCGGCCCGCGCACCGACCGCAGCCGTCGCTCGATCCAACGGCGCTCGCTCTCGTTCGTCACCAGCGCGAGCGCGCGCTCGAGCGCCCACACTGGGGTCTGGCCCGCGCGCTCCTGCAGGTCGGCGCGCACGACGTGGAAGTGGTGGTAGGCGTCGAGCGCGCCCGCGAGCTGCTCCAGCGCCGCGAGCGCCTCGGCCGCGCCCGCGACGCGCGAGAGCGCCACCGCGCGGTTGAGCGCGATCACGGGCGACGGATCGAGCGCCGCCAGCGCGTCGTAGGCCGCGAGGATGCGCGTCCACTCGGTGCGCTCGAGATCGGGCGCCGTCGCGTGGCACGCGGCGATCTCGGCCTCGAGCACGTAGCGGCCCGCCCCGCCCAGCCGCCGCGCTCGCGAGAGCGCCATCAGGCCCTCCTTGATCATCCGGCGATCCCAGCGCGCGCGATCCTGCTCCGCGAGCGGCACGAGATCACCGGCCGCGTCGGTCCGCGTCTCCACGCGTGCGAGCGAGAACGCGACGAGCGCGAACAGACCGAAGGGCTCGGCCTCGGTCGGCATCAGCTCCGAGAGATCGCGCGCTAGCCGCAGCGCCTCGCGCTGCAGATCCACGCGCACGAGCGGGCCGCGCCGAGCCGTGTGCCCTTCGTTGAAGAAGAGGTGCACGACCGCGAGCACGGCCCCGAGCCGCTCCGGCCGCTCGCTCGCCTCGGGCACCTCGTAGGGCACCCCGGCCTCCTCGATCGTCTTCTTCGCGCGCACGATCCGCTGCGCGACGGTCTTCTCCGGCGAGAGGAACGCGCGCGCGATCTCCTCGATCGTCATCCCGAGCACGACCTTCAGCGTGAGCGCGACGCGGCTCTCGAGCGTGAGCGCCGGATGACAGCACGTGAAGATCAGCCGGAGCGCGTCGTCGTGGATCGAGGCGAGCGCATCGGGCTGCACGACGGCGTCCTCGACCAAGAGCGGCGCTTTCTCGGCGACGACGCGGCGGTGCCTTGCCTCGTCGAGCGCACGATTGCGCGCGACGCGCGTCAGCCATGCGCCGGGGCTCGCGGGAACGCCGTGCCTCGGCCAGTCGTCGAGCGCCGCGACCGCCGCGTCCTGAAACGCCTCCTCGGCCGCGTCGAGGCTCCCGAGGAAACGGACGAGCCCGCCGACCACGCGGCCCTTCTCGCGGCGGAACACCTCCTCGAGGGCTTCGTTCACGAGCGCCACACTTCCCGGATCTCGAGCGCGCCCTCCTCGACGAACGGCGTCTGCGCCGCCCACGCCACGGCCTCGGCCATCGACTGCATGCGCAGAAAGAACAGCCCGCCGATCACCTCTTTGCTCTCGAGGAAAGGGCCATCGAAGATCGTGCCGCTCGCCAGGCGCCGCCCGGTGCGGGGCGCCTCGAGCCGCACGCCGCCGAGCCAGCGCTCCCCCGGAAAGCCGTTGCGCGTGCGCGCGTCGATCCGGTCCATGACCTCGATCCAGCCCTCTTCGCTCGGCGCGCTCCCGAGCACGCCGAACGCGAACACGCGCCCGGGCTGGCTCGTCTTCTCGGGATGCGTGTGGCGCTTCATGATCGGGCGCACCTCGATCTTCGCGCCCGGCGGCACGGGCAGCCGGCGCGCGAGCGCGAGCGCCTGCTCGAGCCCCTCGGCCCGCACGATCGCATAGGCGCTCAGCGCCTCGTCGCCGAAGGGCCCCGACGCGGCTTTCGGCACGACGCCCCGCCCCCGCACGCGCGCTCCCTCCGACGAGGGCCGCAGCCGCTCCGCGTCGACGAGGATCGCGGCCTCGCGCAGCTCCTTCTCCCACGCCGCGTGCCCCTCCACCAGCGCGCGCACCTCGGACGGCGCGAGGCGCTCTTCGCCCGGCTCGTCCACCACGACCATCAGCATCAGCTCGGGCAAGGCACACCTCCTCCCCGATCGACGATCGAGGCCGGTCGAAATCGACATCCTACGAGACGGGCGCGTCCCGGCCCGCCCAAGTCGCCCTTTCGGGCTCGCGGCGCGGGTCTCCGTGGTTAGATGCTCCCGGTGCGCTCGCGGCTCGCGCTGATCTTCTCGATGCTCGCGGCCTGCGCCCCGGTCGACCCGGGCCTCGCGCAGCCCGAGGGCTGGGACGACGCGGTCGCGCTGCCGCGCGCCGTGGATCTCGACCCCGACCCGCACGTGATCGAGATCGATCTCGTCGCGCGCCCCGGCGAGGCCGTGATCGTCCCCGGCACCGTCACGCCGCTGTGGACCTACGACGGAGCCTCTCCCGGGCCGCTCATCGAGGCCCGCGTGGGCGACCGCCTGATCGTGCACTTCCGGAACGAGCTGCCGGAGGAGACAACGATCCACTGGCACGGCGTCCGCGTGCCGAACGCGATGGACGGCGCGCCGACGCACCACGCGCCGCCCGTCCCGCCCGGCGGCAGCTTCGACTACGACTTCGTGCTGCCCGACGAGGGCCTGTACTGGTACCACCCCCACGTGCGCTCGGCCGTGCAGGTCGACGCTGGCCTGCACGGCGCGATCGTGGTGCGCGCGGACGACGAGCCCGAGATGGACGAGCTCGTGCTGATGCTGAACGACATCTCGCTCGACGACGCCGGGCAGCCGCTCCCGCACGACGTGGGCGGCGACCTCGCGACCTTGTTCGGGCGCGAAGGCAACCACGTGCTCGCGAACGGCCGCGAGGGCGCCACACTTCACGTGCGCAACGGCGTGCCCCTTCGCCTGCGCATCGTGAACGCCGCGATCAGCCGCTACTTCCAGGTCGAGCTGCCGGGGCACGTGTTCCGCGTGGTGGGCGGCGACCGCGGGATCTCGCCACACCCGCGCGCGGCGACGCGCTTGCTCGTGCTCCCGGGGCAGCGCGTCGATGCGATCGTGGTCCCCGACGCGATGCCCGGTCAGGTGCTGCCGCTCATGTGGATCCCCTACGATCGCGGCTACGGCTCCACGGAGTTCCGCGATCCCGTCGCCGTGATGCACGTGTCCGTCGAGGGACCGCGGCGCGCGATCTCGCTGCCGTCGTTCCCCGCGCGCGGCGTCGTGCCGCTCGAGACGACGGGCGCGACGAGCTTCGACGTCTCGCTCACGCAGGCCACGGTCGACGGGCACCTCGTGATGAGCTTCACGGGCATCCCGGCCTGGGACACGACGCCGCTCGCTGCGCACGTCGGCGACACGCAGATCTGGACCTTCCACAACACGATCGAGTGGGCGCACCCGATCCATCTGCACGGGTTCTTCTTCCAGGCGATCGACGCGGCGGGGCACGTGGTCCCCGAGTGGCTCGACACGATCGACGTACCGGTGAACGGCGAAGCGCGCTTCGTCGTGCACTTCGACGAGCGCCCCGGCATGTGGATGATGCACTGCCACATCCTCGACCACGCCGACGCCGGGATGATGGGGATGATCGATCTGCAGCCCTGACGACTTCGGCAAGAGTGCTCGCTCCGGAGGCTCCGGAACGGAGCGCGCGAAGCGCGTGGACGGGAGGGGCCGGAGCAGGCGAGCCGATCCGTCCGCGCGGGCCCCGTCGTCGGAATCGGCGTGAACGCGGCGGGCGCTCGGGTATCCTCGCCCGCCCATGGCGAGAGGCGATCGCACGACATCCACCCGCTACGACCGACCGCACCGTCCGCTCCCGGTGCGCGCGCTGAACGGCCTGCTCGGCCTGACCTCGCGCTTCTCGAAGGGCGCCACGTCGCTCGATCCGGCCTCGCTCATGGCCGCCGCCGAGGAGGCGACCGGCCTGCTCGACTTCGGCGAGCCGAGCTTCCGCGAGCCGCTCGCGATGCTGGTCGACTCGATCCAGCGCGAGGCGAGCCTGCATCCCGTCGGCAAGCTGATCACGCGCACGCGCCTCGTCTCGACGCTCGCCAACCGCGCGCGCGTGGAAGAGCAGTACCGCCGGCACCCCGAGATCGCGAACGAGAGCGTGTCGCGGCCCATCGTGATCGCGGGCCTGCAGCGCACGGGGACCACGCTCCTGCACCGCATGCTCGCGAGCGACCGCAAGCTGCGCGCGCTCGCCTCGTGGGAGGCCCTCTCGCCGGCCCCGCTCGACGCGAGCGGCGGCTACGACGCGCGCCGCGCGCAGGCCGAGCAGAGCGAGCTGGCGCTCGGCTATCTCGCGCCCGACTTCTTCGCGATCCATCCGGTCGAGGCGAGCGCGCCGGAAGAAGACGTGCTCCTGCTCGACCTCTCGTTCCGCAGCACCGTCGCCGAAGCGACGCTCGAGGTGCCGAGCTTCTCGCGCTGGCTCGAGCAGCAGGATCAGACCCCCGCCTACCGCGCGCTCGAGCGCGCGATGAGGCTGCTCCTGTTCCAGCGCAAGTCGGTGCCGAACGCGCGCTGGGTGCTGAAGACGCCGCACCACCTCGAGTGGCTCGACGTGCTCTTCTCGGTGTTCCCCGACGCGCTCGTGGTGTGGACGCACCGCGAGCCGCGCGAGACGATTCCCTCGTTCTGCAGCATGGTCGCGCACGGCCGCGGCGTGTTCAGCGATCGCGTCGACCCGAGGTCGGTCGGCGCGCACTGGTCGAAGAAGATCTACCGAATGGTCGAGCGCGGCATGGCCGCGCGCGAGTCGGCGGGCGAGCGCCACTTCGTCGACGTGCGCTACGAGGACCTGGTGCGTGACCCGCTCGGCGAGGCCCAGCGCATCTACGCCGCCGCCGATCTCGCCTTCGATCGCGAGACGCAGGACGGCATGAAGGACCTCTTGCGCAAGCAGAAGAAGGACCGCTTCGGCCACCACGTGTATCGCGCGGAGGACTTCGGCCTCACGTCGAACGGCATCGACGACGCGCTCGCGAAGTACCGCGCGAAGTACCTCGCGGACTGACCCGGAGCCGGTGCGCGCACCGTGTCTGCCCATCGCCCCGAGATCGATCGCGCGCTCGCGTACGTGGCCGGCAACCTCTCCGGCCCGATCACCCTCGCGGAGGTCGCGCGCGTCGCGGGGCTCAGCGAGCACCACTTCCATCGGGTCTTCCACGCGCACGTCGGCGAGCCGCTCGGCCGCTTCGTCACGCGTCGCCGCCTCGAGCTCGCCGCGCTCCGTCTCGCCTACGAGCCGCACCGCGCGATCGGGGCCATCGCGCTCGACTCGGGGTACTCGTCGCTCTCGAACTTCAGCAAGGCCTTCACCGGGTACTTCGGGCTCAGCCCCTCCGCGGTGCGCGCCGGGCAGAGCGAGGGAGCGGTGGGCCGTCTCGCGCGCGAGCACGGGATGACGTTCTCACCCGCGAGCCTCTACGTGCTGCCGCCCGCGATCTCCGGGCGCGAGCGGCGCGCGCGCGCGCGGGAGCTCGAGGTGCGCTTCGAGACGCGCGAGGAGACCTCCCTCGTGTGCGTGGCGAGCACCGACGGCTACGAGCTCTCGGCCCTCGGCGAGGCGTGGGACGCGCTGCTCACCCACCTCGCGGCGCTCGGCGCGAGCGGCCCGCTCGATGCGTGGGGTCTCGGCTACGACAGCCCGCAGATCACCGCGCCCGAGCACCGGCGTTATCACGCGGCGGTGGCCTGGCGCGCGCCGGCGGCGCTCGTGCCACCTCTCTTCCGCGGGACGCTGCCTGCGGGCCGCTACGCCGTCTTCCCGTACGAGGGCGAGGTCGCGGGAGTCGCCGAGCGCTGGCGCACCGTCTTCTCGTGCTGGATCCCGGAGAGCGTCCTCGAGCCGGTCGACTTCGTCGCGATCGATCGCTACGTCGGCGACGCGCCGACGGACGGCCGCGTCCGCATGGAGATGTGGCTCCGCGTCGAGCCGCGCGAGCCTTGAGGCGCGGAGCTCGCTGAGTCGGCTGCGCACCGAGAGACGCCGCGCAGGATTGCAGGAATGCATGAACGAGCTCGGCCCAACCTGTTCCGTTCCTTCGCTCCTGCCTTCCTCGGCGGAAGCTCTCGGTTCGGCCGCGTCACCGATTCATCGACGCCCTGGTGGCGGAGATCGCAAGCCAGGAGAACTGGTCCGCAAGGCGCGAGAAGCGCTCGTTCCCGCACGCGCTCATCCCTCCTTCACGCGCTCCACCCGCGCGAGGAGGCTTCCGCCATGTCGTTTCCCGCTCGCTTGCTCGCCCAGCCGCGCCGCATCGTCCTCACCGGCGCCTCACGCGGGATCGGCGCCGAGACGGCTCGCCAGCTCGCCCGCGGAGGCCACTCGCTCGTGCTGGTGGCCCGGACCGCGTCGACGCTCGAGGCGGTCGCCGGCGAGATCGCGGCCGCCGGCCACGCGCGTCCCGAGACGCGCGTCCTCGACGTCACGCGCGCCGACGACGTGCGCCAGGTGATCGACGCCCTCGCGCGCGAGCGCCCGATCGACGTGCTCGTGAACAACGCCGGCTCGTGCCGGCAGTCGCTCTTCCTCGACACGCCCCTCGCCGACCTCGAGGCCGAGCTCGCGCTCGACTACTGGGGCGCCGTGCACACCACGCGCGCCGTGCTCCCGCACATGATCGCGCGGCGACGCGGGGCGATCGTGAACGTCTCGTCGCTCCTCGGCAGCGTCGCGTCGCCGACCACCGCGAGCTACTGCGCCAGCAAGGCCGCGCTCGAGGCGTGGACGCACGCACTGCGTGGCGAGGTCGCGATGTACGGAATCGACCTCTCGATCTTCGTCGCGCCGCACACGCGCACCGAGATGGGTGCCGCGACGCGCTTCGATGGCGTCCACAGCCTCCCGGTCCCGCACACCGCGGCGGGCTTGGTCCGCGCGATCGATCGCCGCCCGCGCCGCTGCTCGTCGAGCCCGGTGATCGCGCTGCTCCTGCGCCTGGCCGCATGGCTGCCCTCGTTCATGGAAGGACGCCTGCGGCACAGCGTCCGCGCGCTGCTCCCGGCGCCCGCGGCCTGAGAGGGTGTCGCCTACCCGCTCGGCAGGGAGAAGACGCCGCTGAGGAATGCAGGAATGCAGGAATCGATTTGCGACCGATAGGTCGCACCTGGGAACCGGCGGCGCGCGGCGCGCCGCGCAGATCACACCGAGCAAGCAGGTGGTTCCGACCGTCTCTCCTCTCGCGATCGGCGCCGCGCTGCGCGCGGCCTATGTCGCCCAGGTTGCGTCCTCGCGGATGCAATTCGGCGCATTCCCGTTCGGGTCCTACGCGCCTACCTTCCTCGGCGGAGAGCTCTCGGTTCGGCCGGGGCAGTGGCGCTGTTCCGGGACGCGCCCGTTGACACGATGCGCGCCTCGCCGAACGCTTGCCGTGTGGCGTACGAAGCTGTGGTGAGAAGGGGTGGCGCCGCGCTCTGCGTCTCGATGCTCGCCTTCGTGCCCACCCTCGGGCTCGCGGGCTGCGGTCTCGCGCTCGACTTCGATCCGCCCGATCGCGACGGCGCGAGCGCGCGCGATGCAGCCGCTGCGGTCGACGGGGGAATGGACGCGGCGCTCGGGCGCGACGACGCGGGCGATGCGGCGGCGCCCGACGCCGCGGTCGACGACGCATCGCCGCCCGATGACGCCTCCCAGCCCGACGACGCTTCGCAGCCGGACGACGCCGTCGTGCCCGTCGACGCGAGAGAGCCCGCGCTCGGCGACTGCCTCAGCGACGCTGACTGTCCCGGCGGCGCCTGCGTCGAGCTCACCCCGGGCGGCTACCGCCTCTGCCAGTTCCCGCCCCGGCGAGCGACCGTGTGCACCGCGCCCGTGTTCGACGAGTGCTGCGACGACCTCGACTGCCCGACGGGCCATGGTTGCTACGCGGAGCCCGTCGCGCACGACTGCGGTGGCCCGTCGGTGGTCCCTCACAACGTGTGCGCGACCGACGAGTGCGTGCACGAGAGCGACTGCACCGGGGGCGTGTGCGCGCCCGCCGGGACGCTCGCGCCGATCGCGTGGTGCTTGCCGGCCCTGTGCCGCGTCGACGAAGACTGCCAGCAGGCACCGGGCGGACGCTGCGTGCTGCTGCGCGAGGCCTGCTGCTTCCGCGCGGTCACGCTGGCGTGTCGGTACCCCGGTGGCTGCGCGTCGGGCGCGGACTGCCCGATCTCGGGGCAGTGCGGGCTGGTCGGCGAGCGCCTCGAGTGCCTCGACGAGCCGCCTTTCTGCCCTCTCTGACCGGGCCGACGACGACGCCTACGCCCCGTGAGCGCGCCGCGCCGCTCGGTGTATCCTCCCGGCGCTTTGCCGAGCCCCTTCGAGCGCCGCTTCGACGGCATCGTCTCCGCCACTCTCCACGGGATCGTCGATCGCTTCCGCGACGCCGCTCCGCCGCTCTCGCTCGGGCCGCTCGATCGCCTCGACGGACGGACGGCGCTGGTGACGGGCGCCAACCGCGGCCTCGGGCTGGCCATCAGCAAGCAGCTCGCGGCCCGCGGCGCGCACGTGATCCTCGCGTGCCGCTCCGGCATCGAGGATGCGATGCGCGCCGTGCAGCACGCCGGTGATGGGCACGGCGGCACCGCCTCCGGGATGAAGCTCGACCTCGGCGACCTCGCGAGCGTCGACAAGCTCGCCCTCGAGCTGAAGGAGGACGGCGTCGTGCTCGACGTCCTCGTCCTCAACGCGGCCATCGTGCCCGACAAGGCGCGCACCTCGCGCCACGGCCTCGACGAGATGTTCCAGGTGAACTACCTCGCGAACTACCTCTTCGTGCGCCGCCTGCTCGACGCCGAGGTCCTCGGCGAGGGCGCGCAGCCGGCCGACGCCGACGACGGCCCCGCCGATCGCTTCGCGCCGCGCATCGTCATGGTCTCGAGCGAGTCGTATCGCACCGCGCACCCGATCGACTGGCCGCGCTTCGCGCTGCCCGGCACCTACGGGATGCGCGAGGTCGTCGCGGAGTACGGGCACACCAAGCTCCTGCTCGAGACGTTCGCCGCCGAGCTCGCGCGCCGCCTGCCCGGCGTCGCGGTGCATACGAGCTGCCCCGGCGCCGTCGCGACCGACATCGCGCGCGAGGCGCCGGGCTGGGTCAAGCCGGTGCTCGATCCGGCGATGCGTCGCTTCTTCAAGCCGGTCGACGAAGGAGCGCTCCCGATCGTGTGGCTCGCGGCGAGCCGCTCTCTCGAAGGGCGCACCGGCGTCTACGTCCACGTGAAGACCGAGAAGGCTCGCGACGATCGCGCCGCCGACCCGAAGACCGGCCGGCGCCTCTGGGACGCGAGCGAGGCCGTGCTCGCGCGCCTGGGCCATCGCTTCCGCTGACGCGCCCTGCACCGCCACGGGCCGGATCGCGCTGACCAACCATCCGCGAGCACACCCCCATGCCACGGGTGTGATCCAGCGCGGTCGTGAAGTCTTGTGACGAGACTGCTGCGCAGAACGGTCGACGCCTCTTGCATGTCGCGTCGCGAGACCGGCCTTCAGGCGTCGCCGAGCCCGAGGACGGAGCGCAGCGGCCTCGGGGCCGTGAGCACCGACCGCAGGGTGAGGTGGCGAGCGCCCGCGCTTGCCCGGGCGGGGCATCACGCCCGGGTTCGGGGGGCGTCGCCGCTGAGCACCGCCGCCGAGCACACCCCCCTGCCACCGCGCGCTGTACGGGCCGGCGCGCGTTGGCGTATCGTCGCCCGATGGCTGGGCGGTATCTCTACGGTGATTCCGAGCCGTTCCCCGGGGGCTACGACTTCCTCGCGGCGCTGCGCGTCTTCGTGCAGGCCTCGAGCAAGGCGCTCTTGCTGGCCCACGAGGCCGACGAGCTCGAGCGCTCGCTGGGCGAGCGCGCCCAGGAGCACCTGCACGCGCTCGAGGCGATCCACGTCTTCTTCTCGGGCGCCGGCGACTCCATCATCGAGCGCGCCGCACGCTCGGCCGCGCCACAGGTGGTGGGGCCCTACGCGAGCCAGATCGCCGATCAGATCGAGGCGCTCGGCGCCCAGGCTCGGCTCGCGCGGACCAAGGAGCTCGACGGCGCCTCGGGCGAGGTCACCTCGCGCATCCGCGAGAAGCGCACCGAGATCCGCAAGGTCGTCTCCGAGTACCTCCTGGCCGATCCGCTTCCCACGCTCTCCTGGGCGCTCTCGCTCAGCCTCGCCGGCACGAGCCCCAACGGCCAGGCCGTGCTCGAGCATCCAGGCGATCTCACGACCGTCGTGGCGATCGATCTCGCGCGCGACGGCGCGTGGAGCCGCGCCCGCAAGATCGGCGATCTCTCGCCCGGCTTCGTGATGCAGGTCGGCTTCAAGAAGCAGTTCCTGCGCAGCTCGCTCCAGCCGGACGTGGTGACGCTCGACGAGCTGGTCATCGGCGCGGTGGAGCTCGGCCCCGACTCGCTCGAGCTGCACCTGCGGCGGCGGATCGATGCGCCGCGCGACGCGTTCGTGCTCACGGTCGATCCCTCGGAGGACGGCCGTACCATCGTGAAGATCACGCGGATGGACGAGCGGGGCGCCGGCGGCAGCGACGCGCCCTTCGCCGCCGAGGGCGAAGAGATGGCGCGCGTGCTCGAGCTCGCGAGCAAGCTGCGCCGCGAGTGCGCGACGCTGCTCCAGCACAAGCGGCGCCTGCTCTCGGCCCAGCTCGACGGACACGAGGTCTTCGAGCGCAACCTCGTGCAGGTGCTGCTCGCGCGCATCGCCGATCGCCTGGCGCCGGTCGCGGCCGAGGTCTCGCGCCACTCGCCGAACCCGAGCGAGCTCTCGCTCAAGCTCGAGCGCGACGGCGGGCGCCGCGAAGAGGTCTACCTGCGCAAGGCCGACTTGGTCGCGATGGTGGCGAGCCTGCCGCCGGAGGCGCAGCAGCTCTATGCGGGCCTGGCGTTCTTGCCGCCGCGCGCCTCGGTCCCGCCCGCGCCCCCCGCGGAGCCGCCGCCGATCCTGCTCACCGTGCCGGCCGCGCCCTCGGCTCCCGCGAGCGCGCCTCCGCCGCGCCCGAGCGCCGCGCCGCCGCCGCCCAAGCGGAAGTGGTGACGCGATGCTCTTCGTGAAGAAGGCCGCGCTACGCCCCGTGCCCGCCTGGGCGGTGGTGGACGAGATGGCCGTCGGCGCCGTCGAGCAGCTGCTCGGCGGCGAGAGCGAAGGGTTGCAAGAGCAGCTCGACGCCGCGTACCGGGAGATGGACCGCAAGCAGCCCGCGCTCGCCGCCTGGCTCGGCAGCGAGGTCTCGGGGCGCAGCGACGACCTCGCGCAGTCGCTCGGCTACTTCCTCGTCGTGACGGTCTACATCGCGTTCCGCGAGGCGTTCCCGACGCGCCTGGGCGAGGTGACCGAGGCCGAGCTGACCGACGCGCGGCAGATGCTCGCCGCCGACGAGGAGCTGCGCCAAGGCGATCCCGCCGAGATGATGGAGAGCGACGACGTCGTCGCGATGACGCAGCCGACGCTGCTCCACTTCGTGCAGCACCACCTCGATCAGGCCCTCGACCAGGCCGGCGAGGGGGCCGATCTCGAGGCCTTCGATCGCGTCTATCGCGCCGTGCTCATCGAGGTGATCGCGCTCAGCCACGTGGTGACGCCGCCCGAGGGCGAGGTCACCAAGACCGCGCTCGATTGACGGCGGGAGGCCGCGCGGAGAGCGACTACGCCCGGGCGCGCTTCTGCGGGTCGGCCTCGGCGCCCGCTTCCGCCGCGGCGTCGCTCTCGCTCTCGCCCTCCTCGGCCGCGGGTGCATCGCTCAGCTCGACGCGTGTCTTCGGCAGCGCGGGGACGAGCTCGTGGAACACGAAGTAGAGCGAGCCCACGCTCTCGTCGACCTCGGCCGTGATGCTCGTGCCGTCGGCCATGCGCATCAGCACCTTCTCGGCCTCCACCGGCTCCACGCTCAGCGCCTCGGCCACCTCGGCCGCGGTGAGCTTGCCCTGGTGCCGCTCGGCGAGCGCGCGCACGCGCTGATCGACCGCGTGCTGCATCGCCGCGCGCGCACGCCGCGCGTTGGCGCGCCCCTGCGCGAGCGCGCCCGCACCGACGCCGAGGCCCACGAGCGCGGCCGCGAGCGCGAAGAGGCCGATGCCGCTGGTCCCGAGGAACGCGAGCGCGAGCGTCGCGACCACGGCCGAGCCCACCATCGTGGCCACGCCGGCGGTGGCGAGCGGCGTCGTGATCGGCGCCTGCCGCGCGAGCGGCACGATCGAGCTCCGCGCATCCGGCTCGCCGAGCACGGTGGTGCCCGGCAGGCGCTGGCGTGGCTTGCCGCACGCGAGGCACACGAAGCCTGCGCCCGCCGGCTTCGCCGCTGCGATGGCGTGGCAGTGCGGGCAGCGGTTGTCCTCGCCGAACACGCGCCCGCAGCCGGGGCAGCGCACGGCGCCCTCGGGGATGGCCGTGCTGCAGGTCGGGCAGCGGCTGGGCACGCCGTCCACGGCGCGTCAGCGGACGACGACGCTCGTCGCCTCGATGGAGAGGTCGTTCGCGGTCGCGAGCGCGCCCTCGCTGGCCAGGTGGGCGGCGCGCTCGGGCGAGAGCGGCGTGACGGTGACGCGGCCCTCGATGGTCGCCTCGTGCCCCGCGACGTCGCGCGGCAGGAAGAACGAGTGCCCGGCCATCGGCACGCGCACCGCCTCGGCTCCCTCGGCACGCAGCTCCATCCAGCAGCCCATGCGCTGGCAGACGCGCTCGATGTGCCCCGCGGTGCGCACGGTCTGGCCGTCGTAGGTCGCGGGTGCGCCGGCGATGTCCGCGAGGGCGACCTCGGTGCGGCCGTCGCTGAGCGGCGCGCCGAACTGACGGGCGCCGTCGGCGAGGATCGCCGAGGGCTGCGGGCCTTCGGGCTCGGCCTCGGCAGCCTCGGCGGCCTCCTCGTGGTGCTCGCAGGAGCCCGCGCTCTCGGCGTGCTCGTCGGCTCCCGCCGCGTGGAGCGAGGGATCTTCGCCACCGCACGCGCCGAGCGCGAGGGCGCACGAGAAGAACAGCACGGACCGCATCACGTTTCGCTCAAGCATCGATCACTCCCAGCAGCTTGTTCATCGAGAGCTCGTCGGCCGGCGTGAAGGGATAGGCATCGAACTCGGCCGACGTGACCCAGCGGAAGGCGTGAACGGCGCGGCACTCGGGCTCGCCGACGACGACGCGGCACGCATAGACCTGCAGGTCCACGGTGTAGTGCTCGTAGGCGTGCGGCTCGGCGGAGACGAGCTCGCCCACCTCGACGTGGACCCCGAGGCGCTCCACGAGCTCGCGCGCCAGCGCTTGGGCGTCGGTCTCTCCCGCCTCGACCTTGCCGCCCGGGAACTCCCAGAGCAGCGGCAGCACGGCGTTCGGCCGGCGCTGCGTGATCAGGTAGCGGCCGCCTTGCTCGATGATGGCCGCGACGACGCGGATGGTGCGCTGGGTGCTGGACACGAGGCTCCTCGGCCGGTCGAGAACGCGCGGTATACCATTCTTTTCGCGCACGTTCATGCGGCGGCAGCGAGCCGCCCTCACCCCAACCCTCTCCCACGAAGTGGGAGAGGGGGCGGCGCCGCGCCCGTGTGAGAACGCCGGCCGCGCAGAGACCCGCTCCCCGCGCGCCACCGAGCCCGGTCCCTCTCCCACTTCGTGGGAGAGGTCAGGTGAGGGCACCGAGCCTCCCCGGTCCCGCCGAGCGCTCAGCGGCTCTCGAGCAGCTGCTCGGCCTGCCGATGGATCCCGACGGCGTGGCCGACGACGCTCGCACGCCAGCGCGCGTCGTCCGGGAAGAACGCCTCTCGCATCATCTTCCGCACACGCGCGTCTCGGTTCGCGGCGCCGTAGAAGTGCGCCTGGTTCTCTGCCCGGAGCGCCGTCACGATCGCGAGGTCGTTGGAGGTCCCGAATTCCAGCGTGATCGCGTCGTAGCGTACGCCCTGCACGCGGCGCTGGAGCTCGGGGAGCATGCCGCCGCGCATCTCGTAGCCATCGGCGGTGCCGGCCTCCCAAGCGCGGAGCCGCTCGCCGAAGAGCGGCGTCGCGCGCGCCTTCTCCGTGCCGTCGCCCTTCTCGAGGAACGCGACGTAGTCGCCGCGCGGCCCGCGCGCCGTGTGCAGATCCACGTGCACCACGCGCTGCGCACGCGCGAGGCGCGCCGGCAGCAGGCCGAGCACGGCCCGCGTCGTCGCCTCGGCCTGGCCGCCGCCGTAGAAGATCCCGCGCGGGAAGGAGTACTGGCCGCGCGCGACGGCGTTGCGAAGCGTGCCCATCCCGTGCCGCGCGAGGTGGGCGACGGCGCGCGCGAGAAAGAGGTCGCGCCCGGGCGGCCGCGGCGGGTTCAGGAGCGCATCGAGCGCGGCGTACGCGGCGTCGTCCGCCGCGTAGCTCGATCCTTCCGGGAGAAAGTTCCGGTTGAGATCGACGTTGCTCTCGTTGACGCGCCGGAAGTGCGCCATGCCCCACGGATTCAGCGCGTGCAGCCAGAGCACGGTGCGGGCCTCGCCGAGCGCGAGCAGCCGCCGCTGCACGGCGCTCCCTGCGTAGCCCTCGATGCCGTGCAGACCGCTCGTGTAGACGAGCACGTCGCGCGCGCCGGGATCGCCGGTGAGCGCCCAGTCGATCGTGTAGTCGGCGGTGACGGGCAGCGCGCCGTGCTCGCGCAGGTGCGGGTGGCGCAGGGCCGCGTCGACGAACGCGTCGCGCGCGTGCTCGTAGGTCGGTGAGAAGTACGGCTCGGCGCTCATGCGCTGACGGCTACCGCCCCTCGCGGCCAGCGCCAACCAGAAAGTTGCGACGCCGGGACCGCGGGGCCCTCGGCAGCGACCGAATCGCGCGGTATGTCCTCTCGCGATGACGACCCCGCGCACGCGGATCGCGTACTTCGGGCTGCCGCTCGGCGCCGTGCTGCTGCTCCACCGCGGCTTCGACCTCGTCTCGATCGCCCTCGGGCATCCCGACGCCATCGGCGCGCGCCGCGTGCGCCGGCGCGCCGCCGGGCTCGTGCTCGACAAGCCCAAGCTCGGCGACGCGGCGGTCGTGAAGAAGATCGCCGCGACGAAGCCCGACGCGATCCTCTCGTGGTTCTGGCCGCAGCGCATCCCGCCCGCCGTGCTCGCGCTCGCGCCGCGCGGCGCCTTCGGCGTGCATCCCTCGCTCCTGCCGCGCCACCGCGGCGGCGACCCTTACTTCCACGCGATCCTCGCCGGCGACGCCGAGACCGGCGTCACGCTGCACCGCCTGGAGGCCGAGTACGACACCGGCGCGATCGTCGACGCGCTCGCGCTGCCGATCCGCGAGACGGAGAACGCGTGGCAGCTCGCGCGTCGGCTCGATCGCCCTTCGCTGCGCCTGCTCTTCCGGTGCGCCGAGGCGCTCGATCGCGGCGAGTCGCTCGAGGGCCAGGCGCAAGACGAGGCGCGCGCGACTGCCGCCGATCCGCCCAGCGAGGAGGAGCTCCTGCTCGACTGGGATCGCGATGCGTCGTTCTTGGTGCGGCTGGTGCGCGCGGCCGCGCCCGCGCCCGGTGCGATCGCCCAGCTCGGAGACACGCTGGTCGCCGTGCTCGAGACGCGCGCCGCCGCGGACGCGCCGAAGGTGCTCGAGCCCGGCGAGGCGTTCTTCGTGGACGGCGTCGCCCACGTGCGCACCGGCGATGGCGGCGCGCTTCGGCTCGATCGCGTGCGCGTCGAAGAGACGGAGGACGCGGACGTCGAAGCGCTCGTCGGACGGGAGCTGCGCGGCGCGGAGATCGCGCGGCTCGTGCCTCGGTACTAGGCGCTCGCGGGGCGCGGGTCTGTCGCAGAGAGGTCGACGATTCTCGACCGTTGCAGTCCCTCACCCCTGCCCTCTCCCGCTCCCGCGGGAGAGGGAGCCGAGCTCCGCGTCGCGCGCCAACCCTTCCCAGCGCGACCCCCTCTCCCACTTCGTGGGAGAGGGTTGGGGTGAGGGACCGCGAGGCCCAAGTCGGATCACGCCGCTGCGATAGCCCCGCCGCCGCGCGCCGACGCGCTCAGATCCCGCCGGGCTCGAACAACCCCAGCGCGGCGCCGAGCGGGTCCAAGATCACCGCGATGCGGCCGATCCCGGGCACGGCCATCGCCGGCATCATGACCTTGCCGCCGAGCGCACCCGCCTTGTCGCACGAGGGCTCGATCTTCTCGACCACCACGAACGTGAGCCAGTTCGGCGGGACCGGGCCCTGCGCCGTCTGGATGTCGGCGACCTGGTTCTCCATGCCCTCGCCCACCGAGAACGTCGGCATGCCGGCGCCGGTCGACGCCTTCCACGGGCAGACCGCCGTCCAGAACTTCTTGGCGCGGTCCACGTCGCTCGTCGACAGCGTCTCCCAGCAGAACGCGCCCACCGGCGGCCGAGCCGGCGGCGCCTGATCCGGGCCCTCCGGCGTCATCACCGCGAGCATCGCCTTGTCGAACGCCATGATGCCCGCCATGCGGCCGACGTTCGGGACGTCCATCGGTCCCCAGGGCGCGTCACCGCCGTTGGCCTTCGCCGCCGCGATCGACGCATCGACGCTCGGCACCGACGCGTAGCTCACCCAGTGCGTCGGGATCTGCTTCTGCTGCGGCCCCGCCTGCATGATGCCGCCGATGCCCATCGCGTCGCCCTTCTCGCGGTGGATGATGGTGTAGGTCCCCATCTCGCCCATGGGCCGGTCCTCGAACGACCAGCCGAAGAGGCCCCCGTAGAACGCCTTCGTCTTGCCGGCGTCTTGCGTCATCGTCTCGCGCCAGATGAATCGACCGTCGTGCTTGGCCATCGTGTCCTCCCAGAGAAGGAGCACCGATACCGCAGTGCCGAGGCGATGTCAGCAGCCGAGATGGAGCGAAAACACGGCTCGCGCGTCCCAAGCGGGATGCGCCTCTTCTTCCTCCGACTCGCGCTGACCTCCACGCTCGGGCTCGTCCTCCCCGCGCTCGCCCGGGCCGACCTGCGCGCCCGCGTGGTCGCCCGCACCGCGAGCGGCGCGCTGAGCGACGCGCCCGTCCAGGCTCGCATCGGCGACGACGTCACGCTCACCGTCGTCCTCGAGGACGAGCACGGCCTCTGGGCCGACGCGCCCGTCCGGCTCGGCGCGCGCCGCCCCCGCGTGACCGGCGCGCTCCCCGCCGGCACCCGCATCACGTGGCATCGCGTGGTCCCTGCCCTCGTGCACACGCGCACGCCCTCGCCCAACCCGGGCATCGACTCGTTCAGCAACGCCGTGCTCACCGGCCCGCGCCACGGCGACTGGCTTGGCTACGACACGCTCGAGTACGAAGCGCGCCCGATCAGCAGCGACGAAGGCGCGCTCTCGGACCGCACGCTCACCGTGCACGCCACGGCAGGCGCGCACGGCGGCGCCGGCTCACGCTGGTACGCGGCCGAGGTCACGCTGCCCGACGGCCGGCTCGCGCGCACGCCCGACGAGACGCACATCGATCGCCTGGGTCTCACGCGCGAGGTGATGCGCGTCTCGTTCCGCACCGGCGACGACTACCTCGGCTGGCTCTCGACCTACTTCGACGTGCCGAACGTGTTCGGCTCGAGCGGCGGCCGCGATCACCAGACCGATCGCTACGTCGGCGCCGACTGCGCGGACGTCCTCGTCGGCGGCCGTCGCGCGATGGGCGAGCCGGTCGCCTACGCGTCGGTCGCGGGCATCGCCTCGTACGCGACGCCGATCACCGAGCCCTTCGCGCAGACCGCGCGTGGCGCCATCGTCGACGGCACGGGCGCCGCGCTCGCGCTCCGCTGGGGCAGCGACGTGCGCCCCGGCGACCTCGTCACGATCGGCTACGAGAACCCCGGCGACGACGCGCTCCTGCCGCGCGCGTGGGATCACATCGGCGCCGTCGTGAGCGACGCCGACGGCGACGGCGTGCTCAGCGCCGGGGACGTGGTCCGCCACATGAGCACGGCAGGCCTCGCCGACGAGCCGCTCGCCTCGCACGGGCGCGTGAGGCTGCGGCTGCACCGGTGGCGCGAGCGCGGGCGGCGGAGGTGAAGGCGCGCGTCCGATCGCGCCAGCGTCGACCGTCTCGTTCTTCGCAGTCCCTCACCCCCGCCCTCTCCCACGGAGTGGGAGAG
>JBGALT010000136.1:0-21202 GCA_044223665.1 Sandaracinaceae bacterium | reverse complement strand
GCTCGAGGCCTTGCCGGAGGACTCCGATCAGGCCCCCATCGCCAGCCTCGGCGTGCAGCGCGCGCTGCGGCGGGCCAGGGCCCACGTGCAGTCGTCCGGCAAGGAGGTGGTGAGCGGGGCCAACGTGCTCGTCGCCATCTATGCCGAGCGCGATTCGTACGCGGTGAGCCTCCTGGAAAAGAGCGGCGTCACCCGCCTCGACGTGGTGGCGTTCATCTCCCACGGCATCGCCAAAGGGGGCGACGGTGCGGATGAAGGCCGCGCGCCAGCGGAGAGCGGTGAGCAAGACGAAGGCGGCCCGGTCCGCGGCGATCCCCTCAAACAGTTCACCACCAACCTCAACGAAGAGGCCAAGGAGGGTCGCATCGACCCCCTGGTGGGGCGCAGCACCGAGGTCGACCGCATGGTGCAGATCCTCGCGCGCCGGAAGAAGAACAACCCCAGCTTGGTGGGCGATCCCGGCGTCGGAAAGACCGCCATCGTCGAGGGCGTGGCGCGCAAGATCGTCGAAGGCGACGTGCCCCCTTCCCTGCTCACCTCGACGGTGTACTCGCTCGACATGGGCGCGGTCATCGCCGGCACCCAGTTCCGCGGCCAGTTCGAGGAGCGCGTGAAAGCGGTGGTGAAGGCACTGCAGAAGATCGAAGGGGCCATCCTCTTCATCGACGAGATCCACACCATCGTGGGCGCCGGCTCCACCCGCGGAAGCGTCATGGACGCCTCGAACCTGCTCAAGCCCGCACTCGCCTCCGGGCGCCTCCGCTGCGTGGGCTCCACCACCTTCGACGAGTACCGCCAGAACTTCGAGAAAGACCGGGCCCTCGCCCGTCGCTTCCAGAAGATCGACGTGAACGAGCCCAGCGTGGAGGACACCATCAAGGTCCTCAAGGGCATCCAGAAGCAGTACGAGGAGTTCCACGGCGTCACCTACACGGTGGCGGCCATCGAGGCCGCAGCCACCCTCTCGGCGCGCTATCTCCACGACCGGAAGCTCCCCGACAAGGCCATCGATCTGGTGGACGAAGCGGGCGCCGCCATCAAGCTCTCCAAGGGCAAGGGCGGCGTGGTGGACGTGGGCGACGTGGAGACCGTGCTCTCCAAGATGGCGCACATTCCCCCGCGCGAAGTGGTGGGCGACGATCGCAAAAAGCTCCTCGACCTGGAAGGCGATCTCCGGAAGGCCGTCTTCGGCCAGGACGCCGCGCTCACCGAGCTCGTGAGCGCCATCAAGCTCTCGCGGGCCGGCCTGCGCAGCCCCGAGAAGCCCATCGGCAGCTTCCTCCTCACCGGCCCCACCGGCGTCGGCAAGACCGAGGCCGCCAAGCAGCTTGCGAAGACCATGGGCATCCAGTTCGTGCGCTTCGACATGAGCGAGTACATGGAGCGCCACTCGGTCTCGCGCCTCATCGGCGCGCCGCCCGGCTACGTGGGCTTCGATCAGGGCGGCCTGCTCACGGACGCGGTGCGCAAGCAGCCGCACTGCGTGGTGCTCCTCGACGAGATCGAGAAGGCGCACCCGGACCTGTTCAACGTGCTGCTCCAGGTGATGGACCACGCGACGCTCACCGACAACAACGGCCGCAAGGCGGACTTCCGCAACGTCGTGATCGTGATGACGACGAACGCGGGCGCGCGAGAGATGGCGAGCCGCGCCGTCGGCTTCTCGGGCAGCGGCGCGACCGGCGACGAGAGCGACCCGAGCAAGGCCAAGAGCGCGCTCGAGAAGCTGTTCTCCCCCGAGTTCCGCAACCGACTCGATGCGGTCGTGGTCTTCGGCGGGCTCGACCGCGGGACGATCCTCAAGGTCGTCGACAAGGAGGTGGGCCTCTTGCAGGCGCAGCTCTCCGAGCGCGAGGTGAAGATCGAGCTGACGCCGGCCGCCCGCGAGTGGCTGGGCGACACGGGCTACGACGCGAAGTTCGGCGCGCGCCCGATGGCACGCACGATCGAGACGCACCTGAAGAAGCCGATCGCCGACGCGATCCTCTTCGGCCCGCTCGCCAAGGGCGGCACGGTGCGCTTCGATGTGAAGATCGTCGACGGCAAGAAGGGGCTCGTGCCCGACTACGTCGCCGTGACGGCGACGGCCCAGGCCTGAGCGGGCGGGGCGACGTCGCCCCGCCGCGTCGGCACGTCGAGAGCCGCGCGCGGTCGGGCCTCGAGCCACGAACGTCGAGCCGTTGCGACCCGATCGCAGAGGCGCGCCCCTCCTTCGGCTTCGCAGTCCCTCTCCCCAACCCTCTCCCGCTTCCGCGGGCGAGGGAGCCGCGCGCGGAGCCCACTCGCGAGCCCGCATGCGATGAGATCGAGGCGAGACTGCAGCTCCACCCGCCGTGCGATACTCGCGCCCGATGCACACGCCCTCACGCCTCGCGCTCGCGTTCGTCGCCTCGCTCCTCGCGATCGCCGGCTGCGGCGGCGGGCCCGCGGCGAGCGCGACCGACGGGAACCTCCCGACGACCTCGCTCGGGACCACGCACGACGGCAGCTTCAACCTCGGGCCCGTCGATTGGGCAGAGACCGAGTGGCACAACGCGTGTGCGCCCTACCCGGCCTCGATCCAGTCGATCGAGGGCACGCTCCTCGCCGGCGTCAGCAACGCCGTCGGAACGGGCGACTACTGCGACGCATGCCTCTCGATCACGACCGGCACCGGCCGCTCGCTCGTCGCGCGCGTCGTCACCTATGGCGACACGAACGCGCCGGGTGATCTCGATCTGAGCCCCGAGGCCTACGCGATGCTCGACACGGGCGTCTACCCGCGCGCGATGTCGTGGCACCTCGTGAGCTGCCCGACGACCATGCCGCTCTACGTGCAGTTCCAGACCGGCGCCAACGAGTGGTGGACGAGCTTCTGGATCCGCAATCCGCGCGTCGCCATCGCGCGCGTCGAGGTCACGAGCACCAACCATCCGACCCCCGTCACGCTCACGCAGGGTGGCGACGGCACGTTCACCGACGGCGGCGGCTTCGGCGCCGGCGCGTTCACCCTCGCCGTCGTCGGCATCGACGGCAGCCGCTTCGAGCAGCGCTTGCCGGGCTTCCAGCCGGGCGAGCTGATCACCGCGAGCGGCAACCTCTGATCAGTCCATCGCGTCTTCGGCGGGCGCGGGCGTCGCGTCGCTCGCGCCGGTCTCGGCGACCTCGGGGATCGTCGCGCCCTCGAGGGCCGTGCGCAGCTCCGCCATCTGCGCGCGGAACGGGCCCAGCTGGCCTCCCGGGAGCATCCGGCCCTGCCCGTTCAGCTGCGAGGCCGGGTCGATGAACGTGCCGTGGTGCTTCAGCCCGAAGTGCAGATGCGGTCCCGTCGAGCGGCCCGTCGTGCCCACGTAGCCGATGAGCTCCCGCTGATGGACCTCCTGCCCGCGGTGCAGGCCCGTCGCGAAGCGCGAGAGGTGGCAGTAGGCCGTCTCGTAGCCGCCCTCGTGCGAGATGGTCACGAGGTTCCCGTTCGGGCCGCGCGGGCCGACGAACGTGATCGTGCCCTCCGCCGCCGCCCACACCGGCGTCCCGGTGCCCGCCGCGAAGTCGATGCCGTTGTGCGGCATCACGCGGTGCAGGACCGGGTGCATGCGGTGCATGTCGAAGGGCGAGCTGATGTGATCGTAGTGGAGCGGCGTTCGCAGCCAGCCGCCGTGCATCTGCCGGCCCGTCGCGTCGTAGAAGTCTCCCTCTTCGCCGCGCGGCTCGAAGTAGTACGCCACGAGATCCCCGCGCCGCTGGCTGCGGTACTCGATCGCGCGCACCTGGCCCCAGCGCAGGAAGGTCCCTTCGATGCTGTCCTGATCGACCAGCACGCGGAACGCATCGCCTGCGCGCGTCTCGGTGTTGAAGTCGATGCGCCCCTCGAAGACGTCGACGAAGGTGCCGACCAGCGTGCGGCCGAGGCCCGCCGCCTCGAGCGCGGCGCCGAGCGAGCTCGAGACGGTGCCGCCCCGCGCGATGCGGACGGTGTCGATGGGAACCTCCACCTGGTGGCCCTCGAAGAGCTCTCCCTGGGTGCGGACCGCTTCGTAGATCTGCGTGACCGATGCGTGGTACTCGAAGCGCGTCAGCACACCGCCCGCGTCACGGACGAGGATCATCTCGTCGTCCGGGCGACAGCGCCGGAAGTCCATCACGTCGTCGAGCGCCGCGATGACGGCGTCGGCCTCGGGCCCCGTCATCCCGGTGCTCGTGAGCGCGGGCCGGAAGCCTGGGGCCGTCCCGAACACGTGCGAGGTGCGCGTCTCGGTGGGCGTGGTCTCGACGTGGGTCGGCTCGGCGAGCACGACGAACGCGTCGACCGGCGCCGGGCCGGCATCGACCGGCGGGACGTAGCCGAGCGTGGTGGGCACGGCCGCAGTGGGCCCGACCTCGCCGGCGTCGTCCTGCGAGCCGCCGCAGCGCGGGACGAGCAGTGCCACCGCGATCAAGACGACGCTCGCGCCCAGGGCGGCCCCGGCCGCGATCGCGCGGTTCTTGCGGGTGCGCGCCACGTCGTCCCGGAAGATCGGGATGTCGACGGTCGGGAGCGGCCGATGCGCGGGGAGCCCCGCCGGTGTGTCGTCGCCCGCCATGTCCTTGCTGCCCGGCGGGCCGTCCTAACAGCGGGCTCCCGGCCGTGCAAACGCACCCCGGACCGACCGTGCGCCCGTACGGGCCCTCCGACGCGAGCACGCTTCGTGGAGACCGATCAGTCCTCGGTCTCGGTCTCGTCCTCGACGTGCTCGGCCAGACGCTCGAGGTACGGCTCGACCTTCGCCCCCGCCGCCTTCGCGCGCGCGACCAGGAGCTTCAACGAAGCGATCGGGCGCTTGAGGACGAGCAGCTGGAAGCGCACGACGCGGGTCTCGGTGCGCGCCACGAGCCGGAACGCTCCCATCCCACGCGTGAGGCTCCGGATCGCGCTCCAGGGGACCGTGCGGCCCTCGCCACGGCCGAGCGTGATGCCGCGCTCGTCGATCGCGAGGCTCGTCGCCGAGACGTAGTCTCCCCAGCCGATCCACACGAGGAGCACGAGCACGCCGAGCGTCGCGGCGAGCAGAGGCAGCGCGAGCACGCCCAGCGTCGAGCGCCCGATGTCGCCACCCGCGACGGCGATGCCGGCCACGACCCCGACGATGCCGATCACCGCCACGACGAGCGTGCGCGCGTGATAGACGAGCCGGACCGTCTCGCTCGCCCTGGCCACGCGTCAGGCGTCGAAGAGGCCCAGCGCCCAGCGGAGCGTGTTGCGATCGATGTTGTGCCCGCTGTGCACGATGACGACCTTCTTGCCGCGCAGCTCGCGCTGCATCTTGTAGGCCGCCGCGTACGCCGCCGCCGCCGCGCCCTCGGCCACGTTGTGCGTGCCCTCGAGCGCCAGCTTCACGGCGTCCTGCATCTCGCTCTCGCTCACGCGCACGATCGCGTCGAGCTTGTGCATCGAGAGCACCTCGAAGGGCATCTCGAACGCGTAGCGCGTGGCGAGGCCGTCCGCGAAGGTGTCGGCGCGCTCGATGGTCTCGAGCTTGCCGTGCTCGAGCGAGCGCGCGAGCGCATCGGCGCGCTCGGCTTGGACGCCGAAGATCTTCATTCCCGGCCGCATGGTCCGAAGGGCGACCACGGTCCCGCTGATGAGGCTCCCGCCTCCGATCGGCACGAAGATGGCGTCGGCGTCGGGCAGATCCTCGGCGATCTCCATCGCATACGTACCGATGCCCGCGATGAGCAGGGGCTCGTTGGCCGGATGCACGTAGCGGAGCGACTCGTTCTTCGCGCGCGCCTCCGCCTCCCCCCGCGCCTCGTCGAAGTCGCGCCCGTGCTCGACGACCTCGGCGCCGAGCGTCTGCATGATCGCGTTCTTCTCCGGGTTGTTCCCTTTCGGGACGTAGATCACGGCCCGCGAACCGAAGCTGCGCGCCGCCCACGCCACCGAGAGGCCGTGGTTACCGCGCGTCGCGGTGATCACGCCGCGCGAGCGCTGGGCGTCCGAGAGGCTCGCGAACAGGTTGATGCCGCCACGCACCTTGAACGCGCCGATGGGCAAGTGGTTCTCGTGCTTCACGAAGCAGTCGAACCCCCAGCGCGCGGAGAGCAGCGAGTAGCGATACAGCGGCGTACGCGGCAGCCAGCGGTGGACGATGGGCCACGCGCGGAGGATGTCCTGGAACGTGACGGGCATGAGCCCGCGAGGATACCAGCTTCGGCGCCACACCGCGGAGGAAGGGCCGAAAAGGCGAGTCGATCCGTCGAATCCGGCCCGACCTCGGGCGGCGCCGTGGCGCGAGGCGGGCCTCGGCGGGCATGCAATCGAGCTTGCACCGCGGCAGGGGGCGTGCCATAAACCGAGCGATCCGTTCCGCTCCGCGCGTGAGCCGATGGCTGCTCTCCCACCCAGGAAGCACCTCGGGCACGCTGCCTCGGCGTCGTCGGCGAAGGTCAATCTCGTCGGCGAAGACCTGGGTCGTCGGCGAAGACCTACGTCGTCGGCGAAGACCTAGCCGCCCGGGAGGCCTCGGCCAACCCGTCGGCGAAGGGCACGGGAGCGATGCGCCGCGGCGGCCAGGCCGCGGCGGGGACAAGGCCCGGCGAGCGGGCCCCTCCCGACGCGTGCTCGCGCACGCGCACCCACCCTGCTTCTCAGACCCAAGGCTCCATGTCCGACAACGCAACCGGCGGCAGCGACTACGAAAACGACGGCGCGCTTCTCCCTCTCGACGAGGAGGCCGAGAACGAGGCCGATCTCGACGAGGACGAGGACGAGGGCGACGAGGACGACGCTGGCGAAGGGGGCCCCGACGCCCCAGCGCGCGCCCCAGACGGCAGCCGGATCGCCCAGCACCTCTCGAAGTTCTCCGATCGCGCGATCCAGCGCGTCGTGGGCGGAAACGCCTTCCTGCGCGGCCGCCAGTACGCCCGGCGCGGGGAGGTCAAGGACCTCGCGACCGACGGCAGCGCCGCCTCCGCGCACATCCACGTCAAGCAAGACACGTATTCGCCGCAGGTCAGCCTCTCGGCCGAGGGCACCTGGGTCTCGTCCTGCACCTGCGCGGGATTTCGCGGCCCGACCCAGCACTGCAAGCACGTCGCGGCGCTGCTCGTCGCTCTCCGTGATCGCGAGCGCCCGCCGCGCCCCAAGCCGCTCGCCGAGAACGGCACGCCGCTCGTCGTGAAGAACGACGGCGGGCTCATCAAGTCGGGCGTCGAGCTCGCGCCCTCGGTCGCGCACACGGTCTCGGTGGGCGGAAAGCGCCGCCGCTCGCGCCGCCGCCGCCGCGGAGAGGCCGGCCACCTCGACCTCTACGGCGCGACCTCGATCGGCGGCTCCCCCGGCGCGCTGCGCGATCCCTCGCTGCCGCGCGAGTCGCTCCGCGAGCCAGGCACGCTGCCGGCGGGCCACCCCGGCGCGCTCCATCCCGCGGCGACGGCCCCTTCCCGCGACGGCGCGCACGACGCCCGCTCGATCTTCGACGCGTGGCTCCCCGGCCCCGACGAGGGCCGCAAGCCGATCGATCTCGAGTTCCGCATGCAGGTGCGCTCGGCCTCCATCGCCATCACGCCGGTCGTGGCGGGCACGCGTACCCCCGTGCCGATCGTGGACGCGCTCGGCGCCTGGAACGGCGTGGCGCCCGCGACGCGCTCGGTGATGCGGGCGCTCGCTCGCCACGCGAGCCGCGGCGGCGCCTCCACCGCCGAGATCCGAGGCGAGGACGCCGCGGAGCTGCTGTCGATGCTGCGCGACAAGCGCGTGCTGCTCGAGCCGGCGTCGATGGAGCTGCGCTTCAGCGAGGAGCCGCTCCGCCCGCGGATCGAGCTCGATCAGGCCAACGCCAAGACGTGCCGCGTGCGCGTGGTCTTCGAGACGAAGAACGGCGTGCGCCGCTTCCCGCTCTCGAGCGGCGCGTGGTTCGAGGGCACGCCGGGCTGGCACGTCGACACGACCGAGGGCATCGCGCGCACGGTCGCCGATCAGGTCACGCCGGCGTGGCTCACGCGCCTCTATCGCTCGCCGGCGCTCATCCTTCCGGTGGGCGAGCTCCCGCGCCTGCTCGGGGAGCTCTTGCCGAAGCTCGCGGCGCTCTTGGGCGCCGAGCTGCCGGACATCGCGCAGGTCGCCGACGTCGTCGACGCCGCGCCCAAGTTCCGGCTCCAGACCGACGGCGACATCCTCGACGCGAGCGTGAAGCTCCAGGTCTCGTACGAGGGCGCGAGCGGCGACGACGCCGCGTTGGACCAGCTCTTCACGGTGCCCTCGTCCGGCCTGCCCGCCCCGCTCGCGGTGCTTCCTCCCAAGGAGATCGGCGCGCGGCCGCGCGTCGTGCGCCGCGACGTCGGCCAGGAGCTCGTCGCTCTCCAGAAGATCCTCGACCTGGGCCTCGTGCCCGACGAGTCGAAGGAGGGGCTCACGGCCCACGGCGATCCCGCCATCAAGTTCTGGACCGACGGCATCACCAAGCTCCCGGCCGAGTGGGAGAAGCTCGTCCCCAGCGATCTGCGCGCCGTGAAGATCCGCGATGCGTCCGTCACGCCGCAGGTCCGCGTCGGAAGCGGTGTCGACTGGCTCTCGGTGGACGTCGCGTTCCTCGTCAACGGCATCGCCGTCGACGAGGACGAGCTGCGGAGCGCGCTCGAGAAGGGCCGCCGCCTCGTGAAGCTCCCCGACGGTAGCTACGCGCCGCTCCGGGCCGACGAGGTCTCGGAGGTCATGGAGCGCATGGCCGAGATCGTCGCCGGCTCGGGCCCGGGCAAGGTCCCGCTCGCGCAGGCCGGCCGCGTGCAGGAGCTGCTCCGCCTCGTCGGCAAGCACCAGAGCGTCTCGCCGGGCGCCAAGGAGCTCTTCGGCAAGCTCGAAGAGGTCGCCGACATCGAGCAGATCGCCAAGCCGCGCACCCTCAAGGTGAAGGAGTTCCGCGACTACCAGAAGCGCGGATTCTCGTGGCTCGTGTTCCTCCACGAGCTGAAGACGGGCGGCATCCTCGCCGACGACATGGGCCTCGGTAAGACCCTGCAGACGATCGCCCTGCTGTGCTGGGCAAAGAGCAAGTACAAGGACGACCACAAGCCCACGCTCGTCGTCGCGCCGACCTCGGTGGTGCCGAACTGGGCGCGCGAGATCGAGAAGTTCGCGCCCTCGATCACGACGCTGCTCTGGCAGGGCGGCGACCGGCACGAGAACCGGGAGCAGATCGAGGAGAGCGACGTGGTGCTCACCTCGTACGCGCTCTTGCGGCGCGACGAGGAGCTGCTCGCGGATCTCGACTTCCGCTACGTGATCCTCGACGAGGCGCAACACATCAAGAACCCGATGAGCGCCACGGCCCGGGCCGCCAAGAAGCTCAAGAGCGACCGCCGCCTGGCCCTCACCGGAACGCCCATCGAGAACCGGCTGAGCGAGATCTGGTCGATCCTGGACTTCGTCTCGCCAGGCCTGCTCGGGTCGCTCAAGACCTTCGAAGACAAGTACGCGCGCCCCGTCGAGCGCGGCGACGAGGAGACGATCCGCAAGCTGCGCGCGATCGTGCGCCCGCTCGTGATGCGCCGCACCAAGAGCGAGGTGGCGCCCGAGCTCCCCGAGAAGATCGAGCAGGAGATCGTGGTGCCGCTCGCGGACGAGCAGGCCAAGCTCTACAAGCAGATGCTCGCGAAGGTCCGCGCGAGCGTCATGAGCGAGGTCGACAAGGTGGGCGTCGGCAAGGCGCACATCCAGATCCTCGCGGCGCTCACGCGCCTGCGTCAGGCGGCTTGCGATCCGCGCCTGACGAAGCTGAACGGCGAGTGGTCGGACGAGACGAGCGGCAAGCTCAACGCGCTCCGCGAGATCGTCAGCGAGGCCGCGCAGGGCGGCCATCGCGTGCTCGTCTTCAGTCAGTTCGTCGAGATGCTGCAGCTCATCAAGAGCACGATGGACGAGGACAAGATCACGTACGAGTACCTCGACGGCTCGACCAAGGATCGGCAGGAGCGCGTCGATCACTTCAACACGGACGAGGCGGTCAACGTCTTCCTCATCTCGCTCAAGGCCGGCGGCACGGGCCTGAACCTGACGGGCGCCGACACGGTCGTGCACTTCGATCCGTGGTGGAACCCGGCCGTCGAGGACCAGGCGACCGACCGCGCGCACCGCATCGGCCAGAGCAAGGTCGTCACCGTCTATCGCCTGATCGCCAAGGGCACGGTCGAGGAGAAGATCCTCCAGCTCTCGGACAAGAAGCGCTCGCTCATGGAGAACGTGCTCTCGACCGAGGGCACGCAGCTCAAGGGCCTGACGAAGTCGGACCTCGACGAGCTCTTCAGCGACTGAAGCGGGCCGTCGGCTACACGCGCTCCCGTCCGGGGCCAGCGGGGCCGGCGCTCCTCGTCGAGACCGGCCTCGTCACGCCCGCGTGGCGATCGGGACCACGGCGGCGACGACCCCGAGCGCGACGGCGACGAGCGAGAGCAGCGCCATCGACGGGAGCGCGACGAGCGAGAGGGCCGCGAGCGCGAGCGGCAATGCGAGCGCGGCCCCGAACGCCACGAGCCCGCGGCGCACCATCGCGTGGAGGCCTTCGCGGGCGCGGTCGACCTCGGGCGCGCTGGCCCAGCGCGGGCGCAACGTCCGCACGAGCGCCGTGATCGCACCCGCCGCCGCCGCGACGGCGCCGACGATCGCGAGCGCGAGGCGGAGCTCTCCGTGGGTCTGCGCCGCGCCCGAGGCGAGCTCGACCGGCGCGTGGAACGCGATGGCGCCCGCACAGGCCGCGAGCAGCGTGACGAGCACCGACTGCACGAGGGCCCGCGGGCGCGCCGCCCGGGCCTCCTTCTCGAGCGCCGTGGCGCGCGCCACCTCGCCCCGCGCGAGCACCATCGTGTCGGGCGCGCGCTCCGCCCTCCCCGGCCCGCCCACGTGGATCGCCGGCTTCACGGCTTGTCCCGCGATCTCGCCGAGCATCGCCTCGAGCTCGAGCGCGCTCTTGGGACGCTCGGCCGGGTCGCGCGACATCGCGCGCTGGATCACCGATTCGAGCGCGAGGGGGATGTCGAGCCGGATCGCACGCGGCCGCGGCGGCTGCTCGTGCAAGAGCTGCGAGAGCGTCGCCGTGACGTCCTTGCCGTCGTAGGGCATCCGGCCCGTGACCATCCGGTAGAGCACGGCGCCCACGGCGTACACGTCGCATCGCGCGTCGGCCTTGCTGCTGCCGCGCGCCTGCTCGGGCGCCATGTAGGCCGGTGTTCCGAGCACGACGCCGGTGCGCGTCACCTCGTTCGTGCCCCCGAGCTTGGCGACGCCGAAGTCCAGGATCTTCACCGCGAGCGTTCCGTCGGTCGTCGCCGAGAGGAACAGGTTCGAGGGCTTGAGATCGCGATGGATGACGGAGACGGCGTGCGCGGCCGAGAGCCCCCGGCAGATCTGCCGCGCGACCTCGATCGCTTCGGCGATCGGCAGCACGCGTGCTCGCTCGAGGCGGCGCTGGAGATCCTCGCCCTCGAGCAGGCCCGTGACGATGGCGGTCCGGTCGTCGGGCGTGCGCAGGACGTCGACCACGTCGAGCACGTGATCGCTCGAGATGCGCGCGAGCGCCTCGGCCTCACGCTCGAAGCGGCGCACGGCCTCGGCCTTCTCGGCGTGCGACTCGTGCAGCACCTTGACCGCGAAGCGGCGCCGCAGGCGCGTGTGCTCGGCCTCGTAGAGCTTGCCCATCCCGCCCTTGCCGATCGGCCGGACGAGCCGGTAGGTGCCCGCGAGCACGATGCCGACGAGCGGATCCTCGCGGCCCGCCGCCACCCCGAGCGGCGTCGCATCGTGCGGACAGACCACGAAGCTCCCGGGCAGCTCGGCCCCGCAGGTCGCGCAGCGCCGCGCGCGCGGCGTGAAGGGAACGACGTTCCCCGACGGCTCGGCGAGCGAGTCCGCGACCGTGCGGTCGAGCTCCGGCGGCAACGCCGGTGCGCGGACGATGGCCGAGCGAGGAACCCCGTGCACCACGGATCGAATGCTACGGACCCGCCCTGCCCTCGTCAGAAAAACGGCGCCCCTGGGCGGGTCGTGATGGCGGGCGCCGCCCACCACGGACTGGATCGCCGACCACCGATCCTCCAGCGCGGCGCGCAGCCTCTGGGCCCTGACCCCGCTTGATGCCGCGGGCATCCTCGCACACGCTCATCCCATGACCGTGCCCGCGAAGCGGCCTGCGTCGCTCGAGGACCTCGAGGCCATCCCCGAGGAGCGCCGCTTCCACGAGCTTCTCGGGGGCACGATCGTCGAGAAAGCGAGCCCCAGCGGCGAGCACGGCAGCGCGCAGAGTCGCGTCGTCATGGTGGTCGGCCCTCGCTACCAGCGACGCACGGGCGGACCGGGCGGCCCTGGCGGCTGGTGGATCGCCACCGAGGTCGAGGTTCTCCTCGAGGGCGGCGACCTGGTGCGACCCGACGTCCTCGGCTGGCGGCGCGAGACCGCGCCGACTCGTCCGTCGGGCTCGCCCGTACGGCTGCGCCCGGACTGGGTCTGCGAGGTCATCAGCCCGAACAACGCGAACACCGACACGGTGAAGAAGCTGCGCATCTATCACCAAGCGCGCGTACCGAGCTATTGGATCGTCGACCCCCGTGACATGACGCTGACCGTCATGCGCTGGGCCGAGCCTGGGTATCTCGCCATCCTGCGGGCGGAGCACGGTGAGACCGTCCATCCCGAGCCGTTCTCCGAGATCGCGCTGGCGGTGGGGACGCTCTTCGGCGCCGACGCGGACGACCCGTAGCCACGGGCCAGTCGTCGGTCGTTCCGGCGCGCGCCCCTCGTGCGGCTGCGCGGTGCTCTAGGGATGGAGCGAGCTCTCCGGCATGCAGTAGACGTGGAGCGACGTGTCGTCGCCGACCACGACGAGCTCGCCATCGGGCGCCGCCGCGATCGCGTTCGCGGGAGCGCGGAGCGGGATCCGCACCTGCGCCACGTGACCATCCACCGCGACCGCGAAGAGGGGCCCGGCGCCGGCCGAGAACACCCATCGCCCGCCGTCGGCGAAGGCGCTCGGGCCGAAGCTGGCCGCGGCGCTTCGCGCCTGGCCCGAGGCGAGGTCGAGCAGCAGCAGGCCCGACGCCCCGGCCACTGCCACCGTGGATCCATCGGGCGAGGCGACGAGCGCCCCTGGCGTGAAGAAGAATGCGTCGTCCAAGAGCGGCGTGAGCGCGTCGGATGCGACGTCGACCGAGACCAGGCTCGAGCCGCCCGCGCTCCCCGGCACCCCCACGAACGCGCGGGTCCCTCCGACGCCGAGCGCGAGGGCGAGCGGAGCCGCCGCGAGAGGCGTCGTCGCGAGCCGACCCGACACGAGATCGAGCACGTAGAGGTCGGTCTGGACGGTCGCCGCGACCGAGCCCCCGTCCGGGGCGAGCGCGACGTGTGTCATCCCCGGGAGGCCGGGGAGCGTCGTCATCGCGAGGGAAGCGTCGATCAGCGTCGCCGACGCGCCGACGACCCGGAGGGCGTGGCGCGCGTCGGCGGTCCCCACCACGGCGCTCGCCACGTCGGGGAACGTCGTCTCGAGCTCGAGCGTGTCGAGCGCGAGCACGCCGCTCGCGAGCACGACGCGATGGCCGGCGAGCAGCGCGATCCCCGGCGTCGCGTCGACCGAGGCCCCTCCGCGCCGTCCGAGGATCGCGAGGTCGCCCTCCCTCGCGGTGACCAGCGCACCGCTCACCGCGCTCGCCGCGAGCACGCCGCCTGCGCCGACCAGGGAAACGGGCGCTGCGCCGGTCGCGTCGATCGCGATCGTTCCGAGCGAATCGACCCGAAGCGCGCCGCCCGATCGCGCGTAGGAGTAGACCGCGAGCGCGCCTGCCGTGATCGCCGCGAGACGCCCGCCACCGCCGGCGAGCGCGGTGACCGCGATGGGGTGCGTCCCGAGCAGGGCGAAGGACGCGTCGTAGAAGACGACGCGGGCAGCCCGGGCCACCGCGATCACGTCGGCATCCAGGACGCGCGCCGTGCCGAACGGCTCTCCGACCGGTGCCGCGACGCGCGCGAGCACGCGCCCGTCCGCGCGCGCGACGAGGGAGAGGGAGTCGGTCGCGACCAGGAGCACGTCGCCCGAGAGCGTGAGGTGGATCTCGAAAGGAGCCGCCCCGGCCGCCGCGACGAGCTCCCGCGAGGAGCCGTCGAAGGAAAGCTCCCTCACGCTGGCGTCGCTGGCGACGACGAGCGCCGCACCGTCCGTCACCGCGCCGGTGACGACACCCACGCTCGGTTCGATCGGCGTCGCCGAGCGCCCGCCGGTCGCCACGTCGTAGCGGACGAGCTCACCACCCTCGACGAGGACGAGCGCCGTCGCGTCGGCGGTGAAGCCCAGCACGACGGCGGGGCCCTCCGAGTCGATGAGCACGCGTCGTGTCCGCCCGTCGGCGACGCCGACGATCTCGGTCGAGGCGCTGCCTCGGAGGGCGAGCAGCGCACCGTCGGACGAGACCGCCGTCACCACGCGCGACTCGATCGCGCGGCACAGCGAGAGGCGGCTCGGATCGTAGGGGTCGAGCGAGCCCGCGTCGTGTCCGCCGTCCACGTCGCGGCCAGCATCGACCCGGAGATCGGCATCGAGCTCGGGACCCGTCTCGGGGAAGGTCCCGGCGTCCGGGCTCTGGCCTGCGTCCCCTGCCCCGCTCCCGGCATCGTCCGACCCGTGCGCGAGCCCGCAGCCCGCGATCCCCGCGGCGACCACGGCACAGAACAGGATGCGCGAGGACTCTCGGGACATGGTGGAGGGTGCACCGTGGCGCCCCGGCGCCGAATTATGCCGTATTAATCGGCCCGAGCGACGGCGAGGGGGCCCGGCGCCGCCGCGCCACGGGCGCGTGAATCCCGACGCTCGATCCGGCCGACCGATCCGTTAGGCTGGGCGCCCGATGGCCGCCGAGTTCGTCCACCTCCACGTCCACTCCGAGTACTCGATGCTCGACGGCGCGATCCGCCTCAAGGCGCTCGCCAAGCGGGTCAAGGAGCTCGGCCAGAAGGCCGTCGCGCTCACCGACCACGGCAACATGCACGGCACGCTGCAGTTCACCAGCGCGTGCGCCGACCAGGGCGTGCAGCCGATCGTCGGCTGCGAGGTGAACCTCGTCTCCGGCTCGCGCAAGGACCCGGCGCCCCGGGCGCACGGGCACCTGGTGCTCCTGGCCGACTCGCAGGAGGGCTACGCGAACCTCTCGCGCATCGTCTCGCTCGGCTGGGTCGACGGGATGGCCCACGGGGTGCCGCGCGTGGACCTCGAGGCGCTCGCCGAGAACACGCGCGGCGTGATCGCGATGACCGCCTGCATGGGCGGCCACGTCGCGCAGGAGATCCTCCTCAAGGGGCCCGACGCCGGTCGCAAGGCGCTCGGCACGCTGAAGGACGTGTTCGGCCAGGACAACCTCTTCGTCGAGCTGCAGGACCACGGCTTCCCCGAGGACGAGCCGCTCAACGAGATCCTCGACGCGCTCGCCAAAGACCTCGAGCTCGCGACGGTCGCGACGAACGACTGCCACTACCTCACGCAGGAGTCCGCGCGCGCGCAGCTGGTGCTGCAGTCGATCGGGGCCAACCGGCAGCTGGTCGACATGGAGCGGGCGCACCACGGCTCGAGCGACATGTACGTGCGCTCCGGCGACGAGATGGCGGCCCGCTTCGCGCGCTACGCCGACGCGGTGAAGACGACGCTCGCCATCGCCGAGCGCGCGGGCGGCAAGGTGAAGCCCAAGCACGCGCCGAAGCTGCCGCGCTTCGCGGTCCCGGACGGCATCACCGAGGCCGACTGGCTGCGGAAGCTCGCGCACGAGGGGCTCGTGCGGCGCTACGGGGAGCTCGAGCGGCGCGGTCGCACACCCGACCGGGCCGTCTACGAGAAGCGCCTCGAGTTCGAGCTCGAGACGATCATCTCGATGAAGTTCCCGGGGTACTTCCTGATCGTCCAGGACTTCATCAACTGGGCGAAGAACAACGACGTGCCCGTCGGGCCCGGCCGCGGCTCGGGCGCCGGCTCGCTCGTCGCGTACTCGCTCCGCATCACGGATCTCGATCCGCTCGAGCACGGCCTGCTCTTCGAGCGCTTCCTCAACCCCGAGCGCGTGTCGATGCCCGACTTCGACGTCGACTTCTGCATGGACCGGCGCGATCGCGTCATCGACTACGTGCGCGGGAAGTACGGCCACGAGTCGGTCGGTCAGATCGCGACGTTCCATCAGCTGAAGAGCCGCAGCGTCGTCAAGGACGTGGGCCGAGCGCTCGGGATGCTCCCCGCCGACACGGCGCGCATCGCATCGATGGTCCCCGAGCCGGTGCAGGGAAAGATCGTCTCCATCCAGAAGGCGATGGAGGAGGAGCCGAAGCTCAAGGCCGTCTACGAGGAAGACCCGGCGATCCACGGCCTGCTCGACACGGCGATGAGCCTCGAGGACCTCACGCGTCACGCCGGCATGCACGCCGCCGGCATCGTGATCAGCGAGGGCCCGCTCTGGGATCACGTCCCGGTGTTCTGCCCCGAGCCGAGCATCTACGTCACGCAGTACCACAAGGACGACGTCGAGTACGCGGGCCTGGTGAAGTTCGACTTCCTCGGCCTCAAGACGCTCACCGTCATCGACTTCGCCGTGCGGCTGATCGACCGGCGCCCCGATCGCAAGGGCGAGCGGTTCGACGTCGACGCCCTGCCGATGGACGACAAGGCGACGTACGCGCTCTTGTCCTCGGGTGAGACGACCAACGTCTTCCAGCTCGAGAGCTCGGGGATGCAGAGCCTCTTCAAGAAGCTCAAGCCCGACACGTTCGACGACATCACCGCCGCCGTCGCGCTCTATCGCCCGGGCCCGCTCGGCACCGGCATGGTCGACGACTTCGTCCAGCGAAAGCACGGGCGCATCAAGGTCGCCTATCCCGATCCCTGCCTCGAGCCGGTCCTCAAGGACACGTACGGCGTCATCGTCTACCAGGAGCAGGTCATGGAGATCGCCCGCGTGATGGCGGGCTACACGCTCGGAGGCGCCGACCTCCTCCGCCGCGCGATGGGCAAGAAGAAGGCGGAGGAGATGGCGAAGCAGCGCCAGACCTTCATCGACGGCGCCGGCGGCCGCGGCCACACGGCCGAGAGCGCGGGAAAGATCTTCGACCTCGTCGACTACTTCGCCGGCTACGGCTTCAACAAGAGCCACTCGGCCGCCTACGCCCTGATCACCTACCAGACGGCCTTCCTCAAGGCGCACTTCCCCGTCGAGTTCGTCTGCGCGACGCTGAGCGCCGACAAAGACAAGATCGAGAAGGTCGTCCGCACGGTGGCCGAGGCCCGCTCGATGGGCGTCACGGTGCTGCCGCCCGACGTGAACGAGTCGTTCATCGACTTCGCCGTCGTCTACGAGCCCAAGGAACACGCGCCCAAGCGCCGACCGGACCGCCCTGCCTCGCTCGGCGGCGTGCTCCGCGACCCGATGGGGCCGAAGATCCGCTTCGGGCTCGGTGGCGTGAAGGGCATCGGCGAGGCTGCGCTCGAGGCCATCTTCGAGTCGCGGCGCAACGAGCACGGGCACGAGCAGCCCTTCACCGACTTGTTCGACTTCTGCTCGCGCGTGGATCTGCGACGCGTGAACAAGGGCGTGGTCGAGGCGCTCGTGCAGTGCGGAGCGTTCGACGCGGCGCACGAGAAGATGGGCGTCTCGCGCGCGCAGGCGTTCGCGGCGATCGAGGCCGCCCTCGAGCGTGGCAAGCGCGCGACGCAGGATCGGCTGAGCGGGCAGACCTCGCTCTTCGGGCTCTTCGACGCAGGGCCCAGCAAGGCGGAGCGCACGGGCGCGAGCGCCTTTCCGAACATCCCGCCCTGGGATCTGCGCGAGCTGCTCGCGCGCGAGAAGAGCGCGCTCGGCTTCTACGTGTCGGGCCACCCGCTCGACCGCTACAAGACCGAGCTCGGCCGCTTCTGCAACGCCAACACCAGCTCGCTCCAGACGAGCGGCGACGGCATGGAGGTGCGCATCGGCGGCACCGTCGAGGGCCTGCGAGAGCGCCCGACGAAGACCGGCGGCAAGATCGCCTTCTTCTCGCTCGAGGACGCCCACGGGCGCGTCGAGGTCATCGTGCGCGACCGCGAGCTCGAGGGCGCGCGCGAGGTGCTCGCGGGCGGAGAGCCCGTGTTCCTCGAGGCCAAGCTCCGCTTCGAGCGCGACGAGAACGGCGAGGAAGACAAGGCTGCCGAGCCCAAGCTCGTGCTCACGAGCGCCAAGACGCTCGCGCTCGCGCTGCGCGAGAAGACCAAGAGCGTGAAGGTCCGCATCCCCGTCGAGCGCGTGGACGGAAAGAAGCTCCGCGCGCTGCGCGACGCGCTGCGCGGAGCGCCCGGCCCCTGCCCGGTCTCGCTCGAGCTGACGAGCGAGGAGCGGTGGACGGTGTCGGTGCCGGATCTGGACCTCAAGGTCGAGCCGAGCGAGAGCCTCATGGCGCAGGTGGAGCGGCTCTTCGGCGAGAAGATCGTCGAGCTGCGATGAAGCGGGCGTGGGCGCGGCTCGGCTCGTGCGCGCTCGCCCTCTGGCTGGCGCTCCCGGCCTTCGCGCTCGCGCAGTCGACGGGTGGCAGCTTCGGCGGCAGCGACTGGGGCGGCGGCGGCTCCTCGTCGTCGAGCGGCGGCGGCTCGTGGAGCACGAGCGGCAGCGGCTACGGCAGCTCGGCCTCGAGCGCGAACAGCTACGAGCCGCCTCTCTGGGGGCAGCTGCTCATCGTCGTCGCGTTCTTCGCGCTCATGTACTGGCTCTTCTTCTGGCGCGGCGGGCTCTTCCGTCGGCTCGCGACCCGCGCGTCGGGCATCGACGTGACGGAGGTACGCATCGCGCTCGACGCCCGCGCGCGGCGCTTCGTGCAGGGAAAGCTCGACGCGCTGGCGAAGACCGGCGAGGGGCGCACGGCCGAAGGACGCGCGCGATGGCTCGCGGGCGTCGTCGACGCGCTCGAGGCGAGCCGCGTCGCGTGGCTGCACGGCGCCGTGCGCAACTTCGCGCGGATGGAGCCGGCGCGCGCCCAGGCCGAGCACCAGTCGCTCGTGAACGCGGCCCGCGCGCAGTTCCAGCACGAGCTCGTGCGCAACGCAGGGGCTGGCGCGAGCGCGACCACGCCCCCCAGCCTCACGCCGCGCGAGCACGAGGGCGAAGGCGTGGTCCTCGTCACGCTGGTCGTCGCGGCGCGGCGCACGATCACCGACGTGGTGGCGATCGATCCCGCGTCGCTCTCGGCGCACCTGACCGAGCTCCGCGCAATCCCCGCGGCGAGCCTGGTGGCCGTCGACGTCGTGTGGACGCCTGCCGCGGAGAACGACCGAATGAGCAGCGACGAGCTGGAGGCACGCCACGCCGGGCTGACCCGCATCGGCGGCCCCGCAGGCCGGGTGTTCTGTAGCTACTGCGGCGGCCCTTTCGCAGCCGAGCTGCCCAAGTGCCCCCACTGCGGCGCCCCGCGGAGCTGAGAGGGCGACAGGTTTCCTGTCGCCCTCTCTCGCGGAGCGATACGAGGGGGAGGCTCCATCGGGATTCACTCCCGATGGAGGGGGCCGCGTATCGGCCCCCGAGGACTGAGCGCCGTCGCACGGCACCGCTCCCGCTCGGTTGAAGCGCCGGGCCACTCGTGGTCTGTTCACCCCATGGCCGACTCCCGAGCGCGAGTACGGGCGTGGATCGAGCAGGCGATCGCCTGCTTCAACGACCCGGAGGACAACGGCGAGGACACCTGGGAGGTCCGAGGCGCGCTCCAGGCGCTCCGCGACGAAGCGCCCACGGGGACCAGCGCGGAGCACCGGGCGCTGCTCGAGGCGTTGATCGCGGCGACGGACGGTCTTGTCGAGAGCACGTACACGCGCGCGCGGCTGAGCGAGGACGATCCACCGCGGCTCGAGCTGTTCCAACACTCGAACGGCGAGTGGGTCCCTGCGAGCGCGAAGCCCGCGAAGAACGCGAAGCCGGCGAAGGACGCGACGAAGGCCCCGCTCGCGCCGCGACCCGCCGCGGGTGCGCGTGCCGCATGGGACGCGTTCGCGGCGGACGCAGTGCCGAGCGCGTTCCGGGACCTCGAGGCGAGCTTCGCGAAGAAGACCGGCACGCAACTGACCCAGCTCGTCACTTCGCTGATCGCGGAGGGAGAGCTCGCCCTCGCCGAGGAGATCGCGCGTGCCGTGCTCGCCGAGCGTCCGAAGCTCCCCGGACACTGGTGGAGCCGGCTCGCGGAAGCGCAGCTCCGAGGAAATCCGGCCTCGGCCCGCGAGTCGGTCGAGCGCGCGCTCCTGTTCGCCGATACGTGGATGCCATCGGCGGTCTCCCTCTGGTTTCGGCTCGAGGAGGCCACGGGCGCCGGCGAGGAGGCGCTCGCAGTGATCTACGTGGGAGGTCGCGAGCATCGCTTCGCGCTCGACAAGCCTGCCGCCTTCGGCGGCATCGGGCCACGACGACTGCCCAAGCCTGCGCGGGCGAAGGCCCGCTTCGCGGAGGCGATGATCCCGATGCTGCTACGCGCTTGGCAGGCCGAGCCCGTCGGCGATCCTGCCGCGCGACGCCATCTCGCGGGGATGCTGCGCCGCTTCGGAAAGGCGGCCCCGAGCGGGTTCCTCGCCGAGGTCGAGGGCCGGGCCCCGCGGACGACCGCGCGGGCGAAGGGCACGGCGGGCGCGAAGCGGACGGTTGGTCGCCCCGGCCCCTCACGGTAGGGGCCGCCACGCGAACGACCTCCCGTGTGGCGGCCGTGGATGGCACGACGCTCGGGCCGCCGACACGCAGCACCCGCGGCTTCTACTCCGGGCGGTGGTCATCAGCTGCCGCGACCTGCCGCCCGCGACGAGCAGCGTGCTCGTCTTGCACGCGCTGCTGCCGGGGCTGGGCGGAACGTCGGCTTCGTCGGCGTGGCCGGCTACTCCACCGCGACGACGACCGTCGGCACCCACGAGGTCGGCGTGCATGTCGCGAACGGGACGGCCGGCTCCGCCACCGTCGATGGATCGTACGTCGCGCGCCGACCGCGGGCTCGACCTCTCGCGCAGCGCGCCCCGACGCCGCTTCATCGCGGTGCCGGGTCGAGGCGCATGGACGGGCCCGTGGGCGTGCGTATGCACGTCGGCGTGAACGAAGCACCGCCGCGAGGATCCATCGAGGGAGCGCACGCAGCGACCCGCCCGAGGAGGCGCTCGTGAGCGCGGCGCGTTTCGTCGTCGCACGGGTGCGCATCACCCTCGAGTGCCCGGAGTGCGGGGCGCCGGCGCCCGTGAACGGGATC
>JBGALT010000135.1:0-21354 GCA_044223665.1 Sandaracinaceae bacterium | reverse complement strand
GCCTGGTTCGAGTTGCGCTGGGCCCGGTGCGCCGGCCATGCTCGATGGTTGGCCGAGCGCACCGCGATCGAGGTGACCGTCGACGATCAGGGCGAGGTCACCGTTCACGTTCGGAACGTGACGGACGCGATTCGTCGTGCCGCGCTCGAGGCAGTCACTCGCGCTCTCGGCGTCACGCCTGCCGTCGAGGCCGTTGCGGACGCGGAGTGGCGTCGCGCGTGGGATGCCGAGCTCGCCCAGCGCGCAGCCAAGATCGACTCCGGTGCCGCTCGCTGGCTCACGCTCGACGAAGCCAGAGCCCGATTGCGCGCGGCGGCCGAGCGAACCGGCTGAGGATCGCTCCTCGTGTCGACGCGAACGTTCCGCATCCTCGACGACGCGATCGCCGACGCGGAGGCGGCGACCGCCTGGTATCGCGCGGAAGCAGGCGATGAGGTCGCGTCGCAGTTCGCACAAGAGATCGACACTGCGCTGGTGCAGATCGCCGAGTGGCCGTTCAGCGGTCGCCTCTACGATCGCGACACCCGCTGCTACGTGTTGCGCACGTTCCCGTTCCTCATCTTCTACCGAGTGACCGCGGACTCCGTAGAGGTGCGGGCGGTCGGGCACGGTCGACGCCGCCCTGCCTTCTGGCGTGATCGCTGAGCTCCCGCTCGCGGACCGATTGCAACGATCGCGCTCGTGAAGGCCCACCTCTCCTTCCGCTCGCGAGCGTGCGCCTTCGCGATCGGGTGCTCCCCGCGGCTCGCGGTCACCATCGACGACCACCACCGCTGGCTTGTCCCTGCCCACAACGGCTGACCGGATCGCTCGGCTTCCTCCCGGTGTGGCTGCTCGGCATCGTCGACGACCACGGCGGCGCGGAGACGCGCGATCTCGGCGCGGTCCACGTCCGCGCCGTGCGCGACGTCGAGGTCTACGAGCCGTGCGCGGCGTGCGCGGGGTGCGCGACGCCGATCGGAGCGTGGGCCACCTGGGTGACGAGCCTCTGAGCTGCGGCGGGCGGCTTGACGCGCTGCGCCGGCTCGGCGAATGCTCGACGAGCATGACGCGAGTCGCGGCGTGGATCTTGGCGTGCTGCTTGGCCTTCGCGTGGGTGGCCGGCGCACGAGCGCAGGACGTGTCGACCGCGACCGGGCTCGCCGACGACGAGGCGCATGCACGGTTCGAGGCCGGCCGCGTCGCGCTCGCCGCGGGGCGCAACGAAGCCGCGCTCGAGAACTTCACGGCCGCCTACGAGCTCAGCCGGCGTCCCGAGCTCCTCTACAACATCGCGATCGCGGCCGATCGCCTCCGGCGTGACGACGTCGCGCTCGACGCCTTCGAGCGCTACCTCGCCGCGATGCCCGCCGATCAGGTGCAGAATCGCGCCGAGGTCGAGAGCCGCGTCACCGCTCTGCGCGCGGCCCATGCCGCTGCGAGCCAGAGCGCCCTGGCGTCGAGCTCGCCGTCCAGCGTGCACCCGGAGGAGCTCGCCATCCCGCTCCTCGTGGGCGGTGGCGTCGGGGTCGCTGCCGGGGCCCTCTTGCTCGGGCTCGGTCTCGCGGACCGCACCAGCGTCGAGAGCGCGCCCACCGATGCCGCGTGGGCGAGCTACGCGGACGCCGCCGCGCGCGCACCGTTTCTCGAGTGGGCGGGCGGCCTCGCGCTCGGGCTCGGCGTCGTCGCGCTGACGGCCGGCATCGTGGTGCTCACGCTGCCGCCGGGCATCGGAGCCCGCGTCGCGCTCCGGTCGAGCGGTGCCGGCCTCGCCGTCGAAGGAACGTTTTGACGCGCATCGGAGCGTGCGGTGCGGCTTGCACCTTTTCTCTCCTGCTCGCGGCGGCCGTCTCGCTGGGGAGCGGCTGCGCGGTCCAGGTGCCGGAGGGGCGCTTCCGTTGCACGTCGAGCGCCGAGTGCCCGAGCGGTTGGACGTGCCGCGCACAGCACTGCTTCTCCACCTCCGACGGCGCCGACGCGGCGACCGACGCGCCCGTCGACGCGAGCGTCGTGGACGCGCCCTCCGTCGACGCCGCGCGCGACGCCGACCCGGTGGACACGGGCCCCGACGACGCCGCCCCGCTCGACGCGAGCGACGACGCAGCGAGCGCGCCCGATGCAGGAGCCGACGCCGGCCCGACGTGCGGCGCCGTGAGCTCGAGCCCCACGCTGGCGCATCTCGTGGCCTACGGGAGCGCCGGGAGCGACGACGTCACGGGCCTCGCGCGAAGTCGAGCCACCCGCTCCGTCGTGCTTCCGCTCTCGTTCGGCGGAGCGTCGCTCTCGATCGGCGCGACGAGCCTCGACAACACCGGCGGCCTCGACAGCGCGGCGATCCGCGCGCGCAGCGACGGCACCGCGCAGAGCACGACGGCATTCACGGGCGCCATGGATCAGCAGCTCGCGGACGCGATCGAGTCGGACGGCGTCGTCCTCACGACCGGTAGCTTCACGGGAACGATGACCGGGCCCGTCACCCTCACCGGAGGCTCGAACGACCTCGGCTTCGTCGTCGTCGAGGGCGGCGGCGCCATCGTCCTACCGTCGACGAGCTTCACGCGACCGAGCGCCATCGACGCGGCGGGAGACGTCGTGTGCGTCGGTGGCCAGTTCGGCGGCATCACGACCTTCAACGGCGCCGCATCGATCACCGCGCGCGGCTCGGACGGCTTCGTCGCCTGCTACGACCGCACCTCGCTCGCGCACGTGTACTCGGTCGGGTTCGGCGGATCGACCGACGACGATCGCGTCGCCGACCTGGCGCTGTCTCCGGACGGGCAGACGCTCTTCATCGCCGGGGTCGTCAACTCCGCGGCCGCCGCGCTGCACGGGGTGACGCTCGCGTCGAGGGGCACGTACGGCGATGCGTTCGTGGGTCGGATCGACGACTTCCGGACCGCGCCGCGGCTCACGTGGAGCCAGCTGATCGGCACCGGCGACACCGCTCGCACCGAGCGCGCCACGGCGGTGCTGCTCGCGGGCTCCGAGGTGTACGTCGGGGGATGGGTCGGCGCCGGATCCGTGCGCGGCGTCGGCTCGTCGGGCTACATGCCGAGCGGCTACGCCGGGTTCTACGCGCGCTACGACGCGGCGACCGGCGCGGCGAGCTGGGTGCGCTACGTCGACGACGGCGGAGGCGACGAGGTGTGGTCGCTCGCGACCGACGGCTGCGGGCGCTTCTTCGTCGGGGGCGGTCGCAACGCCAGCGTCACGCCCACGCGCACGACGACGACGCCCTTCGTGATCTCGTTCGACGCGAGCGGCACCGAGCGCTGGAGCGTGACGGCCACCGGCGGGCTGGGCGCGGTGACGGCGCTGGTGGCGCAGGACGACGGAACCGTGCAGGCGGTCGGGCCCTTCGCCGGAAACCTGCGGTTCTCGCCGACGCTCACCGTGCCGACGGCGCGCGGCGCCGCCGACGTGTTCCTCCTCGACGTCACGCAGTGACGAATCGGGAAGGCGGGCGTGTACGATGGCCCGGCATGACCGGCGCCTGTCCGGCGTGCGGCACCCGCGCCGGGGGGCGGCTGCAGCGCGTCGTCCGGCGGTGGATCGCGCCGCCTCGCTCGCGCTCGCGTCGCTCCGAGGCCGCCGACGTCGGCGGACCGTGCATGCGAGTCGGCGGACCGTGCATGCGAGCGCGGTAGCGTGGTCGACGGCCGCCGGCGGAACAACCAAGTCGCATGCGTCAGTACACAGGTGTACCGAACCACGCACTCGCGGCGTCGCAGTCGTTCCGACGAACGAGCCCGCGTCGCCGTTGAGCCCCGTCGACGTCGGAAGCACGGACACCCTCGCAGGGCCGACGCACGACATCGCGCCGACCGCGCCGCGAGCGCTCGCTCGACCTCGAGAGCGACACCGTTCGACATGTGGGGGTGCTCTGATGGGCTCAGATCCCGGCAGGGTCCAGATCGTACGCCGCGGTGAAGGTATTGGTGAAGCAATGACACGCACAGCCGCGAGCCAGTGCCTCGCTGATCTGAATCAGCTGACAGCTCGTGGCTACCGTGGTGCTGCTCGTCCCGTCGTCACTGAACGTAGTGGTGCTCGTGGACCGCCCCTCGCAATCCGCGGCTTGCTCCGAATTGCACTCGACGAGGGGTGAAAAAGGGGTGACTGGACCCGGGATCGGCGTCGGAGCCGGGTTTGGCGGCGGCGGCGGGGGGCCACCTCCGACAACACCCACGCAGGCGTCAGTGGGGTCTGGAAGATCGCCGTAGACGATGGGCCCGTTTTCCATGGGGGGATCAAACGGCCAGCACTGGCGCATGCCCATCCCGATCGTAAATGTAGCGCAAACGAACTGCTGGCAGTCGTTCGCGCACCAGTCCAGTCTCTCGGACCACTGGTCGGCGCAGATCTCAGGATCGACCTCACATGCCTGGCCCAGACAGTATAGAAGGGCCTCGCCAGCCTCTGCGATGCACTCGCTCTCTCTCTCGGGGGTACAGTCGTCGGTCCGTATGTTGCGGCTGGGGTGGACGGGTTGGAGGTTCTCCGTTGCGGCGACTGGGTCCGCCGCGGCGACACACCCGGGCGCCGTGAGAAGGAGAGCGGTGATCAGACGTGTCGAGATCCGTGTCGAGCTCATGTGGGTTCCTTTCGTATCCGTCGAAGCGGGTGCAGTCAGGGTCGGAACTGGACGTGGCCATCCGCAGGGCGGCCCGAGCCCCCATGCCGTTTGCCATTCTGAACCGTGCCGCACCTGGCATGCCGACGACCGACCGAAGGATCATTGAGCCCCCAGCGCGTCCGAGTGGCGCGACGATGTCTCCGTGGGACGACGACTGTCTCCGCACGGCCACGCGGGCCTGCAGGGCGACAGGCCAAACACTGGGTGTCAGCGCGGCGGACACACGAACACGACTCCCGATGACGAGGGAGACGCCCCCCGAGCTCGAGGCCACCAGGCGCGCATCGCTCGGTCCTTGGAACCTGGCCCCCGCGTCGGAAGGGCGCGGTCTCGTGCAACCGGTCCCGGCCACCATGGCCGAGAGTGCGACTGTGGCGAGCCAGGGGTCCGACGACGTAGCGCTCACGATGGGGCCGGACGACCCCGCGACGCTCGAGACACTCGCGAGACGACGCGACGCACTTGCCCACGATCACGGGAGCGGCGAAGATCGGCCGCAGGCGGTCGAGCGGGGAGCGGCTCTGATGCGGCACGTCGCCAGCCTGTCCATCTCGTTCGTTCTGGCGTTCGCGTGGCTCGCGCCCGCAGCGCTCGCGCAGCGTCTCGTCGAGAGCGTTCCGGTCCATGGCCAGAGCGCGCCCACGTCCATCGAAGTCATCGCGCTGGCCGGCAGACCCGCGGACGAGAGGGCGCTGCTCCGTGCGCTGGCGACGGAGCTCCGGGATCCGTTCAGCTACTCCACGGGCGATATCGCGGTGCGGGCCCTGGTCTCGATTGACGCGAACGGGCGGCCGCTCGCGGTCTGGCTCGCCCCGGCCTTGCCCCAAGACCGATTCGCAGGAGTGGTGCTGCGGGCGCTTGCCAGCGTGCACCTCGCTGGCGGCGGCGCGCGGGCGTGCGAGATCGGCATCGCGCTGCGCAGGGGTGAGATGCCGTCGCTCGCGACGCTCGACGACGCCGGTCTCGCGGGCCGGCTCCCGACGGTCTCCCAGGCCGGCACCCCCGCGTGGGTGCCCGCACGCGACGCGCGTGTGTCGGAGCCTCGCGTGCAGGTCGAGCCATCCCGGCGCGGGCCGATCGAGCGCGCCGTGCGCCGCCACCCGCGCACGATCGAGCTCTGTTATCAGGCGGCGCTCCAGGAGCGCGGGCCGCTGGTCGGCCAGGGCGCGTTCGAGATCGAGGTCGTCACGAGCCCCGAAGGGCAGGTCGTCTCGGTGACTGCCGTGAGCGACCCGACGGAGTCACCCTCGTTCGCCGACTGCGTGGCGCTCGAGGTCCAAGCGTGGACCTTCCCGGCGAGCGCGACGACCGCGTCGTTCCGCGTTCGCTGGACGCTGAGACACCGCGCGAGCCCGCCTCGCCGTTTCGCGCCTCTGGAGCGCTGAGCCCGACACCGCACACACGTGCGAGCATGGCCCGACGGTCACGCGGTCAGTGGACGCCAGCGCGCAGCGATGGCGTCGGCGGCGGCGAAGATCTCGCCCAGAGGAACGCTCGGAGGAGGATCGAGGAGCACGCGAAGAGCGTGCTCCTCCGTGCATCGTCGGAAGCGCGAGCGCGAGCGCGTGGACGAGCGGCTCGCCGCACGCGAGCTCGAGCGCGCTCGCCTCCACCATGTCCACGATCACCGCGCGCACGCGCGAGAGCCGCTCCGGGCTCGCGCGCCGAACGGTGCCCGGGTCGACCGGCGCGCACATCGGATCGAGGTAGGGCGCGAGCGCGCGACCCTTGGTGCCTCGCGCGAGCGCGGCGTCCTCCCGCGACGAGACCGCCCATGCAACGCGAAGGCTCACGGCCGACCGGCGAGCGACGCGAGGCCGCGTGGCACCTCGAGACGACACCTGCGTGTACGATGGCGCGATGGCCGATCCCTGGGAGCTGGCGGCGTGGGACGCGACCGAGACCGCGGAGCGCATCGCGCGCCGCGAGGTGAGCGCCGCCGAGGTCGTCGACGCGGCGCTCGCGCGCGCCGTCGACGCGCAAGCGCTGAACGCGATCGTCACGCCGATGGCCGAGCGCGCGCGACGCGTGGCCTCGGGCCCGGCGCGCGGGCCGCTCTTCGGCGTGCCCACGGCCGTGAAGGATCTCGCGAAGGTCGAGGGCACGCGCATCGCGTGGGGCAGCGCGGCGACGGGGCACGTCGTGGCACGCACGACCGATCCCTGGGTGCGGGCCCTCGAGGGCACCGGCCTCGTCGCGATCGGCAAGAGCGCGACCCCCGAGCTCGGCATGACGGGCACGACCGAGCCGCTCGCGCTCGGGCCCACGCACAACCCGTGGGCGACCTCGCGGACGCCGGGCGGCTCGTCGGGGGGCGCGGGCGCGCTCGTCGCGTCGGGCGTCGTACCGATCGCGCACGCGAGCGACGGCGGCGGCTCGATCCGGATCCCGGCGGCGTGTTGTGGGCTCGTGGGCCTCAAGGTCACGCGGCGCCGCTGGGACATGGAGTCCTCGCCGCTCCTGCCGATCAACATCGCATCGCACGGCGCGGTCACGCGCAGCGTGCGCGACACGATCGCGCTCTGGCGCGCGATCGAGACCGATCGCGGCGCGCTGCGCCCGATCGGGGACGCGGCGAGGCGGCGCAAGCTCGTGATCGGCGTGTTCCTCGAGTCACCGACCGGCGTTCCGGTCGACCCCGAGGTGCGCGCGGCGGTGGAAGCGACCGCGCGCGCCTGTGCCGCGCGGGGGCACGACGTCCGCTTCGTCGGCTGTCCGTTCGCGGGCCGGATCGTGCGCGACTTCACCGACTACTGGATGTTCGTCGCCTGGCTCCAGTACGCCTTCGGGCGCGTGCTCGTCACGCCGCGCTTCGATCGCCGGAAGCTCGAGCCGTTCATGGTGGGGCTCGCGCGCCGCTCGGCCGCCCGACGGCGCGAGACGTTCGATGCGACGCTCCGCCTGCGGAGGCTGACGTCCGAGTGGCCGGCGCTGCTCGCGCCGCACGACGTGCTGATCGGGCCGACGCTCGCGCAGCCCGCGACGCCGCTCGGTCACCTCGCGCCCGACGTCCCGTTCGACGAGGCGATGGACCGCTTGATGGCGTTCACCCCCTTCACGGGCCTGGTCAACGCCGCCGGCGCGCCGGCGATCTCGCTCCCGCTGGGACGAACGGGCCAGAGCGTTCCGATCGGCGTGCACCTGATGGCGCGCCACGAAGACGAGCCGACGCTGCTCGCGCTCGCGCTCGAGCTGGAAGAAGCGATGCCGTGGCCACGCATCGCGCCGCGGCCGTGGCGAGCATGAGGACCGGCGCTCCGCGGCGACGGGCGTCGCTCGAAGGCGCACGGCGAGCCGAGCCGCGTCGCACGGCGATCTCGCGCGCCGGCCGAGTGTGCGGCCTGGTGCTCGCGCTCTCGGCGGCGTGCGGCGGCGCGCAGAGACCGCTGACCGGGCCCGCGCTCGATCGCGCCGACGTCGAGGCCGATCTCGCGACCACGGCCGATGCGCTCGAGGCGGCCTACGGGCCGCACGCGCTCCACACGCCGGAGACGTGGGCCTCGATGCGCGCCGAGCTCGCCGCCCTCGCGGACGAGCGAATGGACCGCCGCCGCCTCTGCGAGCGCCTCGGCGGGGTGCTCACGCGCCTGACCGATCCCGGGATCGTGGTCGCCGAGAGCGTGGGTGCCGAGCGCTGCCTCGATCCCGACCGCGGAACGGCGGGCGGCTACCCGCGCCCGGGAGCATCGCTCGGGACGAACACCGCCGGCTCCGCGCGCGGCCCCTTCGAGGCACGAGCCGAGAGCGGCCTGCTCGTGCTCGCGGTGCGCCGCTTCGCGCCCGCGGAGGATCCGGGCTGGGCGACGCTCACCTCGGTCTCGTTCGATGCTCCGGGCGTGCTCGTGGATCTGCGCGGCGCCGGCGGGAGCGACCCGCGCGGATTCTTCCCGGCGCTCGCCGGCCTGCTCGGCCACCCGGTGCCGCCCGTGCTCCGCGCGATTCGACGGGCCGAGGGCGACACGGCCGACCGCTTGCGCGCCGCCGCCCTCGCGGCGGGCCTGCACGCGCGGCGGGACCGCGACGTCTGGGCCACGTTCGTCGGGACCGAGACGCCGCCGGCGATCGCTGCTGGCGCGCGCCCGCCCCGACCCATGACGGTGCTCGTCGATCGAGGATGCGAAGAGGCCTGCCAGCTGGTGGCTCGAGCGCTCGCGACGTGGGCGGGCGCCGAGGTCGTGGGCTCTCTCTCGACCGAGACGCCGCTCGTGACCGACGAGCCCGCGCTGCTCGTGCTTTCGCGCAGCGGTGTCACGATTCGCTTCGACACGACGGCCTACGTCCCGGTCGAGGCGATCGAGCGGCTGGAGGGGCTCGCGCTCCTCTGGCAGACGGGACAGGGCGAGTGGGACGACGTCCTCGGGACGCAGCTCGCGATGCTCGCCGAGACCGTGCAGTTGCGGGCCGAGCTCGCCCGCTTCGCGGCCTCCCCGCCGCCGCCGTGTGCGAGCGCGCCGGCGGTCGCCACGCCGGAGGCGCTCCCGCCTGCCGCGCGGGCGCGCTTGCACGGCACGCTGCGGGCCGACGAGCCGCAGATCGTGAGCGCGCTGCTGGCGCTCGAGCCCGAGGCGGCGCAGGCGTGGGTCGCCGGATGTCCGGGCCTCGTCGCGCACACGGCGTTCCGCGCTGGCCGGGACGGGCCCGCGCTCGTCATCCTCGAGCGCACCACCTCGTTCGAGCCGCTCTCCCGTGTGCTCGCGTCCGACGTCGTCCTGAGCGTGTCGATCGAGCTCGATCCGCCGCTCACGATCGACTGATCGCGGGCGAAGAGACCGGGGCGCGCTCCGCCCTCGCCTCCGTCGTCGCGTCACGCCACGAACCTGGGACGTGGTAGATGGATCGCATCCGCGTTGCTCGGTGTGCCCGCCCGCTTCCTGCTCGCTTACCTGCTCCTGGCCACGTTCTGGGCCGGCGGCACGCTCGGCGAGATCGATCTCGGCGGGAGCTCCGTCGACGTCTCGTCGCTCGATGCGCCGACGCTCTTCGGCGCGGTCGCCGAGCTGACCCACGTGGAGCTCCTGCGGCACTGGCCCGGAGCGCTCGTCCGCGCGACGAACGCGCTCGTGGGGCCCGACACCGACGACCGCCACCACCGCGGCTACGCGCTCGCGTCGCTCGTCGGCGCCGTGCTCGTGCCGCTCGCACTCTCGCGGCTGCTCGGCGCCCGCACGCTCTCCGACGTGGGGCTCCGGCGACCGTCCGCCGCCAGCTTGCCGATCCTCGGCGTCGCGATCGCGTTTGCCGCGCCGCTCTCGCTCGGGATGGCGTTCACGCCCGTGTTCCGCGAGGCGCTCGCGATGCGCCTCGCCGGCTCGCCCTGGTACCTCGCCGCCGTCGTCGTGGGCGGCGGCGCCGAGCACGTCTTCTTCCACGGCGTGCTGCTCGCGTGGCTGCATCCTTCGGGGCGCTTCCCCGTCTCGCCCCAGCTCGGCGCGCCGCTCGTGCTTCCGGGCGCGCGTCTCGGCGCAGGGCGCGCGAGCTGGCGCGATGCGCTCGCCTCGCTCGCGATCCCGCGCGACTGCGTGCTGCCGTGCGTGCTGAGCGCGCCACTCTTCTTCGCGATCCACGCGGGGACGACGGGGAGCGAGCTGGTGCTCAGCGTGCCGGCCGGAGTCGTCTTCGCGTGGCTCGCGTACCGCACGAACGGCGCGATCGTTCCCGCGCTCGTGCACCTCGCCGTGTCGGTCGTCGCGGCCCTCGTCGTCGGCCTCGTGGTGCTGCTCCACGGCTGACCGCAACGGCCTCCCCTCGGAGCACGCCGCGCGCGAGCACGACGCTCCACGCGAAGTGACCCGTGACCCACGCCGCGAGCGCGGCCGGCCACCCGTACGCCGACGCGAGCGCGGTCCCGAGCACGGTGAGCCCGAGCGCCCCGAGGTTGTAGGCGCGGTACGCGCGCGTGAGCGTGCCGCCCGCCGCCCACACGCCGGGCGCGTGGAAGAGGAAGGCGATCAGAGCGAGTCGACCCATGAGGCTCGCGCGCGAGCGTATCGGAGCGGGTCTCTGCGCGCCCGCCGCTCTGACGTACCATCGCGCCATGCTCCAGGGCCCGCGCTTCGCGCCGCTGCAGACGTATCGCCTGATGAACGACCCGTACCGGTACTACGCGGCGATGCGCGACCGCTACGGCCCCGAGTATCTCGTGCCGGCGCTGAACGGCCTCGTGCTCGTGATCACCACGCCCGAGGCGGTGAAAGAGGTGTTCACCGCGGCGCCCGAAACGTTCGATCCCTTCGGCACCGAGGCCATCGGGCCGGTGCTCGGCAGCTTCTCGGTGATCTCGGCGACCGGCGAGGCGCACAAGAAGACGAGGAAGCTGCTCATGCCGCCCTTTCACGGCGCGCGGATGCGCGCCTACGGGAGCACGATGCGCGCGGTGGCGCGCGCCGAGCTCGGCCGCGTGCGAGCGGGCGAGCCCTTCCCCGCGCACGAGCTCACGCGACGGATCTCGCTCGAGGTCATTCTGCGCACGGTGTTCGGTGCCGAGGGCGAGATGGCCGCGCGTGCCCGCGTCCAGCTCGAGGCCGTGCTGAGCGGGTTCAGCCCGGTGTACCTGTTCATCCGCGCGCTCCAGCGACGCGTCTTCCCGACGTGGCGCCGCTTCCTCGACGCGCGGGCCGAGCTCGCCGAGTACGTGCGGGTCGGCACGGCCGCGCGGCGCGCCGAGGGATCGAGCGAGCGAGAGGACATCCTCACGATGCTCGCGCTGGCCGAGCACGACGACGGATCGAAGCTCTCCGACGAGGAGGTCACCGACCACCTCCTCACGCTGCTCGTCGCGGGCCACGAGACGACGGCCATCGCAGTCGCGTGGGCGCTGTATTGGCTCGCGCGCACGCCCGACGCGCTCGCCGCGCTGCGCACGGAGCTCGATGCGAACCGCGAGGCGGACCCTGAAGCGATCGCGAAGCTCCCGTATCTGTCGGCGGTGTGTGACGAGTCGCTGCGCCTGAACACGATCGTGCCCGACCCCGTGCGCCTGCTGGCGCGGCCCTTCACGGTGCGCGGTCACGCGCTCTCGCCGAAGACCGGGATCTGCCTCGCGACGGACGTCATCCACCAGAGCCCCTCGCTCTATCCCGAGCCGTCGCGGTTCCGGCCCGAGCGATTCCTCGACAAGAAGCCCTCGCCCTTCGAGTTCTTCCCGTTCGGCGGCGGCCACCGGCGCTGCATCGGCGCCGCGTTCAGCGACTTCGAGGCGCGCATCGCCGTCGCCGAGACGGTGCGCACCTTCGACCTGCGCCTCGTGCACGACGATCCCGAGCCCGTCGTGCGTCGCAACGTGACGATGGGCCCCGCGCGTGGCGTGCCGATCGTGATGACCCCGCGCTGAAGGCGCTCGTGATCAAGGCGAGGGCCCGCGAGGTCGCCGCACTTCGCTCGAGCCCTCGGCGACACCCAGCAGCGTCGTGTCTTTGGTCGATGCGAGCCCCCGGGCAGGCAGGCACGATGGGCGCATGGGCCCACTCCGGCACTTCTTGGCGATGGAGAACGTCCACATCGCGATTGCCGTCCTCGTCACGGCCGTCGCGACGGCGGGCATCGCGTGGTACTTCGGGCGCGAGCAGCGCGGACGGCGCGCGATCGGTGCGGCGCCGATCGTGAAGGTGCGCGACGTGAAGCCGGGCATGACGGTCCGCGTGACCGGATCGCACCTCGTGCTCGGGGAGGACGCAGGCCCCGTCCGCGCCAGCGACGACCCGGAGCTCTACAGCGAGAGCCAAACATAGACACGCGGATCAGCGCTTGCCGAAGGGTGGCTTCGGCTCGTGCTTCTCGAAGAGCCCCGCATGCGGCGCGTCCGCGCCGTCCGCCATCACGCGCTCGGCACGCAGGCAGTGCTCCATCCCACGATCGGGCGTCGCGAGAAACGGAAGCAGGTTGTTGCCCATCGACTTCCACGCGTCCGCGAGCGTGAGCTGGGTGGCGAGGAACCACGTGCTCGGCGCCTGCTTCCAGAAGAGATGAACGAAGACGCCCTTGCCGAGCGAGGGGGCCTTCGCGCGGAACGCGTAGGCGCTACCCACGGGCTTCTTCGCGAGCGCGGCCGCCTTCGGGCTCTTGGTCTTCGTCCATCCTTCGAGCGTCGAGCTCGCCGTGGCGCTCGACGAGGCGCGCGACCACTGCGCTTCGATCTCGGCGACCCAAGCGGAGAGCGATCGCGCCCGCTTGGGCCGAGCGCGCGCGTCGTGCTGATAGCGGACGAGGCCCCCCGTCGCGCGGTCGAGCACCAGGTAGTCTCCCGCGCCGTTGGTCGCGAGCGGGAGCCAGCTCGACTTCCACGGCGGATGGCCCTCCTCCTCGAGCGAGCTCCACGCCGCCGCGATCTCGTCCGCGGAGAGGAGCCGATCGTTCTCGCTCGGACCGAAGGCCGGGCCACGTCCCTGTCCGTCGTGCCAAGCGAGCCAGGCGTCCACCTCCGCCGGGAGCGCCCCGACGAGCTTCGCCAGCTGCTTTCGCTTCGCCGCCGGCGCCGGCTTGCGGAGGCTGCGCGCGACGGCGAGCTCGGCGGCGGCGATGGCGTGCTCGAGACGCGCGAGCGAGGTGACGAACGGGTCGGCGGGCGCGGGCTTCTTCGGCATGAGCGATGCCGAGCCTACCTCATCGCACGCTAGGGCGAGCGCACCCCACCCCGACGTGGCATGCGCATCCGAGATGCGTACTCGATCGTGGCCTCTCGTCGTCGCGTTGGCCCTCGAAGCCGGCTGTGGGCCCGTGAATGGCAGCTTCCCCGACGCGAGCACGAGCGACGACGCCGCGATGGCGCTCGACGCTGGGCTCGACGGAGGGTGCACGGCCGTGCCTGGCGATCTTCCGGGCGAGCGCCGCGTCGCGGCCGGCGCGCTCCTACCGAACCTCGCGTTCGTCGGCGAGGCGGGCCCGTTCGCGCTGGCGGACCGACACGTGCCTTGCGCCGTGCGCGCGCAGCTCCTCGTCCTCCGCATCTTCGCCGCTTGGTCGGGCCGCTCGGGCTGGCACGCCGAGCACACGGCGCGCCTGCTCGCCCATCCCGCGCGCGCGCGCTTCACGGTCGTCGACCTCCTCGTGCAGGGGCCCGACGCGCTCCCCGCGCGCGTCGAGGACCTCGCGCCCTTCGCCGCGCGCTACGACGCCGCGCCGGACGTGCTCGCGATCGATCCCGACGAGACGTTCGGGGCCTTGCCGATCGCCGGCGACCCGCTGCCCGAGGTCGTGCTCGTCGACGCGCGCGACCTGCGCGTGCTGCGGCTCGTGTCGGTGCCGCGCGCGAACGACGTGGAGGACGCGATCGACAGCGTGCTCGCCCGTCTCGACGGGACTTCTGCACCTCCGCCGCGCGAGCGCGTGCTCGGCGACGGGCGCTTCACCGAGGACGAGTGGGACCTGATCACGGGCATGGCCTACCCAGGCGCGCTGCCCGTCGACCGCTCCAACGCGCACGCCGACGACCCCACCGCCGCCGTGCTCGGGCGCGCTCTCTTCGACGATCTGGCGCTCTCGCCGGCGCACGCCGGCTGCGTGAGCTGCCACGATCCATTGCGCGGCTTCGGCGACGGCCTCGAGGTCGGTCAGGGCATCGTCCCGCTGTCCCGCAACACGCCGACGATCTACGCGACGGCCTTCGTGCGCTGGCCCTTCTGGGACGGGCGCGTCGACTCGCTCTGGGCCCAGGCGCTCGGCCCGATCGAGAACGCGAGCGAGATGGGCTCGAGCCGCCTCTACGTCGCGCACCGCATCGCGCAGGCGCACCGCCCCGCCTACGAGGCGGTCTTCGGTCCGATGCCCGACCTCTCGGATCCCGTGCGCTTTCCCCCCGCGGGCATGCCGGGCGATCCCGCTTGGGAGGCGATGGCCAGCGCCGACCGCGTCACCATCGAGCGCATCTTCGCCGACGCCGGCAAGGCGATCGCGGCCTACGAGCGCACGGTCGCGCCGCCGCGCACACGCTTCGACGACTACGTCGCCGGCGACCTCGAAGCGCTCACCAGCGCCGAGCGCGATGGCCTGCGCGAGTTCGCCCAGGACGGCTGCCTCGACTGCCACTTCGGCCCGGCGCTCAGCAACGGCGCCTTCCACGCGGTCGGGATCCCCGGCCACGGAACCGGCGCCGAGCTCGACATCGGGCGCGCCGCCGCGCTCGGGCCGCTCGGCAGCTCGCCCTTCCGGCGCCAGGGCGCGTACTCCGATGCGCCGAGCGAGCCCGATCCCCTCGCGGGGATCTCGTCGCTTCCGCCCTCGACGATCGGCGCCTTCCGCACTCCCACCCTGCGCTCGCTCTCGACCACCGCGCCGTACGGGCACGCCGGCACGTTCGCCACCCTCCGCGAGGTGGTCGTCCACTACGCGAACCTGAGGCGCCCCGGCGGAACGCCCGACCCACGCGTGGCCGGCGAGCTCGATCCCCACCTCATCGGCTTCGACGAAGGCCAGCGCGTCGATGCGATCACCGCGTTCCTGATGACGCTGTGACCGCGCACGTTCGGGCAAGCCCCGGGCGCGCCGCGCACTATCATCGCGGGCATGGGATCTCGAACGCCGGCTCTCGCTCTCTCGCTGGCAGCTTCGCTCGCGGCGCTCGTCGCGGCTCGACCCCAGGCGAGCGCCTGCATCGGGCTCTCGGCCGAGGGCGTGGTGCCGGTGCGTGGTGAAGAGGCCCTGATCGCCTGGGACGAGGCGAGCCACACCGAGCACTTCGTGCGGAGCGCGCGCTTCGATCGCATGGCGCGGGACTTCGGCTTCATCGTGCCCACGCCGAGCGAGCCGACGCTCACCGAGGTGAGCGAGCGCGTGTTCCGGCGCCTCTACGACTTCTATCGCCGCCCGGTGGCGCGGCACGGCCACGGCGATCGCGGGCGATCCGCGGCCGCGCTCGGCACCGCCGGGCCGAGCGACGGCATCGAGGTCGTCTCCGAGTCGCAGGTCGCCGGCCTGACCGGCACGGTGCTGCGGGCCACGAGCCCCACCGCGCTCGACGGCTGGCTCACCGAGCACGGCTACGCGACGACGCCCGCGCTCGGTGCGTGGCTCGCGCCTTACGTGGCCGGCGGCTGGTACCTCACCGCCTTCCGCGTCGATCCGGCGGGCGCCAGCGGCCCGGTCGCGATGCGCGCCGTGCGCATGAGCTTCCACGCCGACCGCGCCTTCTTCCCGTACAGCGAGCCGCAGACCGATGGCCGCCGCCCGCGCCCCTTCCGCGTGAGCGTGGTCGCCGGCACGCGCATGTCGGCCCGGGTCGGGGACGCCGCTTGGAGCGCACGTGTGGGCTTCGCGCGACGCTCGAGCCGCCTCCACGCGATCCTGCGCGACGTGGTGCCGGACGACGCGCTCGTCGAGACGCCGTGGATCACGACGTTCGACGAGCCGCGATCGCTCCGCGGCACGAGCGACCTGTTCTTCGAGGCCGCGAGCGAGACGCGCGGCGTCGCCTCGCGCATCGATCGTCAGATCCTCGCCTTCCGCGGAGCCCGCTGAGCGAAGGCGACCACGCGCGCCGGTTCAGCCACGCCCGTCGGACATCGTGGGCCTGGGTGGCGGCTCCGCGCGTGCCACCGATGCGCCGAAGTCGCTCGTGCCGGGTGCGGTGCCGTTCAACGTGAGGCTGGGCGTCGTGGACAACCCGGTCGCTTCGCCGCGATAGACGTACGCGGCCCCGGCGAACCGCTGGGCGATGGGTGCGCCGACGGCGAGATCTGCGAAGCCATCACCGTCGACGTCTCCGAGACTCGCGACCGAGTATCCGAAGTGCAGCCCCGTAGTAGTCGCCGACCGCGAGATCGGCATAGCCATCGCCGTTCACGTCGCCCGCGCTCGCGACCGCACTGCCGAAGGTACCGCTCCCGGCCGGGCCGACCAGCGTCACGCTCGGAATAGTGGAGATGGGGCCGGTCCCGCCCAGATACACGTAGGCGCGCGGAGTGAAGCCGTTGAGGCGATACGTACCGACGACGAAGTCCGCGTAGCCGTCACCATTCAGATCGTCGGCGCTAGCGAGCGCCGCACCGAAGCGTCCATCCACACCATCGGGCCCCACGAACCTCGTCACCTGGGTCGTCTGCAGGCCCGTCGCGCTGCCGAGCAGCAGGTACGCTCGACCGACGTTGTCCGCGACGCCCGATGCGCCGATGAGCACGTCGGCAAACCCGTCGCCGTTCACGTCGCCCGCGCTCGCGACCGCTTGTCCGAACCCGGCGCCGGGGCCGTCGACGCCGGCGAGCGTCACGGTCGGTAGAGCCGTGAGACCGGTGGGACCGCCGCGGAAAATGTACGCGGCACCGACGTGGTGGTCCGTCTCGGGAGCTCCGATGATCACGTCGGCGTAGCCGTCCCCGTCGACATCGCCCGCGCTCGAGGCCGCCGCTCCGAACCCGTCGAGACCGCCGACGGGATTGATGAGCCTCGTCGCCGCGAGCGTGCTCAGGCCTCCCTCCCCACCGAGGTAGAGCCACGCGCCGCCGCCGCCTCCGTTGCCGCTGACGACGACATCGCCGTAACCGTCGCCGTTCACGTCACCCGCGCTCGTGACGCAGTTGCCGTACTCACTGGCTCCGAGCTCGCGCAGCGTCGCGCTGGGCACCGGGTCGATCCCTGCGGTACTCCCGAGGTAGAGATACGCGCGATTGGCGCGCCTCGCTCCCACCACGAGGTCCCCGTGCCCGTCGCCGTTCACGTCGAGCGTCGTGCCCCATGAGGTGTCCACCGCCGCGTCGAGCACGCCGACGGTGAACTGCCACGTGGGGCTCGTGGTCGCCCCCACGGTTCCGAGGACGAGACTGCGAAGCCGCCAGAACACTACTCCCGTCGGAAGCTCGGCATCTGGGATCGCGCTCGTCCCGCGGATGTCCATGCTCGCCAAGATCGCGGTGCACGCGCGATCGCTGCAGACTTCGACGCGTGCGCCGTCCGTGCCGGAAGCGAGCGCCCATCGCAGCGTCGGACGGCGAGAAGTCACGGTGGCCGTCGAGAGCGGCGCGATCGGTCGCGGTACGTCGCACCCGGCACCGCAGCCCGCGTCGCTGCCCATATCCGTCGGCACGGCATCGAGCATGCCGATCGCGTCGGGCGTCTCCGCCGCGTCCGCAAGAGCATCGGCGTCCAGACCGGCCGCGTCCGAGCGAGAGAAGGCATCGGGATGCGAGGCGTCGCTCGGCGCATCGGCCGCCGCGTCCGGAAGCCCGACCTCGGTCGCAAGCGTATGGGCCGCCGCACACCCCGCCAGAACGCTGGCGACCAGGACGCAGAACAAGATCGCTCGCACCCACTCAGGATGCCGCAGACGGCTCACGCTGTCGCGATCCGCACGTTCGACGAGCCGCGCTCGCTCCGCGGCACGAGGGATCTCTTCTTCGCGGTCTCGAGCGAGACCCGCGCGTGGCCTCGCGCCTCGATCGCCAGATCCTCGGGTTCCGCGGCACGCACTGAGGCATCGAGCACCGCGCGTCGCGAGAGGGTCGGCGTGCGCTCTCGCACGTGTGCGTCGCGGATCCGCGCGACGCCGGCCACAGTGCCGAGATGCGCATCGCTCTGACGCTCTCTTTCGTGCTCGCACTGGGCCTTCCCGCGTGCTCGTCGGCGCCCACGGGCGCGGACGCCGACAGCGATCGCGACGCGGGCACGCGCGATGCGGCTCAAGTCGACGGCGGTCGCGATGCGGCGCTCCCCGATGACGCGAGTGGGCCCACGGACACGGGAGTCGATGCGGTCTCCTTCGATGCGGGCCCGCCGTGCGAGACGCCGATTCGCTGGGCGGCGGACACGACGACCGAGGCGGCCGCGACCGCCGCCGCGAGGGCGCTCTCCGCGACCGCGACGCCGAATTGGAACGATGCGCGCGCGACGTTCGAGAGCATCCTGATGCTGAACCTCCCCCTCGCGTGCCCCGACGGCGAGGACCTCTGGGCGGCCGCGCTGATCCCGTTCATCGAGGCCCACCCGGACGTGCTCCAGATCGATCTCGACGAGTGGCGCGCTCCGAGCAGCTACCCGTGCACCGCGGTGGGCACGTCCATCGACTTCGCGCGCATCGACCGCGAGGGCTTTGGCCCCGGCACCGTGGCCCACGACTTCGTGAGCTTCGTGATCGTGCGCGAGCCGAGCGGCGTGGTGCTGCGCGGCTTCATCGGCAACTACCTGCCGCCCGTGCCCGCCGCCGTGGTGGGCGAGATGTCCCGCTGCGGCGGGCTCCCGCTCGCCCGCGCGCGCGAGGCCGCGCTCCACGACACGTTTCCGTACTCGACCTTCGATCGCTGCACGCCCACCGGCACCGGCACGTACACCCCCGGCCCGCTCGACCTCGTCGCGCTCGAGCCGCCGATCTGGTCGTGGACCGAGAGCCTCGATGGCACCGGCGTGGAGCTGACCTCCGAGCAGCCGGCCACCCTGACGATCGATCCGAGCTACGTCACCCCGGAGCTCATCGCGAGCGACGCGAACTGTCCGTCCGAGAACGGAGACACGCGCGTCTACGGCTTCCGCCTGATCTTCGACGGCGCCACCGGCGAGCTGCTCACCAAGCTCCCCGGCATCGGCTGCATCGTGTGCTGAGCCACGACGGCCCGGGCGCTCCTCACCCGTCGAGCGCTTCGCGCACGCGCGCGAGGAGCTGCTGCGGAGAGAACGGCTTGCGCAGGACCTGCGCGCTCTCCATCGCCTTGCCCACGGCCTCCGCCTGCGAGTCGTCCACGTAGCCCGTCGTGTACAGCACGCGTAGGTCGGGTCGCTGCGCCCGCGCGCGCGTGGCGAGACCGACGCCGTCGAGGTCGGGCATCACGACGTCGGTGAGGAGCAGGTCGACGCGGACCGGGTCGCGGTCGAGCCGCGCCAGCGCCTCGGGCGCGCTGTCGGTCTGCTCGACGCGATAGCCCGCGCGCTCGAGGACGTGGCACACGATGCGGCGCAGCGCTTCGTCGTCCTCGACGACGAAGATCGTCTCGTGCCCTCGGGTGGCGACTTCGCTCGGGCTTCCCTTCTCCGGGACGGCGGCCTCGCGCGTCATCGGCACGTAGATCGTGAACGTCGTCCCGACGCCGATCGCGCTCGTCACCTCGATCGCTCCGCCCGCCTGGTGCACGACGCCGTAGACCACCGCGAGCCCGAGCCCCGTGCCCTTTTTCCACGAGGCTTGGTCGTGAAGAAGGGATCGAAGATGCGCGAGCGCACTTCGTCGCTCATCCCGGTGCCGGTGTCGCGCACGCGCAGAAAGGCGTGAACGCCCGCCGACAGGCCGCGGCCCGCGGCTTCGCGCGCATCCAGCACGGCGCGTCCCGTGGTGATCTCCAGCTCGCCCCCGCTCGGCATCGCGTCGCGCGCGTTGATGGCGAGGTTGAGGAGCACCTGGCTCCACTGGCCGGGGTCGATCCGCACCGGTGTGGAGGTCGGATCGAGGTGCGTCCGAACCCGCACGTCCTCGCCGATGACGCGCACGAGCAGCTTCTGCGTCTCGCCGACCACCTCGCCGAGCTCCATCACCCGCGGCTCGACGAGCTCCTCGCGGCTGAAGGCCAGCAGCTGGCGCGTCAGCGACGTCCCGCGACGACCGACCTCGAGCATCGAGCCGAGCAGCTCGCGCCCGTCCTCCGAGATCGCCTCCTCGCGAACCAGCTCGGCCGCGGTGATCGCGACCGTGAGCAGGTTGTTGAAGTCGTGCGCGATGCCACCCGCGAGCCGGCCCAGCGACTCCATGCGCTGGGCTTGGCGCAAGCCGTCCTCGAGGACGCGGCGCTCGGTGATGTCCTCGGCCACGCCGGCGACCCGGTCCACGCTGCCGTCGGCCCGGCGGACGGGGAAGGCCCGATCGTGAATCCAGCGCACGGTGCCGTCGGGCCGCACGACGCGGTACTCGACGTCGTAGGCGCCGCTCGCCTGGGCCGGCAGCGCCTCCAGTACCCGCGGGCGGTCGTCGTGGTGGATCGCGTCGAGCCACGAGCGCGGGTGCTGGTAGAGGCCGGCCACCGGGCGCCCGAAGATCGTCGCGTACGCCGGGCTCACGTAGAGGATCTCGTTCTTCTCGAGGTCGGTCATCCAGAAGACCTCGCGGATGGCCTCGGCGATCTGACGGAAGCGCTCGTCGCTGTCGCGTGCGGCGCGATCGGCGGCGAGCTCGCGTCGCAGGTCGCGGTGGACGACCGTGTACTCGCTGCGCCCGTCGATCGTCGTGCGCGTGATCGACGCCTCGAGCGGGATCTCGGACCCGTCCGCGTGCAGCCCGACGATGGACCGGCCGCTCATGCGCGGGCGCTCGCTGCCCGCAGCCACGAACGAGGCGACGAGGCGGTCGTGCCCCTTCCGGAAGCGCTCCGGCACGAGGACGTCGAGCGAGCGGCCGACGAGCTGCCCGGCCGAGTGGCCGAAGAGCGCCTCCGCCGCCGGGTTCACGAGCACGATGCGCATCTGGTCGTCGAGCGTGACGATGGCGTCCATCGCGCCGTGGACGATCGCCGAGAGGCGGGCCTCGCTCTCGATCCGGGCCTTCGCGACGCGGCGCTCCTCGGTGACGTCGCGCATCACGGCCTGGATGGCCGCACATCCCCCGAACTGGGTGAGGGTGGCCGAGACCTCGACGTCGCGGCCAGATCGGCCGTCGAGCCTGCGCGTGCGGACCAGCGTTCGCTGAGGGATCGCGTCCCCGCGGCGCAGCGCCGCGATCCGCGCGTGCAGGCCGGCGTGCGCGGACGGATCGACGAGCTCCCACACCAGCCGCCCCACCAGATCGTCGGCCGAGGCGGCACCGAAGAACGCAACCGAAGCGGCGTTCGCGTACACGACCC
>JBGALT010000134.1:0-21417 GCA_044223665.1 Sandaracinaceae bacterium | reverse complement strand
AAGTGCAACGTGGAGCGAGCGCCGTCCTCCGTGTGCCCGCGTTCCCCGGGACGCCGTTTCCGGGCGTCGTCACGCTCCTCGCACCGACGCTGGACGAGACGACGCGGACGCTCGACGTGCGCGTCGAGCTCGAAGACGATCCGTCGCAGCGCCTCCGACCCGGAATGTTCGGCTGGGTCGCGCTGAGCGCGAGCGACACGTCGCTCGTCGTACCAGAGGGAGCGCTCGCGCGTCTCGATGGCGCGGACATCGTCTTCGTCCCCGGCGACACCGACGGCGAGTTCCGCGTGACGCACGTCGCTCTGGGGCGCCGCACGAGTGGCCTCGCGGAGGTGACGACGGGTCTCTCCGAGGGCGACTCCGTCGTCACGAGCGGCACGTTCACGCTCAAGAGCGAGCTACTCCGGGCACGCCTCGCGGAGGACGAGTAGATGGAAGCGCTCGTACGCTTCTGCCTGTCGTGGCGGGTCGCGGTGATCGCGGTGGTGGCGACCGTCGTCGCCTACGGCATCCACAGCGCCCTCGTACTGCCCATCGACGCCGTCCCCGACGTGACCAGCGTCCAGGTCCAGGTGTTGACGAGCGCGCCCGCGCTTCCGCCGCTCGACGTCGAGCGCACCATCACGACGCCGATCGAGCGCGCGATGAGCGGGCTGCCCGGTCTGGAGGAGATCCGAAGCGTGTCGCGCTTCGGCGTCTCGGCTGTGACGCTCGTCTTCGGTGACGGGACAGATCTGATTCGCGCGAGGCAGCTCGTCGGCGAGCGGCTCATCGGGGTGCGCGGGGACATCCCCTCGACGCTGGGCAGCCCCGAGCTCGGGCCCATGTCGACTGGCCTCGGCGAGATCCTCCAGTTCGAGGTCCGCGGCGAAGGCCGCTCGCTCATGGAGCTGCGCGACATCCTCGACTGGTTCGTCGCGTACGAGCTACGCACGGTCCCGGGCGTCGTCGAGGTGAACCCGTTCGGCGGCGAACGGCGCACCTACGAGGTCGAAGTCGATCCGCAGCGCCTCGCAGCACACGGGCTCGCGCTCGACGATCTCTATCGGGCGCTCGACGAGAACAACGCCGCCGAAGGTGGCGGCGCGCTCGTGCGCTCGGGCGAAGCGCTGCTGGTCCGGGCCGATGCTCGCTTCTCCAACCTCGCCGACGTCGAAGAGACGATCGTCTCGGCGAACGGCGATGGCGTGCCCGTGCGGGTGCGAGACCTCGGCCAGGTTCATTTCGCGCCGATGGTCCGCCAGGGTGCAGTGACGCGCGACGGTCACGGAGAGGTCGTCGTCGCGACGGTGCTCATGCTCGTGGGCGAGAACGGCCGCGATGTCGTCACGCGTGTACGGGCGCGCATCGACGAGCTGGCGCCCAGCCTGCCCGACGGAGTGACGATCGACGTCTACTACGACCGAGCGGAGATCGTCACCCGCACGATCGAGACCGTGGGCGAGAACCTCGCGGTCGGCGCGCTCATCGTCCTCGGAGTGCTCTTCGTGTTGCTCGGTTCGGTTCGCGGCGGCCTGATCGTGGCGGCTGCGATTCCGTTCGCGATGCTCGTCGCGTTCATCGGTATGAGCGCGATGGGACTCTCCGGAAACCTGATGAGTCTCGGCGCGATCGACTTCGGCATCGTCGTCGACGGCTCGATCATCGTCGTCGAGAACGCGGTCGTGCACCTCGCGGCAGCGCTCCACGACCGCGGCAAGCCGATGAGCTACGCCGAGGCAGCGCAGGTCGTCCTGCGCTCGACACTCGAGGTCCGGCGCGCCGCGACATTCGGCGAAGCGATCATCGTGCTGGTCTACGTCCCGATCCTCACGCTCGCCGGTATCGAAGGCCGCATGTTCCGGCCGATGGCGATCGCGGTTCTGTTCGCGCTGCTCGGTGCGTTCATCGCGTCTCTCACGTTCGTGCCTGTGATGGTAGCGACCCTGTTGCGCAACCACGCGAGCCATCGAGATCCGTGGATCGTCCGGAAGCTCTCCGAGATCTATCCGCCGTTGCTCCACGCGACCATGCGCGCGCCGGTCGGCGTGCTCGCGCTGGCCGTGTGCGCGCTCGCGGTCACGTGCTGGATCGCCAGCGGGCTCGGAGCGGACTTCGTACCACGGCTGGACGAGGGCTCACTGATCGTCGAGGTCGCGCATCTGCCCAGCGTCTCGCTCGATCAAGCCGTCGCCGACAGCACGTTGGTGGAGCGCGCGATCGGAGACCTCTCGGAGGTCGAGACAGTCGTGTCGAAGACCGGCCGACCCGAGATCGCCAACGACCCGATGGGCCTGTGGCAGACCGACGTTCACGTCGAGCTCACGCCCGAGAGCGAGTGGACGGATGTGCACGATCACGACGCGCTGATCGCCCTGCTGAGTAATCGGCTGACGGAGCGCGTGCCCGGCATCGGCTTCGCCTTCACGCAGCCAATCGAGATGCGCTTCGCGGAGCTGAACGGCGGCACGCGCTCCGACGTGGCGGTCACGATCTACGGAGACGACCTCGACGAGCTTGCGCGCCTATCTGCCGACGTGCAGCGCGCCCTGCGGGGCGTCCGAGGTGCCGTCGATGTGCGCGGAGAGCAGGTCGCCGGTCTTCCGACGCTCGACGTACAGGTCGATCGCACCGTCGCCGCTCGCTACGGAGTGACCGCGCGCTCGGCGCTCGACGCCGTGGCCGCCGTCGGTGGGCGCCCGAGTGGCGAGGCCGTGGAGGGGCAGCGACGCATCCCTATTCAAGTTCGTCTGTCCTCGGAGGTGCGAGAAGACGTCGGCGCGCTCGCTCGCATACCCGTCCGCGGGACGGGCGACCTCCTCGTTCCGCTCGGAGAGGTAGCCCGTCTCGACGTCGTCGACGCGCCCGCGAGCATCAGTCACGAGGCGATCCGCCGGCGCACGACCGTCGAGTGCAACGTGCGCGGTCGCGACCTCGCGAGCTTCGTCGCCGAAGCGCAGCGCGTCGTGCCGGCCGCGGTTCACCGACCCGCCGGATACACCTTCGGGTGGGCGGGTCAGTACCGCAACCTCGCGGAGGCCTCGGCGCGCCTCGCGCTCGCCGTCCCGGCCGCACTGGCGCTCATCTTCATCTTGCTCTACGCGGCGTTCGGTGCGTTCAGGCCCGCCCTCATCATCTTCCTGAACGTCCCGTTCGCCGCGGTCGGCGGCGTCCTCTTGCTCTGGGCGCGCGGCATGCCGTTCTCGATCAGCGCCGGGATCGGCTTCATCGCGCTCTTCGGCATCGCCGTGCTCAACGGCGTCGTGCTGCTCACCACGATCGAGAGGAACCTCGCCGACGGGCAGGCGGTCGACGACGCGGTGACGAACGCGGCGAAAGCGCGCTTGCGCGCCGTCGTCATGACCGCGTCCGTCGCGGCGCTCGGATTCCTTCCGATGGCGCTCGCGACTTCCTCGGGAGCCGAGGTGCAGCGCCCGCTCGCCACGGTCGTGGTCGGCGGTCTCGTGACGGCGACGCTGTTGACGCTGCTGGTCCTGCCGACGTTGTACGCGTGGATCTCGCGCTGGCAGTCACTCGAGCACCAGAGGCGGCCTACCGCTTCGCTCCCCGTCGATGGGGGTTCACGTGACGAGTAGTTCCACTCGCGTGTTCGCGGCCGGAGCCGGCACCGCGCTCAGCGTCGCGTTGGTCGTTGCGCCGGGCCTCGCCGCGTCCCCTGCCGTCGCGCAAGGGCCGGTCGACCTCTCCGTCGCCGCTCCCGGCAGCTCGACACCGACCCCCTTCCCGACGTATCGCGCTCGCGTGCTCGCAGAGAGCCCGTTGCTTCTCGACGCGCAGGCTGCTGTCCGCGCCACCGACGCTGCGATCGACGTCGCGCGCGTGCTCCCGTCCGCGCGCCTCTCGGCCGGCGTCTCCTCCGTCGACGTCTCCGGTCACGATGCTCCGAACGCAACGCACGTGGTGCTGAGCATGCCGATCGACTACGCGGGGCAGGTCGGTCGTCGGGTCGATGTGCGTGTTGCCGAGCACGAGGCCACAGTCTCGATCGCGGACGCGACACGAGCTTCCCTGTCGCGTCGTGCGGCCGTGCTGTTCATCGACGCGCTCGAGGCCGCGCTCGTCCACCTCGACGCGATCGTGGCGGCCGATGCCGACGCCGCCCTCCTGCGCGCGATCGAGGCGCGCGCCGCGCTGGGTGAAGCGACGGCGCTCGACGTCGCGCTCTCGCGCCTCGCCCTGGCGTCGGGCGTCGCTCGACGCGTCGAAGCCGAGGGTCGCGAGCGCTCCTCGCGCATCGCGCTCTCCGGGCTCTTGGGGTCCTTCGACGGGGCGCTCGCACCCGGCGGAGACCTCCGGGTCGCGCCGCGCAGCTTCGACGCCGACGCCTTGGTTCAGGAGGCGCTCGCGCGGAGACCCGAGCTCCGCGCGGCTCTGTTGCTCGCGACGGCGGCGGAGCGAGAGAGAGACCTGTCGAGCGCGGCGCGCTGGCCGCAGCTGGACGTCCAGATCGGGTGGCTGCACTCCTTCGCGAGCTTGTCGCCATCCATCTTCAACCAGCCGGAGTACGACGCGCTCATCCTCGGCGCGACGATCGAGATTCCGATCCGACTCGCGTGGGACGGCGACCTGCGTGCGGCGGATGCGGTGATCGAGCGCTCACAGGCCGCGTTGCGAGCTCGGGCGCTCGCGATCTCAGTAGAAGTGGGCGAGGCGCTCGTGGAGTACGAGACGGCGCGAGAACAGCTCGCCACGACCGAGGCCGCGCTCGTAGAAGCTGCCTCGCTGCGCCAAGCAGCCGCTAGAGCGACGACCAGCGGTGCCAGCACGGTCGTCGAGCTGCTCGCCGCCCAGGCTGCGGCGCGCGAAGCGGAGAGCGCGTACATCGCGGCGGCCGCGAGCCACGCACGCGCGCTCGCCGTGTTGCTGGCGCGCATCGGACGCGACGAGAGCATTCTTTGACCGTACCCGCCGCGCTGAGGACGATGAAGACCGCAGACAATCACGAAGAGAGCTCCGCTCCGGCGCGGGACACCTTCCACGTCGAAGGGATGGACTGTGCCGACGAGGTCGCCGCGCTCCAGTCGGAGCTCGCGCCGCTCGTGGGTGGCGCAGAGCACCTCGGCTTCGACGTGCTCGAGGGCAGGCTGATCGTGCGCGCGTCCGCGCGTCCGGTCGCCGCGTCCGAGATCGTCGCGGCCGTGGCGCGGACGGGGATGCGCGCCGCGCCTTGGCGGCCACACACGAGAGCCGCGTCTCCCGCCACGCGGGACGGACGCGTCGGATGGATTCTCGCCAGTGCCGTCGGCTTGGCCAGCGGCGTCGCGGCGCACGCCCTCTCGAGCGGCTCACTCGCGCTCGCGCTGGGCTCGGACGAGCTCTCCGCTGGCGCGCCGATCCCGCTCGTCAGCCGGATCGCATACGCGGTCGCGATCGGAGCCGGTCTCTGGCTCGTCGTGCCCAAGGCGGTTGGTGCGGTTCGGCGCGCGCGGCCCGACATGAACCTATTGATGACGATCGCTGTGATGGGTGCGCTCGCGATCGATCAGTGGCTGGAAGCGGCGACGGTCTCGTTCCTCTTCGCGGCCGCGTTGGGTCTCGAGTCGTGGAGCGTGGGTCGGGCGCGCCGAGCCATCGCCGCGCTGTCTGCCCTCGCCCCCACGCGTGCGCGCGTTCGGCGCGGAACGGAGGAGGTCGAGCTCGCGCCCGACGAGGTTCGCGTCGGCGATCGCGTGATCGTTCGCGCTGGAGAGCGGTTCGCCGTCGACGGGCTCGTGCGCGAGGGCTCCGGTGACGTGAACCAGGCGCCCATCACGGGCGAGAGCGCGCCGGTGCCGAAGCGACCGGGAAGCGAGGTGTTCGCAGGCTCGATCAACGGCGATGCCGTGCTGGCGATCGAGGCGACCAAGCTCGCAGGCGAGTCGATGCTCGCTCGGATCGCCGCGCTCGTGTCCGATGCGCAGTCCAGGAGAGGACCGTCGGAGCGTTGGGTCGAGCGCTTCGCTGCGATCTACACGCCGACGATCCTCGCCGCCGCGGCGCTCGTCACGGTGCTGCCGCCGCTCGTGGGTGGGTCGTTCGCGGACTGGGTGTATCGCGCCCTGGTGCTCCTCGTCGTCGGATGCCCGTGCTCGCTCGTCATCTCGACGCCGGTTACCATCGTCGCCGCGATGGCCTCCGCGGCGCGTCACGGCGTCCTGCTCAAGAGTGGTGAGCACGTCGAGTCGCCCGCGCGCATCCGGGCCGTCGCGCTCGACAAGACCGGCACCGTGACCGAGGGGGCGCCGGCCGTGGTCGAGGTCATTCCTCTCGCCGAGCACGACGAGCGGGAGCTTCTCGCGTTGGCGATGGCGCTCGAGCAGCAGAGCACGCACCCGCTGGCACGCGCCGTCGTCACGCACTGTCGTGAGCGCGGCATGAGCGAACCGGCGGCGAGCGACACGGTCATCCTCCAAGGGCGTGGCGCCACGGGGACCTTTCGTGGCCGCACCCACTGGCTCGGCTCGCACCGCTTGCTCGAGGAGCGCGGGCAGGAGACGGCCGAAGTTCATCAGCGGATCGAGGCGCTCGCCGCGACCGGCGCCTCCGTGGTCGTCTTCGGCAACGACGCGCACGTCTGCGGGCTCGTCGCGCTGCGCGATCGGGTTCGTGACGGGGCGCCGGGCGCCGTCCGTGCGCTGCGCGCGGCTGGCGTTGCGCACGTGGTGATGCTCACCGGCGACAACGAGCCCACCGCCGTGTTCGTCGCCGGCCAGACTGGCGTGGACGAGGTGCTCGCGAACCTGCTCCCCGCCGACAAGGTCACCGCCGTCGAGGCGCTCGCCCGCGCGCACGGTCCGGTCGCGATGGTCGGCGACGGTGTGAACGACGCGCCCGCGCTCGCGCGGGCCTCGCTCGGCGTCGCGATGGGCGCGGGAGGGACCGACGTCGCGCTCGAGACGGCCGACGTCGCGCTGATGAGCGACGACCTGTCCTCGCTCGCCTGGCTCATCGGCCACTCGCGCCGCGCGGTACGGGTGATCCGTCAGAACGTCGTGTTCTCGCTCGGTGTGAAGGCGGTCTTCGTCGTCCTCGCGATGTCCGGTCACGCCACGCTCTGGGCGGCCATCGCCGCCGACATGGGGGCGAGCCTGCTCGTCACGTTCAACGGACTACGACTCCTGCGCGCTGCGCGGAGTGTGTGACACGTGGAGACGACGATGAACGACGAGCACGATCATCATCACGACCGACCTCGCTGCTTCGCCGCATGGCGGCGGGTGCGCGCGAGTCGCCCCCCCGCGAAGCGACGACGCGATCAGCCTCCGACGCGTGTTGGCTCGCTGCTGGCGCGCGTGAGCGGAGCGCCGCGCATTCCACGCGCGTCGAGGACCTCGTCGCGGTGCGCCTCGAAATAGGCCGCGCATCCCGCACAGCAGAACCAGATCGTGTGGCCATCGACGTCCGCGTGCGGGTGGTCGGCGGCGACGGTGAAGACCGCTCCGCTCACCGGGCAGTACGTGCGCTGCCCGATCGAAGCGCCCGGCTGCGGCACGATGGTCGGGTCCGCACCCTCGACGTGGGCTCCACATGCGGCCTGGCATCCGGCGAACGCGTCGTCGATTGGATCCCAGGCGGCGAGCGGGCCCGTTCGAGCCGCGTGCGATTCGCTCGATGAGTGGCATGCCGACCAGCTCAGCGCGAGCACGAGTACGATCCCCAACGTCTTCTTCTGCATGTGCGACCTCGCTCCCGTCTTCGAGTCAGCGCAGCGCGGCCGCCATCTGTCGCGCCACGCACGCTGCGTCGGCGAGCGGCAGCGCCCACGCGTTCTGTCGCTGCGACGTCCATGCCGCAGCCGTCTCGGCATCTCTCGTGAACACGACCTCGTCGCAGCACGAGGCGCGGAGATCGCTGCAGCACAAAGCCGGTGGCACCAACACGACGTGGGTTCGCTCCGGCGCCACGCTCTCCACACCCGCGTTCGTCGCGACGAAGCGGATCACGTCACCCGTCACGGCGCACCTCGACTCGATGCGAGCTTCGACGTGGGCAAGCGCTGGAAAGAGCAGCGTGTCGAGCGCGCACCAGACGTAGCGCTCGTGCCCGCCGACGCGAAAGCGGTGCGACGTCGGCACGGACGTGACGCCCGCACCGAGGACGCGACCGTCGTCCGCGCGTTCGACGCGGAACGGCAGGCTCGCGAGGACTCGATCGAGCTCGTTGAGATCGCACCGGAGCGCACGCGCCGTCTCCGCGCGAGAGAGCGACGGGTTCTCGATGAGGAGCGGCACCAACGCCGCCATTGCCGGGATCCCCGTGCTCGTCGGGACGCGGCATGCGTCGACCAACTGGCGTTCACGGCTCTCGATCATGTCGTTTCCTCCGTCGCGCTCGGGCACGCGCACGACTCGCACGCCGGCGCACTCGCGCGTGGCCACGCGTTCCAAACCGAAGCAGCTCCGAGAAGCGCGACCCCGGCGTACGTCAGTGCGTCGCTCTCGAGCGCGAACTTGGCGGCCAGAATCACCACGGCTGCGACACCGCCGACCAGTGCCGGACCGTATCCGCGACGGCTGCGCGCTCTGAATGCGAGACCGAGAGCCGCGAGCGCCAGCGCCACGCACGCGAGCGGCAGAAGCCAAGCGCGATCCATCAGCGCCCCGAGGCCGAACGACCCGAGCACCGCGGCATACGCCGGCCAGCAGCCGGGACATGCGACACACGGCAGGAGCGAGAGCAGGACCCCCGGTAGTGCGGCGAGCGACCAGGCGCGTCCATCGGTCCGAGCGCTCATCGTGATGCCCCGTCGCTCGCGCGGCGCAGAGCTGCGGTGATGACTTCGATCGAGGGCGCAGCGATGCGGCGACCGTCGGCCTCGCGGTAGACGCGGCAGCACGCGGCGCCGCCGACGTCCTCGCCCTCGATGTCTCGCCCGTCCACGAACACCGCTGGCGAGCCCGCGCGCGACGCGTAGTCGGGAGCGGCGGGGTCATCGCGACGCCACTCGGACCACGCGGCGGGGGCACCGATGGATCGCAGGGCCGCCCCGAGGTTCGCGCGTGCGGCGTCGACGTGGGGGCAGTCCGCGTCCCAGACCAGTTCAATCCGCGGCATCAGTGGTCTCCTCGTCGAGGGCGTGCAGGATGGGGCAGTGCGCGTCGTCGGGCTCATCGGTGCACGTTGCGGCGAGCTCGGCCAGCGCCGAGCGCATCCGACCGAGGGCCGCGATCCGCTCGTCCAGGGCGACGAGCTTCACTTCCGCGCGGGTACGTACCTTGGCGCAGCCACCCTTGCGGTCGCGGAGCGCCAAGAGCTCGCGGATCTCGTCGAGGGTGAGCTCCTTGCTCCTCCGGATGAATCGGATGCGCTGTACGGTCGCGGGCGGGTAGCGTCGATACTTCGAGCGACCTCGTGGCACCAGCGGGATGAGGCGCTCGCGCTCGTAGAAGCGGATGGTCTCCACGATCACGCCCGCGCGAGCTGCCACCTCGCCGATGAGAAAGCCTTCCATTCGAACCTCCCGCAAGTCTGAGGTCCGTACCATGGTACGGAGTCAAGGCGTGCGGCGCCCTACCTGTCGCGCCGCCTCCCGGCGCCCAGCTCGCACACTCACCGACCCACGCATCGACCTCCCTTGGTCACCGCACGAAGCGCACCGCGGAGCCGTCGACGTGGAGCGGGCCTTCGCCGCTGCCGTGCTCGAAGCGGACGCCCACGATGAGGTCCGCGTGCAGCTGGGCCGCCTGCCGCTGCAGCTCGCGCAGGCCAGCCTCCTCGTCGCCCATCGGCGCCTCGACGTCGAGCTGCGAGATCACCTCGTAGTGCCGGCCGCCGATCAGGTCGCGGAAGCGCACGGCTTCGCCGGACAGGTGCAGCGCCATCGGGTCGTCGGCGTCGGCCGACTCGTCGACGGCCGCGTCCTCGTCGCCGTCGTCGTGGTGATGCTCCCCGCCGTGATGGAACTCGACGTAGAGGACCGCGTCGGCACCCATCTGCGCGGCGCGGTCGCGCAGACGTCCGAGCGCTTCGCCTTCCTCACCCATGCGGCCGTGGACGTCGACCAGGCCGAGGACTTCGCAGGGTCGCTCGGCGCTTCCCTGCAGGACCAGGACGTGGCTCGAGTCGATCGTCGGCGTGCTCGGCGGCGCGACCGCGAGGCGCGGCGCGATGTACGAGCTCGTTCGACCGGGCGCCGCGCCGTACGCGTAGCGCGAGCAGCCGGGGGCTCCGAGCGCGATCACGACGGCCAGAATTCCGAACCAGCGATGCTTCGACGACATGCTCCCTCCTCCGCGCGATCAGCTCGCGCCGCGTAGCGTGACGAACCGGACCGCGAGCCCCGACAGGTGCGTCGGCCCGCCCTCACCGTGATGAAACTGCACGCCGATCACGGCGTCGGCGCCCACCGCTGCCGCGCGCTCGCGGACCATGCGGAGCGCCGTCGCCTCGTCACCGACGGGCTCGTGCACGTCCACGACACCGACGACCTCGGCCATCTGCGGCAGATCCGTGCCCTGCAGCACCACGACATGGTCCGCACGCGGATCGGAGCTGGGCGGCGGGGTCGGCGCTTGCGTGATCGAGGCAGGCGCCGGGAGATCGCCGCACGTCAGCGTCGCCTGATCGCTCATCACGACGGCGCCCGTCGCGCGCTCGATCACGTCGTACTGGATGGTCAGCGACGCGCGCGCGCGTGCATGCAGCGACCAGTTCGACGCGCTCGTCTCCACGCGCACGGCGCCATCGCGCGGGCGCACCTCGTAGCGGTCGGGACCGAGATACCCCACCCCGCCGTGCTCGAGGTCGTCGAGATAGGGCCGCACGCCGACCGAGCAATCGAGCGCGGCGCCTCCCGTCATGGCCGCGCCACCTGCCGAGTCGCCGAGTCGCACCTCCGTCGCGAACATGCGGATCGCGAGCGGGCGCGGCACGGTGCCATCGTGCGCGAAGAGGCTGGTGCGCGAGACCAGTGTGAGCGCGGTCGCGTTCGTGCTCGGATCACACGTCCCCACGAAGAACGCACGCGTGCCCGCGTCGTCGAAGGTGAGCGCGTAGTGACCGCACGTCGCGAGGTGGCCGCCCGTGTCGAACACGACCGCATGGACCGTGCGGCCCTCGGCCGTGGTGTCGGCCTGGAGCGCGGTCACCGTCTCGGGCCAGCCGCCCTGCTCGAGCGTCGCGATGCGGAGCGGACTCTCCTGCGCGAGCACGCGTGTGCGCGTCGACGCGACCAGCAACGAACACACGAACGCGAAGCGCCAGACGCTTGGACGCGGCATGGACGACCCCCGATGCGGGCCGCATCGCAGCGAGAGGCTGCGCGCAGGCTCGACATGCTCGACCTCAGCACGCGCCGTGCCGTTGCATTCTCCAACGATCGTCGCGAAGACTCGCGTGCGGCTCGCGGCGGGACGCCCCGTCGCGGTCGATTCGCCCCGTCCGCGAGCTATGGGACGAGCCGCAGAATCGTGCCGTTCTCTCCCACGGCCCACGCGCTCGTCATGCACGAGCCGTCGATCGCGAACATCGACGCGTCGGTAGGCAGCTCGATCCGCGACCACGCCGCTCCGTCGTAGTGCACGGCCGAGCCTTGGTAGCCGAGTGCCCACACGTCTGCGCTCGAGCTCCCCCAGATCGCGTAGAAGTAGGTCACCTCGTCGACGGTGACGAAGCGCTCCCACGCGCCGGCGCGCCAGTGATGGACCTCGCCGTGTCCGGCGGCCGCCCACGCCTCGTCGGCGCTGACGCCCCAGACCCTCGAGCTCACCTCGCCCGGCGGATCAGGCAAGCGCTCCCAGTCGGTACCGACGAGCCGCGCGACGCGCCCGAGGTGTCCCGTCATCCAGATCGATCGATCACGCGCCGATCCACGGAGCGCGACCACCTGGATGTCGACCACCGGGCTCGCGTGCCTCTCCCAGATGGACCCGTTCCAGTGCCAGAGCTCCTCGTGCTGCGGACCGGCGGTCCCGCCGCCGAGCCACACGTCGTCGGATGCGCGGCCCCACACCGCCGAGAAGATCGACTCTCGCGGGATCGACGGGCCCGCCTCGCTGCGCCAGCGGTCACCCGAGCGCCGCAGAATCGATCGGCCTGCGATCGCGAGCCCGTTCACCGCGTCGACCCAGATCGGGCCCACGTCCTCGGCCGTGTCCGTGGCGACCGGCATCCAGCGCGCGCCATCCCAGTGGAGGATCGTGCCGTGCGCTCCGGTGATCCACGCGTCGTTCGGCGACACCACGACGACGCCGAACAGGTCCTCGGTCGTCGGGCCGTCGTACGCGACCCAGCGCCCTACGCCGTCGCAGTCGAGCTCGACCCCCGCATCGATCTCCTCGTGGCCGGCGTCGAGCTGCACGGGTGCATCGAACGGCACCACAGCGTCCTCTCGCGGCGCCGCATCGCGCGCCACGCCCGCGTCGATGCCCGTGGCCGGAATCACGAGCTCGAGGCCGGAGCGCGCGCCGCAAGCGACGAGCAGGCACGACACGAGGACGAGAGCGCGCATCCGATGTCCAGCATGGCACGCGCGTTCAGAGCGTGCGCGCGATCGCCTCGAGCGGCTTCGTGCCCGAGCCGAACCGCATCATCGCGTCGCGGTTCTTCTCGAGCTCGCCGTACGCGAGGTACCGAACGCGCAGCTGACCGATGGCGCGGAACGCGGGGCGCGCGAGCTGCGCACGCACCTCTTCTTCGCGCTCGTCGGGCGCGACGACATACAGGCCGTGCACGCTGCCCTCGGGCGCGCCCATGGCGAGATCGAGCATGCGCACGATCCCCGAGTAGATGGACGTCGTGTGCTCGACCTCGAAGGCCGCCGCCACCGCGCCCGTCGTTCGGTCGAGCCAGAGCACGTCGATGAGCCGCACGGTGTCGGACCCGGGTGCCGTCGCGATCGGTGTCGGCAGCTCTGTGACGCAGCCCGTCCCGAGCGGCGCGCCGTCGAGCTCACGACCCTGATCGTTGGCGGCGATCCACACGTCGAAGCCGAGCGCGCGTCCGAGATCGCGAAGCCAGCCCTGCACGCGCGTGTGCGTGTGGTCGGCCACGCGGCTCTGCTCGCGCGCCTTGGTCGCCTTCGCGCTCTCGTCGCGCGCACGCGACAGGTCGGCCTCCCACGCTCGTCGTGCGTCGGCGGAGTCTTCGCGCGGCGGCGCCGCGTAGCGCTCCGAGCCAACGTCGAAGAGCAGCCCGCCGATCGCCCCGAGATCGTTCGAGAGCAGATCGCGATGCTCGGCGTTGAGCCGCAGGATCCCCTCGCGCATCGCCAGGAACTGATCCCAGCGGCCCAGCTTCACCTTCGCGCCCGTGATCGCGTTGTAGCCGGCGACGATCGCGGTGTTGAACGGCGGGACGAGCGTCGGGTGCAGGAAGTAGAGCAGGTTCGCCGCGGCTGGACCGAGCCCCTTGATGCCCCGCGCGTCGAGCATGCGGATGGCCTCGAGCACGCCTGCCTCGTCGTCGCAGCACGCGCAGCCGTGGAGGAAGCGCCCGAACGCGAGCTGGTTCTCGCGGCTCTCGTAGATGTCGGGGATCCGCAGCTTGGGCTTCCACAAGAACGCGTGGTCGGCGCCGCGGAAGATCTGGCGCTGCTCCGCCACCGACTCGACCACGACCTCGAGCGACGAGCCGCGATAGACGTTGCCGAACGTGCCGGCCTCGATCTCCGACGCCACGAGCGCCAGCCCACGCCGAATCGACCGGAAGTTCTTGAGGCGCTCCTCCCAGAGGAACCACGTCCGGTAGGTCGCGCCAGGATCGTCCTTCCAGCGCGCGATCAATATGCGAAGCGGAGTGTCGGTCATGGCTCGGTGCGAAGGCTGAAGTGCACGTGCTGGATCATCCACGAATCGCCCTGGGGCGCGAGCACGAACGTCGCCGCGCCCGTCGCGTCCACGACCGTGCCGTCCGCCCGCTCCATCGTGAAGCGGCGCACGGGCCACTCGACGACCGCGAGCGAGTGATCAGTCGCCTCGCGCTCCACGGGCTCGCCCAGAGTCATCGCGATGCTGCGCATGCGCCCGAGCTCGGGCCCGATGTGCTCGTCCCGATAGCGCGCGAAGCTGCCCTCGTCCCCTCGCTCGAACGCGGTCGCCGTCGGCAGCACTAGGCTCGACATGCGGCCGACATCGCGATCGCGGGCGGCCTCGAGGTAGGCCCGCGCCGTCTCGACCGCGGGTGTCGTGGGCGTTGGCGCTCCACACGCGGGAGCGAGCGCCACGAGCGCGAGTGCGACCCGCCGGAGCAACATCCCGTGAGCTTGCCAGGAGCGTTCGGGCGGGCGGAGAGAATACACGTGTGACCGGCGCGGTCACCGGCGACGGAGATCGCGTGCATCACCCCGGTACGTGGGCACAATCCGGGCCCGATGCTGCTCCGCTGGAAGGTCTTGGCATGCGCGCTCGTTCTCGGGTCTGCGTGCGCCGCGGAGCCGCCGCGCGCAGGCGCGGCCGGGTGGGCCGCGGGCGCGCCGCTCCATCCAGCGACGGACACCAATGCCGACCCGACGGTCGTCGAGATCGATCTGATCGCCGCTCCGGCACGGTGGACCTTCGCCGATGGCCGATCCATCGACGGCATGGCGTACAACGGCAGCGTCCCGGGCCCGGTGATCGAGGCCCACGTCGGCGACACGCTGATCGTTCACTTCCGCAACGACCTCGACGAGGCGACCACCATCCACTGGCATGGCATCCGATTGCCGAACGACATGGACGGTGCGCCCCACTCGCAGTCGCCCGTCCCGCCCGGGGGTACGTTCGAATACCGGTTCACGCTGCCGGACGAGGGGACGTTCTGGTACCACCCCCACGCGAACGAGCCCGAACAGATGGAGCGCGGGCTCTACGGCGCGATCGTCGTGCGCGGCGACGACGAGCCGATCGTTGACGCAGAGACGGTCGTCGTGCTCGATGATCTCTCGCTCGCGACCGACGACACGCTCGCGCCCTTCGGAGGCCTGCTCGAGATGCATGGAGGTCGCGAAGGCGCGACGCCGATCGTCAACGGGCTCGTCACGCCCACGGTTCGGGTGCGCACCGGCGAGAGGCAGCGCTGGCGCATCGTGAACGCTGGGAGCGCGCGCATCTATCGACTCGCGCTTCCCGGGCACACTTTCCAAGCGCTCGGGTCGGACGGTGGCCCATGGTCGACGCCGGCAGCCATGGACGAGCTGTACCTGGCGCCCGGCGACCGGATGGACGTCGTCGTTGACGTTGGGACCGCAGCGGGCGAGACCACCTCGCTCACCGCCGAGCCGTACGAGCGCGGTCACGGCCAGGGCGTCTACGCGCCGATCGAGCTCGTCCACCTCACCGCGACGAACGACCCCGCGCTACCTCTGCTCCCGGCGATCGCGCGCACGCGTGCCATCGAGCCGCTCGACGTCGGTGGGATCGCGCCCACGCAGATCACGTTCAACGAGTCGATCGACGCTGCGACGATGACCGTGACCTTCTTCGTGAACGGCGAGACCTATCCCGCGGTGACGCCCATCGCCGCGACGGTCGGACAGACTCAGGTGTGGGATCTCGTGAACATGAGCGGGATGATCCACCCCTTCCACCTCCACGGCTTCTTCTTCCAGGTCGTCGAGCGCGATGGCGTTCCGGTCGATGAACGCACCTGGGAGGACACCATCGAGCTCCGCGGCATGGAGCACGTGCGCATCGCGTTTCGACCCGACGATCGCGCCGGCATGTGGATGTTCCACTGCCACATCCTCGAGCATGTCGCAGGCGGGATGATGGGCGTCATGGACTTGGGTCGTTGACGATCGTTCTCGGAGAAGGAATCGAACATGAAGATCTGGCGTGGGCTCTCGGTCGTGATGGGACTGTTCGTGGCGACGGCATGTGGGAACGGCACGACTGCGGCGGATGCCGGCGGCAGCGGTGACTCCGGCAGCGGACCCTTGGACACCGGCGTCGCGCCCGACAGCGGCGCAGTGGATTCCGGGACGACTGGCGCGCCCCTCCACGACTGCGCCGAGTCCGACTTCATCGATCTGCGATCCGGGACGCCGGACGACCGGATGATCATGGTCCCGACCGGGACGACGATGTTCGACATGCCGTGCGTCACGATCTCCACGGGGCAGGAGGTCATGTTCATGTGGGACTTCTCGATGCATCCGCTCGCTGCAGGCGTCGCTCCGGGTCACCCCGGAATGGGCACCACCCCCACACCGATCCAGCCTCAGACCACCGGCATGCTCTACACGGTCGCGTTCCCGAGCGAGGGCAATTACCCCTTCTACTGCACCACACACTTTCACAGCGGGATGATGGGTGTCGTGCGCGTGATGCCTTGAAACTGGGCCGAGGCGCGTAGATTCACGTCATGCGCGTCGTAGTCGTCGCAATCCTTGTCGCTGCATGCACCGCGCCCGGCACGCAGCCCCACGACATGAGCACCTCCGGCCACGAGCGCGCTGCTCGCGAGGAGGAGGCCCTCGCGAGCTCGGCAGAGACCGACTGCACGGCCTCGCCATGCTGGACCGTCACCGACGAGGCTCGCCAGGACGCACAACGTCATCGTGAGCTCGCAGCGGAGCATCGTGCGGCCGCTGCCGCGCTCGCGGAGGCGGAGGCCGGCGCGTGCATCGGCCTCGACGAGGACACCCGCGACGAGAGCCCGTTCATGCATCGCGCCGACATCGCATCGGTCGACGAGCTCACGGAAGAGGTCCGTGTCGGACGCAGCGTCATGCGCCGCATTGCGGGCGCGACGATCGTGTTCCGCGCCGTCCGCGGCATGACGGCGGAGTGGCTCCAGCGCGTCGTGGACTGCCACCTGGCGCGCAACGCCGCGCTCGGGCACGACGTGCCCGAGATGCCCTACTGTCCGCTCGTGCCTCGCGATGTGACGGCGCACGTGAGGTCGACCGGCAGCGGCTTCGCGGTCGACGTGCGCTCTGGCGACCACACGAGCGCGGCGGAAGTGCTGCGTCGAGCGCGCGCGCTGGTCGCGCAGACCCAGACGCCGTAACCGACGAGGTCACAGGCCCGGGCGATGAGCGCGCGCGCACCCATCGTGTGAGGTACGCACGCCGCATGAAGCCGATACCTCTCGTGCTCGCGACGATCGCCCTCGCGGTGGCCGCATGTGCCAGCGTGCCGTCTCACTTCTCGACGCGCTCCGCGGCCGCGGTCGAGAGCTCGCCAGGGCCTGTCGGCGACATCGGTCGCGCGCTCAGAGAGGATCCGCCGCTGCCCGGTGCCGGCACCGAAGGTTGGGCAGGTCTCTCGCCGCCCACCGGTGGATCGCCGATGGACCGCATGCATCACCACCCGGGCATGCACATGGAGGGGATGGGCGACATGAGCGGCATGGACATGAGCGGCATGGACATGTCTGGCGACGCGGGATTGGTCGACGCGGGCGCGCCAGCCTCGATGGAGGGAATGCACCATGGCCATTGAGCGCACATTCGTGACAGCGAGCGGCGTGCTCGTGCTTGCCGGCTGCATCTCCACGGGCGTGCGAGACGACGTCGCAGCCGTTCGCGAGATCGCCCACGCGGTCGTGGTCGCCGACGTGAGCGGCGCCGTCGACGACGTCGCTGCGCCCGACGTCGCGGACATCCTCGCCTCGCCGCTGAGCGCCGATGCAGCTGTCCGCATCGCGCTGGTGAACAACCGAGAGCTCCGCGCGCGGCTCCGCGAGCTCGGCGTGGCTCGCGGCCGCGTCCTACAGGCGGGGCTCTTGCCGAACCCGCTCGTCGACGCGGAGCTCTCCCCCGAGCGTCAGACCCAGCTCGCGCTGCGGGTCGAGTACGACCTCGCGGGCTTCGTGCTCGCGCCGATGCGCTCCGAGGCGGCGTACGCCGACCTCGACGTCGCCCGTTTCGAGGCGGCAGGCATGCTGATCGAGACCGGCTACCACGTGCGCGACGCGTTCCACGAGCTGCTCGCGCGCGAAGAGTCGCTCGCGGTCGCGGAGCGACAGCTCGACGCACTCGCGGCAGCGCGGGACGCCGCCCGCGCGCTGGCCGCCGCCGGCAACATGCGAGCGCTCGACGTCGCTGCACGGGACGCGGCGTATGAGGAAGAGCGCGTCCACGTCGCCGAGATGGAGCTTGCCGTCATCGTCGCACGCGAGAATGTCCAGCGTCTGCTCGGGCTGCACGGCGAAGAGACCGCATGGACGACCACCGGCCCGCTCGCGGCCGTGCCGACCGATGAGAGCGATCCGCCCGACCTCGAGCGACGCGCGATCGACGCGAGCCTCGAGCTGCGCGCGATGCAGAGCCGAATGGTCGGCGCGGCACGGCGGGCGGGCCTCGCGCGCGCGGAGGGAGTGTTGCCGGAGCTGCTTCTCGATGTTCACGCGCTGGTCGGTGATCCGTCGAGCGGCGCAGGAGTGACGCTCGGCGGCGGGCTCGGCGTCCGGTTGCCCGTCTTCGACCGCGGTGATGGCCGCGTCGCGGCGTACGAGCACCAGCTCGACGCGTGGTTCGAACGCTACGTCGGTCTGGCGATCGACGTGCGCTCCGCGGCACGCGAGAGCCGTGCGCGCGCTCTCTCGGCCCGGGCGCGCGCCGCGCACTACGCGATGGTGGTGCTGCCCGCGAGGCAACGGGTGCTCGACGAGACGCTGCTCCAGTACGACGCGATGCAGGTCTCGATCTTCCAGCTGCTCGATGCGATCCGCATGCGCCAGGGGACCGAGCTCGCGGCGATCGAGACGCGCCACGAGTACTGGACGGCGGCCGCCGCGCTCGACGCGCTGCTCGCTGGGCAGCGCGTGGACGCGACCGACATGCCTACCGACTCGATGGGCTCCACGGTGACCGCGGAAGGAGACTGGTGATGCAGCGACGTAACTTCATGCGCCTCGGCGGCGTCGCCGGCGTGGCGCTGCTCGCGCAGCCCGCTCGGCTCCTCGCCCAAGAAGCCGTGGTCGAAACCACGGAGCGGTCCGTACCCCCAACGTCTCCACGCGCGCCTCGCGCCCGCCCGCCGGTCGTCGCTCCGGGCGGTCAGATCGGCGTCGTCACACCGAACGGCTCGACGCTCCCGATGCGCACCGTGGATGGCGTGAAGATCGGACATCTCGTCGCCTCGGAGGTCGAGCACGAATTCACGCCGGGCCTTCGGTGCCGCGTATGGGGCTACAACGGATCGACGCCGGGACCGACGATCGAGGTCACCGAGGGCGATCGCGTCCGCATCTACGTGACGAACCGGCTTCCCGAACCGACGACGGTGCATTGGCACGGCATCGTGCTGCCGAACGGGATGGACGGAGTGTCGGCGCTCAATCAAGCGCCGATCCCGCCGGGCGAGACGTGGGTCTACGAGTTCGAGCTCCGGTACCCGGGGACGTTCATGTACCACTCGCACTACGATGAGATGACGCAGATCGCGCTCGGCTGTGTCGGCATGTTCGTGGTGCATCCGCTCCGTGCTCGCGGCCCGACCGTGGACCGCGACTTTGCACTCCTGACGCACGAGTGGACCGTCGATGTCGGTACGAGCCGGCCAGACGCGAGCGCGATGAACGACTTCAACGTGCTCACGTTCAACGGGAAGATCTTCCCCGCGACCGCGCCCCTCCTCGTCGGAACGCACGAGCGCGTACGGATCCGACTGGGCAACTTGTCGCCGATGGATCACCACCCCATCCACCTGCACGGCCTCTGGTTCGAGGAGACTGCGACGGACGGCGGCTACATCCCCGCCTCGGCGCGACGTCCCGAGACGACGGTCCTCGTCCCAGTCGGCGCGACGCGCGTCATCGAGCTCGTGCCGACCGAGCCGGGCGACTGGGCGATGCACTGCCACATGACGCATCACGTGATGTCGCAGATGGGCCACGGCCTGCCGTCGAGGGTCGGCGCCGACACGAGCACCCTCGACGCGCGCATGGCGCGCGTACTCCCGGGCTACATGAGCATGGGGACGACGGGCATGGGCGGTATGGGCGACATGGGCATGCCCATCCCGCCGAACAGCGTGCCGATGCGTGGCGGGCCGGGCCCGTTCGGGAACATCGACATGGGCGGCATGGTCACGGTCCTGAAGGTGCGCGACGACCCGGAGTCTGCGGATCCTGCAGCCTGGTACGTCCAGCCCGAGGGCACGAGGCCGACGCGCGCAGAGACGAGTGCGCTCGCGCGTGACGGAATCGATCCCGACGCCGCGAGCACTCCGTGAGCGAGCCGAACGCTCCGCAACGAGAATCCGTCGGGGTGGTCGGCACGGGTCCGACTGCGTGCGCGCTCGCGTGCCACCTGACCGGACTCGGTCACGAGGTGCATCTGCTCGTTCACGATCCGAGGCGCCGCGACTGGATCGACCGCACGAGCGGGTGCTTTGTCGCCACCGGCGCGATGCAGGGCTCTTTTCGTCTGACTAGCTATGGCGACGATGCGCGAACATTCGCCGCCAGGGTCGAGACGATCTTCTTCGCGACCGTCGTCACGGCGTATCCAGACGTCGTACGCGTGCTCGCGCCGTTCCTCCGGCCGACGCATCGGCTCGTCTTGTTCTCGAGCAAGCTCGCAGGATCCGTGCACGTCGCGCGCATGCTAGCGACGCACGGGGCGCCCGCGCTCCCGATCGTCGAGACCGACGCACTCTTCGCGTGCCGCATCCGCGACGACGACACTCTGTTCGTCCTCGGGACGAAGAGGTGGACGTTGTTCTCATCCCCGACACGCTCGGATACCGAGCGGAACACGACCTCGTTTCACAGGTTCTTCCCGGCGCTGGACCCCGCGGAGAACGTGATCCAGCGGGGCCTGACGGACTTCGGCGCGTTCAGTCACGTCACCATCATGGTGGCGAACATGAACCGCATCTCACGCGCGGAGTCGTTCCTCTTCTACTACGAAGCGCTCACCGAGCAGACGATCGTGGTGCTCGAGACTGTCGAGCGGGAGATGCGCGCCGTCGCTGAGGCCTACGGCGCCACGCTGCTTCCCATGCGCAACCTGCTCGACCGGTATTATGGCTGCGACCCGCGCGATCTGCTTACCGCGATGCGCACCGTGCCCACCTACAGGCATGCGGTCGCGCCGACCGCGCTGAGCCACCGATTTCTCCGCGAGGACATTGCTTGCACCGTCGGGCTCGTCCAGGAGCTCGCGAGCGTCGCCGGAGTGCCGACGCCAACGATCGACTCGATGGTGCACATCGCGAACGTGCTCCTCAGAGAAGACCTTCGCCTCGGTGGGCGCGATCTCGCAGCGCTGGGCTGGCGCGGTCTCACGCACGCCCAGATCCTGCGCGCGATCTACGAATGACCGCGGCTGTCCCACAGCGAGCCGGGCCTCCGCCCACGGCGGCCGCCAACGCTTGGGCCGCGGCCGCGCTGCTGACGGGATCGCTCGAGCCCATCGCTGCCAAACTCGGGTTCCACGCCGCTGCGTCGATCTGGGAGTTGCAGCTCGCGCGGAGTATCGTTGCGGCGCTCGCGATCGTACCGCTGACGCGACGCATCGCGCCGTTACCTCGCGGCGCAGCTACTCGAGTGGCGCTCGCGGGCGCCCTG
>JBGALT010000133.1:0-21500 GCA_044223665.1 Sandaracinaceae bacterium | reverse complement strand
CGGCGGCGCCCGCCGCGCCGCCCGTCTCGTCGTCTGCGTTGGCCGTCGACGAAGGCGGCGGGCTCGTGGTCTCGGAGCTCGTGGCCTCGGAGCTCGGGCTCTCCGAGCCGGACGAAGCCGGCGTGGCGCCCTGGCCGGAGCAGCCGGCGAGCGAGAGCACGAGAACGGCGAGCAGGTTCGTACGCATGCGGGCGTTGTGGCACGTCCGCAGGGCGCGGGCGATCGACTCCACGCGAACGGCCGCCACCCCGGCTCGCACGGGGCGCGCGCTCCTCACCGCCAGAGCCAGATCCCCAGCAGCGTGAGCAGCTGCTCGCTGTCGACGGGCTTGGCGATGTAGTCGCTCGCGCCCGACTCGATGCACTTCTCGCGGTCGCCCTTCATCGCCTTCGCGGTGAGCGCGATGATCGGCAGCGTGCGGAAGCGCGCGATCTGGCGGATGGCCTTCATCGTCTGATAGCCGTCCATGCCGGGCATCATGATGTCCATCAGCACGCCGTCGACGCTCTCGGCGCGCTCGAGCAGATCGATCGCCGTGCGGCCGTTGTCGGCGGAGACGACCTTCATGTTCCGCTGCTCGAGGATGGTGGTCATCGCGAAGATGTTCCGGACGTCGTCGTCGACGACGAGGATCGTCTTGCCCTCGAGGACGACGTGCGGCTGGTGGCGATGCTCGAGGATCGCCCGCTGCGGCGCGGCGATCCGATCGGCCGCGCGATGCAGGTACATCGACGACTCCTCGAGCAGGCGATCGAGCGAGCCCGGCCCCTTGCGCACGATCGCGCGCGTCGTGCGCCGCATGCGGCCCTCCTCGGCGCTCGTGAGATCGCGCGCCGTGTGGATGATCACCGGGACGTCGCGGAGGTCGGCCGACTTCTGCATCTGCTCGACGACGCGCACACCGCTCTGATCCGGAAGCCCGAGATCGAGCACCACGCAGTCCACGTGCTCTCGCCCGAGCTCGGCGAGCGCCTCTTCGCCGCTCGGCGCCGTGCGGACCACGAGGTCGTCGCCCGAGAGCATCTCCACGATGCGCTCGCGCTCGCGCTCGTCGTCCTCGACCACGAGCAGCGTGCGCGTCCGCTGATCGACGAGCGTCCGGAGCCGGTCGAAGGTGTGATCGAGCGCTTCGCGCGCGGCGGGCTTCTGCACGACGGCGAACGCGCCGTGGCGCTGACCGCGCTGGGCGGCGTCGTCGGTCGAGATCAGCACCACCGGAACGTGGCGCGTCGAGAGATCGCTCTTGAGGTGGTGCAGCACGCGCCAGCCGTCGATGTCGGGCAGGCGGATGTCGAGCGTGACGGCCTGGGGGCGGTACTGCCGGGCGAGCGCGACGGCCGCGGTGCCTTGGGTCGCGACGATCGCGCGCATGCCGTGCTCGTGCGCGAGATCGACGAGGAAGCGGGCGAAGGCCACGTCGTTGTCGACGATGAGGATCGTCGTGTCGCCTTCGGCGATCTCGCGCCGGTCGTCGACGACCTCGCGGATCGCCGGCTCCGAGCGCTGGATGTTCGAGACCGTGAGCGCCGTCGCCTCGCTCGGCGATGCGGTCTCGGCCGGCAGCTCGCTGCGCTTGGGGAGCGTCGCGCTCGAGCGGAACGTGCGCGGCAGGTAGAGCGTGAAGCGGCTCCCCACGCCGGGCGTGCTCTCGAGCTTGATCTCGCCACCGAGCAGGCGCGCGAGCTCGCGGCTGAGCGCGAGGCCGAGGCCGGTACCGCCGTAGCGACGGCTCGTGCTCGCGTCGGCCTGCTGGAAGGCCTCGAAGATGATCTGCTGCTTGTCGGCGGGGATGCCGATGCCGGTGTCCATCACCGAGAACGCGATCACGGAGTCGGCCGAGCCGAGGAGCTCGTGGTCCGGCGAGAAGCCGCGCTGCACGCGGCCGATGCGCACCTCGACCTTGCCGTGCTCGGTGAACTTGAACGCGTTGCTGAGCAGGTTCTTGAGCACCTGCTGCAGGCGCATCGCGTCGGTCTCCATCGTCTCGTGCAGGCCCGGCTCGAGCGTGACGCTGAAGGCCAGACCGCGCGCGTCGGCGACGTGGCGGAACGTGCGCTCCACGTACTCGCGGAGCTCGCTCAGCGCGAGCTCGCCCGGATCGACGCTCACGGTGCCGGACTCGATCTTCGAGAGGTCGAGGATGTCGTTGATGAGCGCGAGCAGGTCCTTGCCGGACTCGTTGATGGTCGCGGCGAAGTCGACCTGCTTGTTCGTGAGGTTCTTGCCCTCGTTGCGCTGGAGCTGGTCGGAGAGGATGAGCAGCGAGTTCAGCGGCGTGCGCAGCTCGTGCGACATGTTCGCGAGGAACTCCGACTTGTACTTGGACGTCAGCGCGAGCTGCTCGGCCTTCTCTTCGAGCGCCTGGCGCGCGTGCTCGACCTCGACGCTCTTGCGCTCGACCTCGGCGTTCTGCTCGGCGAGCAGCTGCGCCTTCTCCTTGAGCTCCTGGTTCGTCTTCTGAAGCTCGACCTTCTGCACCTGCAGCTCCTCGGCGAGCGACTGCGACTGCTCGAGCAGGCGCTCGGTGCGCATGTTGGCTTCGATGGTGTGCAGCACGATGCCGATCGACTCCATGAGCTGCTCGAGGAAGGTCTCGTGCGTCGGCGAGAACTGCTCGAACGAGGCGAGCTCGATCACGCCCTTGATCTGGCCCTCGAAGAGCACGGGCAAGACGAGCACGTCGCGCGGGCGCGCCTCGCCCAGGCCCGACGCGATCGTCACGTACGTCTCGGGGACCTGGCGCAGGCGGATGGGCTTGCGGTCGAGCGCGCACTGCCCGATCAGGCTCTCGCCGAAGGCGAACGTCTTGGGCTCCTGGCCGCTCTGGGCGTAGCCGGCGACGAAGCCGAGCAGGCGCGCGTCGGTGAGGTCGCTCTTCTGTGCCACGTAGAACGCGGCGCGCTGCGCGGTGACGACCGGGGCGAGCTCGCCGAGGATGAGCTTGCCGACGGTGAGCAGATCCTTCTCGCCCTGGAGCATGCGGGAGAACTTGGCGAGGTTGGTCTTCAGCCAGTCCTGCTCGTTGTTCTTGATCGTCGTGTCCTTGAGGTTGCGGATCATCTCGTTGATGTTGTCCTTCAAGGAGGCGACCTCGCCCTGCGCGGCGACGTCGATCGAGCGCGTGAGATCGCCCTTCGTGACGGCAGTCGCGACGTCGGCGATGGCGCGCACCTGCGTGGTGAGGTTCGCGGCCAGCTGGTTCACGTTGTCGGTGAGCGCGCGCCACGTGCCCGCGGCGCCGGGCACGCTCGCCTGGCCGCCGAGCTTGCCCTCGACGCCGACCTCGCGGGCGACCGAGGTCACCTGGTCGGCGAAGATGGCGAGCGTCGTCGTCATGTTGTTGATGGTCTCGGCGAGCTCGGCGATCTCACCCTTCGCTTCGACGGTGAGGCGGCGATCGAGATCGCCGTTGGCGACGGCGGTGACGACCTTCGCGATGCCGCGGACCTGGCTGGTGAGGTTACCGGCCATGAAGTTCACGGAGTCGGTGAGGTCCTCCCAGATACCGGCGACGCCCTGCACGTCGGCCTGGCCGCCGAGCTTTCCTTCGGTGCCGACCTCGCGCGCGACGCGCGTGACCTCGGAGGCGAACGAGTTCAGCTGATCGACCATCGTGTTGATGGTGTTCTTCAGCTCGAGGATCTCGCCCTCGACGTCGACGGTGATCTTCTTGCTCAAGTCGCCGCTCGCGACGGCCTTCGTGACCTCGGCGATGTTTCGGACCTGGCTGGTGAGGTTACCGGCCATGAAGTTCACGTTGTCGGTGAGGTCCTTCCAGGTGCCCGCGACGCCGCGGACCTGGGCCTGACCGCCGAGCTTTCCTTCGGTGCCGACCTCGCGCGCGACGCGCGTCACTTCGGACGCGAACGAGCTGAGCTGGTCCACCATCGTGTTGATGGTGTTCTTGAGGTCGAGGATCTCGCCCTGGACGTCGACGGTGATCTTCTTGCCGAGATCGCCGTTGGCGACGGCGGTGGTGACCTCGGCGATGTTCCGGACCTGCGAGGTCAGGTTGCCGGCCATGAAGTTCACGTTGTCGGTGAGGTCCTTCCACGTGCCGGCGACGCCGCGGACCTGGGCCTGACCGCCGAGCTTTCCTTCGGTACCGACCTCGCGGGCGACGCGCGTCACTTCCGAAGCGAACGAGTTGAGCTGATCGACCATCGTGTTGATGGTGTTCTTCAGCTCGAGGATCTCGCCCTGGACGTCGACGGTGATCTTCTTGCTCAAGTCGCCGCTCGCGACGGCCTTGGTGACCTCGGCGATGTTGCGGACCTGCGAGGTGAGGTTACCGGCCATGAAGTTCACGTTGTCGGTGAGGTCCTTCCACGTGCCGGCCACGCCGGGCACGCGCGCCTGGCCGCCGAGCTTTCCTTCGGTGCCGACCTCGCGGGCGACGCGCGTCACCTCGCTGGCGAAGGAGTTCAGCTGATCGACCATCGTGTTGATGGTGTTCTTCAGCTCGAGGATCTCGCCCTTGACGTCGACCGTGATCTTCTTGCTCAGGTCGCCGCTCGCGACGGCCTTGGTGACCTCGGCGATGTTTCGGACCTGGCTGGTGAGGTTACCGGCCATGAAGTTCACGTTGTCGGTGAGGTCCTTCCACGTGCCGGCCACGCCTTGCACGTCGGCCTGACCACCGAGGCGCCCCTCGGTGCCGACCTCGCGCGCGACGCGCGTCACCTCCGACGAGAACGAGTTCAGCTGGCTCACCATCCGGTTCACGGTGAGCGCCGTGCGGAGGAACTCGCCCTGCAGCGGTCGGTCGTCGATCTCGAGCGCCATCGTCTGCGTCAGGTCGCCCTTGGCGACGGCGCCGATGACGCGCGCGGTCTCGGTCGTCGGATGCACGAGGTCCGAGATGAGCGCGTTGACGGAGCCGACCGACTCGGCCCAGGCCCCACCGACGTCGCCGATCGAGGCGCGCTGCGTGATCTTTCCTTCCGTGCCGACCACGCGCGAGACGCGCGCGAGCTCGGCGGCCATGCGCTGGCTCGTCGAGGTCACCTCGTTGAAGGCCTCGGCGATCTTGCCGTCGATGCCGTCCCACTCTTCGGGGAGGCGCACCGAGAAGTCGCCTCGCTTGAGCGCCAGCAGCGCCCGCAAGACCTCGTTCTGATGCGGCGAATTCAATGCGTCGTGGTCGACTCGGACGGTCTGCATCGGGCCTCCGGAAATGGCGGAGGCATCACCGTGCACGTGTCGATCCGCGCAATTGGCGCGAAAAAGCCATCCGTGACGCGCAACGGCGCCACAGCTGAGGCGACTTGGCAGCCGAGGCCGGGCCGAGCCCGGCGACGAATCGGGACGCGAGGGATCGGCGCGCGTCAGCGCGAGCGAACGAGACGCAAGACCAGGGCCACGAGGTCGTTGGGGTCGACGGGCTTCGAGAGGTGAGCGGCGAAGCCCGCGCCGAGCGCGCGGTCCCGATCGTGTGCGTAGGCGAAGGCCGAGACCGCCGCGACCGGCACCGAGCCTCCGCGCTCCGGTGCGCGCGTCCGGAGCGCGGCGAGGAACGAGTAGCCGTCGCGCACCGGCATGCCGATGTCCGAGAGCACGACGTCGGGCACCTCGCGCTCGACCAGCACGAGCGCGTCGTCGACGTTGGAGGCCGTTCGTACCTCGGCGCCTCGGAGCTCGAGGGCTGCCTTCACGAACGCCCGCGCGTCGTCGTCGTCGTCCACTGCGACGACGCGGATCCCCTGGAGCGCCGCGACGGTGACGAGCGTGCCCGACGCGCGCGACGCCGTCTCGGCCCGTGCGCCGTCCTCGACGTTCTTGGTCGCCAGCGGCAAGCGAACGACGAAGCACGCGCCCTTGCCGACCCCTTCGCTCTGGGCCGTGATCGTCCCGCCGTGGTGCTCGACCAGCTGCTTGGAGATCGCCAGTCCGAGCCCCAGGCCGCCGCGGCCGCGCATGCCGCCGAGCTCTTGCTGCTGGAACATCTCGAACACGCGAGGCAGGAAGGCCGGATCGATCCCGCGGCCGGTGTCCTTGACCGAGATCTCGGCGTGCGCGCCGTCGCGGCGGAGGCCCACCTCGATCGTGCCGCCGTTCGGCGTGAACTTGGCGGCGTTGGTGAGGAGGTTCGTCAGGATCTGCGTGATGCGGGCGCCGTCACCGCGGAAGGGGCCAACCCCCGGCTCGAGGTGCATGTGCACGACCAGGTCCTTGGCCGCCGCGTCGTGTCGTACGGCCTCGACCGCGCCCTCGACCACCTTCGCCAGCTCGACCGTCCGCAGCTCGAGCCGGATCTTGCCGCTCGTGATGCGCGAGAGGTCGAGGAGATCCTCGATGAGCGCACCCATCGCGACGGCGTTCCGGTGGATCACGTCCAGGCCGCGCGGCACGAGGGCCGCATCGGCGGTGGGCCCCGTGAGCAGCTTGGCCCATCCCATCACCGAGCCGAGCGGCGTGCGCAGCTCGTGGCTCATCTTGGCGAGGAACTCGTCCTTGGTCCGGTTGGCGAGGACGGCGGCCTTGCGTGCCGCGTTCGCTTCCGCGTAGAGCCACGCGTTGTCGATCGCCACGCCGCAGCGGCGCGCGAGATCCTCGGCGAGCGCCAGGTCCTCGGCCGAGTACGCGCGCGCCGCGGCGACGAAGGTCATCGCGCCCAGGACGCGCCCGCGCGCGAGCAGAGGGACGATCATCGCGGACGAGGCCCCGAGGCTGCGGAACAGCGCGAGCTGCTCGGGGACGGCTCCCTCGGAGGAGCGCTCCGGGTCGCCCGCGAGGTCGCGGTGGAGCTCGGCGCGCCCGGTCCCGAGCACGCGGCGAACGCCGGCGGTGGCGCCGGGCTCCTTCGCCACGCGCGCGTTCGTCTCACGCACCACCGAGATCTTCTCCGGGTCGACGTGGGCGATCGCGATCTGGCGAGGGCTGACCGCACCTTCTTCCAGCACGTCGACGGCGCACCAGTCGGCCAGCGTGGGCACGGCGAGCCCGGCCACCTGACCGACGGTGACCTCGTAGTCGAGCGACTGCGCGAGCGTCGTGGCGGCGCGCTCGATGAGCTCGCGCCGAAGCTCGCGCTGGCGCTGGGCCGAGGCATCGCGGAAGACGAGCACCACGCCGTCGATCCCCGTGTCGTCGCCCCGGATCGGCGACGCGCTGTCCTCGACGGGAACCTCTCCGCGTCCGTCTCGCGCGATCAGCAAGACGCGCTCCGGCACGGCGATCGTCGCGCCTTCGCGGAGCACACGGTCGACCGGGCTCTCGACGGGCGTTCGCGTGACCTCGGACACGATGCGGAACACCGTCGCGCTCGGCGTCCCCAGCGCCTCGGGCTCGCGCCAGCCCGTGAGAGCTTCGGCGAGCGGATTCATGAGGGTCACGCGCCCGGCGCGATCGGTGGTGATCACCGCGTCGCCGATCGAGCGCAGCGTCGTCTCGAACGACGCACGCAATCGAAAGGCGACCGCCGTGGCGGCGCGCTCGCGATCGCCGTGCTGCGCGCGGCGTAGCGCGTCGGCGCAGTGGGCCGCGAACGTCGTGACGAACGAGCGCTCGTCGGCGGGGAACTCGCGCGCGCTCCGGAACCCCATGTTGACGATCCCGATCGCTTCTCCCTCCGAGACCAGCGGGACGGACCAGTACGCCGCCGAGCGCGGTGCGCCGGGCTCGAGCCCCGCGGCCCACGGATTGACGCGCGCGTACTCCTCGGGCGAGCTCACCCACGTCGGCGCCTGCGTGCGCATCGCCTCGAGCAGTGGGCTCGGCGACGAGGGCGTGATCCGAGACACGTGGGCCAGCAGCTCTTCCGCGACCCCGTGGTGGGCGACCAGGTCGAGCGCGTCGGGCGCGTCGATCGCGGGCAAGTAGAGCGTGCACGCATCGGCGTGCACGACGGTGACGCCTTGCTCGACGATCACCATCGCGACCTCGCGCGTCGTCCGCGTGCGTGCGAGCGCCTCGGCGAGCTCCGCCAGGGCTTCGAGTCGCGCGAGCGCTTTGGTGGCCGGCACCGAGCGGTCATCGCACGACGCGCGCGCGCCGCCAAGCGCCGGCGAGGCGACGACGACGTCACCGCGCCGTCAGACTTGCTTCAGCGCGTCTCGGACGTGGAGCAGCGACTTCTTCGCGTCGCCGAGGAGCATCATCGTGGTCGTCGAGTAGAAGAGGTCGTTGTCGACGCCGGCGAAGCCGCTGGACATGCTGCGCTTGAGGAACACGACGTTCTTGGCGCGATCGACCTCGAGCATGGGCATGCCGTAGAGCGGGCTCGACTTGTCGGTCCGGGCGGCCGGGTTCACCACGTCGTTGGCGCCGACGACCATCACCACGTCGACCTCGGGGAAGAGGGGATTGACCTCCTCCATCTCGAGCAGCTCGTCGTAGGGCACGTTCGCGTCCGCGAGCAGGACGTTCATGTGGCCGGGCATTCGACCGGCGACCGGGTGGATCGCGTACTTCACCTCGACCCCACGCTTCTTCAGGTCGTCGGCGAGCTCGCGCACCGCGTGCTGCGCCTGGGCGACCGCGAGGCCGTAGCCCGGCGCGAACACCACCTTGTTCGCGTTGGCGAGGAGGAACGCCGTCTCGTCGGGGGCGCCGGAGCGATAGGGCCGCTCCTCCTTCTTGGCCGCGCCGCTCGTCGCCGTGGTGCCGAAGCCGCCGAAGAGCACGTTGGTGAACGAGCGGTTCATCGCCTGGCACATCAGGACCGCGAGCACGAGACCGCTGGTGCCGTCGAGCGCGCCCGCGACGATGAGCAGCTTGTTGTTGAGCACGAAGCCGAGGCCCACCGCCGACAGACCGGCGTACGAGTTCAGGATCGCGATCACGGTGGGCATGTCGGCCCCGCCGATCGCGAGCACGAGGAGCACTCCGAACAGGAGCGCTGCCACGATGAGCACCGGGAACAGCGACGTCCTCGTGGGGTCGATCGCGAGCATCACGGTCACGACCACCGCCGCGCCGATCAGGAGCGCGCTGAGCACGTGGCGTCCCGGGAAGATCACCGGCGCGCTGGGCACCCACTTCACTTCCTGGAGCTTGAGCAGCGCGACGATGCTCCCGGTCGCCGTGAGGTAGCCGAGCACGACCTCCGCGCAGAGCACGACGATGGCGAAGCGGTCGGTCGCGGTCGCTCCCCGCGCGGCGATCTCGGGCGCGCGGTCGTAGAGCTCGCCGGTGCCCACGAGCGCGGCGGCGAGGGCGCCGAACGCGTGCGAGAAGGCCGTTCGCTGCGGCACCGCCGTCATCGGCATGCGCAGCGCCATCGGGACCCCGAGCAGGACGCCGAGGGCGAGCGCGCCGGCCACCCACGATGCGTGGCGCAGCTGCACGGCGATCAGCGTGGCCACGACGCCGACGCCCATGCCGGCGATGCCCGCCCAGTTTCCCATCCGGGACGTGCGGACCTCGCTCATGCCCTTGAGCGAGAGAACGAAGAGCACCGAGGCGAGGCCGTAGGCGCCGAGACGAAGATCTTCCATCACGACGCGCTCTCCGTCTTCGGGCTCGTCTTCTCCTTGCGGAACATGCGGAGGATCCGATCCGTGATCATGAACCCACCGATCGCGTTGGTGGCCGAGCAGGCGATCGCCACCACCGCGAGCACGTTCACGATCTCGTCGTCCTGCTGATCCATCACGATGAACGCGGCGATGACCGCGATGGAGCTCAGGGCGTTGGTCAGCGACATGAGCGGCGTGTGCAGGAGCCGCGAGACGTGCCGGATCAGCTCGAGACCGAGGAACGAGGAGAGGGCAAAGACGAGCAGGTTCATCAGGATGTCGTGAGCGGTCACGGCGAGGCCTCCTTTCCTTGCGACGCTGGCGCGGCGACGGGCGCGGACGCGGCCTCGAGGCGCTGGCGCGTCGCGGCGTGGTGCACCTTCCCCGCGTGGGTGAGCAGCGTCCCGTCGACGACGTCGTCGCCGGTGTCGATGGCGATCGCGCCGGCCTTGGACACGGCCTGGACGAGCGCGAGGCAGTTGCGTGCGTAGAGCAGGCTCGCGTCCATGGGGACGCTCGCCGCGAGGTTCGTCTGGCCGACGATCAGCACGCCGTGCTCGACGACGTCCTCGCCCGGCTTGGTGAGCTCGCAGTTGCCGCCCTCGGAAGCGGCGAGATCGACGATCACCGATCCGGGGCGCATGCGCGCCACGACCGCCGCGGAGATCAGCTTGGGCGCCGGGCGACCCGGGACGAGCGCCGTCGTGACGACCGCGTTCGCTCCCGCGATCCGCTCGCCTACGAGCTCTCGCTGGCGGTCGAGGTCGGCCTTCGTCATCTCGCGCGCATAGCCGCCCTTGCCGTCGGCGCTCTCGGCGAGGGGGATCTCGATGAACTTCGCGCCGAGCGACTCCGCGTCTTGCTTGGCCGCCGCACGAACGTCGCTGACCTCGACCACCGCCCCGAGACGCTTGGCGGTCGCGATCGCCTGCAGGCCGGCGACGCCCGCGCCGAGCACGACGATGCGCGCCGGCCGCACGGTGCCAGCCGCCGTCATCAGCATGGGCAGGTACTTGCCGAGGCGCCCCGCCGCGAGGATCACCGCCTTGTACCCGGCGATGCTCGCCTGCGACGAGAGAGCGTCCATGGACTGCGCGCGCGTGGTGCGCGGCAAGAGCTCGAGCGCGAAGCTCGAGACGCCTCGCTCGGCCATCGCCGCGATGGCGTCGTCGCTCCGGTGCGGCGCGAGCAGTCCGATCACGGTGGCGCCCCGCTTCAGCGCGCTCGCTCGAGCCGACTCGAGCGGGCCCACCGTCAGCACGACGTCGGCCTCGGGCCACGCGTCGTCGAGCGCCACGAGCGACGCGCCGGCGCTCGCATAGTCCGCGTCGGGGAAGTACGCGCTCGCGCCGGCGCCGTGCTCGACGCGGACGTCGAAGCCCTCGTTCACCAGGCGCTTCACCGTCTCCGGTGTCGCCGCGACCCGCGTCTCGCCGGCTCGCCGTTCGCGCGGAACGAACAGTGTCGTCATGCGGCTGCTGTGTCGCCGACGTGCGAAGAGCGCCACCGAGCCTCGGGTGCCAATCGGGTAGCCCGGAGCGGACCAATGGCAGCCAGGCGCTCCGTTTCGGATCTCGACGGTGATCGCTGTGCAATCGACTGCGCAGCGCGCCGAGCGCGCGCGGTCTCGTCGACCAACGCGCAGGTCGCCAACCCATCGTCCCAGTCGCCGCGTCACTGGGACGATCGGGGACGATGTAGCTCAGCGCGGGCGTAGCCCGCAGCCCAACGGCATCTGCGCCGCAGCGCGGCGCGCGGTCTCGGAAGCACGCCGTGGCGATCGAGCGCTGCCGCAGCTCGGCTGGCGCACGACGCGCGAGTCGCCAACCAGCATCGTCCCAATCGTCGCGCACCGCGACGATTCTGGGACGTAGTAAATCAGAGCGCGAAGCCGAGACCGAGTGTGATGCCGGTGACGGTGCTCCGTCCGTAGAACGTCGGGTGCACGTTCGCCGACACCTCGCAGTGCCCGAACTGCAGCGCGAGCCGCGCGTCCGCGCCATAGAGCGGCGTGCCGTGGTAGCAGGACGCGCCGTTCTGATCGTCCTCGCAGCCCCAGGCGAAGTCGAGCGAGGGTCCGGCCGCGAGGTGGAAGGGCCCGACGCCGAAGCCGAGCATCGCCGAGCTCCACAGGATGCCCTGCATCGCGCCGCTGTGCGGGCCCACCGTGAGGCCGCCGAGGAAGCCCTGCGAGAGGCCGTAGACCTCGAGACCGAAGAGATGGATGCCAGCGTGCACGCCCACGCCGCCCATGAGGCCGCTCGCCTGGTCGACGAATCCTCCGCCCTCGCCGGCGACGCCGAACATGGCGTGGACGGGGCGCCCGGTCCGATGGGGCGCGGGCTCCTGCGCCGACGCGACCGACGTCGCGCCGAGCGCGAGCGTGGCGAGCAGACCGAAGAGAGGGAGAGTGCGGCTGAGGCGGGGGGTCATACGAGAGCTCCTTGCACGACGCGTGTTCAGGACGCGCGATCGAGCGTCGAGCAACGGGCGCGCCATCGATTCACGCGAGCTCCCGAGCGCGGGCGTCGTCGCTCGCGCGCTCTCGCGCATCGACTTCTCTCGTCCTTCGATCGACGCCGACCGCGCGAGGCCGAGGCGCGAGCGCGATCACGCGCGCGAGAGATCGCGCGCTGCCGCACGGCGCGACGCGAGCGCGCGTGGCGCGAGCGTCCTCGGCGCGTGCGCCGCGCGTGCGCCTCCGCCACGGGCGTGGTGCCTCCGTCCCGCCCCCGGGCCCGGAGCACGGCGGTCGGGCGGCACGCGAGCTGCTGCGTGTCGATGCGTCGAGCGCTCTCGCTCGCAGAAAGGACCTCGGCTCCATGTCGTTCCTCTTCTCTCTCCTCGCGATGCTCCTCTTCGGCCTCGTCGTGGGCGCCATCGCGCGCGCGATCTTCCCCGGCGCGCAGCCGATGAGCCTCTGGGCCACCACCGGCTTGGGCATCCTCGGCTCGCTCGTGGGCGGCCTGCTCGTGAACATCGCGATGGGCCTTCCGCTCTTCGCGCTCCAGCCCACGGGCCTGCTCGGAAGCGTCGTCGGAGCCCTCCTCGTGATGCTCGTCGCGGGGCTCTCGATGCGCACGGCGCGCGCGTGACCTCAACCCCCGAGCAAGAAAAGGAGAACCGTATGAATCTCGAGCAGCGAGCGCCGAGCGCGGCGCAACCGACCCGGCGCGATCGCACACTCTCTCCGGCCTTCGTGCTCTTCGCGGCGCTGGCTCTCGCCGGTGCGGGATGCAGCAAGGAGACGGGCGACCACGCCGACGAGACCCTCGATCACGCTGGCGTCACCCTCGAGTCGGCCGCCCACGACGTCCACGAGAACCTGCAGTCGGCGGGTCGGGACTTCGACCAGGCCGGGCGAGACCTGTCGGAGTCCGCCGATCAGGCGAGCGACGACGTGAGCGAGGGCCTCGAGCAGGCCAGTCGGGATCTCGAGCGCAGCGAGGCGGAGGCGGAGGCCCGCGCCGCCGATCAGCTCGCGCGCGAGGCGGACGAGGCGTCGCGACGCGCCCACGACCGACTCGCCGACACGCACGACGATCGGTGATCGGCTCGCCCGCTCCGGCCCCTTCCGTCCGCGGGCCGGTGCCCGCTCCAGTGCGGGTCCCGCGCGCTCAAGCGCTCTCGTCGGCGCTCGGTCCGAGCGTCTTGGGATGGAAACGAACGCGGTGCACGCGTCGTGCGCGAACGTCCTCCACGACCGCCTCCCAGGTCCCGACGTCCACCACGTCGCCCGGCTGGGCGAGGCGGCCGAGGCATCCGACGATCCACGCCGCCACGCTCGTTCCCTTGGTCGCCTCGCGATCGAGGGGAGCGTCGTCGAGGGTCACGTCCTCCACGAGCGCGCGCCCGTCGGCGACCACGCCACCTTCGTCGTCGATCGCGACCCCACCCTTGGCGTGGCCGAGCTCGCCACGCAGATCGCCCACCAGCTCCAGCACCACGTCCTCGATGGTGACCAGGCCCGCGGTCCCTCCGTGCTCGTCCACCACGAGCGCGATCGGAATGGTCGACTCCTCGAAGCGCGAGAGCACCGTGCTGAGCGTGCTGGTCACCGGCACGATCAGCAGGTCGCGCCGCAGCGCAGCGATCGCCGGTGGACGGCGGCGACGGCTCGTCATCAGGAGATCCTTCACGTAGACGTAGCCCACCACGCGATCGAGCGTGCCGTCCTCGCTCACGGGATAGCGGCTGAAGCCGAAGCGGCGGACCTTCTCCATCCACGCGTCCGGATGATCGGAGAGCGAGAGCAGGTGCATCTCCGTGCGCGGCACCATGATCGCGCGCACGGGTCGGTCGGTCGCTCGCAGCACGCGCTCGAGCAGCGCGCGGCGAGTGGGGTCGTGATCCTGGCTGTCGTGGATGACGAGCTCGAGCTCCTCGACGGAGAGCCGGACCTGATCGTGATCGACCCGGGGCAGCCGCATCGCTCGCAGCACGAGGCGCGACGCGGCGTCGAGCACCGCGAGAGCGGGATAGGTCGCGAGGTAGAACACGCGTAGCGGGAGGGACACGCGCCGCGCGACCTCTTCGGGCCGTGCGAGCGCGAGCGACTTCGGCACGAGCTCGCCGAGGATGATGTGCGTTCCGGAGATCGCCGCGAACCCGCAGGCGATCGCGATCTCGTGCGCGGTGTGCTCGGGGACGTGGAGCGCGCGGAGGAGGGGCGCCAGGAGGTCCGCGACGGCCGGCTCACCCAGCCAGCCTAGCGCGAGCGAGGCGAGCGTGATGCCGAGCTGGGTCGCCGCGAGGTAGGCATCGAGCTGCTTGAGGATGGCGAGGGCGCGCTTGGCGCTCGCATCTCCGCCGCGGGCGGCGGTCTCGAGCGCCGTGGTACGGACCTTCGCCAGCCCGAACTCCGCCGCGACGAAGAAGGCGTTGATCAGGATGCAGCCGAGTGCGGCGCCGAGCGCGAGCATGCGCACGGGCGCGATGCAGGCGACGCGCCGGAGCACCGTCGCCAGCGGTGCAGCCCACGCCGTGGCGAAGCGTCACGAGGCGTGACGTCGATGTGGCGCGTCGCCGTTCGGGACGTCTCTGCCGGCGCGCTTGTCGCGTGGCGCTCTCGCGCCTCGCCGATCGAGTGCGTGCGACCTCCAGCTACCCGTCGGGCAGGCCTGCGATCACGCAGCCGACACAGCTGGGGCGACATCGCCCGTGGCGTGATCGTCCACCGAGGCGGCGGCGAGCACCGCGGCGGGATTTTCTCGATCGGGCCCGCGCCGCCGGTGCTTCGGCACGGCGTTCGCTGCGTCGGCTCCGGAGGCTCTCATGGCACCCGCATCCGACTCTCTTCGACATCGCATCGTCGTCGGCCTCGCCCGCGACGACGAAGGCTCCGAGCACGCGGTGCGCACCGCGCTCTCGCTCGGCACCCGAGACGATCGAGGTGAGGTGCACTTCGTCGTCGCGCTGGCCGACGAGCGTGCGCCCGATCTCGCGCAGCTCCGGGACCGCATGCTCGAAGAAGAGACCTGGATGGCGGAGTACGTGCGCTGGGTGGGAGCGCGCACGACTCTGCGGGCGGCGCGTCTCGACATCGTCCTGCACGTCCGCGTAGGCGCGCCGGCCGACGTCCTCGTGCAGGTCGCGACCGACGTCGACGGGGAGCTGATCGTCGTCGGCGCGCCGCACCGCTCGCGCATGGCGCAGATCCTGACCGGCAGCGTGCCGGCGCGCCTCGTCGAGACGGGCCGCTTCCCGGTGCTCGTCGCGCGCCCCATCGACACGACGGACATGCCGAAGACGGCTCGCCCAGAGCCTCGCCGGCCGGGCGAGCGACTGCGGGACGATCGCGAGGCGCTGCTGCAGTCGTCGGACCGCGTGGACTTCGCGCTGCCCCCACCGCACGTGTCTGGCCTGCTCTGACCCGAGAGGCCGCCAACTGCCCGGTCCCGGTCTCCCAGATCGTGATCGGTCATCCAGAAGGAGGAAACGATCCATGCGCGCTCTGACCACGTTCTTCTGTGCCTTGGCCCTCACGACCGCGTGCTCCCACAGCCAGCCCGCGGAGGACGACCACACCGTCGCTCGCACGCCCGAGGAGTCGGGTGGGGAGCGCGTCTGCGGCAACGCGCAGGTCTTCTTCGCGAGCGGAAGCGCCGAGCTCGATCAGGCCTCGCGCGGCCGCCTCGATCGCTATGCGAGCTGCCTGACGAGCCACGAGATCGACGCGATCTACGTCTCCGGCACCACCGATCCGGAGGGAACGCCGGAGTCGAACGTCACGCTCGGTCGCGAGCGCGCGCGCGTCGTGGCGGACTACCTGCACGACAGCGGATGCCACGTCGACTTCGTGATCCGCTCGTTCGGCGAGAACGGCGCTGCCCAGAGCGAGCAGCTCTGGCCGGTCGATCGTGCGGCCGACGTGACCGCGGTCAGCACGCGCTGAGCGCTCGGTGCCTCCGCGTCCCGAATCGCCTCGTGGGCGATTCGGGCGCGAGATGGGGGCGGATCTCGGGCACGATCGGCGCTCGGGACGGTCATGGGGGGCTGCACCCGGGAGCGAAGACGAAGAGTCCGAGAGAGGCGGCGACGGGTGAGCGCGGAAGCCACGGAAGCGAGCTCGATTCTCGATTCACTCGACGACGCGGCGCGGATCGCTGCCTGCGAAGATCCCGTCGCGCTCGCGGCCGCGCTCCTCGCCGCGGCAGGCTCGTCGGGAGGCCTCGCGGTCTGCGTTCTTCGCGGCGAGACCGTCCTCGCCCGCGCGCCCGACGCCGAGCCACGCGAGCCGGAGCCTGCCTCGATCACGCTCGAGCGAGCGGCGGGAACGCCGGCCGTGCGGGTCACCCTCCGGCTCGACGCCGCGCGCGCGCCCGCAGCGCGGCCAGTGCTGGAGAAGCTCCTCGCGCTCTCGGCCTCCGTGGCGGCGGGGCTCGCGCGCGCGCGCGAGTGGGAGCGCCTCGCCACCGATCGTCGTGATCTGCTCGCGCTCGTCTCCCACGATCTCCGCACGCCGCTCCAGAGCCTCGGGCTCGGTCTCGATGCCGTCCAGATGCAGATCGAAGGGACGGCCGCCGCCGCGAGCGCGAGCAACACGCTCGCGCGCATGCGCCGCGCGGTCGCGTCCGCCGGGCAGCTGCTCGGAGACCTGCTCGACGTCACCCGCATCCAGAACGGCGGGCTCTCGGTGCAGATGCGCACGTGTGATCTGCGCGAGGTGCTCGACGAGCTCGCGGCGCAGCACGGGCCGCTCTTCGCCGCGCGGGGCCTGAGCCTCGTGGTTCGGGAGCCGGAGGTGCGCAGCGCGATCTGCGATGCGTCGCGGCTCTCGCAGGCGCTCTCGCAGCTGCTCTCCAACGCGGCCAAGCACGCGACCCGCGGCCCGATCGAGCTCCGCGCGGTACGCGCCGGCGAGGGAGCGCGCATCGAGGTCGCCGACGCAGGGCCGGGTATCCCGGCCGAGGTGCGCGGGCGGCTCTTCGACGGTCTGTTCCACACGCCGCCACAGCCGGGGCGCCGCGGGGGGCTCGGCCTGGGGCTCTACCTCGCCAAGGGAATCGCGGCCGCGCACGGTGGCCGCATCGGCGTCGTGAGCGAGCCAGGCTCGGGGAGCACGTTCTACATCGAGCTCGACGCCGCGCCCGCCATCGGCGGCTGACGCCACGCGCGCGGCGCTCGCCCGCGACGAGCTCGAGCGCCGCGCCGGCGCCGCTCTTCGGTGGCTCCGCCATCGCCGTACCGAGCGACGGGTGCGACGCCGGCGCTCGAGGATCAGGCGACGCGCTCGAGATCCGCGAGCTCGCGGACCGCGCGCGTCAGCTCCTTCGCGTCGACCGGCTTGACGAAGAAGCGTCTCACGCCGAGCGCGCGTGCTTCTCGCCACTCCGCTCCCGATCCGTGACCGGTCACGACGATGATCTCGGTCTGGGGAGCGATCTCTCGAACGCGCTCGATCAGCGGGATCCCCGACAGGCCGGGCATCGCGAGATCCATCACCACGACGTTGGGGCGCCGGGTGACGGCGTCGAGCGCGCCCTCGCCGTCGGACGCCGACTCGATCACGGCACCGCGCAGCTGATGGGCGAGGATCTCGGCCATGAGCGAGCGCTGATCGGCGTCGTCGTCGACGACCAGCAAGCGCAGTGCGACGCCTCCCTTGGTGGTCCCCATCGCGGCCTGGCGCAGCGCTGCCACGATCCCGCGGCAGGTGTCGGGACGCTGGGCCGGGCTCTTGGCGAGCGCGCGCGCGATGGGCTCGTCGAAGCTCCGCGCGAGCCGGCTCATCCGGCTCACGCGCGGCGCCGTCTGGTGCACGTGGGCATGCAGGAGCGCGGCGGTGTTCTCGGCGACGAAGGGCTGTCGCCCGGTCAAGAGCTCCATCGCGAGCACGCCGAACGAGTAGATGTCGCTCTTGTGCGCGATCGCCGGCTCCGGCACCGCCCCCATCGCGCGCTCGGGAGCCATGTAGGCCGGCGTCCCCAGCACCTCGCCCTGGCTCATTCGCTCGAGCAGAGGCACGAGCCCGAAGTCCGCGATCTTCACGCGACCCTCCTCGTCGACGAGCACGTTGCCGGGCTTGATGTCGCCGTGGGCGAGCCCGGCGGCGTGGATGGCGTCGATGCCCGCGGCGGCCTGCGCGAGCAGATCGAGCGCCTCCGTCAACGACGGCTGCTTGTTGCGCATGAGGAGCTCGAGGTTCGTCCCGAAGACGCGCTCCATGACGAAGAAGGGCTTGCGGCCGCTCTCGAAGTGCAGGCCGAAGAGCGTCACCACGTGCGGGTGGTGCACCGCTGCCAGCGCCCGCGCTTCGCGCACGAGCACGTCGGGCTCGACGCACGCATCGAGGCGAAGCTCCTTGAGCGCGACGTCGCGCTCGAGGAGCAGATCGTGCGCAGCGTAGACCGTGCTCATCCCGCCTTCGCCCAGCACCTCGCCGATGCGGTAGCGGCCGAGCCGGATCTCCCGGATGCCGGAGGGATATTGCTCGCGGCGTCGCGCCCGGAGCGCTCCATCGACCGGAGTCGGCGTGCCGGAGCCGGTGTCGTCGACGACCGTCATGCGATGCCCACGACGGCGGTGACGTTGTCCGGGGCGCCACGCTCGAGCGCGCTCGCGAGCAGCGCATCGACGGCCTGGCGTGCGCTGGTGGCGCCGCCGAGCACGCCCGCGATCGTGACGTCGTCGACGGTGCCGTGCAGCCCGTCCGAGCAGATCAGGATCCGATCTCCCGCGCGCCAGCTGTGCAGCGCGATCTCGGGCTGCGGGAGCTCGTCGCTGCCGCCGATGGCGTTGACGAGCACGTGCGCGAGGTTTCCGCTCGGCTCTCCGAGGGCCTCTCCCAGCGTGTGATCGTGGGTCAGGCGCTCGAGCACCGTTTCCCGGAGGCGATAGCAGCGCGTGTCTCCGACGTGCAGGACGACGAGCCCGGTCGCCGACACGTACGCCGCCGTCAGCGTCGTGCCGAGGCGCGGCGGAAGGTGCTTGCGACTCGCCACCGCCCCGAGCCGACCCTGGCACTCGGCGACGAACCGCTGCGCGTCGGCCGTGAGGAGCTCCTTGCCTCCCGGCACGCCCCACGAGAGCCAAGGCATCGCGAGGAGCGAGTGCTCGACGAACGCGTCCAGCGCGACGGCGCTCGCGACGTCTCCGCCGCCGTGCCCGCCCATCCCGTCGGCGACGGCGAGCAAGGTCCCTTGCGGGCTCGTGATGTCGCGCCCCGGCGCGCCGATGGTCGTCTCCGTCACGCGGATCCAGCGACCCAGGTGAGCGACGACGTACTGATCCTCGTTCTGCGAGCGGACCTTGCCGACGTCGCTGCGGCCTGCGACGTCGATCGCGTGCGTCGGTGCACTGGGGGCGGCCTGCGGGCGCGGATCGAGGACCGGAAGCGTGTCGTCGGTGCGGGCGGCTTCGGGCTGCTGCATGATCTCCTCCGCGCGGCAAGCAGCAACCGATGCGCCAGCCCCGGGACGCGTCTGGGGCGCCGATCCTGGGACAACGCGCGACGCACTTGGGCAGCGCTGCGGCCCGATCGCGCGGCGGGCGCGCACCGCGATCGGAAGGCTCCGCCGAGGCAGAGCCGCTCGGTGTGGCGCAAGCGCACGGTAGCGGCGATGGCGCCCGTCCCTCCCGGATCAGGCGGTAGCTCGCGAAGTCCCATGTGATCTTCACGATTTGTGTCGGTCGCGCCCCGCCCGACCATCCTGCCGCGATTTCGGTCTAGCCTGTGCAGGTGCGCGCGCCCATGCGTGGAAACGTCCTGGTCGTCGACGACGACGCCGATGCCGCGGAGATGCTGGCCGAGAGCCTGCGCGCCCGCTCGTTCCGGGCAACGCCCGAGACCAACCCCAGTGAAGCGATCTCCGACGCGATGAGCGAGGAGATCGACGTGGTGCTGACCGATCTCCAGATGCGCTCGCTCGATGGGCTCGCGCTCTGCGAGCGGATCGTCGGCGCGCGGCCCGATCTCCCGGTCGTGGTCGTGACGGGCCACGCCAGCGTGGACGCTGCGATCGGAGCGCTCCGTGCCGGGGCCTTCGACTTCATCGTCAAGCCCGTGGATCCCGAGATTCTCGCGCTCACCGTCGAGCGCGCGGTCACGCATCATCGCCTCAAGAGCGAGGTGCATCGCCTGCGCAACGAGGTGGCCGAGGTCCACGGCTTCTCGAAGGTGCTGGGCGAGAGCCCCGCCATGCGGCGCATCTTCGACGTCATCGGCCGCATCGCGCCGACGCAGGCCACCGTCCTCGTCACCGGCGACAGCGGCACCGGTAAGGAGCTCGTCGCGCGCTCGATCCACGAGCACAGCTCGCGCAAGGACGGGCCCTTCGTGGCGATCAACTGCGCGGCCGTCCCGGCGACGCTCCTCGAGAGCGAGCTCTTCGGTCACGCCAAGGGCGCGTTCACGGACGCGAAGGTCGCGCGCCGCGGCCTCTTCGTGGAGGCCCACGGCGGCACGCTCTTCCTCGACGAGATCGGCGAGATGCCGCTCGAGATGCAGGTGAAGCTCCTGCGCGCGCTCCAGGAGCGCAGGGTGAGGCCCGTCGGCGACTCGAACGAGGTGCCCTTCGATGCGCGCGTGATCGCCGCGACGAACCGTGACCTCGAGCACGAGGTCGCCGAGAAGCGCTTCCGCGAGGACCTCTACTACCGCATCAACGTCTGCTCGGTGAACGTGCCGCCCCTGCGCGATCGCGAGGGCGACGTACCGCTGCTCGCGCGGGTCTTCGTCGAGCGCTTCGCGCGCAAGCACGAGAAGGCCGTCAAGGGCATCGCGGCGCCCGCGCTCGCGAAGCTCGTGCAGTACCAGTGGCCCGGCAACGTGCGCGAGCTCGAGAACGGCATCGAGCGAGCGGTCGCGATGGCGCAGCACGACCAGCTGGTCGTCGACGATCTGCCGGAGCGGGTGCGCGCCTACCGCCCCGATCAGAGCAGCGCGCTGCTTCCCGCGACGACGGCCGAGCTCGTCTCGATGGAAGAGCTCGAGCGCCGGTACATGCATCACGTGCTGACGCTGGTGAAGGGGAACAAGAGCGCGGCGGCGCGCATCCTCGGCTTCGATCGGCGCACGCTGTACCGGCGCCTCGAGCGCGGCGAGGGCGGGACGGGTGAGGGCGAGACGAAGGACGGCACGTCGCCGCCCGATCGCAGCTCGGAGGTTCCGGCCGTCGCCTCGCCGGGCCGTAGCTCCTCGCCGCCGGCGATCGCGGGCAGCTCGCCGGGCTCGACCTCGTCGCCGCCGGCCGCTCCGACGTCGGGCGTGACGGTCGTCGAGGGACAAGGAAAGAGCGTGCTCGTCGTCGACGACGACACCGACAGCCTCGAGCTCGTGCAGATCGTGCTGACGGCGCGGGGCTACCGCGTCGAGACGGCCCGCGGCGTGGCAGAGGCCATGCGCGCGCGGGGTGTGGACCTGGTGCTCACCGACCTGCATCTCGGGGACGGCTCGGGCGCCGATCTCGTGGGCCGCTTCGGCGACGCGCCGGTGATCGCGATGACCGGCCGCTCGCAGGCCGATCACGAGGATCTGCGCTTCGACGGCTGGCTCACCAAGCCGGTGTCCGTGGATCGGCTGACCAAGACGCTCGCGTCGGT
>JBGALT010000004.1:0-126945 GCA_044223665.1 Sandaracinaceae bacterium | reverse complement strand
GGCTGCGCCGCTTCGGCGAGCGGGCGAGGGCTCCGCCCTCGCGCACCCGGTTGCTCGGAAGCCTCCGTCTCGGCGACGAGCGACTCCCTCGCCCGCGCGACCGCGCGAGCGGGAGAGGGTTGGGGTGAGGGACTGCGAAGGCGGTGTTGGAAACGGCCCCGCTGCGATAGACGGACGCGCTCGCCTCCACAGCCGAAGCGGCTGCGCCGCTTCGGCGATCAGGCGAGGGCTCTGCCCTCGCGTACCCGGTCTGCTCGGCGGCCGCTGTGTAGAGACGAGCGACTCCCTCGCCCGCGTGAGCGGGTGAGCGGGAGAGGGATGGGGAGAGGGAGTGCGAAAGGTAGTGACGGAACGGGCCACAGCGATAGACGGGCGCGCTGTCGAAGCCAGAGGCGAGAGCGCCGCTGCGACACGTGAACGCTCGTACCAGCGCTATCGGAGCCAGATCACCAGGAGCGCCCCGGCGGCCGCGCCGAGCGTGACGAGGGCCATGCTGCGGAGCAGAGACGCGCGAGCTCGGGGCGCGACGATCTCGCGCACGGCGCGCCGCTCGACGTCGACGAGCAGGGCGCCGTCCACGTCGAACGCGAGGCAGTACTCGAGGATCTGCCGCCGCGTGGGCGCGTGCGCGAGCGAGGGCGCCACGCCGCCGGTCTTCACCTCGGCGACGAAGCGCCGCCGGCCGCGCGAGACGAGGTAGTCGGCGCGGAGCGCGTGCTGGGTCGTTGCTCCGTCGACCGAGAGCACGAGCGCGCCGGGCGCCTGCTGCGCTTCGACGACGAACCCGCGCTGCTCGAGCAACGCGCGTGCGGCGTCCTCGCCGGCGCGCGCCCGTGCAAAGCGCGCCCGGAGCCGCGCGCGTCGCACCCCGAGCGCTGCACGCGAGAGGGCGAGCGCGAGGACGAGGCCCAGCGCCACGGCGAGCGACCAGCGCGGATCGTCGAGCAACGCCCGCCACGATCGCGTCGTGCCGTCGGGCGCGTCAAAGTTCTCGCGCGGCTTCGCGCCGTAGGTATCGTCCCGGCATGGCAACAGGACGCCGCTCCGCGAAGGCCGACCCTCGGGTCGCCGAGCTCGCCGCTCGGGTCGCTGACGCAGGGACGAAGGTGGGGTTCGTCCGCTTCGGCGCGCCGAAGCTCGACGGGCTCGTCGATCTCACGCCGGCTGCGGCGCGGCTCCTGACACCGTTCGCGTCGGTTCCGTCGGGGGACGTTCTCGCGCTGCTCGATGGCATCGACGCAGAGGCGTGGGTGGTCGTCCTCGGCGCGCACGGCGAGGCCCGGCGCGCGTTCACCAGCGTCGCGGGCTTCGTCGCTTCGTGGGCGGCGAGCAAGACGGGCGTTCCGGATCTCGACGACCACGAGGACGGCGCGTCGGGCGCGGCGCGCGCGAGGTTGCTCGGTGCGCGCGGTCGCGGCGCGGCGCCGAGCGCGGCCGCAGCGAAGAAGGTGGCCCGCTGGCTGGCGTCGAGCGCTCCGGCGCAGGCGTCCGCCGAGCCCGCCGCGCTCGAGCGGATTCGCGCCCAGATCGAGCGGCTCGTGTTGCGCGAGGCACGACGTCTGCCTCCACCACTTCGCTGGACGCGCGGCCTGTACACCACCTATCGGCTCGAGTACACGCGCGCGACCGGTGTCGCCACGTGGATGGTCGGCACGCGACGCCCCTTTCCCGAGCTGGCCCCACTCCTCGAGGAGCTCGGCCGCACGTACCAGCGCAAGAGCGCCGTCACGATGACGGCGCTCGCGACCGACGGGACTCTCTTTCCCGATCCCCGTACCGCGATCCGCAAGCCCGCGCGCGGCTGAGCACGCCTCGAGCGATCGGGCCCGTGCGTCTGGCGCGCCGCACGCGCGTGTCCGACGGGCCGCGTCTCCACGGTCGCGGCTCGCGATTGCCGCGTCGCGGGCGATGGCAGGAACCTTGATCGCGAGAGTTGCATGCGCTGCATCGCAACGGTCACCGTCTCTTCGCTCGCGCTCGCGCTCGCATGCGCATCGCCGCCTCCGCCCGTCGCGATCCGCTCGCGCGCGGACCTGGTGAGCGCGCTCTCCGAGCTCGCCCGTGCGCGCCGCGCGGAGTGCGGCTGCACGGGCTCGACGGCCGATCCGTGGCTCGAGGAAGGGCTGCGGATGACCTACGAAGACGTCCCGAGCCACGACGCATCGGCGAGCGCGCTCTGCATCGTCGCTGCGGAGCGAGCGCTCGCGGCCGGATGCGCGACGGTGGCGATCCCCGCGGAGTGCGACCGCGCGGCCCTCGCGTCCGTCCCCACGCCGTCGATGTTCGTGGGCAAGGGCGCCTCGTGCAACTACGCGTTCTGCGCGTCGGGGCTGGTGTGCCGAGGCGAAGAGGAGGCGGAGTGCGTCGTGGGCCGTGCCGCCGTCGCCGCGGGCAGTTTATGTACGCGCGCATACGAGCTGCCCCCGTTCGCGCCTTGAGCGAGGTGGTCCGCGCCGCTCGGCCGTCATCGGCGGCCTCCCATGACCGTCCACTGCGGCGTCGCCTCCCGAGAACGGTGTATGCGCCCTCGGGCTCTCGTCGAGCTCGGAGCGTCGTTTCCGCGCACCGGTGCCGAAGCGACGGGGGAGAAGGCGCGCCTACTTCACGGACCTCTGCCGCGGTTGACTCGATGACGACGCTGGGCTCATTCTGACCTCTTGGGGCGGTGGCTGACGATCTTCGTGCTGAGCGCCACCGCTGCCGGCTGCGGCGGCCCCGAAGACTCGCGTGACGCGAGCGCACTCGACGCGGGGCGCTTCGATGGGTCCGTTCCGGACGCGCCGAGGGCGGACGCCCCGGGCAGCGATGCGCGCTTGGACGCCGTCGGTGCGGACGCCCGCGGGTGCACCGGCACCACGTGCGACGACGCGAACGCGTGCACGACGATGGACCACTGCGTGGGTGGTACGTGCGTCAGCGATGGCACGCTCGACTGCGACGACGGCCTCGAGTGCACCACCGACAGCTGCGACGCGAGCGCCGGATGCTTGCACGCGCCGGTCGCCGCCGGAACGGCATGCCTCGGCGGCGTGTGTGGAGACGCGGGCGAGTGCCGGAGGCGGTGCGGTGGTGACGACTTCCGCGGTGCGACCTTCACGGCGGCCGCGCTCCGAAGCGCGTGGCTCGTGTGCGCCGACTTCCGCGACGCCAATCTCTCCGGGATCGACCTGCGGGACCTCGACCTCTCGTTCGCCGACTTCCGCGGCGCGAACCTCCGCGACGCGAACCTCAGCGGCGCCGACCTCTCGGGGGCCCGCTTCGAGGGCGCCGACCTCAGCTTCGCCGACCTCTTCGGCGCCGACACCTCGGGCGCGATCTTCACCGGTGCCGACACCCTGGGGGCGCTGCCGTGAGCCCGCGTCGCGCCATGTCCTTCTCTCGGTCCCTCTCACGCTCATGGAGATCCACATGACCCGCACCCCGCGCTCTCACGCGCTCGACCTCCTCGCCGTCGCGATCGTCGCGCTCATCGGGCTCGTCGCCGCGCCGGCCTCCGCGCAGCGCGCCGTGGCGTTCTTCCGTGGCCAGGTCTCGGGGACCGTGATGGGCAGCTCCACCGTCGCGGGCTACGAGGGGTGGCACGACGTGACCCTCGTCCGCCACGAGATCACCTCACCACGGGACCCGGCCAGTGGCCTGCCCACCGGCCGTCGGATGCACAGCGCCATTCGTCTTCGCTTGCCCGAGTCGATCGGCAGCGTCCAGCTCAACAGCATCATGGCGCGGAACGAGAACCTACCGAGCGTACAGATCGTGATGCTCTCGGCGGATGGGGGGACCGTGTACACGATCGATCTGACGAACGCGAGCATCGCTCGCGTGCGAACCGCGTGGTCGCAGACGGACGGCGTCGTGTACGAGCTGGAGCTGACCTACCAGCGGATCACGTGGACACACGACCCTGGGGGCATCGTCGCAGTCGACGACTGGGAGACGCCCGTGCCGTGAGCGCGCGAGAGTCGCCGGCGCGAGGAAGAGACGCAAGCATGCGACGGAAGGATCGCCAAGGCAGGCACGCCGGCCATGGACGGCGCGCGCCCCGGGTGTGGCACCATGCCGCTATGCGCAGCGGCCTCGTACTGGCGATTCTCTTCGCGGGATGCTCCGAGGAGGGAGTGTGCACGTCCAACGCCTTCGCCGGCACCAGCGATTTCGACTTCGGCCAGTGCTGGGATGGACAGGATCGCAACGTTCACTGCGAGCCTCCGACCGGCCTACCTCCCATCACGTGCACTTGCTCGGTTGGGGGCAACGTCGGCCGAACGTTCACGCGTCTTGAGCCGCTCTCGATGTCGCTCCCGATGACCGAGGCCGAGCTCGCTCCGATCAACTCGGGTTGCGGCTGGTCTCTCCGCCCCCACTGATCCGCGAGCGTGGGAGCGCGAGGTCGCGACCGAGGCGCGGGGCGCGAGGGCGACACGCGAGCGTCTGGGCGCGCTCGCGAGCTTCTCGGCCACTGCGTTTGCGGGACGGACGAGAAGTGCCGACGCGCGGACACGGGTGACGGGACGTCGCGGCAACGCAGGAGGCGCACTTCCATTCTCGGTCGGGCAGCGCAGTCACGACGCCGACCACACGCGGAAGTGAGCTGCGCTCGACGAGTGGCGGATCGCGCTGCCAGCGTCCCTCGCATCCATCATCGATCGTCGTCGGATCGCGGTAGAGTCTGCGGTGATGCCGGTCACTGCCGTCTTCGCGATCCAGTTGGTGTGGTTCGCGCTCGTCGCAGCGCTCGTGATGAGGCTCGTCGTGTGGCCCTGGAGCGCTCGCTTCCCGCCGCACCAACGCGCCGCGCTCTTCGTGGCGCCACAGATGTCGCGGGTGCTCGGTCTCGGACTGCTCGTCCCGCAGCTCGCGCCCGGCATGCCTGCGGAGATGGCCGTGCCGACGGCCATCGGCGACGCTACGACCGCCCTCTTGGCCTCGATCGCTTTCGTTCTGCTCCACGGGGCCCGGCGTGGCGGCCTCGCCGTCGGTTGGGCGTGCATGGCGGTCGGCATCCTCGACGGCATGCATGCCCTCGGGACAGCCGTGCGCCTGCAGGTCGCGGGGAACCTCGCCACGCAGTGGTACGTGCCGGTCTTGAACATGCCGCTCATGGCGACGTGCCACGTGAGCGGCGTGATCGCGCTTCGCGAGCTCGGGCGCCTCGGCTCGAAGTGACCCGAGAGCGCCAGCGGTCGGCTCCGAATCGGGTCGATTTCGCGCAACTCGCGCCGAACAACGCGTTTCGCGCGCCACGCGCTGCGCCGGAGGTCGGCCGCTCGCATGATGCGCGTCCATGCGCGCGACGTGGGCGATCTCGGTCCTCTGTGCCGTGGGCTGCACCACGCCCACGGCGCCGGTGGGGCCGGACGCGGAAAGCGACGCGGGCCTCGCCGACGCCGGCCCGCCCCGACCCCACGACGCCGGTCCACACGACGCGAGGGTCACGACGGACCACTGCCGCTACGAGCCCCTTCCCGTGACGGCGCACGCGGGAGGTGTCGTCACCGACGCTCCGATCTGGGCGGGTGCCGCGGAGCGCGATCTCCACGTTCCGCTCGGAGGAACGCTCGGCGGCTACACGACCCGATCGGTGCTTGGTGGCGAGGGGCGCATCGACGATCGCGACGCGGAGCTCGCGGGATCGTTCGCGCCCTCGATCGGCATCGAGACTCGGCCCCGCGCGCGCGCGATCGTGATCTCGACCGGTCATCCGGGGGACTTCGAAGAAACGCTCGTGCTGGTGAAGGCCGACCTGGCGGTGAGCAGCGCGGCGATCCTCCGCGCGGTGGAGCAGCGACTTCCCCCCGAGCTCGCCGGCAAGGTCGTCTTCGCCACGAGCCACAGCCACGGCACCTTCGCCGACTACGTTCCCGACGCGCTGCAGGTGGCGTTCGGTCCGTTTCGGTCGCAGGTCCTCGACGCCATCGTGGAAGATCTCGTCGCGGTGGTGAACGAGGCGCTCGCCGCCCGTCGGAGCGCGGTCCTCGGGGTCGCATCCACGACCAGCTTCGACGTCGACGGTGAGGTCAGCCGTGATCGGCGCTCTGCGAACGACGCGCTCCCCGGCGGGCACACCGACGACACCGAGGCCGTCGTGATCCGCATCGACGGAACGGACGGGAGCCCGATCGCCGTGATCCCCATCTTCGGGATCCACGGAACGATCCTCGACGGCGACAACGCCATCGTGACGACCGACGCTCCCGGTGCGATCGAGCGAGTGTTGGAGGAGCACTTCGCATCGCGGGTCGTCGTCATGCACCTGCAGGGCGCGGGAGGCGACACCTCGCCGGTGGGGCTCGAGGCCGCGATCAACTGTCCGACGGGCGCGGTGCTCTGTCAGAACTTCGCGCGTGCAGAGACCGTCGGGCGGCGGGCATTGCCGGAGCTGGTGTCGCTCTACGAGGCGGCGGGCGCGGCGTCTCGATCGAGCCTCGAGCTCGAGGTGGTCACGCGCACGGTTCGGCGTGGGCCCGATCCCGATGCGTTCGTCGTGAGAGGCGGCGCGCTGCGGTATGCCCCGTGGGACGGCGTGACACCGGGGGACGGACGCGTCTTCGGCGACGATGGCCAGATCCTCTCGCCCATCGACGAGTTCAACGCTCCGTACGGTGCCGCGCTCTGCTCGACGACGGGCCGTGATCGCGCGCTCGTGCCGATGGCCCAGATTCCCGGCTCGCGGGAGCCCAGCCTCGCGAGCACGCCGTATCCGACGTGCAACCGCATCGAGGCACTCGTGGACCTCTTCCGCGCCGGTCTCCGCGTCGAGACGACCGAGGCGCCCGGCTGCGACTCGACGCGTGCCACGCTCTCGGCGGTGCGCATCGGGGACTACTACCTCCTCACGCTGCCGGGCGAGCCGATGGTGATCGGCCGCGACCGGATGAGGCAGCTCGCGCATGTGCCTCCCGATCGATTGATCGTCGTGGGGTACGCCCAGGACCACCAGGGCTATCTCCTCACCGCCGAGGACTGGCTCGCCGGCGGCTACGAGCCGACCATCACGTTCTGGGGCCCGCTCGATGGCGAGCAGGTGATGGAGCAGAGCGTGGCGCTGCTCGATCTCGTCACGACCGCCGCTCGAGAGAACGCAGCGGACGGAAGCGACCGTGTGGCCGGCACCCCGAGCACGACTCGGTTCGAGCCAGATCCGGCTCCGTTGGCCGGCACGGTCCCGGCGGCCGCTCCCGCGTATCTCGCGACGCGCGCGCTGCCCGGCCAACCCACGACGCACGAGCTGCCCGCGACGGCGGCGCGCCTCGAGTCGGTCTTCTTCACGTGGATAGGCCAGGATCCTCTGGCCGAGACGCCGCGGGTCACGCTCGAGAGCGACCTCGACGGCGACGGTCACTATGATGCCGTCCGCCGGCGCTCGGGCCGCGCTGTCGAGGACGGTGACCTGATCCTGACGTGGACGCCGGAACCGCTGGCGCCGAGCGTGGCGACCGAGCAGATCCACTACTGGACGGTCGAATGGCAGCTCGCGACTCCGCTCGGTGATCCGCGGGTGACCGAGTCGAGCGAGCCGAGCGCGCGGATCGGCTTGCCGCTCGGCTCGTACCGCATTCGCGCCGAGGGTGCCGGCTACACCGTGGTCAGCCGGCCCGTGCGCGTGACCCCGGCGCCGCTCGCCGTGACCGTCGTCGGAGCTCAGATCAACGTCGGCTACCGAGCGCCGACGGGCTTCCGGCTGCTCGATGATCGCGTCTCGGCGACGGGGCTCGTACCGCTCCGAGACGCGGAGGTCGACGTCGAGATCACCTCGGCCTCGGGCGGGTCGGAGTCGCGGACGGTGGTGCTCGACGGCAGCGGGAGCGTGGCGCTCACGGGCCTCGCGGACGCCATCGTTGCGGTGCGGGTGACCGATCGCTTCGGCAACGAAGGAATGGGGGCACCGTGACATCGACGACGCGACTTCGACGGGTGTCGTTGGGAATGGTCCTCGCGATGGCCTCGTGCACGAGCGCCCAAGCGGTCCCCGACGCGGCCATCGTCGTCGATGACGGTGGCGTCGACACCGGGCCGCCGCCTCGCGATAGCGGTACCGACGCGGGCCCGCCGCCGCTCGTCATCGATCGACGCTGCCCCGGGGACCCGGGGTGCGCGACGTCCGGCGACATGGGCCTCGCCGCGGGTGCGGCGCGACGGGCGATCGCCCCCGATCCGAGCACCTTCGAGCTGCTGACGCTCGACGTGAACATGAACCGCCGCTACGACCCGATGGACGGCGATACGTTCGGGGACACGAACGGCGACGGCGTGTTCGATGGTGCCTGGATGGCCGGCTTCGGGATCGCCCGGCCGGCCACGGGTGTCCACACCGAGAACCCGCCTTGGGCGCGGGCGCTCTGCCTCGAGAATGGAGACACACGCATCGCGTTCGTCGCGCTGGACGTGGTCGGTCTCTTCGTCGACGAAGTCGATCTGATCCGCGAGCGTGTCGCCGAGCTGGATCCGAGTATCGACTACGTGACGGTGGCCGCGACGCACGACCACGAGTCGCGCGACACGATCGGAATCTGGGGCGTCTCGATTACGCAGACCGGCTACAGCGAGCCCTACATGAGCCACGTGCGCGAGCAGAGCGCGCAGGCGGCCGTGGAGGCCTGCGCGCGGCTCGAGCCGACGAACGTGGAAAACGCTTCGTTCTTCCTGCGCGACGTCGACACCTCGTCCGAGCCAGGCCTGCAGGCCGATACGCTACGCTACGTCGGCGATCTCCGAGACCCGTTCATCCTCGATGACCAGGTGCGCGTGATGCGCTTCGTGCCGGACGACGGAGTCTCAGCGGACGGCGGCTCGACGATCGCCACGCTCGTGAACTTCGCCTCGCACGCCGAGTACGAGGGAGCCCGCAACACGATCATCTCGAGCGACTACGTCGGCTGGATGCGGAACGGCATCGAGGACGGTGCGATCGGGCCGGATGGCTCCCTCCACCCCGGCGTGGGTGGGACGACCGTTTTCATCAACGGTGCGCTCGGGGTCCAGATCGGCCCGAACTCCATCCACCCGGCGAGCTGGGACGGCACCCCCACGGTCGACGACGTGCCGCGTGCGCGTGTCGTCGGGGATCAGCTCGCCTACCACGTGCTCTCGGCGCTCGATGCGCCGCGCGAGATCGACGACTCGGCCGAGCTCGCGTTCCGTAGCGCCCGCTTCCTCGTGCGCGTCGAGAACACCCGCTACCACCTCGCGTTCGCGGCGGGCCTCTTCGGACGTCGAGAGATCTTCGAGTTCGATCCGCGGCGGCGGGTCGGCCCTTTCAACACGCCGCATCTGCGCACCGAGATCGCCGTCATCGACGTCGGCCGGGCGCAGATGATCACCTCTCCGGGTGAGCTCGATCCGCTCCTGTTCGTGGGCGTCGCCGGTGAGCGCGCGCACACGCCAGCAGGCCGCCCGGTCGTCGACGCGACGCGCGTCAATCCGCCGGACCTCGCGCTCGCGCCGACCACCGGACATCTCCTCGAGCTAGCGCGCTCGGATGCCCGCGACGCCGACGACGTGTGGCTGCTCGGTCTGACGAACGACTTCCTCGGCTACTTCGTGCCACCCTTCGACTGGGAGCTCGCCACCGACCCGTACCTGTCGGAGGCCGACGGTGCCCACTACGAGGAGACGAACGCGTGTGGGCCCGACGTGTGGCCCGAGGTCCAGCGTCTCACGCGCGAGCTCTTGGCGTGGCACGAGTGAGCGCGGTGTCTCGGTCGAGCTCCCCGCCACCACGTCTGGCCGCGCGGACCCTGCGCGCGCTCATCGGTACCTCGCCATCGAGGCCACCGAGATCGCTCGCGAGCACGTGGTGGCGTGCCTGTCGGGGCGAGAGATCCGTCCAGCGCCGGAATGCCGCGCGGAACGCGCTCCCGTCCGAATAGCCGACGAGCACCGCGATCTCACCCAAGCTCATGCGGCGATCCTTCAAGAGCCCGATCGCGATCCGGCGCCGGACCTGGTCACGGAGCTCTTCGAAGGTGGTTCCCTCGTCCCGCAGCGCGCGTTGGAGCGTTCGTGCGCTCGTCCCGAGCTGTCGGGCCGTCGTCGCGATCGAAGGAGCCTCCACGAGACGAGCGGCGATCGCCTCGCGCACACGGTCGGAAGTGGACTCCACGCGGGCGAGATGCGCGAGCATGGCCGCCGCCTTGTCGCGGAAGTACGCGAAGAGCTCCGAGTCCGCGAAAGGGAGGGGGCGCTCGAGCGCGTCGGTCCGGAAGCACAGCGTGTTGTGAGGGCTACCGAACGCGAGCTCCGTTCCGAAGACGCGCTCGTAGGCGGCGCGCGAGGTCGGCGCCGCGTGCTGGAACGTCGCCCGCTCGCAGACCAAGTCGTCGCCTGCAAAGAGGCGTCCGACGCGCACGTATCCGGCGAGCACCACCTCGGCATAGACGCGGGGCCACGGCCCCAGCTCCGGCGCCGGCTCGACACGGAGGACGCTCGTCTCGGGCCCGCGGGTCAGCGAGAATCGCGTCGATTCGTTCATCACGCGGACGAATCGCCCCGCCGTCTCGATCGCCTCGCCGAGCGTGCGAGCCGAGCGCGCGGCGAACCCCACGACGTGCACGGTCTGGGGGGACGCCACCCGCTCGGCGACGTGGATGCCGTAGTCGGGATCGCCCGAGAGCAGCGCGGCGACGCGCCAGAGCTCGAGCAGGCGCGCCACCGGAATGCGCCCGTCCAGGTCTTCGATCACCTCGCGCGAGAGCCCTACCTCGCGCAGCAGCGTGTCGGCGCTCACGCCGAGCTCCGTCGCGGCCGTGACCGCATATCGGGCCAGCGATGCCAGGGCCGTCGGACGGTACGCCACTGGCAAATCGTGCCAGGGCGAGCGCGCGCGCACAACGCGAGCGAGCCCCACGGCAGGCCCCGGCACTCGCGCTTGGTCGATCGGGCCCCGAGGATCACACGATCGCTGCGTCTCGTGAGCCGCGCTCGCGTGTCGAGGGCACCGCGCCCCCGTCGGTGACTCGCGTGGTTTTCCGTGTCGTGCACGACGGCAAGGAACGTGAACGTGCGGCCGCGTGCGTCGAGTGACGATCGCGTCGTGCGTCCTGCTCGTGCTCGCCTGCGCGTCGGCGCCGCCGGCACCTCCTCTGACTGCGGTGCGATCTCGCGACGCGCTCGTCGCCGGGCTCTCGCGGCTCGCACGCGAGCGCCGCGAGCGATGCGGCTGCGCGGGACCGGTGGTCGACCTCTGGCTCGACGAGGCGCTGCGGATGACCTACGAGGACAGCCCGAGCCTCGACGCCGTCGCGAGCGCCGCATGCCTCGATGCCGTCGAGCAGGCCCTGGCCACCGGATGCCGGACGGTGGCAATCCCCGAGGAGTGCGACATCGGCCGCATCGCCGCCGTGCCGACGCCGACGATGTTCGTGGGCAAGGGCGCATCGTGCAACTACGCGATCTGCGCGCGGGGCCTCGTGTGCCGGGGCGAAGAGGAGAGCGAGTGCGTTCCGGGCCAGCGCCCGATTGCGTCGACCAGCGTCTGCGCCCGCGCCTACGATCTGCCGCCCTTCGCGCCATGAGCCGAGGCGCCCGCGGCTCGCCGCGTCGGCGAGACAGGCACGCCCTCACGCGACGCCGAGCGTGAGCCCCTCTCGGACGACCGAGGTGCGTGCTCGCATCCGCACGTCTCGGATCAGAAGACGTGGGACGACCACGCGAGCGCCGTGCTTCGCTGGGTCGGCTCGGCGAGCGCGATCGTGAAGCCGAAGCCGGTGGTGCTTCCGGCGGGAGCCGTCGGGAGCAAGGGCGGGCTGGTCACGCCGGACGCGGCACCCCGCCACAGATACGCGCGTCCCGTCCGGTGGGCACCGATGACGAAGTCGCCGTAACGGTCGCCGTCGACGTCGCCGACCCGCGCGACGATGGAGACGTTGGGAGCGGGCGCCGCGATCGTGACGGAGGGTGTGGACGCGATCCCCGACGGACCTCCGAAGTGAAGGGCGAGAGTGCTGACGTTCTGCGTCGCGACATCGGCGTACCCGTCACGATTGACGTCCCCGACGTTGGCACCGGCCGTGCCGGTCAGTGTGACCGATGGCGTGGCGGAGAGGCCCCCCGTGCTCCCGAGATAGACGAACACGTGGCCGCTGCGACGTGCGGCGATGACGACGTCGGAGTAGCCGTCTCCGTTGACGTCCCCGCCGCCGCTCAGGAGGTTGTCGATCACGCTCGGCCCGTCCCAATCAGTCGCGAATCCGGCCATGCCGGCATCCGGTGACGCCAGTGTCGTGGATGGCGACGAAGCGACTCCGCCCGGCCCACCCAAGAAGACGTAGGCGACGTTCAGGTTCGGATGCGGGGCCACGAGGACGTCCGCATACCGATCCCCGTTCACGTCGCCGGCGCTCGCCACCGCCATCGAGTGCGCGCCGGACAGCAGCAGGGTCGGTGCCGAGGAGAAGCCGTCCGGCGCTCCGCGGAAGAGGAGCGCGTCCGCGTCGGATGCGCCGACGATGACGTCGGCGTAGCCGTCGTGGTCGACGTCACCGGCTCCCGCGACCGAGAGCCCCATGAGAGGTAGCGGGGCGGTGAGCGCGTCAGGTGTCAACGTTTCCCTCGGCGTCGTCGACAGGCCGGCGGCGCTGCCGTGATAGATGTACGCCGCGCCGCGGAAGGTGTTGGTTCCTGCCGCGCCGACGATCACGTCCGCGAACCCGTCGCCGTCGACGTCACCTGCGCAGCCGACGGATCCGAAATACGCGTCCGCTCGGCTCGTCGTGAGGGTAGCCGCGACGGCGGTGTCGAACCCTCCGAGCGACGTGGGGCGACCGCGGTAGAGATAGACGGCTCCGGGCGCGCTCCCCTCGAAGTCTGCGCCGATGAGGACGTCGGCGACGCCGTCGGCGTCGACGTCGGGAATCGTGCCCCACGACGAGGCGACCGGCGCCGAGCGCGCACCGATGGAGAGCTCCCATGTCGGGCTCCAAGTGGAGCCGTTCGAGCTACGCACGCGCCAGAACACGACGCCCGTTGGGAGGTCGCTCGTCGGGCTCCAGCTCGTCGTGCCGGTCCCGCTCGCGATCGCACCGATCGACGGCGAACAGTCCCGGTCGGGACAGACCTCGATGCGCGCGCTCGTCGCGTCGACCGGAAGGGCCCACTCGAACGTCGGGCGCCTCGTGGTCGCCGTCGCGGTCGAAAGGGGGGCGATCTGGCGGGGCGGCACGACCTCGCAGACGCCCGCGACGAGCACGTATCCAGCGTTGCATGCGAACCCGCAGCTGCCGGCCGAGCACGTCGGGCTCGCGTGCGCCGGCGCCGAGCAGGGCGAACAACTGCGGCCACAGGTCGCCGGATCGTCGTCGGTCACGCACGCCGCGCCACAGACGTGGAAGCCTGCGTTGCACGACGCCGGAACGCACAGGCCCGCGCTGCACCCACTGACTCCGTTGGGAATCGCCGCGCAGGTCGCCATCTCGTCGACCGCTACGTCGCAGTCATCGTCCGCGCCGTTGCAGACGTCGGTCGCGCCTGGGTGTGTCCCGACGCGCGAGTCGTTGCAGTCGCCGGGAAGAGGCGCCGTGCCGGCTGCGCCCGCGCATCCGAGAACGCCGGTGCCCGCTCCGTAGCCGTCCTGATCGGAATCGGCGTAGACCGTGACGGTCGTCCCTTCGTCGATGGTGAGATCGCAGTCGTCGTCGGTACCGTTGCACACCTCGTTCGCCGACGGATGCGTGCCCGCGATCGCGTCGTTGCAGTCGTCCCCGCAAGTCGGCGAGCCGGAGACACCCGCGTTGCAGCACGCCGCCGAGACGTAGCCGTCACCATCGGCGTCCACGGTGCCGACGGTCGACGGGTCGCAATCCTCGTCGTGGCTCACGTCGCAGACTTCCGTTCGGCCCGGAGATCGAAGAGCGTCGCCGTCGTCGCAGTCGTCGCCGCCGCACTCGACGGCGTCGTGCCCGTCGCGATCCGCGTCGGGCGCGTCACACGTCGGGCGCACGCAGCTCGACATCGCCTCGTCGCACACGAGGGGCGCCGCGCACACGGGCGTCGCCACGCATCCGCGGGCGTCAGCGTTCGCGCTGGAGGGCATGCAGTGCTCGACGCCGCTGCAGAACCGGTGATCGTCGCAGTCCGCATCGCTCGTGCATCGCACCGAGGAGGCATCGCCGGCTGCGTCCGGCGCGGCGGGTGACTCCCCGCAGCCCGTCACCCCCACGGACAGCACGAGCAAGGCCACGGCACACGCCGCGGGCGTAGCCCGCAGCCCCACGACATCGGCGCCGCGGCGCGGCGCGCTGTGTCGGAGCCACGCCCTGGTGATCGAGGGCAGCCGCGGCTCGGGAGCGCCCGCTGCGCGGCTTGCCCTCCAGCCTCGTCCAATCGTCGCGCCACGCGACGATTCAGGGATGTAGTAGAACAGCCATCGACGAAACATCGCGCCCTCCGAAACCTCCGGCATCGGTTCCCCGTCTATCGGCGCGAGGATACCAGGTCGAGACCGAGCGCTACCCCTGCACAAGAGCGCAGCCGAGGATCCGTGGTAGCCCGCCGTCAGCGACGAGACGACGACGGCGAAGGAGGTGCCCGCCGCCGTGCAGGTGGGAGGCGCGCCCCAGCGAGCCGCCAGCAGACCGTCGTGGGCTCGTTCGTCGTGATCCGCGCCCGCGCGCTCCGCCCGCGATAGGCTGCGCCCATGTTCCTCGGGATCAGCCACGTCGTCGTTCCGGTGCGGAGCCTCGCCCACGCTCTCCGCATCTATCGCGACGTGCTGGGGTTCCCGCTGCGCGCGGGCGGGGACGGATGGGCGGACGTCGACGCAGCCTCCATGCTCGTCCGCCTCGTGGAGACCACGAAGAACGACCGGCCCGCATCGCTTCGCATCCAGGTCACGGACGTGGGCGCCGCCTCGCAGCGCCTGGCGGAGGCGGGCGCTGCGTGCGTGTATCCGGTCGCTCGCACCGAGCAGCTCACGCTCGAGGCGAGCCACCGCGACGTGGACGGCAACGGCCTGACGCTGTGGCGGGCGCTGAGCGAGGACGAGTACGGCTTCGAGCCGCAGCTCCCGGTCGAGCGCGGCTGGGATCCCGACGCCGAGGCACTGTTGCGCTCGCTGCTCAAGTCGGTCCCCGCGCTCTTCCGCGCGCTCGCGCGGTGGAAGGTCGTCCGCGAGGCGGAGCGGCGTGCCGGCCCGACCGGGCGTGTCGACCGAGAGCTCGCCATCCGCTCGTTCATCAGCGCGCAGGCGCGGCCCAACCGCCAGCGCTTGATCGAGCCGCTCCGTGCCCACGGCATCGATCCCGCGCAGTACCAAGACGAGCTCGACGTGGACTGATTCGCGAGCGTGCGGCAAGCACCGAGTCGGGCGCCGCGAGGAGGACACGACCCGCGAGCGCTCTCGACGTGCGACGGCGGCCGCCGTCCTCTCCCGCTCTGGCGCAATCGACGGATCACGAGAGAAATCTCTCAGCGCGCGCGACATCACGTACGCGCCTCGGCTTCCCGGGCATGCTGCGTGCTGTGAATCGGGTCGTGCCAGCTCGCGCCACCTCGCTCGTGCTCCTCGCGTTGCTCGTCGCGTGTGATCAGCCCCCGCCGCCCGCGTGGGCCGAGGCGTTCGCCGCGCAAGATGTCGGCTGGCTCCTGAACGTCTGGGCGTCCGGCCCCGACGACGTCTGGGCCGTCGGAGGCACGCCGAGCGAGGGCGTCGTCATGCACTACGACGGCAGCACGTGGTCGTCGCGCTCCACGCGATCGACGGTGCCGCTGCTCGACTGGACGTTCGGATTCGCACCCGACGATGTCTGGTGCGTCGGGCAGGGCGGCACGATCCTCCACTGGGACGGCGACGCGTTCACGGCCGAGAGCTCGGGCACCACCGAGAACCTCTGGGGCATCTGGGGCGACGCGCCCGACGATCTCTGGGCCGTCGGCGGCAGCGGCCAGCCCGAGTCGACGGCGACGCTCCTGCATCGTGACGAGAGTGGATGGGCCGCCGTCGCGTTGCCGACGCTCCAGCGCACCGCCGTGCACGCGTTCTTCAAGGTCTGGGGCTCGAGCGCGAGCGACGTCTGGGTCGTGGGACAGCGCGGCGTCGTCCTGCACTACGACGGCGCCAGCTGGACCGAGCGGCTCGCCGGGACCGGCCTCGATCTCATCGCCGTCTGGGGCACCGGGCCCGATCACGTCGTGCTCGTCGGCGGCCGCGGCAACGGCGTCGCGATCCTGTGGGACGGCGTCGGCTTCACGCCGATCCCCACCGACCTGCGGCCCGGGCTCAACGGCGTCTGGATGGACCGCCCGGGCGTGATCCACGTCGCTGGCGTAGCGGGGACGCGCTTCGCGATGGACGAGACGGGCCACGTGCTGCGCGACGACACGATCGCGACCAGCCAAGACTTCCACTCGGTCTTCGGCGTGCCGGGTGGAGGCCCGCTCTACGCGGTCGGCGGCAACTTCGTGCAGCCGATGGGCCCCTACCGCGGCATCGCGACGAGACGTGCGCGAGGAGGAGACGAATGAGATCCGACACGAGCCCCCCGTCTCGTCGCGCTCGGCGGCGCTTCGCGACGGGCGCGATTGCGCTCGCCTTCGCGGTCGGCTGCCAGCCACCCGCGCCCGTGGTCCCCGACGACATCTTCTCCGATCTCGGTGACGTCGCGCCCTACGCGGACGCCAGTCAGCTCGCGACCTTCGACCGCGGGCGAGAGGTCGCTCTGCGGCGCTTCACGATCGAAGAGGGCCTCGGCCCGACCTTCAACGTGAGCTCGTGCTCGGGCTGCCACGAGCGGCCCGCGGCGGGCGGCTCGGCGGCGCGCTACCGCGACTTCCTCCTCGTGCGTCAGGCGCTCCCGGACGGATCGCAGACGGCGGTCGGCGTCAACGGCATCCAAGATCAGTTCTCGGTCGACCTCGGCCGCGAGCCCGATGCCGACGGCGCGAACCTGCGCGCGATCCGCAACCCCATCCCGATGTTCGGCGTCGGCCTCCTCGCCGAGCTCCCCGCCTCGTCGATCCTCGCCAACGCCGATCCGGACGACCTGAACCACGACGGCATCAGCGGTCGCCCCAACTACGACCGCGGCTTCGTCGGCCGCTTCGGCCGCAAGGCGCAGACCGTGTCGATCGAGGGCTTCATCCGCGGCCCCATCTTCAACCACATGGGGATCACGTCGAACCCGCTCTCGGAGGAGCGCAAGGCGCAGCTCCCCGTGCCCAGCGGCTCGCTCGGGGGCGGCCAGCCGCTCGTCAGCGGCAGCGGCATCGGTGTCACGGTCGCGGCGCAAGCCGCGGCACCCGACGAGCCCACGTTGGACGACGACGGCGTGCCTGATCCGGAGCTGAGCGAGGGCGACCTCTTCGACCTCGTCTCGTTCGCCATGCTCCTCGGTGCGCCTCGTCCCGACGAGCCGACGCCGGAGAGCGAAGAGGGCCGCGTGCTCTTCGACGCGCTCCATTGCACCGGTTGCCACGTGCCGACGCTCCTCGGCCCGCGCGGCCTCATCCCGGCGTACTCGGATCTTCTGCTCCACGACATGGGCCCCGAGCTCGCCGACGGCGTGACGATGGGGCTGGCGGACGGCAACGAGTTCCGGACCCAACCGCTCTGGGGCATCGCGGCCGAAGCGCCCTATCTGCACGACGGGAGCGCCGACACGCTCGACGAAGCGATCCGGCGACATGGCGGCGAGGGACGGACCTCGCGCGACGCGTACGTGTCGTCGTCGGACCAGGAGCGCGCGCTCGTTCTCGCGTTCCTCGCCTCGCTCGGCGGTCGCTCGCAGGCGAGCGAGGGCCTCGTGCCGCCGGGCACGCCCATCGCTGCGGTGGGCAGCTACGGGGGCCCGGCCCGCGCGCTCTCCGCCGCCGACGAGGTGCGCTTCCTCCGCGGGCGCTCGGTCTTCGATCGCGACGTCTCGATCGCCGCCGGCCTCGGCCCGAGCTTCAACGGCGACTCGTGCCGCGCCTGCCACTTCGATCCCGTGATCGGCGGATCGGGCCCCATCGACGTCGACGTCACGCGGCAAGGCATCGCCGACGCGAGCGGCGCGCACGTGCCGTCGGGCGGCTCGATGGCGCATCGCTTCACGCTCTCCGGCGAGCGCCCGCCGGTCGATCCGCTCAGCGACGTCTTCGAGCTGCGGCAGACGCCGGCCGTGTTCGGCCTCGGGCTCGTCGACCGCATCGAGGAGAGCGCGATCCGCGCGAACGAAGACCCGACCGATGCGGACGGAGACGGGATCTCGGGCCGGGCGCACGTGCTCGCAGACGGCCGCGTGGGCCGGCTGGGCTGGCGCGCCGACGTGCCTTCGCTGATCGAGTTCTCGCGCGACGCGACGACCAACGAGCTCGGGCTCTCGGTGCCGGCGGAGGCCGGCACCACGTTCGGGCGTACGAGCGACGCCGACGCTGCGCCCGATCCGGAGATGTCGCTCGCCGACCTCGAGGACATGCGCTTCTTCCTCGCCGAGCTCGCGTCTCCGCCCGCATCCAGCGCGGGAGATCCCGACGTCAGCGCCGGCGAGGCGGTGTTCACGAGCGCGGGGTGCGCATCGTGCCATCGCACGATGGCGCTGCCCGACGGGTCGGCCGTGCGTCTCTTCTCCGACCTGCTCCTGCACGACGTGGCGCCGGCCGACTATCGAGGCGTGCCCTCGGGTGACGCGACGGGCCGCGAATTCCGCACCGCGCCGCTCTGGGGCTTGCCGCGCACCGGGCCGTACATGCACGACGGTCGCGCCGCGACGATCGAGGCCGCGATCGAAGCGCACGCTGGCGAGGCGAGCGCGTCGGTGTCGGCGGTCTCGGCGCTCTCGGCCGGTGATCGGCAGTCGTTGCTCGCGTTCCTGGGCTCGCTGTGAGCGCTGGCGCCCGCGCGGCGCGTGCGGCGAGGGCGCGGCGCATGCTCGGGGCCGCCGTGCTCGTGCTCTCGGCGAGCGCGTGCGGTCCCGCGTGCGACGAGGTGCGCATCGAGCGGGGCGGGACGCCGGTCACCTCGTTTTGCGTCACGCGCGCGCGCACCGAGCCCGAGCTGCGCGAGGGCCTGGCGGGCCGCGAGGGCCTCTCGGCGGGCGAGGCGCTGTGGATGGAGCTCCCGATCGAGGGCGAGGTGTGCATCACCAACGCGCCGGTGCGCTTCGGGATCGACGTGGCGTTCGCCGACGACGCGGGCGTGATCACGCGCATCGAGCGGGCGTGGCCGGCGGGGGATCCAGACGCCCGCTGCGTGCTCGGCACGCGGCGCGTGCTCGAGACGCGGGCAGGCGATCTCGAAGCGGTCGCGATCGGCGACACGATTCGATGACCCGAAGCGCCGTGGCCGGAATCGGGCAAGCTCCGCAGGTGGCGGGAGAGAAGCTCGGTCCGACGATCGCGTTCGTGCTCCGGCATCGACCCGACGTGATCGACGGGTCCGGATGGACGACGATCGCATCGTTGCTCGCAGCGCTGCGCGCGCTCGAGCGCGCCCGCCTATCGCGGCGGCCCATTCCGACAGTACCTTCGCAGTCCCTCTCCCCCGCCCTCTCCCGCTCACGCGAGAGAGGGAGTCGCTGGTCTCGACACAGCAGCCGCCGAGCAGATCGGGTGCGCGCGGGCTGAGCCCTCGCCTGATCGCCGTCGCGGCGGACCCGCTTCGGCTGTGGAGGTGCCGAAGGCGCCGCGGAAACCAAACCAGCCACGGACCCGCTGAGAAGCGGCGGGCATGTGGGGGGGTCGACGAGCGCCCGCGAGCGCGTCGTCGTTCGCGCGCGATGCGGTAGCGAGGAGCGGCCCCCGAGCCCGCCGCGATCGCGAAGGCGACAGACGGGCGGAGCTCGATCGAACGAGCGCGCCCGCCTATCGCAGCGGCCCATTCCGACAGTGCCTTCGCGGTCCCTCTCCCCCGCCCTCTCCCGCTTCCGCGGGCGAGGGAGTCGCTCGTCTCGTGACCGCGAGGCTCGCATCGCTGCGTGATACGCTGACCGCGTGCGCCGCGTTCTCGTGCTCGTGCTCGACGGAGCGCTCGTCGCGGGCTGCAGCTGCGGGGGTGCCATCGAGCGGACCGACGACGCGGCCATCGACGCGACGAGCACCGACGCAGGAGCCGACGTCGGTCGTGACGCGGCCCCTTCTCCGGACACCGGTTCCGACGTCGGGGTCGACGCGGCCCTCGCTTGCGACGAGGCCCTCACTTGCGACGACGACGACCCATGCAACGGCACCGAGCTCTGCATCGGGGGCTTCTGCGCGAGCGGCACCGGGCTCCCGGATGGGAGCGTGTGCCGCACGTCGGGCAAGGGCGCGACGTGCATCGCCGGGCGCTGCGTGCCGAACCCCTGACCGCGTCGATCACGCGCGTCGACGGTCGCTCGCGTTCGAGAGAGGTTCTCGCTCGACACGGCGAGCCACGGCGGTCATCGTCCCGAACATGATGTCGAAGACGTCCCTGCTCTCTCGCTCCAGCGACGCGCGCTGACGTCTTCCACTGCCTCGAGCTCGCTCGAGCGACGTGAACGAAGGCCAGCCTCGCGCTGGCCTCTTCGTTTTCGTCTCTGCGTTCCGAGGCTCCCATGTCCACCAAGAAGCTCGCGCGTACCGTCATCGAGGGCGGTCGTGCACGGCGTAATTGCGACCGATAGGTCGCACCTGGGCACACAGGCGGCGCGCAGCGCGCCGCGCAGGTCACATCGAGCAAGCAGGTGGCTCCAAGCGGCTCTCCTTTCGCGATCTGCGCCGCGCTGCGCGCGGCCTATGTCGCCAGGTTGCGTCCTAGCGGACGCAAATTGCTTCGAGCGTCGTCACTCGCATGCCGAGGTCCGTCAGGACGAGCGTGCGGTCGCTCTTCGCGCGCGCGACGGCGAAGACGCCGATGCGCTCGTCTGGCCGGAGCGAAGGGCCGTCCCCAAGTGGTTCCGCGACAAGCTCTCGCCGGCCGAGCGCTGGCTGCGCAGCCAGAGCGGTCGCCCGTGGGACCACGTCCGGAGCGAGATGGCCGCGCGCTTCGACACGAGGACGCTCGCGGGCCGTCACATCGTGTTCGACCATCTGCTCCCGCCGCGCTGGCGGAACGAGCACGAGTGGAACGTCGCGCGCGGCATCGTGCGCTTCTCGGTCGACCCGCACGGCGTGCTGCGCGTGCGGGAGGTGCGGCGCAAGGGTCGCTGGAAGAACGACGGGTACGTTGCGGACGCTGCGTGTGCGTATCGCTTCGTCGACGGCCGCCGTGTGCTCCGTCGCGGCGCCGCGCTCTACTGGGGCATCGGCATCCGGCACGAGGGCGACGTCGGCCCGAGCTGCTTCCGGCAGTCGCGTGCGCTCACGCCGAGCGAGCGCGAGACGTTCGAGGCGCTCTCGGCCGGGGCCCGCGCGCTCGTCGAGATCGTCTACGCGTGAAGCGCGTGCGAGCGTTCGCCGCGTGAACCTCGAGCTCCTCGGCACGACCCGGAGATGGTCGCCCAGGACACGTGCAACCTCACTGGTGCCGTCCCGAGCGGCTCCATCTCCCGGTCCCGTCCGACTGCGGTGGGCCTTCCTCGACTGGCAGCGTCGATCACGCGCGTCGAGATCAACCGCGGCCCACGACTGCGCTCGCCGACGAGCGGCCCGCTCAGGCGCAGCGGCCGGCGGTGCACGTGCTGGAGCAGCAGTCGCGGTTGTCGAGACAGCCGCGGCCCGCCGTGCGACAGGCGCAGTGGCCCGAGACGCAGTCCATGTAGCCGCAGCAGTCGGCGCCGGTGCCACACGTGTCGGTGCTCTCGGAGCAGCAGCGAACGCCGAACGTCGCGCCACGGCGACAGCTGAGCGCGCCGCAGCACGTCGCATCCGTCGTGCAGGTGGCCGCGAGCGGCGAGCACGTGCACATGGTCGACGTTCCGTCCCAGTTCGCGCACGTGCCGGTCGTCGGGCCGAGGATGTTGCCGCTCACGCACTCGCCCGTCGTGGCGCAGTACCCGCAGCCGCCGCCCGGGGCGTCCGTGCAGTCGAGGCACGTCGCGAAGTCGGAGCAGGCATCGACGGTCGGGCAGCTGTCCGAGATCCAGCTCCACGTGCTGCAGGTCCCGCTCGTGGGGCCGGCCGAGCTGCCCGCGCTGCACGTGCCGGTGCCCGCGCACCAGCCGCAGCTCGATGCGCCGGTGCACGACGCGCAGTCGGTGTGGCTCGCGCAGTCGTCGGGCGCGGCGCACTCCGACGAGAGCCACGCCCACGCCCCGCTGCAGGTGGTTCCCGTCGGGCCGCTCGCGCTGCCCGAGCGGCACGCGCCGTCGCAGAAGCCGCAGCCGGCGCGCGCCGTGCACGTGTCGCACGTCGTCGCGTCGGCGCACGGATCGGTCGGCCCCGTGCACTCCGAGGTCTGCCACGCCCAGTTACCGCACGAGCCGGTGCTCGGCCCCGTCGAGTCGCCGACGCCGCAGGTGCCCGTGTCGCCGCACCAGCCGCAGGGGTAGTGGCTCGTGCACTCGCTACAGTCGAGGTACGCACACTCCGTCGTCGGCATCGCGCAGCTGCCGGCGACGCACGCGAGGCTGCCCGTGCAGCGATCGCCCGCGCAGCACGCCTGCCCGTCACCGCCACAGCTCGGATCGGGCGTCGCGCAGTGGCCGCCCTGGCAGGTGAGGTCCGCCGCGCACTCGCTGGGCGCCGCGCAGCAGACGGCGCCCTCGGAGCCGCAGGCCTCGCACCGCCCACCCGCGCAGACGGCGCCCGAGCGGCACTCCTCGCCCGTACAGCACGTCTCGCCCGGGTGGCCGCACGCCTCCGGCGGAAGCGTGCAGGTCCCGCCCTGACAGAGCAGCTCGCTGCAGCACTCTTCGCTCGTGCGACACGCCGAGCCCTGGAGCGAACAGCACGTCCCGCCCACGCAATCGCCACCGCCGCAGCAGTCGTCGGGCGTGGTGCATGCCACGCCCCCGCCGGGCACGGCGCAGCAGACGTCGGTCTCGCAGCGCCGGTTCGAGGAGCACGTGTGCGCCGCGCCGCAGCACGCGAGGCCGACGTCGCCGCACGGTGGCCGCCCCGTGTCGATCCCGGGCGCGTCGAGCCCGGAGAAGGCATCGACCGACGCATCCTGGCCGGCGTTCGCGTCGAGCCGGGGCACCGTCCCACCGCCGCTGTTCGCACAGCCGACGATCGAGGCAGCGAGGCCGAGAGAGAGGGTGAGGGCGAGAGTCGCGCCGACGTGCGAGGTCATGCGCGGATGCTACCCCGGCGCGCGTCGCGGGCGCGACACGCGCGCTTCCCGCGAGGGACGAGCGCCCGGCGCCCGCCCCGAGAACGGCGTCGACGGCCGACGTGGCGCGCACACCCGCGGCGGTCCCGCTGCACCAGGAGCGCGAGACGAAGCAGGCCAGTGCGAGGCAGCGTCTCGTGCGTCGAGGGTCGACCCACGAGTGGCCGTGCGCAACGCCCGCGGCGCGTTCGGGTGGGTCGGCAGCGCGGCCATCGTGATCGATCACACCGTCAGGGCGGCAACCGCTGACGCGCGTGCCCTCGCGCCCGCCTGCGTGACGTGCGAGCGTCGGCCCGTGAGCCTCGCCATCCTCCGGGCCTCGTACGACGGGATCGCCGCTTCACTGAAGCCTGCGGGAGTGACGCGCGACTGGCAGGGGCGGATGCTCCTGCGCGAGTGCGACGGCATCCTCCTGCAGTTCCATTTCGAGCTGGCGCCGAGGAAGGTCGAGTACCACGTCCGCGTGAGCCTCTGGTTCGACGAGCTGGGCATTCCGAGCCCGCCCCGGGCCTTTCAAGCGCCCTGGCAGTGGGACCTCGCTCTCGCGGCGCAGGACGATCCGCGCGTCGAGCCCAATCGGACCGTCTCGCGGTTTCCCGTCGCCGACGCAGGCGCGGGGCCCTTCGAGGCCGTGCTCAAGAGGGCGCGCTCGATCGCCAGCCCCGATGACCTCTTGGCCACCTCGCCGTGGAATCGATTCTCGCACTGCTACACGCAGCGGCTCGAGATCTTCGACTTCGAGCGTCGCGTCGCGCTCGAGCGACGCGACCCCGCGCTCATGCAGAAGGCCGTGGACGGCGCGGCCCGCTACCAAGCCGTCGGCTTCGGCGCCGCGGGCTTGGAAGGTGAGGCGCGGACCTCGTTCTTGCGCGAGAGGACGATGGCCCAGGTGGCGGGCTGGCTGGAAGGGCACGCGGCGCACGGCTTCCCCATCGAGCGGATGTGCGAGCTCGCCGTCGAGCGTTGCGCGGGCCCCTGATCTGCGCACATCCCACGTGCGCGCCGACGGAGCGGGGCTCGCGACGACTGCCTGCGCAGGTGGTTGGCCGCCGTCGGGCCGGCGCCCATACTGCCGGGCCGTCGCCGGGCGCGGCTCGATCCGACGCGGAGTGTGCACGTGAGCGATTGGACTGCGACCGCGCTGGTGAGCGCGCTGATGATCGTGCTGGTGACCATCCCGGTGCTGACGCTCCGGTTCTCGCTCGCCCGCACGGGCGAGGTGCGAACGGAGATCGAGGCGTGGGCCGAGCGTCGAGGTCTCGTGCGGAGCCAGGCGAGCGCGCTCCCGCCTGCGCTGGCCCGCGCCTACCCGAGCGCGCTCTCGTTCGACTGGAGAGGAGGCGCGCTGGCCGTGCTCGCGATGCCGTACCGTGGCGCGATCACGACGACGATCTGGGCTCGCCCGGCGCGAGGGCCCGCGTGCGGCGGCGTGCACGCACGACGCCGAGGGCTCGCCACGAGCCTGCCCGAGGGCGAGGCCCGCACGAGCGGTGATCCGCCGTTCGATGCGGCGTTCGAGGTGCGCGGCACGAGCGCCGCCGAGGTCGGTGCCGTCCTCGACGCCGACCTCCGCCGCACGCTCCTCTCCACGCCCGAGCTCGAGACGTTCGAGTGGGACGGCGCGCGCTGGTCGATCACGCTGCGCGGCAAGTCGGGGGCGCGCGGCCGCGCGCTCGGCGTGCGGGGGGGGTCGAGGGGTTGAGGCGGGGGGGGTGAGGGTGACGCCGGCCGGCGCGGGGGCCGGCCCGCCGGAGGTGTTACGCTCCGAGGCGAGCGTCGCTGCTCGGAGGGGGACCATGAAGCTGTCGAAGTGGGGAGTTGGCTCGTGCGCGTGGGGGCTCGCGATCGGAGTCGGGGCGGGCATCGCTGCGTGCAGCGCGCCACCCGCGCCGCCCTCCGACGCGGCGGCCGACGCGACGGTCATCTGCACACGCGCGGCCGACTGCGCGAACGACGCGTTCTGCGACGGCGTCGAGACGTGCAGCCCCGGCGCGGCGGGCGCGGGCCCGGATGGCTGCGTGGCGGGCACGCCTCCCTGTGCGGCCGGCACGTGCGACGAGTCGAGCGACCGCTGCGCGATCGGCTGCGAGACGAGCGACGCGGACGGAGACGGCCACGCGGCGACGAGCTGCGGGGGTGACGACTGCGCCGACGGCGACGCGCTCCGCCATCCGGGTCTCGACGAGATCTGCGACTCCGACGCCCACGACGAGGACTGCGATCCGTCGACGTTCGGCGAGCGCGACGTGGACGGCGACGGCTCGCTCGACGCGGCCTGCTGCAACGTGAGCCCGGACGGGAGCCGCACGTGTGGGCTCGACTGCGACGACCTGCGCCGCTCGACCAATCCGTCTGCGCCCGAGGTCTGCGACGGGCTCGACAACGACTGCGACGACGGCACCGACGAGGGCTTCCTCGTCGAGAGCTTCCGCGATTCGGACCACGACGGCGTCGGCGGCGGGAGCCGCGAGCTCGCGTGCCCGGGGACGCCCGGCTACGCGGACGTGGGCGGCGACTGCGACGACGAGAGCCCGGCGACGCGCCCGACCGCCTCGGAGATCTGCGACGCCGCGGACAACGACTGCGACGGCACCATCGACGAGAACGCGATCCCCGTGCCCTGGTACGTCGACGCCGACGCGGACGGATGGGGCATGGTCTCGGCCGCCAGCCCCTCGATGTCGAGCTGCTCGCCGCTCGCCGGCCGCGCCATCCGTCTCGGAGACTGCGACGACCAAGACGCGATGGTCAGCCCGACGGCGCACGAGCGATGCAACGCCGAGGACGACGACTGCGATGGCCTGCTCGACTTCGTGATCGCCGCCGGCGACTTCGAGGACGACGACGGCGACGGCGTGCCGGACGCGCTCTGCGGCGCCGTGGACGCGGACTGCGACGACGCGGATCCATTCGCGGGAACGGCGGCTACGCCCGAGATCTGCGATGGCCGGGACAACGACTGCGACACGCGCACGGACGAGGGCACGGCGAGCGTGCCCTGGTACGCGGACCTCGACGGCGATCGCTACGGCGACGACGCCTCGGTGATCATGAGCTGCGAGATCCTCGCGGGCCGCGTGCGGCGTGGCGGCGACTGCGACGACACGGTCGCCTCGACGCGACCGAGTGGCGTGGACGCCTGCGGCGGCAGCCCCAACATCGACGACGACTGCGACGGGATGGTCGACGAGGGCGGCAACCGCGTGACCGTCTACGCCGATCTCGACGGCGACGGCTGGGGCGCCGGCCCCGCGACGATGGCGTGTCAGGCCGACGCGCGCACGAGCACCATGCCCGGCGACTGCGACGACACCGACTTCGACGTGAGCCCGGACGCGATCGACGACTGCGCTTCGCAAGCCGGCGTCGACGACGACTGCGACATGGCGATCGACGAGACCACGACCCCGCGCATCTTCTACGCGGACGCCGACGGCGACGGGCACGGCGCGGGCGCCCCGATGAGCGGGTGCGCGCAGCCGCCCGGCACGTCGACGACGAACGACGACTGCGACGACGCCGATCGCAGCCGCAACCCCGAGGTGCCCGACGACTGCGGCACGCGTCTCGGCGTCGACGACGACTGCGACGTCTCCGTGGACGAGGCGCTCGCGCTCCGCACGTTCTATCTGGATGGTGATCGCGACGGATATGGCGCGGGGTCCGCGATGACGGCGTGCACGATCCCGAGCGGCGCGGTGCTGCTCGCGGGCGACTGCGACGACACGGCGGCCTCGCGGAACCCCGGCGCGCCCGACGACTGCAGCCGCACCGACTTCGTCGACGACGACTGCGACGGCCGCGTCGACGAGGCGGCGACGCGCACGACGTATTACGTCGACGCCGATGCCGACAGCTACGGCGCCGGGGCGCCGATCTCGGCGTGCTTCCCGCCGTCCGGTCACGTGGCGCGTGCGGGCGACTGCGACGACGCCTCGCCTGCGCGCAACCCGCTCGTCCCCGACGACTGCGCCCACGTCGCCCTCGTGGACGACGACTGCGACGGGATGATCGACGAGGCCGCGACGCTCTCGAGCTTCTACCGCGACACGGACGGCGACGGATACGGCTCGGGCGCGGTCGTGCGCGCCTGCACCGCGCCGATCGGGCACGTGACGGTGCCCGGCGACTGCGACGAGTCCACGGTCAACCGCAACCCGGGGCGCGTCGACGACTGCATGGGCGTCGCGATGCTCGACGACGACTGCGATACGCGCGTCGACGAGGCAGCGACACCCTCGTCCTGGTACTCGGATGGCGACGGCGACGGATACGGCACGGGCGTGGCCGTGCTCGCGTGTGTGCGGCCGACGGGCCACGCGGCGCTCACCGGCGACTGCGCGGACACGAACGCGCAGCGCAACCCCGGTCGGGCCGACAACTGCGCGACGTCGATCGGCACCGACGACGACTGCGACGGTGCGGTCGACGAAGCCGTCGTCTTCAACACGTACTACCGCGACGCGGACGGCGACGGCTTCGGAACGCCCACGCTCACCTCGAGCGCCTGTCTACCGCCGACCGGCTACGTCACGACCAACACCGACTGCGACGACACGCGCGCCGTGGTGCGGCCGACGGCGAGCGAGGTATGCGGCGACGGGCTCGACAACGAGTGCGACGGGCTGGCGGACTGCGCGGAGACGTCCTGCGCGGCCAGCTGCGGGTCGATCCAGCTCGTGAGCGGGTTCCCGCTGACGGGCGCGGTGCACACCGTCATCCCGACGCCGCTCGTCGTGCGCGTCGTCGACGGGCTCGGCGTGCCCGTCGCGGGACGGACCGTGACGATCGTGACCGAGAGCGTCACGGGCTCGCCTGGGCTCTCGGCGATCACCGACTCCATGGGCCTCGCGAGCTTCAACCTGCGGGCGGGGCTTCCGCTCGGGGCCGAGACGGTCCACATCCGCGCGGCGGGAATGACCGAAGCGACGACGACGGTGACGGCGACCGCGCCGGCCGCGGGCACGCTCTTCAGCGCGACGAACGGGCTGCGCGTCAGCGCGTCGTCGGCCTACCCGGGCCCGGCGTTCACCTCGTCGGCCGCGAACGTGGCGCTGGGCCGCATGGCGACGGCGCCCGACGGCGCGATGTACGTCGCCATCCAGACGATCATCTACCGCGTCGCACCGAACGGCGTCGTGGCGCCCTTCGTCGGCGGCGGCACCACGGCGCTCGCGGACGGTGTGCTCGCGAGCTCCGTGAACCTGCTCACCACGAACGCCAACACGCTCGCCTACGACGGCGTGCACGATCGGCTCCTCTTCGCCCAGGACAACTCGGTGGGCAGCCCTTGCTCGCTCTGGTCCGTCGACCAGACGACCCGCATCGTCACCCGCATCGCGGGCACGGGCGTCTGCGGTCACACGGGCAACGGAGGAGCGGCGACCCTCGCGCAGATCCGCCCCATCGCGGACATCGCGGTGACGAGCGCGGGCATCGTGTACTTCATCGAGGGCACCACGAGCGACACGTCTCGCGGCACCGTCGTACGCTCGATCGACGCCGCTGGGGTGATCAGCCGCGTCATCGACGACAGTTCCTCGAGCCCGGGTGTCACCTTCTACGCCGGGAACCCGAACATGACGGATCTCGACGTTTTCCCCGGGTCGAACGACTTCGTGCTCTCGGCGTACCTCTTGATCGCGGGCTCGCCTCGCATGTCGATCCTCCGCGTCACGCCGAGCGGCGGGCTGACGCGCCTGATCGGTGGCGGGGCGGACCTGACGACCGATCCGATCATGCCGCTCCTCGCCGACGTGGACCCGGCCGCTCGTGTGACCGTGCTCGCCGACGGCCGCGTCGTGTACGGCGAGCAAGGCGCCAACGATCGCATCCGCATCCTCGGCGTGGACGGGCTCGTGCGAACGGTCACCGGCGTGCGCGGCATGGCGGGCGACACCGGCGATGGCGGCCCGGCCGCAGGCGCGCGCATCGACAACCCGTACGCGGTCCAGCCCTGGCTCGGCTCGCACATCGCCTTCTTCGACCTCGGAGCGCGCGCGATCCGCGTGGTCTGGTAGCCGGGGACCCGGCGTTGCCTCGTCAATCCACGGGCCCGGGCCCGACGATCGCGAGATCTACCGTCTGCTCGACGTCGGCCGCGACCTCCATGCGAACCGATCGCTCCGCGGTCGGGGTCCAGGCCTCTACCGGCAGCACGCCACGGAAGCTCAGCCGCAGCTCCCAGTGACCTGCGCGGTCGGTCGTCGTCGAGGCGCCGCCGGCCATCACGACCGCGCCGCGCACGGGGCTGCCCTCGTGCGTCACGGTTCCATGCAACACGACGCTCGCGAGCGGGGGTGGCGCGACGTCTCCGTGCTCGAGAACGACGAGCGCATCACCGCGGCGCGCCACGATCGCGCGGTGGCCCTCGCCGTCGGGAGCGCTCCCGACGAGCTCGCAGTGTCCGCCCAGGCCGAGCTCGCCGAGGCTCGCGCCGGTCCGCCGGTCGAAGGCGCGCACGGCCTCGTCGTCGAGACAGGTCACGACGCTGTCCGCGTCGACCACGATCGGGGCGGAGGAGCGCCACGTCGAGGTGAGCGGTGCCGTCTCCCAGAGGACCCGACCCGTCTCGAGCGCGATCGCGGCGAGCACCACCTGGCGAGGGGTCGACGAGTCGTCCCACACGCGATCGACGAGCGACACGTACGCGACACCTCCCGACACGGTCGGCGGATGGACGAGCGTGTCGAGCGAGCGCGGCGCGAGCGGCACGCGGCGCCGGATGCGGCCCGTCTCGGCGTCGATCGCGACGAGGGCGCCCGTGGTCTCGACGACGACCGCGCCCTCGTCGTGCTCGACGCGCTCGAGACCGCTCCAGTCGCCCGGGCCGAGCGAGCGCGACCACGTCTGACGCCCCGTCGCCGCATCGATCGCCACCACGCTGTGTCCGCCGGCGCGGGCGAACACGTGGGTCGCGCTGCTCGCTTCCGGGATCACCGGTGGCGCGTCGCGGGACCAGCGCACGCGCCCGTCGGCCCAGTCGTATGCGACGAGCGCGCCCCAGCTCTCGAGGATGGTGTCCCCGACGGATCCGACGAGCACTTCGCCCGCGCGCACGAACCTCGTCGTGACGAAGGGATGCTGGCGGCGAGTCACGCTCGCCGGGATCGGGAGCGGAGCGCGCCACCGAGCGGCGCCGAGCGCGGGATCGACGACGACGAGATCTTCGCCGGCGATCGTGAGCAGGTGGCCCGCCACGACGGCGTCGGTGTACTCGGGCGCGGCATCGAGCGAGGGGCTCGGATAGGGACCGAGGACGGGCGCCGCCGCGCCGGTGGGATCGAGCGAGACGAGGGCGCGGCGTCCGTCAGGGTAGCTCGGGCTGGCGCTCTCCCAACCCCAGCCGAACACGCGCGCGCCGCCGTCGCGAAGATACGCGAGCGTGGGTGTGTCGAGGATGCGCGCGACGGCCAGGCGGTCCGTCTCGTGCGGTGCGCTCGGCTCGCTCGCTTCGCTCGGCGCGTCGGTCGGTCCGTCCGCAGCGGCGGCCGGAGGCGTCTCGCTCGGCCGATCGACGCCGACGGCGATGGACGCGCCCGTCGACTCGACGGGCTCGTGCGCGCGGCCTCCGCCGGTCTCGGAGCCCCCGCCGCATCCGAGCGCCAGGACGAGAACCGCAGTCGCGCGCCGCATCCCCCGAGGATACGAGATGGTCGAGCCGCGAGGCGGATCCAATCCGGATCGACGAGCTCCTGGACGGCTCGGGGCCGCGCCGCCTCGCTCGACGCGTGGGTCTCGGACGACCGGGGCGTGCGAACGGCGTGGCCCGGCCCGCGCGAGGAGCGCACGCTCGCTCTCGCGTGACCCGCCGACCCGCGCACGACCCGCCTCGGCCCGTCTGGGCGCTCTTCGGAGCGCTCGTGCTCGTCCCAGTGCTGCTCGCCATCGTGGCGCTCGACGTTCTCTCCGCGTGGGGCTGGGCGTGGTGGCTCGCGAGCGCGACGCTCGGGGTGGGGCTCGTCAGTGCGCCGTGGCGAACGCCGCGTGCGTGGGGGCCTGCACGCACCGGCGCGCTCGCCGTCGCGATCCTCGCCGCGCTGCGTCTGGTCGCCGGCGGCGTCTCGCCCCACGCGCGCCTGCTCGTCCTCCCGCACGGGGACGAGGCGCCCTGGCTCGATCGGCTCTTCGAAGAGCGCGACGCGACCATCCTCGGCGCGCGCCTGATCTCGGGCGTGGCGACGGCGGACGAATTCCCGACCCTCGCGCCGCTCTTGATCCCCGCGTACGACGCGATGGAGATCGAGCTCGGGCACCGCATGGGGAGCCACGTGCTCTCGACGCTGTTGGTCGGCGACCGCGGTGACGCGTTCGCGGCGTTCGTCGTCGAGCCCGACACGGAGGCCCGCGGTAGCGTCGTCTTCCTCCACGGCACCGGCGGCAACCTGTTCGTGCTCTGCTGGCAGGTCGCCGTCGCGGCGCGCGCGGCGGGTCTGCGCACCGTGTGCCCGTCGACCGGCGCGTCGTCCGAGTGGTCGCGCTCACGCGGCGAGCGCATCGCCCGCGGGGCTCTGGGCTGGGCTCGCCGCGGCGACGTGACGATCCTCGCCGGGCTCTCGGGCGGCGCCATCGGCGCGAGCCGTCTCGCGCCCGGCGTCCACCGCGAGATCGACGCGTTGGTGCTCCTCTCCGGCGCCGATCCCGACGCCGCCGATCCCCAGGTCCCGACGCTGCTCGTGCAGGGCGCGCGCGACGGCATGACGCCGGCCTCGCTCGCGCGCGGATACCGCGACGCGCACCCGGCGCACGTCCACTACGTCGAGCTCGATGCGACGCACTTCATGCTCCTCGAGCGGAGCACCGAGGTCCGCGCCGAGCTCACGCGCTTCTTCATCGCGCGCCGCGACGCCCACGCCGCGCCGCCGCCGTGAGGCCGGGCTCGCGCGCACGCGAGGAAGGGCCAGAGCCCGCGCGGCCTCGACGCGAGGGAGCGCCGGCGCTAACGCGTTGCCCGCTCCCGGCTTGCCGTCGTCCGGGCGAGGCGGGGGCTCGAGAGGCGGGGAGAAGAGCAGTGCGATGAGTGGTGGCGATGGCTTGAGTGGGCTCGCGTTCATCCTCGGGATCGTCTTCGTCGTCATGGTCGCGCTACCGGGCCTCGTGCTCGCGGCGCTCGCCTGGCTCGCGACGAGAGAGACTCGCTGGCGCTGGCTCGCGGCGCTCATCGGGCTGGTCGTCGGCGTCGCGGCCGGCGTCTTCGTGACGTTCTTCGTCGTGTTCGACGACCTCGGCACCGCATGGATCGCCGAGCGGAGCGCGCCGACGATCGAGCTGCACGTCTCGACGAGCCTGCGGGGCCTCGTCGTCGTGCGCTTCGACGATCGAGACCCACCGCTCGAGGCCGAGCCCTCCGGCGTGTACGTGGTGGACGTGCCCGACACGCGACGCGTGCGCGTCGGGTCGTTTCCATCGCGCTATCGCGACACGAGCTACGTCACGTACGTCGTTCGCCTGCCGGACGGGACGCTCGCGCCCACGGCGCAGCTCTACTCGTCGATGGGGCCGGCGCAGACCTACTCGTGTGGGACCGTCTTCGTCGGGACGGAGGCCGAGTACGAGGCCGATCACGCGCGCCGCGAGCGAGAGGGAACACTCTTCGAGGAAGAAGGGATCTGCGCCGAGCTCGGCGCTTCGCCGTGAGCCGGGCTCCACGGCGTTAAACGCCATTATTCGCGCCGACGGCCGCGCGATGGCGCGCGGGCCCCGTGGTAGCGAGGGTCATGCGCACCTTCGCCACGCTCGGTCTCGCTCTCGCCCTCGCGTCCGGCTGCGCCGTCGCCCACACGCGGCGCGACGACGCGGGCAGCGTGGTCGGCGTGGGGGGCTCGGGCGGGCGCGGCAACTCGTCGTTCCTCGCGCTCGACGGCGCGCGCGCGTTCTTCCTCGACCGCGAGGCACGCGCGGCGCGCATCGTGGAGCTCGGCGCCGGCAGGAGCGCCCCGCGCTCGCTCGCCGCGGCCGACCCCTACGTCTACCCGTGGGTCGCCAGCGAGGACGGGGGGTTCTACTGGCTCGAGGTCCGGAGCGGTGGCCTCTCGGTCCTCGGCGCGCGCGCCGACGTCCCGGCGCACCTCGTCGCGCGGGGCGACGTCGGCCCCGTCGGCATGACGGTCGACGACGGGCGGGTCTACTTCGGGCGCCAGTCGGCGCGGGAAGGGCGCATCGACTTGCTCGAGGTCGAGGTGGCGACCGGAGCGGAGCGCACGCTCACCGACTGCGCGGGGATCCTCGGGATCGCCCTCGACGAGGACACGCTCTACGCCACGACGTGCCGTGCGGCCGGGGGCGTCTGGAGCGTGCCGCGCGCGGGAGGTCGTCCCACGCCGCTCGCCCAGAGCACGTTCTGCCCGTTCACGATCGCCCTCGACGACACGCGCGTCTTCTACGTCGACACGTTCGGCGACGACGCCGGCGGCTTCGCCGTGATGGCCGTCCCGAAGGAGGGCGGCACGCCCGAGCGCCTCACGCACTCGGACGGCCTCGCCTTCGCCGTGCACGAGGGCTCGCTCTTCGTGCTCGACGGCGCGGCGCTCGTGGAGATCGCGCTCGACGGCTCGGGCCGGCGCATCCACGTCGCGCACGTCGAGGGCGGCGTCGGCGTCGCCGCCGATGCGTCGCGCGTCTACTACACCGCGCACACGAGCGAAGGGGGTCTCGGCTTCTTCAGCGTCGATCGCTGAAGCGCGGGCGGCGCATCGCGGCGGCGGGCTCGAGGTCTCGCCGCGACGCGTTGACGAGATCCCCACGCGGGGCCACACCGCTCGCATGCGGGCTGGCATCGCTCTCTGCTTCGTGCTCGCCGCGGCGCTCCTGCCGGCGCCCGCGCTCGCGCAGGACGAGGCGGCCCGCGTCGCCTCGCCCATCATCGCGCCGCCGCCACCGCCGCCGCCGCCGGGGCCCACCGGCGCGACGCTCTCGGTCTCGCTGCGCGATCTCGAGGGCGAGACGCTCAGCAATCGCTTCGCCGATCTGCGTCTGTCGCACCGCCGCGCGCGAGAGACCGAGGGCTATGCGCTGCTCGCCTACGGCGCGGCCTCGATCGTGATGGGCGCGCTCGCGGCCGGGATCGGCTACCAGGACGAGCGCTGGGTCGGCTTCGGTATCGGGTCGGCGATCTGGGGCGTCTTGAACGCGGCGTTCTGTCCGATCTTCTTCGATCTCGACGGCGGGACGCTGCGCCGCATCGAGGCCGATCGCGGCTTGCGCGGGGACGCGCTCGACCAGGCGCGCGAGGACTGGGCGGCCTCGCAGTACGGCACGGCCACGACGATCGCGGTGAACGCGGGCCTGGACATCTTCTACGTCGCGACCGGCATCCTGCTCTTCGTGATCGCCGACCAGATGACGCCCGATCTGCAGTGGCTTCAGGGCTACGCCGTCGCGATGACCGCGCAGGGCACGGGCCTTCTGGCGTTCGATCTGACGACGTGGATCGCGGCGCAGGGTCGTGGCGACGCGACGCGTGTGCTGTTCCGCGACGAGGACGAAGGCGAAGGGAGCACGCCGTGAGCAAGAAGAAGCACCCCGACGAGGAGGACGAGGCGCGACCGGGGCCCGCCCCCAAGGTCGGCACCTCCATGAAGGGCTTGCTCGCCGGCGTGAAGCTCGGAGGCAAGCCCGAGAAGCCGAAGGCCCCTTCGGCGCCCGCCGATGCGTCGCGCCAGAGGCCGGCGCGCCCCCAGGCCGCCGCGAGCGCGGCCGCGCCGGGTCGCCCGCGCCCGCCCGCGCCTCCGCCTCCACCGCCCAGCGCGCGCGCGCCGGTCGCGCTCGACGAAGTGAGTCGCCCGAGCGGCTCGCTGCGGGGCCACGATCGAACCGCGTTCTTCGACGCGATGGCGGGCGTTCGCGGTCTCGGTGCGAGACAGGGCTCCCCGCCGCCGCGCGCCACGGCGCTCAAGCTCCCGAGCGCGCCCCCTGCGCCGGCCGAGCGCGAAGGCGACGAGGCGGCGCGCGCGCGCCTCGCGGCGCTCGTCACGGGCGGCATCCGCTTCGAGCTGCGCGAAGAGGACGGCTGGCGCGCGGGCATGCGTCACGACGCGCCCCGCGGGACGCTCGAGGGGCTCTCGGACGCGATGCCCTCGAAGGACGCCGCGCTCGATCTGCACGGAGTGCGCGAGGCCGACGTCGAGGCGCGCGTGACGAAGTTCGTCCGGCACGCGCATCGGCACGGCCTGCGGCGCTTGCGCATCGTCCACGGCAAGGGGCTGCACTCCGAGGCCGGGGGCCCGGTGCTCGGTGACGCGGTGGTCCGCGCGCTCACCCGCAGCTCGGCCGCCGCGTGGGTGCTCGCGTTCGTCACGGCGCCCGACGACCAGGGCGGCGCGGGGGCGCTGCTCGTCGAGCTGACGAAGTAGGCCATTTGGCCGCACGGCGGCCGGAGCGACGACGGCCCGTTCGCGCGTTATGCTCCTCGAATGGGGCGATCCCTGCACAACGGAGAGCGCTCGCCCCGCCGCACCCGGGCCGGAGCGAGCTGGGCCCGCCGATGGCAGGGGCCAGAGCTGCCGCTCGGGCTCGCGATGCTCGCCGCCGCATGCGCGGGGCCTCCTTCCGCCGCCGAGGGGCCGGACGCGTCCGTCGACGCGGCAGGCCGGAGCGACGCGCTCGGCGCTGGCGACACCGCCGTCCCGATGGACGGCGCGCTCGAGGGACGACCGAGCTGGCTGCCGCCCCTCACCCGCGCCTGCGGTGAGTGGGTCGCGGGCGTGGACGATCCTTCCACGTACGACACGCGCCACGAGCTCGCGGTCGCGCTCGCCGAGGCGCAGTGTCGACGCGGTATCCGCTGCGACGACGAGCACGACGCGACCGCCTGCGATCCGCTCTCCCTGCTGCCCGCACGCTACGTGCTCGAGTTCCGCGTCGAGGACGCCGAGCGCTGCCTTCGCGCCTGGGATGCCTCGCCGTGCGCGTCGACGGACATCGGCGCCGACGAGCGCTACGTGGCGTGCGCGCCGCTCTTCGGAGGCCGGCACCCGAGCGGCGAGGCCTGCACCACCGAGGCCGACTGCGAGTGGGCGTGTCTGAACCCGACGGGCGCCTCGTGCGCCGGCACTTGTGTCGACCGTCTCCCTTGGCCCTGCGAGGCCACGGGCTGCGGTCCCGGCGAGCAGTGCGCGCCGGAGGGCTGCGCGACGCGCGTCTTTGAGGGCGAGCCCTGCGACGGGCTGCACTTCTGCGAAGAAGGGACTTCTTGCCCGATCGGGGTCGGGGTGTGCCAGCACGATCCGCGGGAGAACGAGCCCTGTTACCGCTTCGACGGGCCTGTCACCGTGATCTTCTGCGGGGGGGACTTGCTCTGCGACGAGGACATGATCTGTCGGCCGCGGCGCGACGTCGGCCTCGGCGAGGCATGCGGTGGCGCGGCGATCTGCGCGGGCGACGCGCTCTATTGCAGCATCCTCGATCGGCGCTGCCACGCGATCGGCTCCGAGGGCGACGAGTGCGACTTCTGGGCTGCGATGTCGTCGAACGAGCCGCGCTGCCAGCCAGGCCTGTACTGCGCGCACGACGAGACGCACTCGCACGCCGGGACGTGCCGCGCGCCGCTCGCGCCGGGGGAGGCGTGCGAAGGCTCGGATCGCTGCGCCGACGGCACGGCCTGCCTCACGGTCGACCTCAACGGTCGCGAGCCGGGCGCGCGCTGCGCGCACGTCGCCGGTCCCGGGTGCGCGTGCGGCCCGAGCGCGATGTGCCCGCGCGACTTCGAGTGCTTCGAGGGGACCTGCGAGCGACGCGGGACGTTCCCTCACGCGTGCGGCGACGACGAGGACTGCATCCCCTACTCCGGGACGTGCGAGCAGGGGTGGTGCGAGACGCACTGGATCGGCGATCCATGCACGCCCGAGCACTTCTGTTTCGAGGGACGCTGCTCGGAGTACCGCGGGAACGCGCCCCCGGGCGAGTGCCGCGCGTTCCGCGAAGAAGGCGAGGCGTGCTCGAGCGTGAACGACTGCACGGGATACACGACCTGCAACGGCCGTCGCTGCGTGGGGCCCGCTCGCATCCCGTACTGTCCCCCGCTCTAATGGCCCCCGCTCTGAATGGCCGACCACGATTCTGCGAATCGTGAAGGGAGGACGTCCCGTCCTCCCTCGGCCGCCCGAGTGAATCGGTCGGCCTCACCCACCTGTCCGTCGCGACATCCGTCGCGACGCCAACTGCCCGTTCCCGATTCTGTCCCAGGATCGTGATCGGTCACTAGGCGGCGTCCGGCGTCACGGCGCCGCGCGCCGATCAGACGACGCGCGAGAGCGCCGCGAGCGTGTCCTCGAAGCTCACGGCCTCCCGATCGGGCTGGCGGAGGAACGCCTCGATCGCGTCGATGCGCTCGAGTGCGCGATCGAGCGCGGCGTCGCCACCGCGCTTGTAGGCGCCGAGGAGCACGAGGTCGCGCTTCTCCTCGTAGATCGACACGTGCTCGCGGAGCTTCGCGGCCGCGGCGAGGTGGGTGGGGCTCGCGACGCGCGGCGCGAGGCGCGAGAGCGACTCGCGGGGATCGACGGCGGGGAAGCGCCCGCGGCTGGCGAGCGCTCGGGAGAGGACCACGTGGCCGTCGAGGATGCCGCGCACTTCGTCGGCGATCGGCTCTTCGAGGTCGCTGCCCTCGACGAGCACCGTGTAGATGCCGGTGATCGTGCCGTGGCGGCTCGTGCCGCTCCTCTCGAGCAGCTGCGGCAGCTGCGCGAAGACGCTGGGTGGATAGCCGCGCCGCGCGGGCGCTTCTCCGGCCGCGAGGCCGACCTCGCGGGCCGCACGGGCGAAGCGCGTCACGCTGTCCACGAGGAGCAGCACGCTCGCGCCCCGATCACGGAAGTGCTCGGCGATCGCCGTCGCGACGAAGGCGCTGCGCATGCGCACCAGCGGCGGCGCATCGCTCGTCGCGGCGACGACGACGCCGCGGGCGCGCCCCTCGGGCCCGAGGCCATCCTCCAGGAATTCGACGACCTCGCGCCCGCGCTCGCCCACGAGGCAGACGACGAAGACGTCCGCCGCCGCCTGCCGCGCGATCTGCGCGAGCAGGGTGCTCTTGCCGACGCCGCTTCCCGAGAAGAGACCGAGGCGCTGTCCCTCGGCGACGGGCGTGAGCGCGTCGAGCACGCGCACTCCGAGCGGCAGCAGGCGGCTCGCACGCGGCCGCTCGAGCGGGCTCGGCGGCGCGCGCAGCACGGGCACGGGCTCACCGCGCAGCGGGGCTCCGCCGTCGATCGGCTCGCCCAGGCCATCGAGCACGCGGCCGAGCAGGTCGTCGCCGGCACGCACCGTCAGGCCATGCGACGAGATCGAGACGCGATCGCCGGGCCCGATGCCGGTGGCGGCGCCGAGCGGGAGCATCGTGGCGATCTCCCCGTCGAACGCGACGACCTCGGCGAGCACGGCGTGAGCGAGCTCGCCCTCGCCGCTCGGCCGGGTGATCTCGGCGATCGCGCCGAGCCGCGCTCCGGGCGCGATGGCTCGGATCGCGAGCCCCACCGCGCCGGTGACGCGCCCCTCGGTCACGACGGGGTCCACGTTCTTCAGCGCGGCCGAGAAGCGAGAGAGGTCGAGCGACATCGCGGCGCGATTCTACACCTCGCGCTGCCGATCCGACCCGCGCAGCCCAGGGTCCGTGGCTCGATCGCGGGGGCCGTGTGATGCTGCCGCGATGCCTCTCTCTCTCGAAGGTCGCGTCGTCGTCGTCACCGGTGCTAGCGCGGGGATCGGCGCGGCGCTCGTGCCCGAGCTCGCCGCGCGCGGGGCGCGCGTCGTGATGGTCGCACGCACGTCGTCGGCGCTCGAGGCCGTGCAGTCGGCGCTACCGGATCGGAAGCAGGCGCTCGTGGTCGTCGGCGACGTGACGCGCCGCGAGGACCACGCGCGTATCGTCGAGAGCGCGCTCGCCCACTTCGGACACGTGGACGCGTGGGTGAACAACGCCGGACGCGGCATCAGCCGCCTGCCGAGCGAGCTCACCGACGCCGACTTCGACGAGATGATGCGGGTCAACGTGAAGTCGGCGCTCTACGGCGTGCAGGCGATCCTGCCGCACTTCCGTGCGCGCGGGAGCGGGCACGTCGTGAACGTGAGCTCGCTGCTCGGCCGCGTGCCGATGGCCACCATCCGCAGCGCCTACGCGGCGAGCAAGCACGCGCTCAACGCGCTCTCGGCGAGCCTGCGCATGGAGCTCGCGCCCGAGAACATCGCCGTCTCGGTCGTGCACCCGGGTGTCGTGGCGACCGAGTTCGGTGTGCGTGCGCTGCACGGCGGGATGGACTCGCGTCGCATGCCGGGCGCGCAGTCGGCCGAAGAGGTGGCGAAGGTGATCGCCGACGTCCTCGAGTCGCGGCGCGCCGACGTCTACACGCGCGACGGCGCTCGCGAGATGATCGCCGCGTACTACGCGGCCGAGGACATGGGCGAGGCCGAGAAGCGGCCACCGTTCGTGCGCTGATCGACGACGTACCAGGCACGCAGCGCCGGCGATGTCTCGGTGGCCGGCAACGTCGTGCCGTGAGCGCTCGCTCGCGCAGACGGCACCACGCTCGACTCGACTCACAGCAGCGGTGCGCCCTCGATCGCGTTGCGCTCGTGCTATTCCATTTCCCCCGAAGGGCTGCCCGCAGCCCCTCGCCCACACCCGCAGAGTTCGTGGGAGAGGTCAGGTGAGGGCCCCGGCGCTGGCGCCGAGGACACGTCCTTCCGTCGCGAACTCCGCCCGCCCTCACCCAGCCTCTCCCACGGAGTGGGAGAGGAGCCGAGCTCCGAGATCGCCGCAGTGATCGACGCTGTCAACGGCGCGACAGCTCGCTCGGCAGGATCGGCTGCGAGGTCGGGTGCAGCGCTGCGAGCGGCGCGCCCTCGGAGGCGGGGCGCGCCTCGGGGAGCGGGCCCGGTCCGGCGGCGAAGCGATCGATCTCGGCCTCCTGCCGCGGCCCCTCGACGGCGGCGGGCGCGGCGCTCGGATCGACGCGGGAGGCCGCATCGTTCGGCGAGGTCGGTGTCGGCGCGGCGGCGCTCGTCGTCGGCTGCGCCGCCGCGTCGAGCGGGGCTCGCTCGCTCGCGGGGGGCGGCGCGTGGTGGAGCGCCAGTGCGACGACGATGCCCGCGCCGAGGAGAAGTGAACGGCTCGCCCACTGCAGCCCCTTCCGTCCGCGGGCCGAGCCCGCTTCGGTCCGGGTCCTCCGGGGCGAGCACTCCTTGCCGAGAAGTGCGCGTGCCGAGAACGTCCAGCGATCGGCGGAGCTCATCGCGCGCACACCGTGATGGCCGTGCCGGCGTTGGTGTACGTGCTGCGGCAGCTCGTCCCGGGGAACGCGGCGCAGTCGGCGTTCGAGTAGCAGCCGGGGAAGCAGACGTCGGAGCCGGACGCCGCGCTCACGCACCAGTTGAGCTGTCCGGACGAGTTCCTCTCACCGCTGTAGAGGCCGGGGCAGTCCGTCAGCGAAGAAGAGCAGCTCGTCGTGCACCACGTGCCGGTGCACGAGAGACCCGACAGGCACTGCGTGTCGCTCGTGCACGGGTCGCCGATGCCGCCCTGACAGGCCGAGGCCGGCCCGCACGCCCGCGCACCGTTGGTGAGCACGGCGCAGCAACCGCTGTTGCAATCGCTGTCGTACGAGCACCCGTCGGCGCAGCGGGCGCCGGTGCCGTAGTCGACGCACGACCCGTCGCCGTCGAGGAAGCTGCAACAGTCGCCCTGCACCGTGCACGTCGAGCCGGTGGCCTGGCAGCTCGGCCCGGCATCGGGCGTCGGGATCGTGCCGCAGGCGCACGCGGCGACGAAGCCGGTGCCGGCCGTGTTGCAGGTCTGCGTGCCCGAGCTGCCGCCGGGGCAGAGACACGAGACGGTCATGTTGGGCACGCATGCGCTCGGCGGGCGCGCGGCGTCGTACAGGGACGCGAGCCCGGCGTCACCGTTCGTCTCGCGCGGCTCGCGTGGCGAAGCGCAACCGCTGCCGAGCAGCGTCGCGGCGATCGCGACGCCGGCGAGGGTGCGGGCCGTTCCGGCGGCGAGCGCGGGACGGCGGTCTACGAGCGAGGTCGAGATCGAGAGCATGGCGTTTCCTTTCGTGATGGCGCGGCCGACCACGCCCCTCGCGCGCGAGACGGCGGGCACGATCGAGCGCATATTCCCCACAGCGCGTGACGACCCCTCCTGGAGCAGGGCCCGTGCCCGGCGCTCGAGGCCACGAGACGACGGCCGAAACGGCGCGCCTGCCGGCACCGTCACGGCGCCTTTGGGCGTTGTCACGGCGAGGCCCGGGCATCGTCGCGGCCTCGCGGGGGAAGCGACGAGCAGAGCGTCGCGACCACCGATGTGCGAGTCTCTCGACATGGCTCGCACGTGGCTCCTCTTGCTGCTCGTGCCTTGCTCCACGGCAGGCTGCACCGCGGTCGGCTGCGCGCAGCCCGCTGCGTGGCAGTCGGGCGGCATCGAGTGTCTGGCCTCACCTGCCCCGAACGGCGCGGCGGATCCCACGACCGGATGCCCGCTCGCCATCGATCGGACGGGCCCCGACTTCGATGCGCTCGACGCGCTCACGCGCTCGCCGGGCCCCCATCGCTACGTGTTCGAGCCGAGGACGACGAGATCCGAGCGGGCCCGCCGCGCGAGCGCGTGCTGCTACACGCTCGAGTATCCGCCACCTCCGCCTCCGCCTCCGCCTCCGCCGGGCTGAGGCGGCTCGGCGTTCCACACCATCGCGGCGAGGAACGGCATGACCACGGCCACGACCACGACCGATCGTCACGTGCGCCTCGTCGTCGTGCTCGTCGCCCTCGCCCTCGTGTCCTGCACGGCGGCACCGGAGCCGTTGCCGTACGGCGACGTGGACGTGGAGGGTCATCGGGGCGCCGTCGTCGCTGCGAGCGGTCTGGTCCGGGCCGAGCTCGAAGGTCCCTGGCGGCCGACCGCCGACGAGCTGCGCGCGTTCGAGCGATCGCTGCGTGACCACCTCGCGCGCACCGAGGCTCTGCCGGCGGAGCTGCCGGCTCGGCTCGGGAGCTACACGCGCCGCTACCTCGGCTACACCGAGCGAGGGCGCCGCATGCTCCGCGTGAGCATGACGTGCCCGTCGTTCGCGCTACCGGAGGACGCGCCGCACGACCGCATGATCGAGATCAGCGACGGAGGCGCGTGCCACTGCGAGGCCTGGTTCGACGCCGACGGCGGCGAGCTCGTGCGATTCGTCGTGGCGGGCGACGCGTGAGCGAAGCGGCTCCGGCGATCGTGATCGGTGGCGATCACGACGCACGTTCGCCCCCTCGGAGACGGTGAGGCGATCGGCTCAGGCGCTCGGCGGCGGCGCGCTCTCGCGCGGGCCGACGAGGGCGAGCGCCTGGCGGTACACACGCTCGTGCAGGCGCGCGGGCCGCTCCCAGCCGTGATCGGCGCCGATCGCGCGCACCTGCGCGGCGCGGAACGCGGGCGCGTGGAAGCTGGCGATGGCGCGCTGGATCGTCGAGCAGCGCCTCCGACGCCCTCCTCGAACGAGAAGCCATCGCCCGAGCGCAGCTGCGCGTCGCAGTCGACGACCGTGTCGGCGAAGAGGCCGACGCGCCGGCCGATGGGCAGCGTCGCGTAGCGCTGCGCCTCCATCTGGAGCGTCGTGCGCGCGTCGTCGAGCGCCGGCACGATCGCGAGGTCGGCGGCGCCGAGCGCGCGGTGTGCGAGCGCGTGGTCGTCGGTGCCGCCTTGCGCGGTCCGTACCGCGACGCGGTCGGGATAGCGGGCCGCGATCTCGGCCAGGCGCGCGCTCGAGGTGCTCCCCGCGTCGTCGACGATCACGGCGAGCTGCACGTCGTTGCGCACGAGCTGCGGCGCGATCTCGGCGAGCTTGTCGAGGCCCGAGCGCGGGCCCGAGCCACCGAGGACCACGGCGAGGGCACGTCGCCCGCCACCTTGAGGCCGAGCTCCTGCTGGAGCGCCGCCTTGCAGCGCATCTTGCCGAACGTCCCCTGCCCGGCGACGTCCATCGCATCGAAGCGCGTCGTCAGGTGCGGATCGGTCGCCGAGTTGAAGACCGCCGCGTCCACCCCCGGCACGATCCCGACGAGCGATCCCTCGCGCGTCTTGAGCACCCCTTCGAGGCCGCCGCCGCCGCCGCGCTCGAGGAACGCGCGCAGGAACGAGGGCCCGGGCACCACGATGCGCCCCGCCGCGACGAGGCCGGCCTTGAGCGCCGACATCTTTCCGAAGAACTCGACGCCGTCGATCGAGAAGACGCTCGGCGCGAGGCCGAAGTGCGCCAGCGCCCCGCGCTCGTAGCGGCCGACCGAGTCCATGCTCGAGACGGTGAGCACGGTGGCCAGCGTCGAGAGCTCGCGATCCTCGCGCAGCATCAGCGCGAGCGGCGCCGTCTGCCACTCGTGCACGTGCACCACGTCGGGCCGGCTCTCGCGGCGGCGCAAGAGCTCCATCGCGCCGCGCAGGAAGAAGCCCCAGCGCTTGCCGGCCGCCTCCGACTCGTCGGTCGCCGTGACGCCGGCGCCGAAGAGCTCGTCCTGGCCGAGGAAGAGCAGGTCGACACCGCCGGAGGTGCGGCCCTCGTAGAGCGCCAGGCGCGTGCCCTCGACGTCGATGCGCGTGAGGCGGCGGCCGAGGTGGCGCGCCGTCGGATCGATCGACGCCCAGAGCGGCGCGACGACGGTGACCTTGTGCCCGAGCGTGCGAAGCGCCTTGGCGAGCGCGGCGACGGGCTCGGCCGAAGGCGTCGTCTTGGCGTAAGGGGCGATCTCGGAAGCGACGAGGACGATGTCCATGGGGCGCACCTTATATCACCGTGCTGCCGCGACGCTCGCCGCGGCCGAAACACGGCGCGAAGGTGTGCTCGGTGCGAGGTCCGCGGCCCCGATCGTCAGCCGCCGAGCAGGCCCATCAGCGTGTCCCAGATCGCGATCCCCGCGCCCGTGATCGACTCGCCGGCGATGGCGCCCGACGCGGCGGGCACGACGTAGCGGTCGGCCGAGGCCTTGTGCGCCTTGGCCCACGCGAACGCGATGACGGCGCCGATGAAGAAGGAGAACGAGTTCTGGAAGTTCAGCACGAACGCCAGGCCCAGCCCCATGGAGCTCGGAATCCAGTTCTTCCACGTCTTCGGGGCGAGACCCTCGAACAGGCCGATCACGATGCCGATGACGGCGCCCACGACGATGGCCATGCGTGCGGACTCGGGAATCGTCTCCACGCCCTGCGAGAGCGCCATCGCGACCGCGTACCACATGCTCGTCGCGGGCGAGTTGATCGCGTCGAGTGTCGCGCGGTCCGGGACCATCAGGTACCAGGCGGGAACGACGGCGATCGTGCCGAAGATGACGCCCGTCGCCTGGGCGATGAACTGCTGGCGGGGATTGGCTCCGAGCAGATAGCCACTCTTCAGATCCGTCAGGAGGTCGGCCGAGGCGCCCGCGGCGCCCGAGGTGATGCCGGCCGTCATCAGGTTCACGGTGGTGTTGCCCGGAGCGAGCACGGCGTAGATGAACTGCGTGATCTTGCCGAGAGGGCCGATCGGCGTCGTATCGGTCTCGCCGGTCGCGCGGCACGCGACGAGCGAGATGAAGAACGAGAGCACGACCGAGACGACGCCGAGGACCGGGTTGATCGAGAGCGAGAGCCAGCAGAGCGCGACGAGGCCCAGCGTGATCGGGATCATGCCGAGGACGAACCAGCGCGTGGGCACCTCGAGCTCGTCGATGGCGTCGCTCGAGGCGGCCTTGCCGCCGGCTCGGCTCGCGCGGAGCTTCTGGAACGCGCGCAGGATCGTGCGCCAGCCGAGCGCGAACGCGGTCAGGCCCGACGCGACGAGCATCGCGGTCCCGAACCACAGGCTCCAGCGCGTCGTGCGTACGCCGAGCGTCACGGGGTGGCCATCGACGTAGTAGAGGACGCGCCGCGAGCCGTCGCGCGCGGTGAGGACCTCGGGCTCGGCGAGCGTGATGCGGCTCGAAGCGACGCCGTGCTCCTCGAGCTGGGCGCGGACGATCCGCGCGCGCTCGGTGGCGAGATGCATCGCCTCGGGCTCCTGCGCGTTCGCGTACGCGTGCAGCTCGATCGGGGCCGTCTCGCTCACCGCGTTCAGCTGCGGAACCACCGCCTCGATCGCGTGCGGGTCGACCTCGGTGTGGCCGGGCGGGAAGTTCGTCGCGAGCGACATCGTCTCGACGTGCCCGAAGAAGGTCTTGCCCTGTTCGTGCCAGTCCGGCTGCGAGAGGGCGTAGGGCATCAGCACGGTGACGTTCGTGAGCGCGCCGATGAACATCCACGTGCACACGCGGATGCCGACGATCATCCCGGCGGCGATCAAGAGCAGGCTCGGCTCGAAGCCGACGCCCATCATCATGTCCCCGGTGAACTGCGTGTCGCGCACGCGGAAGAGGCGGAAGGTGAACGGCAAGAGGCCCGGGATCCACTCGAGCTTGTCGCGGACGAACGCCACGATCGCGCCGACCACCATCGAGCCGATCAGCGCGCGCGCGGCGAGGACCGACTCCCGGCCCTTCGCGTAGAGCGAGCGCAGCGTGGCGGCGGCGGCGATGCCGGACGGGAAGGGCAGCTGCTCCTGGTTGATCATCTGGCGCTTCATCGGGATGGCGAGGAAGACGCCGAGCACGCCGGTGAGGAACACCCACGCGCCGACCGGGAGCCAGCCGAGCCGCTCTTCGTCGCCGCCGATGAGGAGCATCGCGCCGACGGCGGTCGCGAGCGTGCCGCCCGTCGAGTAGCCCGCGGCGCTCGCGGCCGACTGCATGCAGTTGTTCTCGAGCAGCGTCATCTGCGAGAGGCCCGGGATGCGCCCGAGCACGCCCCAGATCGCGAACGCGAGCACGCCGCTCGTGATGGCGACGCCGAACGACCACCCGACGTGCAGCGTCGTGTAGAGGTTCGCGAGGCTCATGAGCATGCCGAGCAAGCCGCCCGTGAGGATCGCGCGCACCGTCAGCTGCGGAACGCCGCGCTGGTAGTAGTGCTTCACCCACTCCGCGTCGCGCTTGTCCTCGTCGACCAGGGAGAGGTCGGGCAGCCCTTCGGGCGTCGCGGAAGCCTCGGAGCCCTCGGAAGCGGTGGGTGCGCTCATGGCCGCGCACGATCGCCCGAAAGACGTCGGGAGTTCAAGCGCGCGTGGCGCCGTGCGTGTGATCGTGGGCGAGGATCGGGGTCGGCGGGCCACCGGCGCGGGCCGGGCGCTGGTGGCGAGGGTCGGGGCGAGCGTCCCGCCGCGCGGTCACGGGCGCGAGGCGCGCTTGCGCAGGAGGGCGTCGAGGTGCTCCCAGCAGGCGTTCTCGTCCTGCGTGATGAGCTCCGTCGACATCACTCCGCCGGCGACGCTCGTCCTCTGGTGCTGCATGGCGGCCAGCGGGCTGTCGGTGAGCACCGCGCTGCCCCGAAAGTTCCCGTGCGCGGCGCTGTATCGCTTGGCCCTCTCGAAGAGCTCGGTCGAGGCCGGGCTCAGGGGCTTGAGCCCGCGGATGTCGCAGAACACTCGATACTCGGCGCCCGCGAAGTCGTCGACGGCCCGATCGTGCGCCGTGACGAGCTCGTGCATGTCGGCGTCGCCGAGGATTCCTTCGAGCCGTAGACGAAGCAGACCACGAGCGCCGTCTCGCTCGACCTTCCAGGGCATGATCTCGATCCATCCAACGGAGCCGGCCTGCTTGTCCATTCGAATCGGCCGCGCGCGGTCGTTCCGCCGTGGCGCGAATCGCGACGCCCAAGGTCCGGCCACGCGTGGGAGGTCGAACGTGCGAGAAGGGGATCGATGACGCGCACGACACGGTGGGCCTGTTTGGCTCTGGCCCTGATGCTCTCGCTCGCGCCGCTCGCGGCGGCCCAGCCCTCGAGCAGCGAGCACCCTCCGAGGTGGCAGACGATCCCCGGCGGCGACGCCCAGGGGGACCATCTCCACGTCACGCGCCCGGTCCACGACGGATCGCTCCGCGGCGCACGCACCGTGGAGCGGGTCACGCCCGCGGCCGGCACCACGACGGGCAGCGAGACCGTGATCGTGCTGTCGGGGAGCGAGCCGGAGAGCCAGCGCACGGTCTCGGTGCATCTTCCCTACGGCGCACGGATCGACCTCGCGGCGGGGCAGGCGGTGGAGGTCGAGCTCGACACGCACCCGCTCGGCCTGGGCTGGGTGCACGAGGTGTGGATCGCGCGCGACGGTCGAGCCGTCGTGCTCGCGACGGGCTCCGCTCGGAGCCACGGGGTGGGCGTGCGCCGCGGTGCCGAGTCGTCCCGCGCGTTCGGCGATCGCCGACACCTGTTCGGGCTCGAGCTCACGATCGCGCGCCACCGCTACACGCTCGAGCCGGGCGAGCTCTACCAGCTCGACGAGCACACGCTCGTCGCCGGCGCCGAGACGACCTACGACTCGCCGCGCCCGCCCGACGCGTTCGACGAGCGTACGCTCGTGCTCGTGCGGCTAGCCCCGATGGCGCCGCTGCCACCGGGTGCCGACTCCTGACGTGACTCTCTGACGCGCACGATGACGGTGCCGCCGATGCAGAGCGCGATGAGCATGTGGCGAACACCCTCGAGAGCAATAGCCCCGCGGGGCCCTCACCCTTTCCGTCGCGCCGCTCTCGAACGCGATCTCAGCCGGCCATCCGCAGCCGGTCCAGACTCCGGCGGTTTCAGACGACCGACGACACTCTCCGTCGCTCTCAGTCGTGAGGTCCCGATAGCCGCGCGCCGCGTCCGCTCGCGGATGGCGCGCGAAGCACGGTTCTCGCGCCTACGCGGCCTCGATGTCGACCGTGTACTTCAGGCCGGCGGCGTCCAGCGTTCCCTGAATGGCAAGCCGCACCAGGACCGACTCCGGGTAGCCGAGGATGCGCGCCCACTTGGCGGCGCGCTCGGGGCTCACCGTCTTGCGGCCCTTCTCGACATCGCAGAGGTGCGACTTCGAGACGCCGAGCTTCCTGGCGCAGTCGTCTTGGGACATCGCCGCGCTCTTGCGCACCGACTCGAGCGCACGACCGAGCGTGAGCGGGCCGCCCGAGAGCCTCTCGAGCAGCTTCATCGCGTCGCTCTTCTTCACCTTGGCCTTGCTCATGCTGACTCCTAGTAGTCGTGCTTGCCGACTTCCTCGACCGAGACGAACTGGGCGACGTCCTTCCTGATCTCGTAGATGGCGCGATACGCACGGCTCAACCGGATCGATCGCTGACCCACGCGGTCACCCTTCAGCGGCTCGTCGTGATATCCCGGGATCTTGCGCACCTCTTCGAGGCCATCGTGCTCCACGGCCGCGACCCAGATCATGAGGTTGTCGATGATGTGACGAGGAACGTTCTTGAGCTGCTTGGCGGTGAGCTTCGCAATCACGACCCGCCGGATCATGCCCGCCACGGTACACCCAACGGGTGAACCCGTCGAGCCGGCAAGGGCTCACGCTCGTAGCGAGAGGGCGGGCGACGGCGACGATGCCGCTCGTAGCGCGCATCGATCCAGACCGATCGGCACGAGGCTCTCGCCGCTGCGGAAGTCGCTCGACAGCGCGTGCATCCAGCTCGATCGAGAAGACGACCCGGTCAGACGCGCTCGATGACGGTCGCGATGCCCATGCCGCCGCCGATGCAGAGCGTGATGAGCGCGGTCGCGAGGCCCCGGCGCTCGAGCTCGTCGAGGGCCGTGAGCGCGAGGATCGCGCCCGTCGCGCCGAGCGGGTGGCCGAGCGCGATCGCGCCGCCGTTCACGTTCACCTTGCCGTGATCGATGCCGAGCTTGCGCATCGTCTGCATCGGGACGGTCGCGAACGCTTCGTTGATCTCCCAGAGATCGATGTCGCTCGCCTTCATGCCGGCCTTCTTCAGCGCGCGCTCGGAGGCGGGCGCCGGGGCGGTCAGCATGATCACGGGCTCGGCGCCGATCGTGGCCATCGAGCGGATCTTCGCGCGCGGCTTCAGGCCATGGGCCTTCACCGCGTCGTCCGAGGCGAGGAGCAGCGCGCACGCGCCGTCGACGATGCCCGACGAGTTGCCGGCGGTGTGCACATGCTCGATCTTCTTGACGTCGGGGTAGCGGCGCATCGCGATCTGATCGAGCGTCTCGCCGTTCGGGCCGACCGCGGCCGCGCCCATGCCCACGAACGCCGGCTCGAGCTTGGTGAGCGCCTCGATCGTGGTGCCGTGGCGCGCGTGCTCGTCGATCTCGAGCAGCGGCTTGCCCGTCGCCGGATCCTTCACCGCGAAGATCGCCTTCGCGAAGCGGTTCTCCTTCTGCGCGATCTCGGCGCGGCGCTGCGACTCGAGCGCGAACGCGTCCACGTCGCCGCGCGAGAAGCCCTCGATCGTGGCGATGAGATCGGCGCTGATGCCCTGCGGCACCTGGAAGATCTTCTTGCGGAGCTCGAGGTTGTTGCCGTCGATGCCGGCCTCGTCCGAGCCCATCGGCACGCGCGACATGGACTCCACGCCGCCCGCGAGCACGAAGCCCTGGTGGCCCGAGGCGACGCCCATCGCGCCGAAGTTGATCGCCTGCAGGCCCGAGCCGCAGAAGCGGTTCACCGTGACGCCGGTCGTCTCGTCGGGAAGGCCCGCCGCGAGCACCGCGTTGCGCGCGATGCAGGCGCCTTGCTCCTTGGCCTGCGAGACGCATCCGGCGACCACGTCGTCGACCTCGCGCGCATCGATCTTCGTGCGTGCGATCACCTCGTTCAGCGTCTGCGCGAGCAGCTCCTGCGGATGCACGCCCGAGAGCGCGCCCTTGCCCAGCTTCCCGCGCCCGCGCGCCGTGCGCGCTCCACCGATGATCCACGCGTTGCCCATGCTGCCTCCGTCCGAGAGACGCCGAGCATAGCCCATTGAAGCGGCGGTGCTCCGATCGTATAGATCTCCATATGAAGACGATGCTGATCGAGCTCGACGAGCGCGTCGCCCGGGATCTCGAGCGCGTGGCCCCGGTCAAGGAGCGCCGGCGCGCACCGTTCGTCCGGCTCGCCATCCGCCGAGCGATCGACCTCGCGCTCGACCGCGAGACGGGGCGCGCCTACGAGGCGCAGCCCGACGTGGGCACGCTCGAGGGCTGGGACCCGCACAACCGGCTCGCGCGCCCCGCGATCGTGCCGCGACGGCGCAAGGCGTGACGACGGCCGAGCCCGAGCTGCGGCAGTTCGACATCCGGTGGGTGTCACTGCCGGCTCCGGTAGGCCGGAGGCCGGTCCTGCTTCTCACGCGTACGAGCGCGTACGCGTACCTGACGAGCGTGCTCGTGGCCGAGGTCACGACGACCGTGCGCGGCATCCGCCAAGAGGTGCGCCTCGGCGCGCGCGAGGGTTTGCCCGAGAGCTGCGTGGCGAACCTCGATGCCGTCCGCCGCGTTCCGCGCGAGTGCCTGCACGAGCGGATCGGTGCGCTCGCGGGCCGCCGGCACTCCGAGGTGAAGCGTGCCCTCGGCCACGCGCTCGCGTGGCCAGAGCTGACGTCGCTCTGATTCGGGGCACGGCGTCGCGGCGTGGGGCTCGCGGCGAGCGGCGCACGGGTCGGCGCGATCGGCGCGCGGTGGGACCGCGTCTCCGGGCAGCGGCGTCGGGTTGCGGGAAGCGCCATGCTCTCGGGCATGGGCTCCGTGCGATCGCGCTGGCTCGCGGTGGATCGTGAGGGTCACCTCGGTCTGTTCGAGGCCGAGCCCGAGGGGCTCACCGCGGTGGGCGCGTGGCCGGAGGACCTGTTCTCACTCCACGCGCTCTCGGCGGGCCGGGCGCTCGTGCGCGGGGCGCGGCGTCCTGCGGCGTGGCCGCCGGCGGTCGGGAGCCGGGCGCTCGTCGTGATCGATCCGACGCGGGCGGCCGATCGTGCTTACCGCGCGGGGATCGCGCCGAGCGTCTTCGAGGCGTCGCTGGGCACGGGCGCGTTCGTCGTGCACGAGCGGGCGCCGCGGATCGTCGCCTCGCTCGAGCCGCTCGGCGAGGCGCAGCTCGTTGCGCTCGCCTCGGACCCGACGATCACGCTCGTGCTCGGCGAGCACTCGCTCGCTCGCTTCGTCTCGCGCGGGGCGTGGGAGGGGCTGTTCCGCTACGCGTCGATCGGCGAGGACGGCTACCGGCGCGTCTGCGTGCCCGAGAGCCCGGTGAAGATCGGAGAGCTGCCGTGGCCGGACTGCCGCGACCTCGCGCTGCCGCGCACCGCCGGCCGCTTCTCCGGGCAGGCCCAGCTCCTGGCGCCGGACGCGTTCCCGCGCGCGCGACTCCTCCGCGCGGATGCCGCGATCACGGTGCGCCGTCCCTGGCTCGGGCTCGAGCAGGGCGGCCGCGGGCGGCTCGGCGCCGCGCTCGGCGTGGCCGCCGGCGTGCACGCCTTGATCTGGCTGCTGATGCGATGAGCGCGGCGCGCTCCCCGGCGCGCTGCGGCCCCCCCGCGATCGCCAGGTCTACGCCGTGCAATCTGCCGCCTGGCGGATCACGCTTCCGCGTGCTCCAGCTCCTCGAGCGCAGCCTCGAGCCGCTTCTCGAGCTCTGCATCGCCTCCGACCGCGGAGCGAAGCGCGTCGAGATCGACGCCTCCCGCTTGCATCATCCCGACGATGTCGTCGCGGTCCTTTCCACGCGGCGAGGCGAGCTTCATGTACGCCAGCCACGTGGCGTCGAGCATGGGCACGGGCTGGCCCGTGGTGGTGTCGAGCACCGCGCACGCCAGCGCTCGCGCGAGGTGCGCGCGTCGTCTCGGCTCCTCCGGAAGGGGGATCGGGTCGATCGCGACGTCGCCCGCCTGCAGGGGCATCGGCAACGCGAACGAGATCACCATCCCGCTCTTCCGGAACGCCTGCTCGCCCACGAGGAAGTCGACGGCCTTGGTGAACCGCGGTCGCCCGAGCGCTCCTGCGGCGAGCCCTCCCACGAGGGCGTAGGGCACCCCGAGGGCGGCGTACGCCGCGCACGCGGCGAGGACCGCCTGGCGCATCGGAGCCGAGAGCATGTCGAGCTCGCCACGGAGCCCCGGGGCGACGATGCGGCGCTTCAGCCCGAGCTGGTTACGGACCACGAGCGAGAGAATGACACGTTCGAGGACCCCTGCTCGGTGTCACTGCGCCGGTGGCGCGCTCCAGCAGTCGGCGGCGCGCACGTCGGCGGCGTGGATCGAGCCGGGGAACGCGTCGAGGTAGGAGGCCGCCTCGCGGTGTGCGCGGTCGGTCTCGCCGAGCTCGCAGAGCGCCGAGATGCGCAAGGCGAGGCGCTCCTCGCGGAGCTCGCCGCTCGGGAAGCGGCTCGCGTGCTCTTGCAGGAGCTGCATCGCCGCCGCGCCGTCGTGCCGCTGGAGCGCGACGCGCGCTCGCGCGAGGAGCATCGTCTCGACGACGGCGGGATCGATCTCCGGGCTCGGCGTCGTCTCGGGCTCGGTCGCCGGGGTCGCCCGTGTCGTCGCGGTCGTCGGCCGACGCGGGCTCGGCGTCGCGGCGATCGGCGTCGGCGCGATCGCGGGCCGGGCGAGTGGCTCCTGCACGGCCAGCGTCGGCTCGTGCGCGGCCTCGATCGGCGGTGCGCTCGCGGTGAGCGCGGGGGCCTCGTCGGGCTCGGCGATCTCGCGCGGCGCGGCGGGCGCTCGGTCCTGCGTGGCGGGCGCGGCGCTGGGGGTCCGCGTGACGGCCACGACGCCGACCACCGAGGCGATCGCAACCACGGCGAGCACCGCCTTGGCGCCGACGCCCATCCCCACGGCGGCGCCGCCCACGCCGGTCGCGGCGCTCGCTCCCGCGCCGCCCGCGGCGGCCTGCGCACCGGCGGCGGTCCCCGTCGTCACGGCGCTCGTCGCCAGCGCGCCGAGCACGGCACGCTTCAGACGCGTGCGCTGTGCATCCGTCGGCTCGAGACCGGGCATCGCCAGGTCGATCAGCGAGCGGTCGATCGGGCGGTCGTCCTCGTCATGGCCGCTCATGCGTGCCTCCATTCGTCGCGCGCGCGCAGGCGGGCGAGGTGCTTCTCGTAGTCACGGCGCGCCAGGCGAAGGCGCGAGTAGATGGTGCTGGTGTTCTCGCCGAGCGCTTGGGCGATCTCGGGGACGGGCAGCTGCTCGATCTCGGCGAGCACGAACACCGTGCGCTGGTCCTCGTCCATCGCGTCGAGGATCTTGCCGAGCAGCACCGCGGCCTCGCGGCGTGCGGCCTGCTCGTGCGGGCCCGCTTCGCGCTCGTCTCTCACTTCGTCGGGCAGCTCGTCGAGGCCTCCCTTGCGGCGGTGGCGCCGTCGATGCGTCGAGACGACCCGCACGAGGATCTTCATCAGCCACGTACGCACCTGCGCCCGCCCCTCGAACTCGGGCAGGCGCCGGTGCACGACCACGAAGACGTCCTGCAGCACGTCGTCGACCGCGTGCTCGGGGATGCCCAGCGCGCGCGCGCTCCGCCAGAGCGCGTCCACGTGCTGCTCGTAGACGGTGGCGAAGTCCGGCACGGGGACGCGCGGTCGCGTCTCCACCGGCACCTCCGGGCTGCTCTCCCGGACGCTCACCTGTCCCCACATTCGGCACGCCTCCGCACTCGACGGAAGAGACAGTGACCGGCGCGCCGCGGCTCCATCATCGAATCGTAGCCGCTCCGGGCGGGCCGCACCGCGTCACGGAATCCGTGCGATCACGCCGATGCCGAAGAGCGCCGCCACGTCGTTCGCCCGGAAGACCGGGGTGGTCGAGATTCCGGTGAGGACGAAGCTCGGGCGGAGGGTCGGGACGTCGAGCTCCGCGAAGAGCACCACGCCGAGCTCGCGCAGGAAGAAGACGCGTCCCTCGACCCCCAGCGCGACGTCCACGGACAGGGCGGTGCCGGCGCCCGGGTGCACGACGCCGTAGCCACGGCCCCAGGTCGCACCGACGTCGAGCGCGACGCTCGGGACGATCTCGACCGGCGCGAGGTCGATGGCGTAGGCGACGCGGAAGCGGCCGAGCGCGAGCCCGAAGTCGCCGCCGCGGGTGTTGGTGGTCTGCGCACGCGACTCGGCGAGGAACGCGGCGCCGAGCGAGAGCTCGACACCCTCGATGCGCACGCCCGCGAGCACCAGGCCGCCAACCGTCGGCTGGGGAAGCAGACCGACGCCGCCGAGGAAGAGCGCTTCGGCGACGAAGGAGACCGCGAGCGGAGGGGCCGGAGCGGGCGTGGGCTCGTCGTGGCGCTCGCCCTCGGAGGAGCCCTCGCCCTCGGCGTCGACGCCGCTGTCGGTCTCGCCCTCGTCCTCGTCCTCTTCCTCGTCCTCGTCCTCGCCCAGGTCCCCGTCTTCGCCCTCCGCTTCGGTCTCCACTTGCTGCGTGCTCTCGCCCTCGCCCGTGCTCTCCACCTCGACCACGCCGCCCCCTTCGGCGGCCTCCACCGCGCGCTCGGCCGCGGTCGGGTCGATCACCATGGCGATCACCAGCGCGACGCTGCCGGCGAGGGCATCGCACGTGCGCCCGTGGAGGATCCGCACCGCGCTCGAGGTGTCGCGCACGATCTGCACGTGCGCCTCGAAGCCCGATCCCGTGTCGGCGATCGTCACACGCGCGCGGACGCCGGCGCTCGGCGTCTCGATCAAGGCCTGGATCCGCGCCTCGAGCTCCTCTTCCCCGGGGCAGCCGGGGACCGTCTCGGCCACGCTGACGACGGGCGCGGAGGGAGGCGGCGCGGCGAGCTGGGCCGCGGCCGCCCCCGGCCACGCCAGGGCGGCGACTCCCAGCGCGATGGCGGCTCCGAGCGTCCGGCACGCCGCAGATCCAGCCCCGAACCGCGGCCACGCGCCGTGATCGCATCCGCCCTGCCGACGAGGCCCCATCCGTCGCCGAACATGCCAGGCAGGACGCATCGTGGCGAGGAAGCGCGACGGCCTCCGTTCTTTTTCGTGATGGACCCGTCCGGGCCCGGTGACTGATCCCGACGACGGTGGGTGCACGGGGACGCGGGGGATGCCGCGGCAGCTCGGCCTCGCCATGCTTCGGAGGCTTCGATCATGACCCCCTCGCAAACGACGCGATGTACTTCTCTCGGTGCTTCGACCCGCTGGGCCCTCGTGCTCACGCTCGCCTGGCCCGTGCTCCTCGGGGCGCGTGGCTGCGAGCCCGATCCGGTGCCGATCGGCGGTGACGAGTGCGACCCGAGCGCCTGCGGCCCGGAGCTGGGGCTGCCGACGATCATGTGCGCCGACGGGTCCGTCGGTGGCAACACCGGCCGCTGCATCGCCTCGGGCGATCCCACGACGTGCGGATGGGAAGTGCGGCAGTGCCCGCCCATCGCGTGCACGCCGAGCGACTGCGGGGTCATCCCGCCGGTCCTGCCCGGCACGACGCTCTCGTGCGAGCAGGTCGCCGACGGGAGCTGCCAGTGGGTCGGTCACGCCAATCCGAGCTGCGACGATCCGACCGCGTGCGGCCCGGTCCCCGGGATCCCGTCGTGGATCTGCGCGGACGGCTCGCCGGGCGGCTTCACCGGCCAGTGCGTCGCCGCGCCGGACGGCAGCTGCAACTGGGAGATCCGGGCCTGCGATCCGACGACCGAGTGCACGCTCGACGAGTGCGGCCCGATGCCCGGCTCGCCTGCGATCATCTGCGCCGACGGCTCGGTCGGTGGCAACACCGGGCGCTGCCTCCGTGATGCGAGCGGCGTCTGCGGCTGGGAGCAGCGCACCTGCCCCGACCCGACGGTCTGCGACGGCTTCGCCGGTCTCGCGTGTGCGCCGGGTGAGGTCTGCATCCACCCGGCCGGCAGCTGCAACGTCGCCGACGGTGGCGGTAGCTGCATCGTTCCGCCCGAGGCCTGCACCGAGGAGTGGGCGCCGGTCTGCGGCTGCGACGGAAACACGTACTCGAACGCGTGCCATGCCTTCGGCAGCGGCGTCTCGATCGACCACGACGGCGAGTGCGGAAGCTCGACGACGGCGTGCGGCGGCATCGCCGGCTTCGGCTGCCCCATGGGCCAGTACTGCGACTACGCGCTCGATCCCACCGGCGTCGCCTGCGGGGCTGCGGATGCGCTCGGTCAGTGCCGCGACATCCCCACCGCCTGCCCGGAGCTCTACGCGCCGGTCTGCGGCTGCGACGGCCAGACCTACGGCAACCAGTGCGAGGCGGCCGCGGCCGGCATCAGCATCGTGCACGAGGGCGAGTGCAGCCCCTCCGGCCAGAGCTGCGGCGGCTTCGGTGGCTTCATGTGCCCGGCGGGCGAGTTCTGCGACTACCCGATCGACCCGATGGGCTCCACGTCGTGCGGTGCGGTCGACCAGCCCGGCACCTGCACCCCGATCCCGCAGGCGTGCCCGGACCACGTGGCGCCCGTCTGTGGCTGCAACGGCGTGACGTACTTCAACGCGTGCGAGGCGGCGGCGGGCGGCGCGAGCATCCAGCACGACGGCCCCTGCCGCTGAGCGTCGGGCGGTGATCGAGAGAGCGGGCGGTGCTTCGGCACCGTCCGCTCTTTCCTTTTCCGTCTCCGAGCGCGGTGCGGGAAGCCGGACACCGTCGTGCGCGCGCTACTCCACCCCGTCCGGACAGCCCATCGTCGGCGGGCCTCTGCATTCCGATCGCTGGTCCGCCGCGAACACGCGGGCGCAGTAGCGGCCGTCGTCGCTGCACACGTTGATCCGCCGCGTGGCGCCCGCCGGAACGTCGGTCTCGCCATGAGATCCTGGGCGGCCCTGGAAGAGCGCGGCACCGGCCGTCACGACGACGGGCTCGAGGCAGTGATTCTCGAGCTCGACGTACATGTCTCCGGGGAGACCGCAGAGCTCCTCGGTGTGGATCGTGCGGATGATGACGCAGTCGCTGACGTCTCGGCAGCTGGTCGCGGTCGAGCTCGTGGTGCTCGGCGCGGTGCGCTCGGGGTGCGCTCGTGCCTCCGCCGCCTCGCGTGCCTCGCGGTCTCGCGCGGCCCTCTCCGTTGCCTCACGGGAGGCGCGCTCACGTGCTTCACGCCGCTCCCGCTCGACACGCGCACCGTGCTCGGCCGCGCGGTCGAGCTGCGCACGCTCGTCGCGTGCGGCGGCCTCGCCGTCGCTCCAGGCCTGCGTGGCGCCAGACATGATCGTTGCGGCGGTGCGGCTCGCGGCCTCGCCGCCGTCGGACTCGTCTTCGTAGGACTCGTCCTCGTAGGAATCGTCGTCCTCTTCTTCGTCGCCACCACGCTCCGCGCGCGTCTGCGCGGCGTGCCTCGCCCGCGCATCCCGAGCGGAGATGCGCTCCATCTCGGCGCGGGCGTCGTCGGCGTCACGCTCGCGCTCGGCGGCCTGGCGGCGCTCCGTGGGGTAGCGCTCGAACGGGCGGCTGCCGCGGAGCGCAGCGACCCAGAGCGTGGTCGTGCCCGAGGGCGCGTGGACGTGGAAGAAGAGGCGCGGGGAGCGGTGGTGGCGCGCCAGCGGATCGCGGGTGACGCAGGTCTCGATCCAGGGCTCCTCGACGGTCCACGGATGGAGGTCCACGACCTCGTGCTCCTCGGTGTGCACCACGACGTAGGACGCGCCGACCACGGCGAGCGCGACGCAGGTGCCCCTACCGGGCAGCTCACGCACCGGGACACGCGCATACATCCACCCGTCTGCCGAGGTGATCTCGGGATGGCGGCGGACCTCGCTCCTGGGGTGAAGCACGAGGTCCCCGTGCGGACGATCGGCCGCCGCTTCCACCCGCACGGGGAGCGCGAGCCAGTCCTCGCGGAAGTCGGTGATCGGCGGACCGAGCTCGTAGCCGAGCGCCCGCAATGCGGCGACCGCGCCGTCCATCGCACCGCGGTCCGCCGCGCCGTCCGCGTCGGCGAGCTCGGACTCGCTGACCTCGCACTCGTCGTGCGCGGCCGAGGCGATCGGCCACGCGTACGTCATCGACGGGCCGCATCCCGCGAGCCCGAGCGCGAGCGGCAGACCACGAACGCCGAGACGGGCTCCCACGGTGGCTCATGCTGCGGCGGCGACGGCGGAGGGGTCAACGGTCTCGGTCTGGCCATCACGATCGTCTTCGGCGCCGCAGCTCTTCCGGCTCGGAGCGCGGTGCGGGACCCCGATCACGCCCGCGCGAGCAGGCGCGTGAGCGCTGCGATCGGATCGATCACCGCCGGATCGACGCTGACGGCGTGCGCAGCTGCGATCGTCGCCGCGCGCTCGCGGTGCAGCCCCGAGGAGGCGGCGAGCGCCAGGAGCTCGCTGTCGCCCGCGAGGCTCAGCTCGCCGTCCTCCACCACGACGAGCGGGCTCGCTCGATCGGGGGCGACGACCACCCGTGTCTCCCGGCCCAGCTCCGACAGACGCGCGCGCGTGCGAACGGAGAGCGGCGAAACCTTCGCGCTCTCCGGCGCCGCGCTCCCGCCACGCGGCGGCTCGCTCGGCCGCGCCCGGCCCTTGGGCGGCTTGGCGTCCTTCTTCGGCTTCTTGGTCTTGGCGGGTGGCGCGGGAGAAGGCGGCGCCGCGCGCGCTGCCGGGGCTGGCGCTCGCTCCGATCGCCGGATGCCGAGCGCCAGCGCGAGCGCCTCCGAGCGCGAGAGGACCCGCGAGCCGAGCGCGATGCCCAGGCGCTGCGCGGCGAGCGAGCCGTCGTCGACGTAGAGCGGATAGCGCCCCAGCGCCTCGTCGGTGTCGTCCTCGCCGGGCGAGAGCCGGACCACGGGCGTCTCCTTGGCGAGCACCTCGACGAGCTCGCCGATGCGCGCGAGCCCGCGCCGGCCGAAGGGCAGGCCCACGTCCTTGCGTACGTTCGCGGCACGGGCGAACCCCAGCGCTGCGCCGTGCACCACGTGCGCCAGATCGAGATCGTCGTCGGCGTTGCTGCGAGCACCCAGCCGCTCGCTCAGCCGTGCGAGCAGCGCGACGTAGGCGTGGCGCGCCACCACGTCGAGGCTCGGCGCGGCGACGTCCTCGTCGTCGTCGCCGTAGAGCACGACCGTGCCCACGAGCGGCACGACGGCTGGATCGCGTTTGGGTGCGGTCGCGCGCGCCGGGCGCGGGACCGCGCTCGCGAGGTCGTCTCCGTGGCGATCCAGCACCGCCACTCCCTCGTCCTCTTCGGGATCGATCGAGCCGAGCGAGAGCCGGCCGCGCAGGACGCGGCCTTTCGGAATCGGCATCGCGTCGGCCGCCGCCGCGTCCAGCACGAAGACCGGCATGACGGTGCGCGGCTCGGGGATCGCGCTCATCACGAGCTGCTCGCCCGCCTCGACGACGAAGCGCTCGAGCGCGGCCAGCGAGGTATCGCGCTCCGCGTAGCTGAAGGTGCGGTTCGGTCGCAGCGTGGTGCTGCGCACGCGCGCCAGCACCGGGATCACGCCGGGCGGCTCGGCCGCGCCGAGCAGCTGCGTGCCGAGGTGCAGGGCGAGCGAGCGCTCGCGCTGGTAGGCCGGGGCGAGCGCGGCGATCACCAGCTCGCCCTCGCGCGCGCGTGTCTCGCTCCGCGCGGCGAGGGTGCGAGCCTGCTCGCGGGGCGTCAGTGCGATCGACGTCACCGGCGGGCGGGCGCGGTTCTCGCGCGCGACCCGATCGAGCTTCAGCTCTTCGGTTCCGTCGGTCACGCGCAGCGCGCGGCCGAGCGCGCGCGCGTGCTCGGGCGAGAGCCGCAGCGCGATGCGCTCCGGGTCGAGAGGAACGATCGTGGAGGTCGGGTCGGGGACCACCCAGAGCGGGCCGAATCGCTCGACCTGCCGGCAGAGCTCGTCGTAGGAAGCGCGCGCGCCGGCCGTCGTCGGGAACAGGCGCAGCGAGCCCACGCGCTCGAGGTGCGTCTTTCCGCCGAGGAGCGCGGCGTCTCGCTGGGCCTCGAGCGCCCAGTCCGGCGCCGTGTCGAACGCGGCCTCGTCGGCGAGGCGGCGCAAGAGCTGGGCGAGCACGAGCGTCAGCGCACGCTCCACCTCGCCCTGTCGCGTGCCGAGCCCACGGCGGGCCGAGACGATCGGTGACTCGACGGCCGCCTCGAACGACGGCACGAGGGCGAAGCGCTCTTCGCGCACCGGGCGCCCCGACTCGAAGAACCGGACGAGCGAAGGTCCCTCGCGCGTCAGCCCGATCGTGCCGATGCCGAGCACCTTGCGCACCAGCGTCGGATCACCCGTCGCGGCGGCCAGCTCCTCGATCGGGCGCGCCAGCGTGGGCTCGTGCTTCTTGCGCAGCGTCGGTCGCTCCACGAGGCCACGGGCCGCGCGGCGCGCGGCGTGGAGCGCACGCACGTCGTCGGTCACGTCGCGGAGCGAGGCGCCGGCGACCGTCTCGAGCAGCGCCCGTCGCTCGTCCGAGCTCTCCCATCCGAGCAGCGGCAGTGCCCGATCGAGCGGTGTCGCGGGATCTCCTTCGACGGGATCGAGCGTGGCGATCGCATCGGTGACGTAGAGCAGCTCGTCGTCGACGACCGCGCTCTCGATCGAGCTGGTCGCGCCACGGTCGGTCGCGAGCGTCGGGAGCGCGGCGAGCGCGCGCATCATCGCCCCGACCTCGCCGCGGCGCCGCCCTCCGCCCACGAGGTGCCGGGCGAGGGCCGCCACGACGTCTTCGCCGAAGAGCGACGAGGGTCGCTCGGTCACGAGCGCCACGAGCAGCTGTCGTGCGCTCGACGAGAGCGCGCCGCGCACCCGCGAGACGCCGAGCGCGGGGCTCAGGCCCTCGGCGGTCTCGTCGAGCAGACGCGGCTCGACGTCGACCTTCGCCGCGAGGTGCGGCGGCAGCGTGTCGTCCTCGAGCTGCACGAAGGCGCGGCGACCCACGAGGATCGCGACGTGCGAGGGCGCGCGGCTCGGACGAAAGCCGAGGACGCCGGTGAGCCCGTCGCCGAGCACGCGCACCGTCGGGGTCGCGCCCCAGGGGTCGAGGCTCTCCTCGGGGCCGGCCGCGATCTCCGCGAGCTTCCGCGCGCGGTGGTGCTGGGCGATCGCGCCGCGGGCACGCTCGCCCGCGTCGGTCGCGCCCTTGCCGCCCACGAGCGCCGAGAGGCCGTCGGCCTCTGCGCGCGACCCGTCGAGCGCCACGAAGTCGATCGCGGGCTCGACCGCACCGGTGCGTGCGGCGTAGGGGATCTTGCCGCTACCCGCGGCGAGCAACGCATGGGCGGTCAGCCGCGCGCCCGTCCACCCGGGAAAGATCGCGAGCGCGGCGATCGCGCGCCGCGTCTCGGGCGAGAGCGGATCGAACGCGCGCGCTTCGCGCAGCACCGAGCGCACGATGTCGGGCCCGTCGAGCGGCACGTGCGCCGCGAGGCCGGGCACCTTCTCGCCGAGCCACGCGCGGACGATCGCGCGCGCGAGGCGCGCCGAGGCGAGGCGGCCGCCCGCGGCCTCTTCCTGTGCGCGCCAGTCGACGCTCGCCACGTTCCACGTCGCATCCGGGACGATGCGGTCGTCGTCGATCACGATCACGGTCGGCGTGTTCCCGATCGTGGCGACGTGCATGCCGAGGCGGCGGCCGACGTGGAAGGCCTCGAGGCCGCCGAGGCCCTCGGTCCAGGCGACGAGCGTCCGACGCCCGGGCTCGGCGCGCTCGAGGCTCACGCGGACGCCCTTGGCCAGCGTCGAGGAGAGCTCGCCGAGCGTGCCCGCGCGCCCGAGGGTGCGCCCGTAGTCGACCAGGGGGATGCGCGGGAAGACGACCGCGAGGGCCGTCCTCTCCGCGTCGCTCACGGCGAGGACGGGCCGGCCCTCGGGAAGGCGCGGCGGCGCCGGCTTGCCGCGCTCGACCACGCCCAGCGCGTCCTGTCTTCCGAGATCGACGAGCGCATGGAGCGTTCCCCGCACGTCGGGCCACACGGCCGCGCGACCGAGCGGGCTCGCGAGCAGCTTCTCGCGCGGGCTCTCGACGGCACGCGCGGCGACCGCCAGCGTCGCGTCGCGCACGAGCGCCGGCGCGCGTGGGTCGGCCGGGCCGTGCGACGGGTCGAGCAGCTCCTCGGCGATCTTCTCGCACGCGGCGAGGCACCTCGCCTCGATGGCATCGAGGACCGCCGCGCAAGCCTCGTCGCCGACCACGCCATCGAAGGTCGGCGTCGGCACCAGATCGTTCGCCGAGGCCACGATCTCGATGCCGACGTCCGCCTTCGCGCGGCGCACCTCGAGCGGGCGCCCCTCGCGACGGAGCTCGATCGTCCTCTCGCGGCCCGGGACGCCGAGCGCGATCTCGCCCTCGAGCGCGTGGCGGCGATCGCGGTGCGGCCCCGCCTCCGCGGGGAGCGGCACGCAGCGGAAGGCTTCGTCGCGGCGTCGGGCGACCGAGCGCGAGGCCGGCTGGGCTCGCCACCTCGCCTCGTGGTGTCGGGTCTGTCGCGCGATCTGGACCACGAGCTCGGCCGACGCAGGTGGTACGTCGCCGAACAAGAGGTGCGTCGGGTCTCCGGGCGGCGCGGCGAGCAGATCTCCGATCCAGGGCGAGAGCTCGCGCTCCACGAAGCGCGCGTCGTAGTGGACCTCACCGCTGCTCCCCGGGCGCATCAGCTCGCGCACGCTGCGGCGGCGGCCCACCGCGTCGTAGAGCAGCTTCGCGTCGAAGAGCGGCGCGGCCAAGAGGCCCAGGCCGATCGCGCGCAGCCACGAGAGGCGCCCGGGCTCGCTCGTCTCGTCGATGGCCGAGGCCAGACGCGCGACGAGCGGGCCGAGCGCGCGCTGGCCCGCCTCCAGCGCCGCAGCCGCGTCGGCGTCGTCCCAGCGCACCGCCGAGCGCGCGGCGTTCGTCGGCAAGCGCGCGCGATCGATGCGCAGCACGAGCGGGACGAGCGCGGATGCCGCCGCGCCCAGGCCCGAGGCCCAGGGCTCGCGCGAGAGCACGACGCCGCGCTCGGCGGCTTCGAGCACGGCGCCCACCCGCCCGGGCCGAGGCGCCACCAGCGCGATCCAGCCCCCGTCCTGGACCGGCTCGCGCAGCACGATCGACGGATCGGCCGCGACCGGTGTGCCCGCGACGGTCAGCGGGACGACGACGTCGCGCGCGGCGTCGCGCACCATCGCGAGCTCGCGCGGCTCTTCGCCGATCGCCCAGCGCGCGAGCACCGCCAGACCGAGCACGGCGCGAACGTGGACGAGCACGCCTCGCGCGACTCGCGGCGCGGTGGGAGGGACCACGGCGTCCTCGATGCGCAGATCGCGCAGTGCCGTCGAGACGCCCGTCTCGGCCTCGACCGTGAGCAAGCGCGGCGTGAAGCGCACGCGCCGTACGGAGGCGCCGTCGACGGAGATCACGTCCACGTGGTGGGTCGTGCTCCCGTCGCCGCGGCGCCCGAGCGCTGCGTTCACGCCGATCGCGAGCAGGCGCAGCGCGCGCGAGAGGGCGTCTTCACCCGGATCGACGAGCTCGTCGAAGAGCGCGAGCAAGCGGCCTTCGTCGAGCGGATCGACGCCGATGGCGACGAAGACGTCTCCGCCGCTCCCGTCCACGGCGATCGACGAGACCCCGGGCATCGATGCGCCGGCGCGCACGACCTCGAGCACCCACGCGAAGGGGTCGGCCAGCTGGTAGCTGCGGAGCTTGTCGACCGCGCGCGCCGCATCGACGCGCAGCTTGCCGCCCGAGACGCGCACGCCACTGCCGGGACGCTTGCGCGTCACGTCCGCCCCCGGCTCTCGAAGAGAGCGCGCATCGAGAGCTCGGTGAGCGCGCTCATCCGCTCGGGGCTCCCGAGCCCTCGCTCGTGCAGGACGGCCCGCGCGAGCGCGTCGGCGGCGAGCACCGGATCGGGGTGCGCCCGCGCGGCCGCCGCGAGCGGATGCGTCCGGGCGAGCGCGAGCGGCGGCCGGAGCGCGAGGCGCAGTGGATCGGCCTCGCGCGCCGGCGGGAGCGCGAGCTGCGCGCCGTCGTGGGCGAGAGAGAACGAGAGGCGCAGATCGTTGCCGACCACGTCGACCCACACGATGCGCGAGGGCCGGCGGTGCGCGACGCCCAGGGCCTCGGACACGCGCTCGGCCAGCTCGCGCTCCTCGGCCGAGAGCGCGTCGCTCGGCACCGGCACGAGGGCCGAGTGGAGCGCGCTCGGATCGACGACCGAGCGACCCATGGCGGCGAGCAGCGCCCGCAGCGTGTCACGCTCCTCCGTGCTCCTGGCCATCGAAGCGTCGACGACGCCGGTCCCCATCGCGGCGAGCACGTCGACGAGGGCATCGCGCGCGCTCGCGAGCAGGATCAGCCCGTCCGCCGGGAGGCCGCGCGCCACCCGCGAGGCGCCGATCGGGGCCACGAGAGGCACGGCGAGCGCCGACGGATCGATCGCCAGCTCCGCCGCGCGCATCGCGCGCACCAGAGCGATCCAGCGCCCGCCCGCGCTCGCGTCTCCCGCGAGGTGCTCGTGGGTGGCGGCCTCGATCGCCGCCACCACCTCGTCGGTCAGCGGGGCCGTGATGGCGTACTCGACCAGCGCCAGCGCGCGCGCGTGTGCGTCGTCCAGGCGCACGTCCTCGCGCGAGAGCGTGTGCGAGAGGTGTGGGCTGACGACCTTGAACGCGATCGCGGCGCGCGTGCCGCGCCCGCGCGACTCGTGGAGCAAGAGGCCGCGGTTGTAGAAGGCCGAGAGGCGGGCTTCTTCGGGCACCAGCGCGACCAGCGCCTCGGCCACGTCGTCGTGCGAGCGGACGTGGACCTGGACCAGCGCGCCTTCGATCGCCAGCGCGCCGTCGATGCGTCGCTCGAGGCTGGGCTCGGTGCCGGTCGCGCGCACGACCGAGAAGTGGATGGGCACGCTGGCGTGGCCGCACCACCGCGTCAGTGCTGCGGCGCTCCGCTCGACCAGCTCTTGCCCGTCGCCCTCGAGCGGCACGTGGAGCGTCACGCTGGTGCCGCGCTCGCCGCCCGGCTCGCGATAGAGATCGTAGGTGCGGTCCGGGTGCAGGTGCAGCACGTGGCGCGGGCCTTCCCCCGTGCAGCTCGAGACGACGACGAGCGCGGGGGCGATCGCCAGCACGGACACGAAGCCGATCCCGAACTTCCCGATCGCGCCGTCCTTGCCTTCCTTGGTGGAGCGGAAGAGGACCACGAGGTCTTCTTCGAGCACCTCCTGCGTCATGCCGCAGCCGTCGTCGCTCACCGTGACGCGGGCCTCGAGGCGCTCGCCCTCGCGCGCGAGGACGACGCGCACGCCGATCCGGCTCGCGCCGGCGTCGATCGAGTTCTGCACCAGCTCGCGATAGAACGCGTAGGGGTCGGCGAACTGGCGGACGAGATCGTCGACGAGGCCGTCGCCCTCGCCCGTCCGCGCGTCACGACGCTCACCGTCGCGGTAGGGCCCGCTCGGGCCGCCCGCGTCGGCTTTCTTCTTCTTCGGGGCGCCGCGTCCGCTCATCGCTCGCGGTCGGCGCTCGCGGCCCGCTCGGCCAGCACGGCCACGAGGACCGCCTGCACGCTTCGTGCGTCGAGCCCGCCGACGTGACCGAGCTGGTCGACGAGCTTGGGCAAGCCGGCGCGCAAGAGGCGCGGGTGCGTGATGGGGCACTCGAGACTGCCGTCGTGCACCCGCGCGAGCAGGCGGCGCAGATCCTCGGTGGAGACGTGCGTGAGCCCAGCGCCGCCGAACTTCATGGCGACGTTCTAACAGAACGGGGGCCCGACGTTCGGCGATGACAACTTGTCAGGCGCGCCTCGTCGCGAGCCTCCGTGTCTGCCAGCTTGTCGATCGGGCCCGAGGTGCGAGGGGCCGCTATCGCGCACGATCCGCGCACGAAGTCGTGGACCGGTAGGCGCTTTCGAGGTAGGCACGGCCGTTGCTCAAACACCCCCCGGAGACGCGGGGCTCGTCCTGGAATTTCCAGGTCGATCCGAGCGACGGGCGGTAGCGAAACGGTGGCCACGGTAACGAGCACGCGGCAGGCGCTTCCTCGGTTCGCGATCGTCTTCGCGACGCTGAGCGCGACCGGCCTGTTGACGGCGCAGGGGACGACGCAGCTCGTCGCCTCGACGCTGCTCGACGTGCCCGTCGACGTGGGCCCGGCGCCGGCGCCGCCCGCGGGCGCGGTCACCCAGCACGTGCGCGATGGGCATCCGCTGCTCGCCCATCAGATCTTCGACTCCCACCTCGAGAACCCGATGGAGTGGGACGTGCCGGTGGCCGCGGTCGAGCCGGGCGAAGAAGTCGGCGACGAAGCGCCCCCGCCGCCGCAGACCGAGTGGCACGAAGGCGATCCGCAGCCGCCGCCCTGCGACGGCTCGATCCGCCTCGTCGCCTCCTACGTGCGTCGCGGCGTCCCCGAGCAGTCGTTCGCGGCCATCACCGGCTCGACCGGCAGCTCGCTCCTCTATCGCTCGGGCATGACGGTGGACGAGCGCAACGTCGTCGCCATCCAGCCCGGCTTCGTGGTCCTTCGTCCCTCCAGCGGCCAGCTCTGCTCGATCGGTCTGTTCGGCGATGCGCCCGCGGTCGCCACGACGCGCGTGGCCACCGCGCCGCCGGTCGCCGCGCCGCCGGACCCGGGAGGCGGCGATGCCGCGCTCGGTATCACGGCCGCCGAGATGGAGCAGAACATCCAGCAGATCAGCGAGACGAGCTACTCGATCAACCGCACGCTCGTCGACCGCCTGCTCGCCAACCAGGCCGCGCTGATGAGCGCCGCGCGCGTGATCCCCCACGAAGAGGACGGGCACGTCGTCGGCGTGAAGATCTACGGCATCCGCCGCTCGAGCCTGCTCGGGCACCTCGGCATCCAGAACGGCGACATGCTCCGCACGCTCAACGGCTACGACCTCACGGACCCCACGGCCGTGCTCGACGCCTACAGCCGCCTGCGCACCGCCGACTCGCTCTCGGTCAGCATCGAGCGCCGCGGCGCGCCCGTGACCGTCGACTACGCCATCCACTGATCGGTTTTCCCGCTCGACGCCCCGCCCCGCCCCGACCCGACGGAACCAACGCCCTCATGAAGCTCAAGGTCGCGCTCCCCATCTTGCTCACGTCCGCGTCGGTGATGATCTCCGGCTTGGCTTCGTACGCGCTCTCCACGGCGTCCGCGCAGCCCCCGATCGTCTTGCCGCAGCCCCCGACTCCGCCCGCGACGGGCAGCGGCGGCGGCGACTCGACGAAGGTCACCCCCTTCCGCACCGGCCTCGAGGACACCGACACGACGACGACGCCGCCGGGCGCGCGCGTCTCGTTCAACCTCGAGGACGCCGACCTGCCGGACCTCGTGCGCATCGTGGCGCGCATCACCGGCAAGCGCTTCATCCTCCCGAGCAAGGCCCGCTCGATCAAGGCGACCGTCTACTCGCCGACCGACGTCACGGCGGCCGAGGCCTACCAGGCCTTCCTGTCGATCCTCGATCTGAACGGCCTCACGCTCGAGCCGAGCGGCCGCTACTACAAGATCGTCGAGACCGCGGGCTCGGAGGCGCGCGTGCTGCCCTTCTACGAGGACGGGCAGACGATGCCGGCCGACGATCGCTTCGTCACGCGCATGCACCGACTCGAGCACGTCTCGGCCGAGGACGTCGCGACGCTGCTCGGTCACTTCAAGAGCGCCGAGGGCGCCGTCACCGCGTACGCGCCGACCAACACGCTCATCATCACCGACACCGCCGCGAACGTGCGGCGGATGTTGGCCATCATCGCCGAGGTCGACATCGCGCGGACCGGTGAGCAGATCTGGATCGAGCCCGTCCACTACGCGGTGGCGACCGATCTGGTGGAGACGCTCACCGAGATGTTCCCTCCCGAAGAGGGCGAGGGCGGCGGCGGCGCGACCAAGAGCGGCGGGGCCCGCACCCCACCACGGCCCGGCAAGGCGCCCGTCACGCGCGAGCCGGACGCGAGCGCCGACGGCGCACAGGGCGGCACCGTCGGCTCGGCCGGCGGTGGGGAGGCGCGCGTCGGCAACATCCTCGCCGACGAGCGCACCAACTCGGTGATCATCATCGCGACCGAGCGCGCCTACCTGCAGATCCTCGAGGCGATCCGCATCCTCGACGTGCCGGTCGACGACGAGGGCTCGGTGCACGTCTACGAGCTGCAGTACGCCGACGCCGAGAACATGGCCGAGGTGCTCAGCTCGCTGGTCGGCGGCGGTGGCGGGAGCGGCGGATCCAGCGCGACGAAGTCGGCCGACGGTGCGAGCAGCGGCTCGATCACCGGCGGTGACGTCGGCATCCAGGCCTACAAGGAGACGAACTCGCTCATCATCACGGCGTCGCAGAGCGACTACGCCGCGTTGAGACGCGTGCTCGAAGAGCTCGACATCCCACCGAGACAAGTCTTCATCGAAGCCGTGATCATGGAGCTGCAGGTGCAGCGCACCGGCCGCCTCGGTCTGAACTTCCACGGCGGCCTGCAGGACCCGTCCTTCCCGGAGGGCCAGGGCTTCTCCGTCCTCGGCTTCGGCGCGAGCACCTCGCTCGGCATCGGCACACCCGCGATGCTCGCCGGCGACACGCTCACGGGCCTGGCGCTCGGCGTACGTGGCCCGACCGTCACGCCGGTGCCGGGTCTCTCGATCCCCAGCTTCGGCGCCATCCTCACGGCGATCGCCACGAGCTCCGACGTCGACGTGCTCGCGACGCCGCACCTGCTCGCGATGGACAACATCGAGGCCGAGATCACGGTCGGCTCGAACATCCCCCTCCAACAGAACGGCATCGGCGGCCTGGGCGCGCTCGGCGGCCTGGGCGGCCTGGGCGCGCTCGGCGGCCTGACCGGCCAGACCGGCGCCACCGGCACCGGCGCGCTCGGTGCGCTCGGTGCGCTCGGCGGCCTCGCCGGCGGCCTCGGTGGCGCGGGCGCGCTCGGCGGCGGCCTCGGCGGCGCGGGTGGACGCCAGAACGTCGGCACCACGATCCGCATCACGCCGCACATCAACGACGCGGGCGAGATCCGCCTGGAGATCGAAGAGGAGATCTCCGAGGCCGGCGCGCCGCAGGGCTCGCTCGGCGTCGTGCCGATCCAGCAGCGCGTCGCCAAGACGCAGGTGCTCGTGCGCGATCAGCAGACCGTCGTCATCGGCGGTCTCATGCGCGATCGCGTGGCGACGACCGAGGACAAGATCCCGATCCTGGGCGACATCCCGATCATCGGCGCCCTGTTCCGGCGCGAGTCGCGCACCACCGAGAAGACGAACCTGCTCCTGTTCCTGACGCCCTACATCATCCGGAGCGCCGAGGATCTGCGCTCGATCTTCGAGCGGAAGATGCGCGAGCGGCAGGAGTTCCTCGATCGCTACTTCGTGTTCGGCGATCACGACTACGAGCCGGTGCTCGACTTCTCGAGAACGAGAGGCCTCGTCCTCGAGATCTTCAACGAGCTCGACGCGATCGACGAAGAGAGAGAGCTCGCCGAGGAGCTGGCCGCCGAGCCACCTCCCGATCACCGCTCGCGCGCCCCGCTCGGCGAGGCCGAGCCCTACGACCCGGCCGAGGGCGATCTGGTGATCTCGCCCGATGGCGAAGAGACGGTGCGCGGCACCGTCGTCGAGGGCGACGCGCCCCAGCAGTAACGACGAGGAGACCCGTGGACTCGCAGCGGTACGTCGGAGAGATCTTGGTGAGGCGCGGCGCCATTCCGGCGGACCGCCTCGAGGATCTCTTGCGCACGGCGGGCGAGCGCGACGCGTCGATCCTCGACGTGCTCGCGGCCAACCGCGAGACCGACGGCGCCACGATCGTGCGTGCGCTCGCCGACGAGGTGGGCATCCCCTTCGTCGACAAGATCAAGAACGACGAGGTGCCCGCCAACCTGGTCGAGCAGATCCCGATCAGCTTCGCGCGCCAGCACCGTCTGCTGGGCCTGGCCGAGGAGGGCGAGCGCGGGCCGATCCGCGTGGCGGTCTCGAACCCGCTCGATCCGGCGCCGCTCGACGATCTGCGCGCGCTGCTCGGTCGCGAGTGCATCCCGGTCGCGGCCGCGTCCGAGACGATCGAGGACGCCATCAACCGCGTCTACGAGCGCAAGGACGAGACGGCTCTCGCCGAGGCGAAGGAAGGCGAGGAGGTCGAGGAGCTCCAAGACCTGCTCGACATGACGGACGAAGCGCCCGTCATCCGCTGGGTCAACAACCTCTTCTACACGGCGTCGCAGTAGCGCGCGTCCGACATCCACATCGAGCCGAGCGAGAAGGAGGTCGTCGTCCGCTACCGGATCGACGGCAACCTCGTGCCCGTGAAGACGGCGCACCGCGGCTTCCTCAAGTCGATCGTCTCGCGCGTGAAGATCGAGGCGAACCTCAACATCGCCGAGACGCGCCTGCCGCAGGACGGCCGCATCACCAAGAAGATCCAGGGCCGCATGATCGACGTGCGTGTCTCGACGATCCCGCAGGTGAAGGGCGAGCGCATCGTCATGCGCTTGCTCGACAAGGAGAAGGTCCTCCTCGACCTGACCGACCTCGGCTACGCGGGCGCGCAGCTCGACACCATCCAGCACCTCATCACGCGCCCGAACGGCATCATCCTCGTCACGGGCCCGACCGGCAGCGGCAAGACGACGACGCTCTACGCGGCGCTCTCGCGCATCAACACGCCGGATCTGAACATCCTCACCGCCGAAGATCCCGTCGAGTACGAGCTCAAGGGCATCGGCCAGATGCACGTGCAGCCCAAGATCGGGCTCACGTTCGCCGCCGCGCTGCGCGCCTTCCTCCGCCAGGATCCCGACGTGATCATGGTCGGTGAGATCCGCGATCACGAGACGGCCGAGATCGCCATCCACGCCTCGCTCACCGGCCACCTCGTGCTGAGCACGATCCACACGAACGACGCGGCCGGCGCGATCACGCGCCTGGGCGAGATGGGCGTCGAGCACTACCTCATCACGAGCTCGCTCCTGGCCGTGATCGCGCAGCGCCTCGTGCGGCGCCTCTGCCCCAAGTGCCGTCGACCCTACGAGCCGACCGACAGCGACCTGCGCCAGCTCGGCGTCGAGCGCAGCAAGATCGCCGAGCTCCTCTCGAAGACGGGTGTGCAGTCGTTCCGCGGCATGAACGAGCAGGACGACGCCGTGCCGGATCTCTCGTCCGAGCTCGAGGAGAGCCACGGCGAGTGGTCGCCGGAGCCGACCGTGGTGCGTGCGCCGCCGAGCGCGCCCGGGAACAAGAGCGCGCTGCGCCCGGTCTTCTATCATCCGGTGGGCTGCGAGGACTGCAGCGGCACCGGCTACCGCGGCCGCGTGGCGATCGCGGAGATCCTGATCATCGACGACCCCGTGCGTCGCGAGATCCTCAACAAGAGCGACGCCGGTCAGGTGACACGCGTCGCGAGCTCGCGCGGCATGCGCACGCTCCGCGAGGACGGCGCGCGCATGGTGCTCAGTGGCATCACCAGTCTCGAGGAAGTGCTCGCGGCGACTCAGGCCGGCGAGGTCGAGTAGCTCGATCTCGAGCAGCGAGAAGGAAGCGCAGCCATGGCCGTCTTCGAATGGCGCGGGCTCAATCCCGCGGGGCGTGAGGTGAAGGGGGTCCGCGACGCGGACAACCCCAAGGCGCTGCGCAACCTGCTCAAGCGCGACGGCATCTTGATGACGGCTGCCCTCGAGCAGTCGGAGGCCAAGAAGCAGAGCGCGCGCAACGTCGACTTCGGTCGCTACTTCCGCCGCGTCACGGTGCTCGATCTCTCGATGATGACGCGGCAGTTCGCGACGCTCCTGAAGAGCGGCGTGCCGCTGGTCGAGTCGATGAGCGCGCTCATCGATCAGATGGAGAACGAAGAGCTCAAGAACGCGCTCACCGAGACGCGTGACCGCGTCAACGAAGGCAGCTCGCTCCACGACGCGCTCCGCAAGCACGAGAAGATCTTTCCCGCCCTCTACGTGAACATGGTCGAGGCGGGCGAGGCATCGGGCACGCTCGAGGTCGTCCTCGCGCGCCTGGCGGACTTCCTCGAGGCGCAGAGCAAGCTCAACAACAAGGTCGTCGCCGCGCTCGCCTACCCGGCGTTCATGGCGCTGATGGGCATGCTCACGGTCACCATCATGATGGTGATGGTCGTCCCACGCGTGACGAGCATCTTCGAGGACTTCGCCCACGCGCTGCCCTGGTACACGCGCCTGCTCATCTTCATGAGCAACGTCTTCACCGGCTACTGGTACCTGCTCATCGGTGGCACGGCGCTGATCGTCTACTCGTTCCGGCGCTGGCGGGCGACGCCCGACGGACGCGCGCGCTGGGATCGCTTCGTCCTCACGGTGCCGGCCTTCGGCAAGCTCCTCATGATGGTCGCCGTGGCGCGGTTCGCGCGCACGCTGGCGACGCTGCTCAAGAGCGGCGTGCCGCTGCTCCGCGCGATGGAGATCACGCGCAACGTGCTCGGCAACGTCGAGCTGATGCGCATCGTCGAGGAGGCCGGCCAGTCGATCCGCGAGGGCGAGAGCATCGCGGCGCCGCTCAAGCGGAGCGGCAAGTTCCCGCCGATCGTCACCCACATGATCGCGATCGGCGAGCGATCCGGCCAGCTCGAGGAGATGCTCGAGAACGTCGCCATCGCCTACGACGCGCAGGTCGAGACGCGCGTGCAGACGCTCACCGCGCTCCTCGAGCCGATGATGATCGTCGTCATGGGCGGCATCTCGGGCTCGATCGCGTTCGCCATCCTGATGCCGCTGATGCAGATCAACGAGTTCGTCGAGTAGCACGATGGCCCGCACCAAGAGCAGAACGAGCCAGGTCACGCTCCCGTGGGAGCCGAGGGCGGGGCTCGTCCGCGACGTGCTCTCGGGGCGACGGATTCGCTACGTGCCCGTCGTGCTCGGGATCGTGCTCGTCGTCGGCCTCGTCGTGCAGCACGCGATGGCGAACGGCGACGTGCGTCACACCCGCGACGTCATCGACCAGACCCACCGCGCGATCGCGCAGTTCCGTGCCGACATGGGCCGCTGTCCGAGCACGATCCGCGAGCTCGTGCACCCGCCGCGCACGGGCGCGCACTACCTCGACGAGGAGCCCGTCGATGCGTGGGGCCACGCGCTCTGGGTGCGTTGCCCCGGTCGCTACGATCCCGACGGAGAAGACGTCGTCTCCGCCGGCCCGAGTGGAAGCTTCTTGAGCGACAGCACCGTTTGGTGAACGTGGGAAGAGAACGAGAGGTCGAGATGAACGAGAACGAGAGCACGAACGAGATCCTGGTGACGCGCCGTGCGGCGCGACGCCGTCGTGGGCGCGCGGGCATGACGCTCGTCGAGATCATGATCGTCGTCATCATCATGGCGCTCATCGCCACGGCGGTCGGTGTCGCGGTGCTCCCGGCGCTGAGCCGCGCGCGCGTGAACCAGACGCGCTCGGACGCGCAGGCCGTGCGATCGGCGGTGCTGCTCTATCTCGGCCAGGAGCCGGGCGCGGACTGCCCGACGATGGACGAGCTGCTCGGCGCCGGCACGATCGACCACGGTCGCCGCACGACCGACGCCTGGGACAACCCCTTCCTCATCGAGTGCGACGGCGACGACATCATCGTCCGCAGCAATGGCCCGGATGGACAGCCGGGCACCGAAGACGACGTGGAGTGATGCGCGGCGGGCGGCGGTCGAGGGCTCGGCGGGGCGGCATGACTCTCATCGAGATCATGATCGTCATCGTCTTGCTCGCGATCGTCGCGAGCGGCGTCTCGTATGGCTTCAACGCGCTCAACCGCACGTATCTCCGCTCGGCGTGCATGCGCATCACGGCCGCCGCGCGCTACGCGTACAACCGCGCCATCGCCCGGAACACGACGGTGCGCCTCGTGTTCGATCTCGAGGCTGGCACGATGGGATTCGAGGAGTCGGAGATCCCGGTGACGCTCGCGCGCCTGGGCGACGAGCGTCGCGAGTTCTCGCGCGAGCAGGCCGAGGAAGAAGGCCACGCCGACGGTCGCGACGTGGACTCGGCCGGCGTCGATCCGTGGGCGGCCGCGCGCGCGCGTCTGGCCGACACCATCCATCCGACCTTCGGGGCCTCGCCCTTCGAGACGCTGCAGGGAACGCGCTACGCGGCGCACGAGCTCGGCGCGGACGTCTCCATCACGCGCTTGTACACCCCGCACGAGGACGACTACCGCGACGAAGGCGTCGGGCACATCTACTTCTTCCCGCATGGGCAGACCGAGAACGCCGTGGTCTGGCTGGACGACGGGCACGACCACACCTACTCGGTCGAGCTGCACCCACTCACCGGCCGCACGCGCATCCGCGCGTTCGCGTACGAGCCCGAAGAGCTGATCCTCGAGGGAGACGAGGACAGCTCGGAGGTGGACGACTGATGCCGCCCGTGCTCGCGCCTCGCCCGCCCCGCGCGCGCCGTCCGCGGCGCCGCGCCGCGAAGGTCGTCGGCGCCTTCACGCTGCTCGAGGTCATGGTCGCGGTCACGATCCTCGGGATCGCGCTCACGGCGATCTTCTCGAGCGAGGCCGCGGCGATCCGCATCTCGGGGCGCGCGCGCTTCCTCACGACCGCCACGCTGCTCGCCCGCTGCAAGATGGGCGAGATCGAAGAGCAGGTGATGCGCGAGGGCCTGCCCGCCGTCTCGGCGAACGGCACCGACGAGTGCTGCGAGGACGGCGAGGTCGAAGGCTTCGAGTGCGACTGGGAGATCATGCGCATCGTGCTGCCCGACGCGCCCGGCATGGGCGGCGACGGAAGCAGCGACGACGAGGAAGGTGGCGGCGCCGGCGCGCTCGGCGGCCTGCTCGGCGGCGGCACCACCGGGAGCAGCACGCCGAGCTCGCCAGGCGCGGCGCCCACGCCCGATCAGCTCATGAGTGGGGCTCTGATGTCGGGCGGCGGCGACGTCGTCGGCCAGGTCGCGCTGCAGTTCGTGTTCCCGATCCTCAAGCCGCAGCTCGAGGAGCAGGTCCGCCGTGCGCGCGTGACGGTGCGTTGGCACGAGGGCGATCGCGAGCAGTCGTTCGACGTCTCGCAGTACCTCGTCGCCGAGCAGCCTCCGGCGCTGGCGACCCAGGCGGTGCTCCAGTCGCTCACCGGCACGCCGACGCCCACGCCGACCCCGACGCCCACGCCGACCCCGACCCCGACGCCCACGCGATGACGTCCCGACGCCCCAGCAAGCGCTCCCCGCTCGCCGGCATGACGCTGGTCGAGGCGATGGTGTCCGTCACGATCCTCTCGATCGTGAGCGTGCTCGTCTACGGAGGCTTCTCGCAGACGATGCGGAACAAGGCGCGCGTCGAGGCCCAGGGCGATCGCGCGCACATCATCCGCGTGGCGATGGAGCGCATGTGCCGCGAGATCCAGAGCGCCTTCGTCTCGCTCGACGTGAACGTGAGCCCGCAGCTCGCCTCGATGCGCACCGTCTTCCACGGGCGCCACGAGGGGCGCGGTAGCCGCATCGACTTCACGTCGTTCTCGCACCGCCGCCTCTATCGCGACGCCCACGAGTCGGACCAGAACGAGCTCGGCTACTTCCTGGCCGAGCATCGCGACGACGAGACGCGCGAGATGCACCGCGTGCTCGTGCGCCGCGAGTCGCGTCGCATCGACGACGACCCCGAGACGGGCGGCCAGCAGATGATCCTCGTCGACGACGTGCGCGAGTTCGAGCTCGACTACTTCGATCCCGTCTCGCTCCAGTGGGTCGACGGCTGGGACACCGCGGGGACCGAGATGAACCGCCTGCCGGCGCAGGTGCGCATCCACCTCGTCGTGCCCGCCCTCGGCAACCCGCGTCACGACGAGACCTACGTCACCCGCGTCGCGGTCCCCATCACCTACGCGCTCAACCACGCGCTCTACAACCCGTAGCTTCCGGCGTCTCGCGAAGGCTCAGGCAGAACAGACATGGCAACGCTCATCGGCATCGAGGTCGGCCCCCGCGTCGTGCGGGCCGCGCTCGTGCGCACGCAGTTCCGGACCACGCAGGTCGTTCGCTACGTCGAGATCTCGATCGACGACATGCGCCTGCTCGCCGAAGCCCAGGCCCACGCGGTTGTCGCTCCGTTCGCGCCCGCGGTCGAGCCCATCCCGGGCCTGCCCGAGGCCGCGCCGGCGCCGATGGTCGTGCCGGAGAGCGCTCCTGTGCCGCCGGGCGCGCCCGATCCCGACGCGCCCCTGCGCATGGCGATCGCCGAGGTGATGCGCCGCACCGGCGTGACCAGCGCGAGCCGGATCGCCGACATGCCAGGCGAGGACGTGTCGCTGCGCCGCATCGAGCTGCCGCCGGCGGCGCTGCGGAAGATCGACGAGCTCTTGCCCTTCGAGATGGAGTCGCTCGTCCCCTTCGAGCTCTCGGAGGCGGCGCTCGACTATCAGCTCGCCGAGCAGCCCGATCCCACGAAGGTCCGCGTCGTCGTCTGCGCGGTACCGCGCACCAAGGTGCGCGAGCGGCTCGACCGGCTGGCGGCGGCGGGCCTCGATCCGGAGGAGCTGATCCCGGGCGCGGCCGCGCTCGGCGGTCTCGCCGCGTTCGTGCCCGCGCTCGTGTCGGAGAGCGCGCAGGCGCTCGTGCACTTCGGCCGCGCTCGCACCGACATCGCCATCCTCCGCAAGGGAAAGGTCGAGCTGGCGCGCACGATCACCGCGGGGGTCGACGATCTGCGCGAGATGGGCTTCGCGGACGCGCCCTACGGCTCGGCGGCCTCTCGCCTCGCGCGCGAGCTCAAGCAGACGGTGACGAGTCACCGGATGCAGAACGGCGCCGACGTCGAGACCGTTCGCGTCTCGGGCGACATCGACGCCGGAGAGCTGCTCTTCGGATGGCTCGGCCGCGTGCTCGAGCGGACGCCGATCCCGCTCGAGATGCCGCCCGCTCCCGAGCTGGACGCCGCCGTGCCGGTCGACCCGGTCCGCGCTCCGGCGTTCGCGCTGGCGCTCGGGCTCGTCGGACAGACGCGCCTGGCCGGCAAGCACCTCGATCTGCGCAAGGGTGACCTCGCCAAGAAGCGCTCGATCGGCGCCATCCGCGAGCTCGCACCGCTGCTCGGCGTCTGTGGCGCCTTCCTCGTCGCGGCGTACTTCTTTTCCGTCTACGCGCACTGGTCGGTGCTGACGGCGCGGCGCGAGGTGCTCGAGGCGGAGCTGCGCGAGGTGAGCGAGCAGCGCCTCGGCGAGGCGACCACCGATCCGCTGCGCGCGCGCACGCTCCTCGAGACCGGCCGTGCCAGCGGCGATCCGCTGCCGGCCTACGACGCGTTCGACGCGCTGGTGGCCATCTCGACGGCGATTCCCGACGGCATCGATCACGACCTGCAGCGCCTTCAGATCGATCTGGGCGACGATCGCAGCGGCGGCCACGTCGAGATGCAGGCGGTGGTCAGCTCGATCGAGGAGCGCGACCGGATCGTCGAGGCGCTCGGTCACGTCGCGTGCTTCCAGAACCTCGCGCCCGGCCCGATGACGACGGCGGGCGAGGGGCGGCGGCAGTATCGGCTCGAGATGGACCTGCAGTGCCCGGGCACGGCGCAGGAGAGCGGATCCGGCACGCACGGACGTCGCCGCAGCGGCGCGCGCTCGGGCTCCGGCGCGAGCACCGGATCGTCGGGAGGAGCGCACTGATGCGCGAGCGTCTCGAACAGACCTGGGCCGGGCTCAACGATCGCGAGAAGCGCCTCGTCGGCATCCTCGGCATCGTGGCGGCGCTGCTCGTCGTGCTGATGCCGGTGTACCTGCTCTCGAGCGCGATCTCCGCTCTCGAAGAGGACAACGAGTCGATCGAGCTCGTGCTGCGCGACATCTCGCACGCCGGGCCACGGCTGGCGATCCGCGAGGCGGAGGCCGCGGCGGCCGAGCGTCGCTACGACGTTCGCGCGCCCGCCCTCGGCTCGTTCGTCGAGGCCCAGTGCAGCACCGAGGGCGTCGCCATCCAGTCGGTGACCAACCAGCCCGAGCTCCAGGAGGGGCGCTTCCGCCGACGCCACGTGCGGGCCCAGCTGCCGGGAGCGACGCTGCGCAACGCCGTGCACCTGCTCCACTCCATCGAGGGCGCGCCGTACCCGATCGCGCTCGAGCGCATCCACGTCGAGCACTTCACCGCCGGCGAGGATCGCTTCAACTTCGAGATCGGGGTCATCACCTACGACCGCACCACGAGCGGCGCGGGCGCGAGCGGCGAGGACGCCGGCGTCGCTCGACCGCAGCCCGCCGGCCACGCCGGACCGCCCGCACCCTGAACTCCCTGGCCGTCGGCCCGCGCCGGCGTCGCCCCCCGACGAGCACCACGAATGGCCACGTCCCCCTCGCCCTCGACCGCCCGCTTCGCGCTCTCCGAGCGCGCACGAACGCTCTTGATGCGTTTCCTCGTGTTCCCGTTCTACTTCCTCTGCTGCTTCTTCTCGTCGGCCTACGAGACCTTCCCGTACGAGCGCGTGCGCGACTTCGCCATCCACGCGATCGAGGCGCAGGTGCCGGGGAGCGAGGTGGACATCGTCAGCCTCGAGCCCGCGTGGATCAGCGGCGTCGAGGCCCAGGGCGTCCGCATCCGTCTGCCGCAGGGACCGGACGAAGAGCGCCGTGCCGAGCTGACGATCCCGCGCATCTACGCGCGGGCGGGGATCCTGGCGTACCTGTTCGGGACGACCGACGTCACCTTCGAGATCGAGACCGACGGCGGTGGAACGATCACCGGCGAGGTGACCGACTCGCGCTCGGGCTCCGGCGAGGACGAGCACCAGCTGACGCACGTCGTGGCGCGCATCGAGCACGTCGATCTGCGCCGCATCGGCGTGATCCGTCACAGCCTGGGGCTGCCGGTGGAAGGGATCGTCGCGGGCGACGTCGACGTCACGCTCTCGGACGAGCTCGCGCAGACGACGGGTCACGTGACCCTGACCATCGACGACCTCGCGATCGGTGACGGCAACGCCACCATCAACGTGATTCCCGGCTCCTCGCGGGGCCTGGCGGTCGAGCGGATCGCGGCCGGCGACGTGAACCTCCAGATCGACATCGAGCACGGCGTCGGCCGTGTCGGGCAGCTCGTCTCCGATGGCGAGGACGCTCAGCTGCTCGGCCAGGGCACCATCCGCTTCCTGCGGCCCCTTCCGATGTCGGCGCTCGATCTGCTGCTCCGCATCAACGTCACGCAGGCCTACCGCGATCGGAACGACCGCACGCGGGCGATCTTCGGCCTCGTGGGCCTGGCCCCCGAGGCGCGCGCTTACACGGCGACCGACGGAGCGTTCCAGCTGCGATTGCAGGGCGCCATCGGCGGCCGCGTCCTCGCGCTCCCCGCCGGCACCGCGACCCTCGGCGGCCACTAGTCCTAGTCTTCGGCGTCCGCGGCGTTCGCGGCTTCCCGGCGCGGGCGCGGCCGCGTCCCGAGCCCGTGGGCGGCGCAGGCGCACGTCTCGTGACCAAACAATTGCTTGTGCAGACAACCTTGTCCGTGCAATCAATCGTTCATGCCGGCTGCCCTCCCGCTCTCGGCCCGCGTGCTCGCGCAGGCCTCCGTCGTCCGCTCGCTCGTCGCGCTGATCCAGGAGCCGAGCGCCGACAAGGTGCTCGGTCTCGAGAAGCACCTGACGCGTCTGGCGACCGATGCCGACGTCGACAAGTACCTCGCGGCGATGCGCGCGTGCCCGGCCACGGCACGCATGATGGAGGAGCGCTACCTGCCGGAGCCCTACACGCTCGACGACCTCGAGCGATGCGCGCCCGGCACCCTCGGCCAGGCCTACCGGCGCCACATGATCGAGAACGACCTGCGTCCCGACTACTTCGACCGGACTCCTCTCGACCGCGCGCTCTCGGCGGGCGATCGCGACGCCGACTTCGCGTATGCGCGGCTGCGCATGTACCAGACCCACGATCTCTGGCATGCCGTGACGGGCTACGCGACGACGGTGCTCGGTGAGGTCGGCATCGTCGGCTTCTACATGGGGCACTTCGAGCGCCACATGGGCGACCGTTCCGGCGCCGCGTCGGCGTTCTCGGCGATCCTCGCCGGCACGATGGTCCTGCACGGCGCGCTCTTCCGGCAGGATCGCATCCCGCACTTCTTCCGGGCGCTCGTGGAAGGCTACGAGCGAGGTCACGCCGCGGCACCGTTCTTCGCCGTGCGCTGGGAAGAGCAGTGGGATCGCCCGCTCGCCGACGTGCGCCGCGAGCTGGGCGTCACGCCAGGGCGCGGCGCGCTCGAGCCGACCTCGCTCGCGGCCTGAAGGACGACAGGCGGCCGACGCGGCGACGCCGTGCGCGGCTGGGGCCGATTGCGGCCCCTGTGGATCGTGCGCCGTCGGCCCTACATGGGAGGGGACCGCCTGATTCAGCCCACGAGTCGGCCGGTCACGCGGAGAACGAGATGAAGACCTACGACGTGCTCGTGCTGGGTGCCGGCCCCGCCGGCCTGCAGGCTGCGCTCACCCTCGGTCGCGGGCGCAAGCACGTCCTCGTGTGCGACGCCGGCGTGCGGCGCAATGCCGCCGCCGTCCACGTGCAGAACTTCCTGACGCGGGACGGCACGCCACCGGCGGAGCTTCGCGGTCTCGGCCGTGCGCAGCTCGCGTCGTACCCGAGTGTCGAGGTCCGTGACGCGCGGGTCGACGAGATCACCGGCGCGAAGGGCGCCTTCGAGGCGCGCGTGGGGGGCGAGCCGATCCGGGCGCGCCGTGTCGTGCTCGCGACCGGGATGATCGACGAGCGCCTTCCGATCGAGGGCTTCGAGACGCTCTGGGGCACCTCGATCGTGCAGTGCCCGTACTGCCATGGCTGGGAGGCGCGCGAGGGTCGCTGGGGATGCCTCGTCCGAGACGCGCACGCGCTGACGTTTCCGCTCTTGCTCCGCGGGTGGACGAGCCACGTCACGGCGTTCGTCGACCTGCCGGAGGGCCTCCCGCACGACGTCCGCGAGCGATGGCACGCGGCGGGCATCCGCATCGAGACGAGCCCTCTGCGCCGCCTCGTCGCGGCGGACGGACACCTGGCGGCCATCGAGCTCGAGAGCGGCGCGAGCATCGCGTGCGATCTGCTCTATGCGCATCCGCCGCAGCGCCAAGTCGACGTCGTGCGGGCGCTCGGCGTCGCCCTCGACGAGCACGGCTTCGTTCGCATCGACCCGGCCACGCGCGAGACGTCGGTCCCCGGCATCTACGCGGCCGGCGACCTCACGACGCGCCAGCAGGCGGCCATCCTCGCCGCGGCCGCGGGAATGGCCGCCGCGGCGGCGATCAACCACGAGCTGACGGTGGAGCGCGTCGGCGCGAGCCCGTGATCGAGCAACCGCTCTTCGAGGCATGACGGGCGGCCCGCTGCGCGGGGCGACCCGAGATCGCGGCTCTTCGCGCTCGCCGGGAGCGCGCGGGGAGGGCTCCGTCGGGCTTCACTCGACGTCGAGGCTCGCTTCGTCCTCTTGAAGCGCGAGCACGAGGCCGGTCGTGACGCCGACGACGGCGACTCCGAGGCCCGCCGCGAGCCCGGCGACCCCCGTGTCGGTCGTGTGATCGACGAACGCGCCGATGCCGATCGCGAGCCCGACGAGCGCCGCGAGGATGCCGCCGAGCACCACGCCCACGCCGAGCTCGCGCATCCACTGCCGCGCCTGGTAGCGCGCCGAGAGCAGCGCGCCTTCGGGGATCGTCGTGCCGGTCGCGACGCGCACCGGGCCGTGCTCGTGGTACGAGAGACCGAGATCGATCGGGCCCGCCGGTACGCGCAAGAGCCCCGAGGCCGCGGTGACGGGTGTCCACGGGCTACCTGGCGAAGACCACGAGAGCACCACGCCGGGTGGCTCGCTGACGTAGCTCGCCTCGATGCTCGTCGCCGTGGCCGCCGTCGCGTCGTCCTCGGCGTCCTGGGCTCGCGCCGGCGTCGGCCACGCCGTCGCGGCGAGCGCCGCCAGCGCGACGAGGGAGAGAGCGGAGCCCCGTCGCGGAGCGCGGCTCACGTCACGCGGGGCCCGACGCCGAGCCACTCGAAGAACACCGCGAGCTTCTCCCGCTGCTCGGGTGGCATGTACTCGAAGTTGCGCCCGCGATCGATGATCTCCCAGTAGTCCTTGGTCGTGACCTTCTCGAGCGACTCGCGGATCTGCGCAAGCCGCGCGTGGGGCTCGGCCCGCATGTCCTCGGCGATGCGACGGGCCTTCTTTTCGTCGCCCTTCCACAGGTAGTACGTGGCGAGCTTCACCTGCGCCTTGCGCACGCCGAGCAGTGCCGACTCCTGCGCCTGCGTGCGGAGCGGCCGGTCGAGATCGAGGAACTGCGCGAGCATCGCGTCCTCTTCGGGGCTCTGCTGCTCGCTCGCGCGCTGACAGATCGCCGAGATGTCGTAGGCGACGGTCTCGGTCACGAAGACGAGCTTCATGTCGAAGCTCACGTGGCCGTAGTAGCTCATGTGGGTGACGCCCTCGAGCGCCTCCTTGCCGTTGCCGTCCGCGATGAGCGCCTCGATGAGCAGCCGGTACTGGTTCATCACGTTGTAGGCCGTGCGCACGTCCTTCGCGTTCAGCGTCGCCCGCAGGTAGCTGTTCATGAACCGGTAGACGAGCTGCATCAGCTCGCGGTCCTTGTGCTTGCTGGCGGCCTGACCGATGTAGCGCGTGTCGATCGCGACGAGGTAGTTGATGTCCCGCATCCCGCCGAGCGCCTCGTTGTAGATGCCGAGGTACTGGCGCATGACCTTCCACTCGACCCACGTGCGGCGGGTCTGGAGGTCGACGACGGACTCGGGATCCATGGCGACGAAGTCGGGGTTCTGCTGGAGCAGGTCGCCGATGTCGAACCACGCGCTGGTCGCGCTCTTCTTCAGCGCGAGGTAGCCGACACAGAAGTCCTTGAGCGCGTCGACGGCGCCCGAGGCGATGATCTTGTCCTTGCCCGAGATGGAGTTGGAGGTGATGTCGGTGAGCTCCTCCATGGAGCCGAGCGTCGCGGCCTGGGCGTCGCTCACCTCTTCCTTGTCGGCGAGCGAGGCGCCTCGCTTGGCCGTGCGCATCGCCGTCTGCCGGATGCGCGTGATGATGTTCTGCGGCGCGAGGAACCAGAACACGTAGCCGAAGTAGGGAGCCATCAGCACGAGGCCGATCGTGGTCACGATCAGGATGCCCACGATCGCGGCGCGCGGGATGAACGTCGTCTGCAGCGCGAAGCTGATCCACATGCCGGCGACGCAGACGACGAGATAGAACCCGAACACGAACATGTTCGTGCGGTCGCGGAGGAACATCCCGGCGACGCCCGTGTACCGGTCGGCCGAGAGCTGCACGATGATGGAGACGACCGTGATCACGATGCCGAAGACGGCCGCGATCATCGCCGCGAGCTGCGGCAGAGCGTTGCCGATCGCCGCCGGATCGAAGTCGAAGAAGCGCTCGACGGCGTTGCGATCGTTGCCGATCGGCGGGCCGCCGGTGACGACCGAGTCGAGCACGTAGAGCCCGATGAAGAATGCGAGGGCGATTCCGCTGAGGACGACGATCGGGGTGAGCCAATTCGGGCCCTGGGTGCGGCGCTCGTTGCTCATCGAGGCCGAGACGATACCAAACGATCGACGCCTTGCGGAGCCGAGCTTGCGGCCCGATGATCAGCGCGCGATGGGCGCGGCGTTCGACAAGATCGAGGGGCTCGGCAACGACTTCGTGGTCGTCGAGACGCGCGCGCTGGGTGGCATCGACGTGACGACGGCGCGCGCGCTGTGTGACCGCCACCGCGGCGTCGGCGCCGACGGCGTGCTCTACGTGGATCTCGATGCGCGCTCGATGCGGGTGGTGAACGCCGACGGCTCGCGCCCCGAGATGTGCGGCAACGGGGTGCGCTGCGTCGTGCTCTACCTGGCCGAGCGCGGGCAGGTCCGGGTCGGCGAGACGGTCACGATCGACACCGAAGCGGGCCCGCACGCCTGCACGCTGCTCGCCCACGAGCCGGAGCTCGCGCGGGTCGAGGTCGCGATGCGACCCTACGCGATCGCGCCCGAGCCGGGCCTGGTACGGAGCGAGGGGCCGCTCCTCGACGCGCGTGTCGAGGTCGACGGCCGTCCCGTCGTCGGTAGCTTCGTCTCGATGGGCAACCCCCACTTCGTCGTCTTCGATGCCGAGAAGCAGCATGCAGCCGAGCTCGCCGAGGCGCTCGAGCGACATCCGCTCTTTCCGGCGCGCGTCAACGTCGGTCTCGCGGAGCGGATCGGCGAGGCGGCGATCGGCCTGCGTGTCTTCGAGCGCGGTGTCGGCTACACGGAGGCGTGCGGAACGGGCGCGTGTGCAGCGGTCGCGGCGGCGGTCGAGACGGGGCGCATCGCGCGCGGCCGGCCGGTCGAGGTGCGCCTGCCCGGGGGCTCGCTCGCGATCACCGTCGGCGAGCGCGGAGCGCCGGTGCGCATGACGGGCCCGGCGCGGCGCGTGTTCCGCGGCACGCTCGCGTGAGGTCGGCGGGATCGGGGGCGGTTTTCTCCGGGCCGCGTGTCGGCCCGGAGAAGATCAGATGCTCGGCGGGCGCGTGCCGTTGAACGCCTGCGAGGTCTCGCAGGACTGCGTGTAGATCGGGCACGTCGAGTCGTGGTTCGTCACGATCGTGTAGGTGATCGTCCCGTTCTGGAGCGCATCGCCCGAGAGATCGACCGACGCGTGGGCATCGAGGCTCATCGTGCAGCTGGTGCCGACGGGCGTCGTCTGGTTGGTGCCGTGGATGACGAGATCGAGGTGATTGCCCGAGACGCTGCCGGTCATGATGTGCGAGCCGAAGAGCACGTCGAAGACGGCGGCGGTGCCGCCCTCGACCGTCGCCGTGAGCGAGGAGCCGGTCTGGGTGATCCGTAGCTGCACGCCCGACGTGGTCGAGCCCTCGGTCCAGTTGCCGAACATGCAGCCGTTCGCGCCGTTCGTGAGGTTCACGGTGTAGCTGCCCGCCGCGTTCACCGGCGTGGAGGGGCAGCCCGAGAGGGCCACGACGAGGGCAGCCGCGAAGAGCGCGCGTGCGTACGACATGCTCGCGACCGTATCGAGCGAGAGCCGCGACCGCAAGACGAGACCGCGAGACAAGAGAGGTGCGCGCGCCCGGCGGCTCGGGCATGGTCCCCTCGATGCGCCTCGTCCTCGCTCTCGTCTTCTCGTTCCTCGCGCTCGTCTCCTGTGGCGGAACGGCCGCGCGGCCGGAGGAGCCGCATCCTCCCGCCTCGCCGCGGCCTCGCATCGTGGTCGCGCTCGTCTACGACCAGCTGGCGAGCTGGGTGCTCGAGCGGCACCACGACCGGCTCGATCCGCGCGGTGCGCTCCGACGCACGATGGATCGCGGCACGTGGATCCATCGCGTCGCCTACGGCTACGCCGGGACCTACACGGCGCCGGGGCACGCGGCGATCTACACGGGCGCGTCGCCGTTCCAGAGCGGCGTGCCTTCGAACCGCGTGTGGGACCGGGAACGTCACGCGCGCGTCTCGTCGATGGACGACGCCGAGCATCCGCTCTTCGGCCGCCCGACGGCGTTCGCGAGCCCGGCGATCCTGCACGCCGAGTCGGTGGCCGACGTGCTCGAGCGCGAGAGCGGCGGCGCCGCGGTCACGCTCTCGATCGCGATGAAGGATCGCAGCGCCGTGCTGCCAGGCGGCCAGCATCCGGACGGTTGCTTCTGGCTCGACGTGCGCGCGGGGGGCTTCACGACGTCGAGCTGGTACGGCGATGCGCTGCCGCCCTGGGTGGAGGCCTGGCAGGCCGAGCATCCGCTGGCGGCGACGATGCACGTGTGGGAGCCCGAGGACCCGGCGATGCTCGCGGAAGCGCTCGGGCCGGACGATCAGTCGGGGGAGGGCGCGTACGGCTTCGGGCGAACGTTCCCCCACGATCCCAGCGCGCCCGAGACGATCGGAGAGCCCGATGCGTACCTGTCGACGCCGGCCTCGGTCGAGCACCTGCTCGCGTTCGCGCGCGAGGCCACGCGCGCGCTCCACGTCGGCGAGGACGCCCAGACGGACCTGGTCGCGATCTCGATCGCCACGCCCGACTACGTCGGGCACGCGTTCGGGCCCGAGAGCTGGGAGTACCTGGACGCGCTCGTCCGCGTGGACCGTGAGCTCGGGCTCTACCTCGACGAGCTCGAGCGCGCGCACGGAGAGATCGCGGTGCTGATCACCGCCGACCACGGCGTCGCGCCGCTCGTCGAGCGCTCGCACGAGCGCGGGCATCCGGACGCCGTTCGGTGGACGAGCGAAGCCGAGCTCGAGCTCCTGCGAGCGCACCTCGCCGAGGACCTCGGGCCGGGCGAGTGGGTCGAGGCGTGGGTCCAGCCGTACGTCTACCTCTCGGACGCGGCGCGCAGCGGGCCGGACCGCGATCGCGTCGTGGCCGCCATCACGCGCTACCTCCTCGCGCGTCCGGGCATCGCCCGCGTGGTGGACACCCGGGCGGGGGCCGCGCTTCGCGCGAGCGCCGATCCGATGGACGCGCTCTTCGGTCAGAGCCTCCCCGTCCCGCCGCCGGGCGAGCTCTACGTGGTGCCGACGGAGTGGTCCGCGGCCGAAGAAGAGCTCTCGGCCGAGGCCGGCACCTCGCACGGCTCGCCCTACGCCTACGATCGCGAGGTGCCTGTCGTGATGAGCGGCCCCGGCGTCGCGCACGCCGAGCTCGACGAGCCTCCACGCGCGCAGGCCCGCGTCGCCACGACGATTGCGCACCTCTGCGGCGTGTCGGCGCCCGCGCTCGCCGATCCGGCGCCGCTGCCCTGAGCCGTCGTCAGTTCGGGCGCTTGGGCGCGGTCTCGCCCGTCGCCGCGGCGTAGACCTCGGGCCCGAAGCGGCGCTGCACCTCGCCGCGCGCGACCTGGGCGCTCTCGAGCGCAGCCACGACCTGCTCGATCACCTCGAGCCGCACGGCGAGCCGGTAGTAGTCGTCCGCCTCGATCTCGCCCATGCGCGAGAGCGCCTGCTCCAGCAGACCGCGATCCTGCGCGAGCACCTCGAGGTGGCCGCTCCAGCCCTCGACCTCGCCGCTCTCGATGGCCTCCATCGCCATCGCGATCGGGTTGAAGTACAGGAACACGTGGCCGAGCTCGATGCGCCACGCGCCGAAGTCGCCCGCCGGCGCGTGCCAGCGCGAGCCCGGGATCATGCGCCGCACGACCTCGCCGAAGTAGCCGCCCGCGCTCGTCGCGAGCAGCGCGCGGAGCTCCTCCTTCGAGGCCGCCTCCGCGTGCGCCGTCATCAGGTGATGATCGAGCAGGGGCAGCGTGTCGGGCGTGAAGTCGAGGTCGATCTTCATCGCCTGCTTCACCATGCGGAAGGCGCTCGCCGAAAGCTCGAGCACGAGATCGGGCGCTTCTTCTTCGGGGGCGCCTGCCGCGGGATCGTCACGCTCGGGATCGTCGCTCATGAGGCGGAGTTCTTGGGTGCGCCGTGCGCCCGGCGCAAGTGCCGGCCAGGCGGCTTCACCAACCGAGCGTGGCCGCCACGGCGCGCGCCGTCGTGGCGGCGTGCACGCGGAGCTCGGGCACCGCGGTCGACTCCCAGAGATCGGCCTTGCGGAGCGTGCCGATCACGGCGAGGTCCGGCACGACGCCGCTCGCGCCGATCGCGCGGCCCTCGGCGTCGGTCTTCACGCCGAGCCCATGGGCGTCGCGCACGAGGCGGCCTGCGGCGACGAGCTCCGAGAGCACGGGCGGAATCGAGAGCTCGCCGGCGCCGGGGCCCGTGCAGTTCACGATCCAGTCCGCTCGCAGCGACTCGGTGCCGCTCTCGCCGCGGCGACGCACCGTGAGCTCGACTCCGTCGCGCGTGGCACGTGCCGCGATCACGCGGCCCGTCAGCGTCACGAGCGTGCCGTTCTCGCGAACCTGCTCGACGATCGCGCCGACCTTCGGCGCCATGCGGTGGCGGCGCACCTCCCAGAAGGCGCGCGCGTGGCGCAGGAAGCGCTCGCGTTCGCGCTCGCCGAGCGCGGCCCAGATCTTCGCGGCGTAGGGGCGCATGCCGTCGATCGCCGGGCGCCAGTCGCCCGTCTCGCGCTGCACCTGGAGCGCACGCGCGGCGACGGCGCGGACCAGATCGCTCGTGCGCGCGCCGCCGTCGCGGGTGAGCAGCGGCTCGAGCCAGGGCCACGCGTCGATGCCGGGCCGCGGCGAGGTGGAGTGCACGGCCGGCCAGAGACCACGCCGCGAGATCGCGACGACCTCGGCGGTGCGCGGCAGACGCGCGAGCGTGAGCAGCACGTCGACCGAGGTGAGGCCGGTGCCGAGCAGCACGACTCGCTCGTCGGGGCGCACGGCCGAGAGCGCGAGCGACGCCCACGGATCCTGCACGTAGCGCGTGCGCGGGCCGCTCCATCGCGCGCCGAGCGGATCGTCGGGCGGACGGTGGCCGGTGGCCACGACCACGGCGTCGGCGATGCTCGTCCCCGCCGCGCGGGCGATCTCGTAGCCTGCTTCGCGCGGCGTGATCGTGGTGATCTCCTCGCGGCGCACCTCGAGGCTGATCCGGTCGCTCGCCTCGCGGGCGGCGCGCTCGAGCTGGCTGCGCACGTACTCGCCGTAGAGCTTGCGCGGCAGGAAGTCGCCCGGCTCGATCGCGGGGTCGCGCTCGCGCGCCCAGTCGAGGAAGTCGTTCGGCCGATCGGGCCACGCGCTCATGTTCGAGGCGGGCACGTTCAAGAGATGCCGCGCATCGACCGTGCGGTACGCCGGCCCTTCGCCGAACGACGCCTGGCGGTCGTGGATCACGAGGTGGAGCGAGCGGCGCCGCTCCGTCGCGAGGCGCATCAGCTGCGCCGCGATCAGCGTGCCCGAGAAGCCGCCGCCCACGATCGAGACGGTCTTCGCGTCGGCGCGCGGCGCTCGGGTGTCGACGGGCGCGAGCGTCGCGCCCGCCGGCCGGAGCGCGAAGCGCCGCAGCTCGGGCAGCGGCGGCGCGTACACGTGGAGCGTGACCAGCATCCCCGTCTCGCTCTCGTCGTTCTTCAGCGCGTGGATGTCGTCACTGGCATCGACGATCACCTCGCCCTCGAGCAGCTCGCTCGAAGCGCTGCGATCGACGAGGCCGTCGCGCGCGGCGGCGAAGAACGAGTCGCGGACGTGCCCCTGCACGATGCGCAGCGCGCAGATCGAGCCCGCGTGATCGTGCGGGACGCTGCCCTGCCCCGGCATCCAGGTCATCACCAGCAGCTCGAAGGCGTCCGTGCGCGCGATGCGGCGGCGCGCGTAGCCCAGCGGCGAGGGCTGGGCATAGGGCTCGACGTCCTCCCACGTGATCTCGGCGCGACCGAGCGCGGCGACGGCGTCACGACGCGACACCACCTCGCCCGCCTGCTCGAGGTCGTCGACGAGCGCGCGCAGGCGCGGCGAGAGGGCCGGATCGATGCCGGGAACGTTGGAGGCGGCGGTGGTCATGCGCGGCCGCGAGCATGATCCGCACCGATCGACGCCATCCGCTTTTCGACGGGTGTTGCGTGCGGGATCGCCGCTCGCCCGTGACCGGTGCTGGATCGTGCGGCCCGTGGCCGCGATCCCGTCACATGCGATGGAGCTTGATCGTGTTCGTGCCGGTGCTGAGCGGCCAACCGAACACCATCGCGAAGGCGTCGCCCTGCTTGCAGAGCTTCTCTCTCGCGATGACGCTCGTCGCGATGCGCAGCGTCTCTTCGAGATCCTCGGGCGGGATCTCGAGCCGGGGAACCACGCCCCAGTGGAGCGCCAGGCGCGTCGCGACCTGCGGCGACGACGTGACGGCGACCACCGGCGCCCGCGGGCGGTTCTCGGAGAGGAGGCGCGCCGTGCGACCGTCGCGCGTGAAGGTGACGATCGCCTTGAGGTCGAGCAGGTAGGAGAGGCGCGCCGTGGCGCGCGCCGCCGCGTCGTTGAACTTCCATCCGCTCGAGATCGGCGGCAGCGACCCGGCGCCCGCGTCCGCCTTGAGGCTCTCGCGCTCCACCTCGCGCACGATCGCGTCCATCATCGAGACGGCCTCGATCGGGTACTTGCCGCTCGCGCTCTCCCCCGAGAGCATCACGGCGTCGGTGTTGTCGAGCACGGCGTTGGCGACGTCGGCCGCTTCCGCGCGCGTGGGGCGCGGGTTGCGGATCATCGAGTCGAGCATCTGCGTCGCGGTGATGACCAGCTTCCCGCGCGTGTTCACCTCGCGGATGATCCGCTTCTGGAGGAGCGGCACGAACTCGCTGCCGATCTCCACGCCGAGATCGCCGCGGGCCACCATCGCGCCGTCGGCCTGATCGAGGATCGCGGCGAGGTTGTCGATCGCCTCGGGCTTCTCGATCTTCGCGATGACCGGCGTGCCCCGCGCGATCGCCTGCGCCTCCGCCACGTCCTCGGGTCGGCGCACGAACGAGAGCGCGAGGTAGTCGACCTTGAGCGTCTCGACGGCGAAGAGCAGGTCGGCGCGATCCTTCGGCGTGAGCGCGGGCGTCGAGAGGTTCGCGCCCGGGATGTTCATGCCCTTCTTGTCGGAGAGCTCGCCGCCGATCTCGACCTCGCAGAGCACGTCGGTCGGGCCCGACTCGAGCACGCGCAGGCGCAAGAGACCGTCGTCGAGGAGGATGATCGTGCCGGGCTGCACGTCGCGAGCGAGCGGCTCGTACGTCTGCGAGACGATCTCCTTCGTGCCCGGGACATCGCGGCTCGTGAGCGTGAACTTCTGCCCGACGGCGAGCTCGATCTTCCCGTCGACGAAGCGCCCGACGCGCATCTTGGGGCCGCAGAGATCGGCGAGGATCGCGAGCGGCCGCCCTGCCTTGGCGGCGGCATCGCGCACGAGCTTCGCGGCGGCGGCGTGCGACTCGTGCGTGCCGTGCGAGAAGTTCAGCCGCGCACAGTCCATCCCCGCGGCCACGATCTTGTCCATCATCTCGGGGCTGCTCACCGAGGGACCGAGGGTGCACACGATCTTGGCGCGTCTCATGACACGCCTTCTACCGGCCCCGAGCGCCGAGGAGCAAGCCGCGCTGCGTCAGGGAGCTGAGCGAGCCGCGCGAGCAACTAGTGAGGGATGATGCCGCCGAACCATGCGGCCGCCCCTGCGCCCAGCACGACCACGAGCGCGATCACCACGTAGAGCGCGGCGCTCGACTTCTTCGGCTCGGGCTCGGGCTCGCTCGTCGTGGGAGGCGAGACCTGCGTCTGCGCCTTGCGCGGCGCGGTCACGCCGCTCTGCTGCGGGGGCGCGCTCGTGCGTCCTGGCGGAGCGCTCGTGCGTCCGGGAGGAGCGCTCGTGCGTGTCTCGCTCGATGCGGGCCCCAGCGCGCGCGCGATGCCGCCCGTCGGCGTCGCGTTCCGCGCCGGCGGTGGCTCGTCCTGCTCGAGGCCGGACTCGCGCCAGCCGGGCGAGCTGCTCGTGCTCCCACGCGCGGCGGTGGCGCCCGTCTGCACGTCCTTGTCGTCGCGGAACCAATCGGCCGGGTTCTCGAAGAGCCCGGCGTCCAGCGGCTTGCTCGCGTCGTCCGAGTCGGGGCTCGCGCCCGACTGCGCGAAGGGATCGCTCATGTCGTCGAGCGAGGTGAAGCGGAGCAGCTCCTCCTGGATCAGTCGGTCGATGATCGACTGCTGTTGCGGGCTCTCGGCGCCCTTCTTCAGCTGCGCCTTCTGCTCGAGGGCGGACTTCACCAGCGTCGCGACGTCGAACGCCGTGACCTTGAGCTTGCGCGAGAACAGGTAGCCCGCGACCGCGTCCTGGAACTCGCGAGCGCTCTGGTAGCGGGACTTGGTGTCCTGCGTCAGGGCCCCCCCGATGACCTTCTCGAGCTCGGTGTCGACCTCGGGGTTGATGCGCGAGAGGCTGGGGATCTGCGCCTGCTGGACGAGCTTCACCGTCTGGAAGTCGGTCTCGCCGAGGAACAGGCGCCGCCCGGCGAGCATCTCCCAGAGCACGATGCCGAGCGCGAACACGTCGGTGCGCGCGTCGACCGGCTGGCCGAGCGCGGCCTCGGGCGAGAGGTAGCTGAACTTGCCCTTCACCACGCCGGGGTCGGTCTTCTCGAGCTGCGTCGTGGCCTTGGCCAGGCCGAAGTCGGTGACCTTCACCTCGCCGCGCTTGCTCAGGAGGATGTTGGGTGGCGAGATGTCGCGGTGGACGATGTGGAGGTCCTTGCCTTCGTCGTCGGTGAGCTCGTGGGCGAAGCTGAGCCCGTTCAAGGCCTGCATCGAGATGAAGAGCGACTCCTTCACGCCCAGGCGGCGCCCGGCCTGTCGGTACGTCTCGATGATCGTCTTCAGATTGCAGCCGTCGACGAACTCCATGACGATGAAGAACGTGTTGTCGGCCGCACCGATGTCGAAGACGGTGACGATGTTGGCGTGCGTGAGGCGCGCGCCCAGGCGCGCCTCGTCGAGGAACATCGAGATGAAGTTCTTGTTCTGGGCGAGGTGCGGAAGGACGCGCTTGATCGCGACCTGCTTCTTGAAGCCCTGGACGGAGAGCGACTCGCCCTTGAACACCTCCGCCATGCCGCCGGCCTCGAGGCGCTCGACGACGCGGTATCTCTGCTCTACGCCCATTTTCGCCCGAGACTCTCGGATGGATCGGCCGGAAGCACAAGGAAAAGCAGTGTGCGGAGCCGGGGGGCCCGACGAGCGATTGTAGAAACCCGGCGGGGCTGCTTCAAGCGTGGATGGGTGGCCTCGGCGAGGGCGCGCATTCGCCGCAGGTCGTGGCCCCGCGCTCCCGACGCGGCACGACCTCCATCTTCGGAGGGGGGATGGAGTGCTTGCCGTGCGCCCTCGCCGCCGCAGGATCTCGCCGTGCCCACGCTGCTCCGTGATCTCGCCCAGGCCTCGGCCGACGTCGCCGCGCTGCGCGGCCGCAACGCCAAGCGGGACCGGCTCGCGGGGGCCCTCGCGGCGCTCGATCCCGACGTGCGCGCGATCGGGATCGCCTTCCTGATCGGCGAGCTCGTCCAGGGAAAGATCGGGATCGGCTGGGCCGCGATCCGCGATCTGGCGCCGCCCCCGGCCCCGAGCGAGCCCACCCTGACGCTGGCCGAGACGAGCGCCGTGCTCGACACGATCGCGCGTACCAAGGGCTCCGGCTCGGCGGCCGAGCGGCAGCGCCTCCTGCACGGGCTCTACGCACGCGCGACCGAGCCCGAGCGCGCCTTCCTCGGTCCGCTCCTCACCGGCGGCGTGCGCCAGGGCGCGCTCGACGGCGTGATGCTCGACGCGATCGCGGCCGCGACCCGCATCGCGCCCGACGCCGTCCGGCGCGCGGCGATGCTCGGTGGCTCGATCCCCGAGGTGGGCGCCGCGCTGCTCGCGCACGGTGCCGAGGCGCTCGCTCGCTACGACCTCGTGCCGTTCCGCCCGATCCTGCCGATGCTCGCCTCGCCCTCGCCGGATCTCGACGAGGCGATCGCCGATCTCGGCGAGCTCGCGCTCGAGACGAAGCTCGACGGGGCGCGCCTGCAGGTGCACAAGGCGGAGGGCGAGGTGCGGCTCTACACGCGGGCCCTCCACGACGTGACGGCGCGCGCGCCCGAGATCGTCGAGCTCGTTCGCGCGATGCCGGCCCGCTCGCTCGTGCTGGATGGCGAGGCGATCGCGCTCGATGCGCAGCGCCGTCCGCTGCCGTTCCAGGAGACGATGAAGCGCTTCGGCAAGCGCGGCGATCCCGAGGCGCTGCGCGCCGAGCGGGCGCTCTCGGTGGTGTTCTTCGATGCGATGCACGTGGACGGGCGCTCGCTGCTCGATGCACCGCTCGTCGATCGACGCGCCGTGCTCGCCGAGCGAGTGCCCGAGCCGGCGCGCGTGCGCTCGATCGTGACCGCCGACCTGGAGGCGGCCGAGGCCTTCTACGCCACGGTGATCGCCGAGGGCCACGAGGGCGCGATGGCGAAGTCGCTCTCGTCTCCCTACGAGGCGGGCGCGCGTGGCGCGGCGTGGCGGAAGATCAAGCCGGCCCACACGCTCGATCTCGTGGTGCTCGCGGTCGAGCGCGGCTCGGGGCGTCGCACGGGATGGCTGAGCAACCTCCACCTCGGCGCGCGCGACCCGCGCACGAGCGGCTTCGTGATGCTCGGCAAGACGTTCAAGGGGATGACCGACGCGATGCTCACCTGGCAGACCGAGCGCTTCCGCGCGCTCGCCACGAGCGAGGACGGCTACGTGGTGCACGTGCGGCCCGAGCAGGTGGTCGAGATCGCGTTCAACGACGTGCAGGAGAGCCCGCACTACCCCGGAGGCCTGGCGCTGCGCTTCGCGCGCGTGAAGCGCTACCGCGACGACAAGACCGCCGGCGAGGCCGACACGATCGACACGGTGCGCGCCATCTTCGAGCGCTCGCGCGGGCGATGACGCGGGCGTGCGTGGTATCGTGAGCCCCATGCGCTCGCTTCCGGTGTTGAGCGACGCCAGCGAGGCGAGCCACGTCACCAAGGGCCTGTTGCGCCTCACGATGGCGTGCAACGAGCGTTGTCCGTTCTGCAACGTGCCCGTCGAGAGCTACGCGGTTCGCACGCCGCCGGCCGAGGAGATCGCGCGCCAGCTCGAGGCGTTCGTCGCGAGCGGCGAGCAGACGCTGACGATCTCCGGCGGCGAGCCGACGCTCTACCGCGAGCGGCTCGTCGCGCTGGTGCGCGAGGCGCGCAGCCGGGGCGTGCCCTTCGTCGAGCTCCAGACCAATGCGGTGCTCCTCGACGAAGGCTACGCCGCCGAGCTCGCCGCCGCCGGGCTCACGAGCGCGTTCGTCTCCCTCCTCTCCGACGACGCCGCGCTCCACGACACGCTCGCGGGTCTGGCCGGAGCCTTCGAGCCGTGCCTGCGCGGCATCGACGCGCTGCTGGCGCACGGGATCCGCGTCGCGCTCAATCCGGTGACGGCGAGCCTCACCGCCGAGCGCGTGCCGGCGTACGTCGACTTCGTCGCGCGGCGCCTCCCGGGCGTGACGTCGATCTCGCTCTCGGCGGTGCAGCCGCACGGGCGCGCCGCGCAGCACCCCGAGCTCTTGCCCGACTACGCGATTCTCGCGCCGGCGATCCGCGAGGCCCGCGCGCGCGCGGCGCGCCACGGCATCCGCATGCTCAACCCGTACTGCGGCCTGCCGCTCTGCGTCGGATGGAGCGACGAAGCGGGGATCGGTGCCTCCGTCGAGGCCAACGAGGCCGAGCTCGCGCGCGGTGCGACGTTCGAGGCGATGCCCGGCATCGAGAACCAGAACGACAAGCGCCACGGCCCGCCGTGTCTGGACTGCGCGCTCCGCACGCGCTGCGGCGGCGCGTGGCACGCCTACTGGGCGCACCGTGGCGGCAGCGGGCTCGCGGCGCCCCTCGCGCGCGTCGCGCCCTGGCTCGAGGGTGCGCGGTCGGAGAAAGGCCAGGCGGTCGTGCGCGCGATCGACGAAGCGCGCGACACGGGCGCGCCCACGGTGTGGCTCCACGTATCGCGGCTCGCGGTGGGCGATGCTGCGCGGATCGCGCGCTCGCGCATCACCGACCTCGCGCTCGACACGAGCCTCGACGCGCTCGACGCGGCGACCTTGCGCGAGCTCGATGCGCTGCGTCTCGCGATGGAGCCCAAGCCCCCGCAGGCGCGCGTCCGCATCGCGGCCCGCCTCGCGCGCGGGAGCGCGTCTCTCCAGCAGAGCCATCGCATCGCGCGTGCGCTCGCGGCGCTGGGCGTCGAGCTCGTGCGCTTCGTGCCGAAGGACGACGACGCGAAGTCGCGCCAGCGCTGGCAAGTCGTGCGCGACGCGCTCGCGATCGAGGCGCCGGGCCTGCGCGTGGAGATCGCGCCGGCGGCGTGACACCTACGGGGAGCTGGGCGCGGGGAGCTCGACGACCGCGATCCGGTGCGCGGCGGCGGGGCTCGGGTCGTGCACGGCCACGAAGAGCCGCCGTCCGTCGCCGTCCCACGCGAGGCCGCGCGGCTCGCCGCCGAGCTCGCTCGCCACGATGCGCACCACTCCGGTCCGCGTGACGCCGTAGACGTTCCCGTCGAGGCTGCTCACCAGGATCTCGGTGTCGGTCGCCGTCATCAGATCGGGGGTCGGCACCACGGCGAGCAAGCTGCGCTCCGCGCACTCCGGCAGCGGGCAGGCCACGAGGCTGTCGTGGCTCTGATCGGACACGACGAGAAGATCGTCGATCACGGCGACGCCCACCGCCTTGCCGAGGCCGATCAGGACGTCGGTCTCGCCGCCGGCATGGGCATCGACGCGCGCGACGCCACCGACCCACGCGTCGTGCTCGCCGCCGTACCAGGCCACGTAGAGATCCCCCCAGCTCGCAGCGCCGAGGCGCCGTCGCGCGCCATCGAGGCCGGAGATGGGCCGGATCGCCTCGTCCGACAACAGACGGACCACGCCGCCCTCGCCGTCGGCACCGTACCGGACGACGGCGAGCGAGCCGTCGCCGAGCAGCACCAGCCCGCCCGCGCCGTCGCCGGCGCCCGAGAGCCCGCGCTCGCCGACCACGACTCCGTTCATGATCACGAGCACGCGCGGCGCGTCGTCGTCCGCGACGTAGAGCAATCCGCGCGCGTCGTCCCACGCGATGCCGTTGGGGTCGGCCGTGCCGATCGTGATGGCCTGAAAGCGCTCGGCGACCTCGGCGTGCCGCACCACCGGCGTCGCGCCGCCGCACGCGGCGAGCGTGAGCGCGGTGAGCATCGCGAACGGGCCTCGGTCCCGCATGGTCAGCGCTTGGCCGTGCGCATGGAGCGCGTGGACTCGATGAACGGCAGCGCGGCCGCCCGCGAGGCGCGCATCGCCTCGATCGCGTGACATCGAGCGAGCCACGGCTCGAGCTCGCGCGGCGTCGCGATTCCTTCGTGCGCCAGACCGTCCACCGCGATCGCGGCGCCGACGTCGCCGAGCGTGAACGAGCTCCCGGCGAGGAAGGGCACTGCTTCGAGCCGTCGTGCCAGCACGTCGAACGCGATTCGCGCGGTCTTCCGCGCCGCATCGGCCTGCGCCGTCCCGTTCTCCCAGAAGAGCGTGGCGTAGGGAGGCAAGAGATAGTGGTCTGCGATGCGATCCCAGTGACGCGCGACCCGCTGCAGGTTCTCCGGCAAGAGCACGCGCGGGCCCCGCTCCTCCAGCAGCTCGATGATCGAGGTCGACTCGAAGAGCGGCCCCTCGTCCATCTCCAGCGTCGGCATCTTCCCGAACGGCGACATCGCCAGGTACTCGGGACGCTTCAGGGCACCGGCCCCGAGCTGGATCTGGACGAGCTCGACGTCGTCGCCCCGGTGTTGGATCGCGATCACGACCTTTCGCGAGTAGGGCGAGAGCGGGTGGTAGTGCAGGCGCATGGGCGATCGTCCTGTGGTGCGGCGGGGCTTGCCGCAAGGTGCCACGATGCTCGGCGGCGCGCGAGGAACGGCACGCGCGTTGCTCGTCGCTTCGGGAGGAATCACGCGATGGGCCCGTCGCCTCCACCGCCGCAGATCCGCATCGGCTACGCCGCCTCTGCGAGCAGGCGAGCGCTCTGCCCTCGCGCACCCGCGAGCTCTGGCTCGCTCGGCCGCCTCCGTCTCGCGACGAGCGACTCCCTCGCCCGCGTGCGACTGCGAAGGCACCGTCGGAATGGGCCGCTGCGATAGCCGGGCGCGATCCCGGTGTCTCCCGGGTAGCGATTCGGGTCGCCGTCGTCGCAGTCATCGCCGCCACAGCTCGCCGCGGCACCGCATCGCGATCCTACCCACACAGCCGCGGCGCTTGACCGCCTGCGCGCGGTGCGTGCGATGCTCCGGCTCTTCCGGAGGATCGTCCTGCCATGACCAGCATCGTCAGCGTCTCGCGCGAATCACGCCTCTTCGAGCCGCAGCCGGCGTTCGCCGCGCAGGCTCTCGTGAAGTCGCGGCAGGAGTACGAGGCGATGCACGCGCGGAGCCTCGCCGAGCCGGACGCGTTCTGGCTGGAGATCGCCGAGGAGCTGCACTGGTTCCAGCGACCGACGGAGGGTCTGGACTTCTCGAACGCGCCGCACGCGAAGTGGTTCGCCGACGGCACGACCAACCTCGCGTTCAACTGCCTCGACCGGCACGTCCAAGGTCCGCGGAAGAACAAGGCCGCGCTCGTCTTCGAGGGGGAGCCCGGTGATCAGCGCATCTACACCTACGCGCAGCTCCACCGCGAGGTGCAGAAGTTCGCCAACGTGCTGCGCAAGCTCGGCGTCGAGAAGGGCGACCGCATCGCGATCTACATGGGCATGGTGCCGGAGGCGGCGATCGCGATGCTGGCGTCGGCCCGGATCGGCGCGATCCACACCGTGATCTTCGGCGGCTTCGCGGCCGAGGCCGTCCGCGATCGCGTGAACGACGCGCAGGCGAAGGTCATCGTCACCCAGGACGGTGCATGGCGACGTGGCGCGGTCGTGCCGCTCAAGACCAACGTGGACAAGGCGCTCGTCGAGACGCCTTGCGTCCAGCACACGGTCGTCCTGCGCCGCACGCACAACGAGATCTCGATGGTCGTCGGGCGCGACCACGACTGGGCGACGATCATGGAGACGGTGCCGGCCAAGTGCCCCGCCGAGGAGCTGCCCGCCGAGACGCCGCTCTTCATCCTCTACACGTCGGGGACCACGGGCAAGCCCAAGGGCGTCCTGCACACCACCGGCGGGTACATGGTCGGCACCTACGCGACCACGAAGTACGTCTTCGACCTGAAGGACACCGACGTCTACTGGTGCACCGCCGACGTCGGCTGGGTCACCGGCCACAGCTACATCGTCTACGGCCCGCTCGCGAACGGCGGCACGTGCCTGATGTACGAGGGCGCTCCCAACCAGCCCGATCCTGGCCGCTTCTGGTCGATCATCGAGCGTCACGGCGTCACGATCCTCTACACCGCGCCGACCGCGATCCGGGCGTTCGTGAAGTGGGGCGATCAGTACCCCGACAAGCACGACCTCTCGTCGTTGCGGCTGCTCGGAACGGTCGGCGAGCCGATCAACCCCGAAGCATGGATGTGGTACCGCCGAAAGATCGGCGACGAGCGCTGCCCGATCGTCGACACGTGGTGGCAGACCGAGACGGGCGGAATGATGATGACGCCGCTCCCGGGCGCGGTGGCGACCAAGCCCGGCTCGTGCACGGTCCCGTTCTTCGGCGTCTCGCCCAAGGTGCTCCGTGAGGACGGCACCGAGGCGAAGGCCAACGAAGGAGGCCTCCTCGTCATCACCCGGCCCTGGCCGAGCATGATGCGCACCGTCTACGGCGACGACGATCGCTTCCGCGAGACCTATTTCACGCGCTTTCCGAAGATCAAGATGGAGGTCGCCGGGGGCAGCGACTGTCCCGTGTACTTCACCGGCGACGGTGCGCGAAAAGACGAGGACGGCTTCTTCTGGGTGATGGGGCGTGTCGACGACGTGGTGAACGTCGCCGGTCACCGCCTCGGCACCGCCGAGATCGAGAGCGCGCTCGTCGCGCATCGATCGGTCGCCGAGGCCGCCGTCGTCGGTCGCCCCGACGACCTCAAGGGGCAAGCCCTCGTCGCGTTCGTCACGCTCAAGAGCGGCGAGCATCCCGGCAAGGAGCTCAAGGCGGCGCTGCTCGACCACGTCGCGACCGAGATCGGCAAGTTCGCGCGCCCCGACGACATCCGCTTCACCGAGTCGCTGCCCAAGACCCGGAGCGGCAAGATCATGCGCCGTCTGCTCAAGGACGTGGCCGCCGGCAAGGAAGTCATGGGCGACGTGACCACGCTCGAGGATCTGAGCGTGCTCGCGAAGCTGCGCAGCGACGAAGACTGATCGGGGCTCGCCCGCTCTGGCCCTCGCGGAGGACGGGCGCCGGATCAAGCGCGGCGCAGCGATGCGCGGACCTTCCCGAGCAGCTCGGCGCGCGAGTAGGGCTTCTGGAGGAAGCCCTCGCCCGCGTCGATCATCCGCTGCACCTCGGGATCGTCGGTGTAGCCGCTCGTGAAGAGGATCGGCACGTTCGGCTGCTTCTGCTTGATCTCGCGAGCGAGGCCCGTGCCGCCGAGCTCGGGCATCACGACGTCGGTGAGCACCAGGTCCACCGGCCCTCCGAGCTCGCGGTAGACGTCGAGCGCGTGCCTTCCGTCGCTGGCGACGAGGACCACGAAGCCCTCGTCCTCCAGCATCCTTCGAGCGGCGCGCCGCACCGGCGCGTCGTCCTCGACGAGCAGCACCGTTCCGAGGCCGGCGCGCGGAGGTCGCTTCGGGCTGGCGGGCTCGGCGTCCACCGGTGCGACGTCGCCCGCCGCGGCCGGGAAGAACACGTCGAAGCGGGTCCCACCGGCCGGCTCGCTCCGTACCTCCACGGTACCGCCGCTCTGTGTCGCGACGCCGTGGACGGCCGACATCCCGAGGCCGCCCGCGCGGCCCCCCACGCGCTTGGCGGAGAACGGCTCGAACACGCGCGGCCCCTCGTCCTCGGCGATCGGGACGCCGGTATCCGTCATCGAGAGGACCACGTACCCGAGGCTCGCGCCCTTTCGGTCGAGGCGCGCGAGCACGCGCTCGTCGTCGGGCCCGGCGTTGCGCGTTCGCAAGGTCAGCTCACCGCCGCTCGGCATCGCGTCGCGCGCGTGGAGCGCGAGGTTGATCACGAGCTGGGTCAGGTGCCCTGGATCGACGCGCGCGCGCCGCACGTGAGGGTCGAGCTCGCTCGCGATGCGCACGTCCTTGCCGACCAGGCGCCCGAGCATCTTGGAGACCTCGCGGATCGCCTGGTTCAGATCGACGGCCTTGGGCTCGAGGAGCTGGCGGCGGCTGAACGCGAGCAGCTGCTGCGTGAGCACCGCCGCGCGCACGCCGGCGCCACGGATCTCGTGCACGAGGTTCGATGCGTCCGCGTCGCCCTCGAGGGCGTCGAGGAGGAACTCGCAGTTCGACGAGATGACGGTGAGGAGGTTGTTGAAGTCGTGCGCGACGCCGCCTGCCAGCTGCGCGGTGGACTCCATGCGCTGCGCCTGCCGAAGCTGCGCCTCGATCTCGCGCTGCTCGGTGACGTCCTCGGCCAGACCGGCGATCGCCACGAGCGTGCCGTCCGTGTCGTGCACCGGGAACGCGCGATCCCGGACCCAGCGCGTGGCGCCGTCGGGGCGCACGACGCGGTACTGCTCGTCGTAGGTTCCGTCCCGCTGCTTGGTGGCGAGGGCGCGGAGAAGGTCCTCTCGATCCTCGGGGTGCACGCCCTCGAGCCAGCTCCGGGGGGACTGCACGAGGCTCTCGCACGTGCGCCCCCAGACGCGCTCGTACGCCGGGCTCACGTAGAGCATTCGCGTCTTGTCGACGTCCGTCATCCAGAACACTTCGCGGATCGACTCCGCGAGCTGGCGGAATCGTCGCTCGCTGTCGCGGAGCGCGCTCATCGCCGCCACGCGCATCGTCACGTCGTGCGCGGTCGCGAGCACCCCGAGGATCTCGCCCGAGGCCGCGCGGAGCGGCGCGTACTCGGCCGCGAGCCACACCGTGCGACCTTCGTAGGTGTACGGAGCGTCCGGCAAGGCCGAGGTCTCGCCCTCGAGCGCCTTCTGGAGCGCCCGCTCGACGGCCGATCCGGCGAGCTGGGGGGCATAGTCGAGCAAGCGCTTGCCGAGGATCGCGTCGCGCGGGACGCCCAGCGTCTGCTCGAGGAATCGGTTCATCGCCACGAAGCGCAGCTCGCGATCGTGGACGGCGATCCCCTCCCGCACGTTCTCGAGGATCACCGAACAGAAGTGCTCGCCCGCGATCGCGGGGCTCTCGGTGCGCGCGAGCCCCGACGCTCCGCCGACGGATGCGGAGGCGGCCCGGGAAGAGCGACGCGTCTTCTCCTTCGGAGCGGCGGGCTTCTTCGGTCTCGTCGGCGCTTTGCGCGGCACCAGGCTCCTCTTCGCGGCGATTCTTCTCCGCGGAGTCTCGCCGCGTCTACGTTTAGTACACCGATCTCGGCACCGGACTTCGTCCCGTCCGGCCGGAGCGCCTGGTGAGCGTGGGGTCGCTCACGGCGACAGCACGGCGCGGTTGCGACCGTTCTTCTTGGCCTCGTAGAGGGCCTCGTCGGCCGCATCCTGCGTGGCTTCGAACGAGGTACCGGGCTTCCAGAGCGCGACGCCCACGGACATGGTGACGGAGAGCCGCGTCGCGCCCAGCGGGACCGGGCGCGAGGCCAGCCGCTCGCGGATGCGATCGGCGGTCGCGACGGCGCCGGCGGCGTCGCAGCGGGCGAGCAGTACCAAGAGCTCCTCGCCGCCCACGCGGAAACCGAGGTCGTCGGGGCGGAGGTCGGCCCGGAGCAGCTCCGAGACGTGCACGAGCACGCGATCGCCCGCCGCGTGGCCGTGCGTGTCGTTGACGCGCTTGAAGTGGTCGAGGTCGATCGCCAGCACGCCGATCTGCGCCGGGCTCGAGGCGAGGCGGACCACGGCATCGGCGAGCGCGCGACGGTTGCCGAGCCCGGTGAGGGGGTCGGTGCAGGCCGCGGTGGTGGCGTCGGCGAGCGCGGCGAAGAGCCGCTCGGCCCGGCGCTGCGCCATGCGCGACTGCCGCTGCAGGTCCTCCAGCGCGCGGCGACGCTCGAGCACGAGGCGCTCGAAGGCCGCCGTCTCCTCGATCAGCGTGCGGCGCGCGACGACGACGTCCGCGTCGGCGCCGTGAGAGACGAGGCGCTCGCGCATCGAGGCGAGGCGGACGCCGATCCCCGCCTCTTCGTTGGCCATCCGCTGGATGCCGTCGCCGACGTTCTCGAGGCAGTCCTCGAGGATCTCGGTCGTGCTCTTCTGCACGACGAGCGACTGCACGATGCGACGCGCGATGGAGAGAAGCGGCTCGGGATCGACGCTGCCCGACGTGCCGCTGCTGGCGAGCGAGCACACTTCTTCTTCGATCTGCGGCATCGCCAGGGCGCGCGACATGTCGCGCAGGAGCATGGCGAAGCGCGCGTGCACGGCGCCCGAGAGCCCCGTCCCGCCCTCGCGCGGTGGGGGCGCCTTGAGCAGCGCGACGGCGCGGGCCACCTCCACCAGCTCGTCCGGAAGCTGCGCCCGCCCGAGGCTCTCCTCGATCGCGGAGATCTCGGCGGTCGGCTGGCCGAGCGTGACGGCCGCCATGCGATACAGGCGCAGCACGTGGTTGAGCGCGAACGAGAGCCGCGCCATGGCCTGTCTCTCTTCGTGGCTCGCGGGGCGACCCGGGCGATTGAGCGTCGAGCTCGCCTTCGTCAGCATGCACTCCTCCGCCGCGGAGCCGCATGGGCACCCGCGTCACAGAGGCCATCGGCCGAGCTCGAAACACACTTGAGGCTCAAGATCGCGTTCGATACGGCCGTTGTCGCATGTGTGGCTCGAGCCAGGCGCGGAGCGCCGTGGACTGCCAGGGATCGGCGGCGAGCGACGGAGGAACCGTGAAGTGCGAGATCCACGCCGATCCGACCAGCCCCCGCCGAGCCGGGAGCTCCGCATCCTTCCCCGCCTGAGGGACGACTTCCTGGACGTGCTCGCCCCGAGCACGCGCCACGACGGCCCCGGCGCACGCAGCGTGCGAGATACGGTGCGCATACGCCCGTCCCTCGCTCGAGGAGGTGCGCGATGACCCGCCGCGCACCGCATCTCCGCCTCGTGCGGAACGTACCTCCTCCTCCCGAGACGCCGCCCGACGAGAGCGGCCTGGTGGCCCTCGCCCAGGCCCTCTACGGCACCCCGCCCGACCTGCGCACCCGCGCGATCGCGGACGCGATCGCCGAGGAGGTCTCCGACCTGCGCGCGATCTCGGTGATGGCGCCCGCCCGCGTGGAGCTCGCGCTCCACGTCCGTTTCGTCGAGGGCGTCGAGCACTGGGTCGGCTACACGAAGACGGCCGGCCGTCGGGCGATCTTCGTCACCACGTACCTGATCCGACCCATCGGTCACGAGCTCGAGATGAAGATCGAGCTGCCCAACGGCGTCACGATCGACGTGCAGGGCATGGTGGCCGGCGTGCGGGCCCCGGAGACGGCCTCGTCCCTTCCCGGGATGGAGGTGCGGCTCACCTCGATGTCGAGCGCCGACGCCGAGCTCTGGCGGTCCACGATCGAGATCGCCTCCGGCGACTTCTGGTCGACCGACGTGCCCATCGCGATCGACGCGTGATCGCCTCCACGCGCGCGCGTCAGCGCGACTCGTAGACCCTACGGGCGGGGAGCTCGACGGCCGTGAGGAAGCCGTCCTCCTTGCCGGCTCCAGTGTCGATCGCGATGATCGAGTCGGAGACCCACATGTCGGTCGGATCGGCCGGCGTGTGGGTCGAGAGCTCCTGTGGCAGCAGCTCGGTCACCGTGTGGCCGATGACGACGAGCTTGCCGCGGTACTCGCGGAAGAAGCGGTCGGTGCGCGTCCACATGAGCGCCATCTTCTGGGCCGTGTCCTTCGGGTGCAGGAACGCGCCGTCCTTCTCGGCGAGGCCGGCATGCACGTAGATCGCGTGCTCGTCCTCGTACCAGAGCGCCAGGCTCTCCATCCACGCGACGACCTCGGGCGGAAAGAAGCTGCCCGAGAACATCGGGTCCATGTCGGCCATCTTCGGCAGTTCGCCGCGCGCAGGCGGCGGGCCGCCGGCGAACGAGCGGTAGGTCGCGAAGCAGCCGTTCTGCGGCGGGAACACGAACTCGTCCCAGCGGCGCGCGCGCACGCGGAGCCACGCGTCCTCGTGGTTGCCGCGCAGGCACACGACCTTGCATCCGACGTCCTTGTCGAGGCCCATCACGACGCCGATGACCTCGCGCGAGTGCGGCCCTCGATCGAGGTAGTCGCCGAGGAAGACGACGGTGTCGTCCTCGTCGACGAGCGGCAGCTTGCCGATCACCGTGCGGAGCGCGTCGAGGTCCCCGTGGATGTCGCCGATCGCGAAGGTGCGGCCTGCCATGCGCGATCGACGATATCACCGTCGCGAGGCGGGCGAGCACGGGTCGTGGTAACGCCTCGCATGGCACGGACGATTCTCTTCGGCGTCGCCTTCGTGGTCATCGGCAATGGGCTGATTCACCTGTGGATGAGCCACCTGCACCGAGAGGTGCGCGCGGCGATGCGGGGCGCGCCGATCTTCGAGGAGAACGACGACGCGCTGACGGTCCGCGCGAGCGCGATGCTCGCGTGGAGCCTCCGCTTCGCGAAGGCCGACGTGGTCGTGACGCCGCACGCGGTCGTGCTCTTCCAGAGGAATTTCGTGATCAAGCAGCCACCGATCCAGCTGCTCCGCAGCGCGGCCGATCCCGCCCGCGTGGCGCGCGCGCAGGTCGTTCACGTCGTGGTCGAGCACCGCGCGACGATCGACGAAGAGGGGCGCGTCGAGATCGAGGGCCAGGGCCGCTGGCGCTTCTCGCGCTGGAAGCTCTCGCTCACGACTGCGCGCGCGAAGGCGCTGGTGGCCGCTCTCGAGCGCTGGCGCACCGAGGTCGGGCCGACGACCTACCGAGCCAGCCGCTGACGGAGGACGCCGGCGCGGCGGCTCAACGCTTCTCGAAGCGCCCCGTCTTCTCGCCGAGGACGATGCGGTAGAGCACGGCGCTCTTGCCGGACGTGTCCGCGCGATGAGCGGCCGACAGGCCGTGGCTCGGCTGCGCGGTCTCGCTCGTCATCAGCGGCATCAAGCGTCCGAGCAGCACGCGCATGCCGGCGGCGGCGGCCTCGCCGTGGAGCTCCTCGAAGCGGCCCCATGCGATGACGCTGCGCCAGTGCGCGAGATCGTCGACCTCCTCCACCTCGAAGCAGACCTCGGGGCTCGCGCGCATCATCTTCAGCTTCAGCCCGTCACCCGAGTGCGCGTACACCGCCGCGCCGTCGTAGGCGTAGGTCACGGGGACCACGTAGGTGCGGCCTTCGGCGTGGCAGCCGACCCGGCCGATCACCTGCGCGTGCAGCACGTGCTCGATCTGTTCTGCGCTCAGCTCGCCCAGCATGCGAGGTACGTGCGCACGCCGACCGCGCCGGCCAGTGCCCCCGTGGGCAGGGTCACGCCGGCCGAGCGCCCGAGCATCGATCTACCGCAGGGCGGCTACATCCGCGCGACGTAACACCACGCGGGCGGGACGTTGAGCGGCACGGGCGAGCGCTTCACGCGCCCGAAGTGGCGCTCGAGCATCCCTTTGTAGTCGAAGCCCGACCAGCCGGCCTCCTTCGTGTACGCGAGATGGCGCGTGTGGAAGTAGCCGAACTGCACGTACACGCCGTGCGGCGCGAGCACGCGCTTGCTGCTCTCGAGGATCTGCTCGCGAACGTCGGGCGGGATGAGGCTCATCCCGAGCGAGCTCACGATCGCGTCGACCTTGCCGTCGAAGGCGTGCTCGGCGAGGAGCTTCTCGGCGTCGGCCGCCGAGCCGAGCATGGGCACGAGGCGCGGGTCCGTCACGTTGCGCACGAGCGCTTCGTGGATCGGCGGGTCGATCTCGATCGAGAACAGGCGCGCGTCGGGTCGCATGCGCCGCAGCAGCGGCTTGGTCATCACGCCCACGCCCGGGCCGAGCTCGAGGATCGCGCCTGCGGACTCGGGACGGGCGCCGTCGACCATCGCGTTCACGAGGAAGCGCTGGCTCGGGAACAAACTGGCCGTCTGGTCCCACTTGGTGATGCCCTGCTTGAGGAACGTGAAGAATGCGCGAGGATCGTACTGCGGCATGGCTGGGTCGATTCCTTGGGACGAGCGCGGTATAGCCGCGCCCGTTCGCGAAAGAAAGCACGCTCGCGGGACGTATGTTCCCTCGATGCGGGAGCTTCTCGCGCTCGGTCTCGTGCTGGCGCTCGCGCCCGCGCGCGCGCGCGCGCAGGAAGATGCCGGCGCGCCGCCGCCGCGACCCGACGCCGGTGCGCCCTCGCTGGCGCCGGCCGACGTGGTCGCGAGCGAGGCCGACGCGCTCGGGCCCACCGACACGACCGCCGAGGCCATCGAGGCCGCCGAGGGCTGGCTCGTCGATGGCCAGCGTCGCGACGCGATCCGGCACGGGATCGTGAGCGGCTACTACGCCGAGATGGGGCGCACGATGCGCTCGGGCTTCCACCCGGATCTCGTGCAGATGGAGGCCGAGCGACGGCGGGGGATGAGCGTCCCCGAGCTCGCGCTCGACGAGCTCTCACGCTACGGACCGCCCGAGGCGCCCCGCGGCCCGGCGGCCGTGTACACGCCCGAGGTCGCGGCGCCGCACCCGGAGGACCCGGCCGAGGTGGCGGCGATGCAGCACGCCGAGACGCAGTCGCTCCTCAACGCCCACACGCGGTGGTCGCGCGTCGAGGTGCACGTGATCCAGGACCGCGAAGGTCGCGTGCTCGAGGCGAGCGTCACGCATCGCTCCGACTCGCGCGCGCTCGACCGGGCGGCGCTCGCCGCGATCACCAGCGCCGCGCTGGCGCAGCCGCCGCCGACGAGCGTGCTCGGCGAGCGGCAGACGATCGACAGCGACTGGTCGTTCTGGGCGGGCGAGGTCGTGCCCTACATCGGACAGGCGGGATGCATGGAGGGTCAGGACGGGCAGGGCTTGCAGTGCACCGCGCTCGGGCGGCCGCTCTTGCGCACGCGCGTGGTGCTCCTCGACGTGCACGACGCCGAGCACGAGCGGCGTGAGCGAGCGCCCGCCCGCGCACCCGAGCCCCGATCGCGCTCGCACGCGCTCGCCGATCCGCGCGCCGAGCCAGCGCCGGCGCCTCGTGCCGAGCCGAGCGCGCCCGCGCGGGACGCCTCGCCCGACCTGCCGACCCACGCGCTCGCCCCTCCGGGCGCTCCGTGAAGCTGGGGTGACCTCGCCCGAGCTCGTCAGCGCCTGAGCTCGAGGATCATGAGGTCGCTTCCGCCCTGCACCGCGAAGGGCTGCATTCCGGCGAAGGCGACGCCCGAGTGGGCCCGGCCCACGGCGACCATCGAGGGACCGGAGCGAGCGATGGCGCGGAAGTAGCCGGTGCCGGACGCCGCGACGTGGTGCTCGATCTCGTCACCGATCGCCGAATAGACGCGCACCTCCGGAACGAGCAGCGCGAATTGCGCCGCGCTGGGCGCGCCGCCGCCGCCCGCGACGTTCGGGCGCCCACAGGCGTCGAGCGCGACGGCCATGAACTCGCCGTAGCTGCCCATGGGCGCAACGACGAACCACTCGGCCACGAGGGCCGGATCGAGGCGAACGAGGATGGGATCGACGCTGCTGCTCGCGCCGGCCGTCGGCAGGCCCCGTCGCGTTCCCGTGCCCGCGCGCCCGACCGCGTAGACGTTCTGCGCGTCGAACGCGATCCCGGCGATCGACGAGCCGGCTTGGTCGGATCCGAACTGGAAGAACCCGAGCTCCTCGAACGTCGTGCTCAGGTGGGCGACGAAGGCGTCCTCGATAGGCTCGGGGCTGAGCACGGAGTGCATCGGCTCGCCCGGCCCGAACGAGAGCGTCCCGCTGAACCGCCCGCCCACGAAGAGGCCTCCCGCACCGTCGTCGACGAGGGTGCTGACCGCATCGTTGCCCGGGCCGGTGACGATCGCCACCGCGCGGAGCCGCGCATCCCAGCAGCCGACGAAGCCGTCGTCGCCATCGGAGAGATACGTGGCGCCGTCGCCGGGCTGGAGCTGCCCGCGGAAGGTGCCGCCGGCACACACGAGCGCGCCCACGCGCGCGACGGCGTTCACGGAGACCGTCGCCGCCGGATCGGTGCCCCCCAGGACGAGCGGTGGGCTGGGATCGAGATCCACGAAACCGACCGCGCCGCTCGGAACGGTGACCTCGCCGCCGCCGAACGTGGCCGTGCCGGTGCTTCCCGATAGCAACGTACCGTCCGTGCTCAGGGCGCGCGCGAGCGTGTCGCCCGGGCCCGGGACGAGGCGCGGGAACGTGAGCACGTCGCCCGGCAGGATGTCGATGAGCGCGGCGTCGAAGCCGGTGGCGGACATGCCCGCGAGCACGCCCGAGAACGACACGGCCACGCGGTATTGGCCGGCACCGAGGACGTGGATCCCGGGAGCATCCTCGTCTCCGGTTCCCGAGACGTGGAGGAGCGACAGCGTCGAAGGCTGGCACTGGGGTGTCGCGGCGTCCGCGGCGTCCCCGGCGTCCGTCGCGGCATCGCGGGCGCCGCTGTCCGAGGCATCCAGCGTGGCGTCGTGCCCGAGCCCCGCGTCCGTCGCGGCGCGAACGCAGAGCCCGCGGGCATCGCACGTCATCGCCGGCGGGCACGGCTGGCCCATCGCGCAAGAGAAGCGCGCCTCCGGGACCTGCACGGGGCATCCGGCGAGCAGCGCGAGCATCGGCGCGAGCCAGGGCAGGACGGTGACCCGCATCACCACTGCCCCACGAGCTGCACGCCCGTGCCGAAGGGACGGATCGCCACTGCGCCGGTGCCCTCCACCGACGCGTCGAGCACCATCCACGCGACGCCGGTCGCGAGGAGCGCGACGCCCAGCGCGAGACCGCCGCCGCCGACGCCTTCGAGGATCGGGGCGCTCTCGGCCGAGCTCGCATAGTCGCTCCACGTCGCGAGCGGCGGGGCGTTCTCGACGCGCGCTCGCTCGGAGACGCCCACTCCCAAGGAGATGGCGCCGCCGATCGCGACGAGGCCACCGCTCACGATCAGCACGATGCCCGGCACGCTGGGGCCGCGCGCCGGGGGAGGTGCGCTCGCGACTCGCGCGGCGATCGTCTGGCGGAGCGTCTCGACGCGGCTCTCGACCTCGGCGCGGTTGGTGAGCTGATCGGGAGGCATCTCCGCGAGGTAGCGCTCGAACGCCGCGAGCGCGTCGTCGTCACGACGCAGGCGATCGGCCGCGATGCCGACGTTGTAGAGCAGCTCGGGCCGATGGCTGAGCTCGTAGGCGCGCTGGAAGTCGACCAGAGCGTCCTCGGGGCGGCCCGCCGTCATCGCGGTGCGTCCGGCCTCGAATCGGGCGCGCGCCTCGGAGTCGGCCAGCTCGTCGGCGTCTTGGGCTCCGGCGCGCGCCGTGACGGTGAGCACGAGCAAGAGCGGCACGATCCATCGCATCGAGGGCAAACCTACTACGCTCGTACGCAAACGCGACCCTCGTGGGGGGACGGAGTGCCCGGACGCACGCGGCGCGCCGAAGCGAGCTCGGACCCGCCGTTTCACGTGCGTCAGTCGCGGGGATCGGGCCGCTCTGCTGCGACACCGAAGAGCTCCCAACGACTCCGCACGTCGGTCGGGTGTGGGCGCGCGCGCCGGCGCGTCGTGGTGGTGGGCGGCGGCGTCGTGGTGGTGGGCGGCGGCGTCGTGGTGGTGGGCGGCGTCGTGGTGGTGGGCGGTGGCGTCGGCGCCGTCGACGCATCCGGCTCCTCGGCGCTCGGCGCGGAGGCGCCCGTGGTAGGCGCGGCGAGGGAAGAGCCCGGAGGCGGCGCCGGCACGCTCGGAGGCGGCATGCCCTGCGCCGTCGTGCTCGGGGTCGCGCTCGCCGCCGTGGGCGGCGGCGTCGCAGGCTCGGTGCAGCCGATCGCGGGAATGACCGCGGCGCCGACGGCCAGCGAGAACACCATCTTCGGGACGATCTTCGGGCGTGGCTTGCGCATGGCGCTCGGACCTCGGCGTGAGCCGCCGGCTTGGGCGGCCTCGCGGCCGGACCCGCTCAATCCTCGTCTTCCCCCGTGTTGCGCACGCCGTAGCGCTTGGCCAGCTCGCGCAGGTGGTAGCGCGTCAGGCCGGCGGCCTGGGCGCTGCGCGTGATGTTGTCGCCGTGCTTGTCGAGCAGCGCCTTCAGGTAGGCGGCCTCGAACACGTCGAGTACGCGCTGCTTGGCCTCCTTGAACTGGACGCCGCTCTCGACGAACTGCTCGGCGTCGCCGCCCGGCAGCGGCACCGGCGGCGTCTTCTGCGAGCTCGGCAAGAGATCGCGCACCGTGAGCTCGGGCCCGTCGGCGAGCGAGGCGCCGCGCTCGATCGTGTTCTTCAGCTCGCGCACGTTCCCGGGCCACGCGTACTGCTGCAGGCGCTGCATCGCGTCCTTCGCCACGGCGATCTTCCGGCCTTCGCCCGGCCAACGCCGCGCCGCGAAGTCCTCGAGGAAGTGCTCGACGAGGAGCGGCACGTCCTCGGGCCGCTCGCGGAGCGAGGGCAGCTCCACCGTCACCACGCCGAGACGGTAGTAGAGGTCTTCGCGGAACGTCCCCTCGTTCACCATCTGCCGCAGGTCGCGGTTGGTCGCCGCGACCACGCGCACGTTCACCGGGATCGCGCGGTCGCCGCCCACGCGCTTGATCTCCCGGTTCTCCAGCACGCGCAGGAGCTTCGGCTGGAGGGCGAGATCGAGCTCGCCGATCTCGTCGAGGAAGATCGTGCCGCCGTCGGCCTGCTCGAAGCTGCCGCGGTGGCGCTCGGTCGCGCCCGTGAAGCTGCCGCGCTCGTGGCCGAACAGCGTGCTCTCGATGAGATCTTTCGGGATCGCCGAGCAGTCCTGCACGACCAGGGGCCCGGCCTTGCGGCGCGAGCTCTTGTGCACGGCGCGCGCGACCAGCTCCTTGCCGGTGCCGGTCTCGCCGCGCACCAGCACCGTGAGCTCGGTCGGCGCGACCTTCTCGAGCGTCGCGAAGATCTCGCGCATCCGCACGCCCTTGCCGACGAGCTCGTGGAAGCGGTCGCTCGAGCTGAGGTCGATGTCGATCGTGCCCTTGCCGAGCTCGAAGCGGATGGCCGTCTGGCCGGCGCGGATGGTGGTGCCGGGCTTGAGCCACACCTCGCGCACGCGCAGCTCGCCGCCGCCGCCCGCGGGCGCGCAGAGCGTGCCGTTCGTCGAGTCGAGATCGCGCAGTACGAAGCCCTTGTCGCTCGCCACGATCTCGAAGTGCGTGCCGCTCACGGCCTTGTCGGCGAGCACGAGGTCGCAGATCACGCTGCGCCCCACGGTGACGCGCTCGCGCTCGATCACGAGCTCTTTGCCCTTGCTCTCGCCCTCGACGATCGAGAGGCGCGCGCGCTCGAGGCGGCGCTTCTCGGCACGGCCGGTGACGAAGATCGTGGTGAGGGCGGGCTTCTCGGGCGCCTGGTTCTGATCGTCGCTCAAGCGGTGGCGTCCTTCCGAAGGGCACCGAGGGAGGTCTCGTAGGGAGGCGCGGAGAACACCGCGTTCCCGGCGACGAGCAGATCGGCCCCGGCGGCGCAGACGCGCCGTGCCGTCCCGACCTTGATCCCGCCGTCCACCTCGAGATCGATCGCGCGGCCCGACGCGTCGATCATCGAGCGAATCTTCTCGATCTTGGGGAGCACCGAGGGCAGAAACGACTGCCCGCCGAAGCCCGGGTTGACGCTCATCACGAGCACGAGGTCGAGGCGCTCCATCACGTAGCGGATCGCTTCCTCGCTGGTGTGCGGGTTGAGCGAGACGCCGGCGCGCTTGCCGAGCGAGCGGATGTGCTCGAGCGTGCGGTCGAGGTGCACGCACGCCTCGGCGTGCACGGTGAGGCCGTCGGCGCCGGCCTGCGCGAAGGCCTCGAGGTACTTCTCCGGCTCGACGATCATGAGGTGCACGTCGAGCGGCAGCCTGGTGACCTTGCGGAGCGCCGCGACGACCGGCGGCCCGATGGTGAGGTTCGGGACGAAGCGCCCGTCCATCACGTCGACGTGGACGACGTCGGCTCCGGCCGCCTCGACCTCGCGCACCTCCTCGCCGAGGCGAGCGAAGTCCGCCGAGAGGATGGACGGGGCGATCCGGACCGGGCGCGGCGAGCGAGGCACGCCGGCAGTCAACGCGGTCGCGCGCGCAGCGTCAAGCGGGGCCGTCGACGTGCGGCCCACACGCGCCCCGCGCGGGTCGGGGCCGCTCGGAGCCCCGTCGTCGGAGCGGGCGCCCCCCATGCGGGCTTGGCGTACCTTAGCGCCATGCCGAGAGAGGGGATTTCTCCCGACCTGAGCGCGGCGCTCGCGGCGCTGAACGACCCGGACCGCCGGCTCGCCGCGATCGATGCGCTGGGCGCCAGCGGCGACGTGCGCGCCGGCGCCGCGCTCGTCGAGTCGCTGTCGAGCGATCGAGGAGACGTGCGCGGGCGGGCGGCCCGCGCGCTCGGCACGGGGCACGACCCGGCCGCACGCGAACCCCTCGTCGCGCGCGCGAAGAGCGACCCGTTCGGCTCCGGCGCCGTGTGGGCGCTCGTCGCGCTCGTGGCGCAGGGCGCGCCGATCCCGGCCGACGTCGTCGGGCACGCGTTCCGCACGCGGCAGGGCATCGCGCACTGGAGCGCGCGCCTCGTGACCGACATGCGCCGGCCCGAGATGCGCGAGATGGCACGCGCGGCCTTCGAGGCCCTCGGCCCCGAGGCGCTCGGTGGAGTCGCCGACGCGCTGCTCGCGCGCTCGACCCAGGCGGACGAGCTCGAGCAGATCGAGCTCGCCGACGCGGTCGCTGCCGTGCTCGCGCGGCGCGTGCTGGCGCGGGCGCCCGACGCAGCGCGGGCCGGACGGTGGCTCGCGGCGTCGGGGCGCCCGTGGGCCGAGCGCGCGCTCGAGACGGCCGTCTTCGGCGACGGCGATCTGCTCGCGCGCGAGGCGGCGCTCGTCCACGTGGCGTCGGTCACCGCCGGCCCGCGCATGGTCTGGGCGCGCTCGGTGCTCGATCGCGCGGCCGGCGGCGACGAGCCCGCGCTCGCGCGCGTGGCGGCGAGCCTCCTGCGGGAGCGAGGCGCGCCCGTGCGTGCGCCGCACGGGGCTCTCATGGAGAGCGCGGTGCTGCGCAACGGCCGAGGCGTGCTGTCGCCGCCCGTGCCCGAGGCCGGCGTGCGGACGCTGGCGCTCGCGATCGCGCGACGTATGGGGATCTCGGACGAGCTGTCCCCGCCCACGCAGCGCACGGAGGAGCGGCCTGCGCCCCGCCCGGGATGGACGGCGGGCCGCGTCGTCACCCAGTGGCGCATCGGCCCGATCACGCTGAGCCGGATGGAGGATGGCGAGGAGCATCCTCACGAAGGCGGCGGCTCGGTGGTGACCGTGTTCCTGCGTACGCCCGATGCGGACCTGATGCTCCACGGCGGCCTGTCTCGCTACATGGTCTCGGGCCATGGCGCGGCGGCGCTCGAGGCCCACTTGGTGGCGGCGACGGACGAGCTGGGCTGGAGCGCGACGCCCTGGCTTCCCTGGGCGGGCGGGCGGGTGATGCTCGATCCCGGGCGAGCGCGCGTCTACTTCGACTCGCCGGAGCGCGCGTGGCACGTGGACCTCGACGCCTCGTGGAGCATGTGGACCTTCGCGTCCTCTCGCGCGGAGGTGGTGGGCTCGCTCCTGCTCGTGTGGACGGACTGCGAGCACGAGAAGGGGGGCGACGGGGCCTACCTCATCCGCCTCCATCGCCTGCGCGAGGACGGGACCGTGGCCTGGATGTGCGAGGTCGACCAGAACGGGAAGTTTCCCCATCGTGCCCGCATGACCGGGCGGGGCCTCGAGGTCCTCGGGAACTGGAGAGCGCCCGACGGATCGGTGACTTGGCGCGTGCTCGACCCGGAGACGGGGCGAGCGCGCTGAGCGTCGCGAGTCTTTCGGCGCGCCCAGCGGACCGTGTCATCATGCCGCGCGCATGCGGTTCTGGGCGGCTTCCGCCGGGGTAGCGCTGGTGGCGATCGTGCTCGCGATCGGCTGCGCCGCGCTCGTGCTCGCGCCGCCGAGCCGGAGCGCCCCGCCGGCCTCCACGGTGGCCGAGACGCCGCCGGTCGCGCTCCCGCTGCCCGTCTCGACCGCGAGCGCGACGCGGGCGCCTTCTCCACCGGAGGGGATCACGCCCGCGCCGGTCGCGCCCGTGGCGCCGCCGGCTCCCTCGGCGCGACCGCAGTTCGTGCTCGTCGGCTTCGACACGACGCCGCTCTCGCCCGCGCGCGGCACCGAAGAGATGGTGGCGAACATCAACGCGGGCCGTCGCGACGACGAGCCGCCGCGGAGCTTCACGCTCTTCATCGGCACCGGCGGGATGACCTTCGACCCCGAGCGCCGCCACCTCACCGAACAAGAAGAGCGCCTTCGCGGTGTGCTCCCCCGCAACGCGTACGTCTTCCACTACGCCGAGCACTGGTCCGACGTCGCGATCACCGTCGAGAACATCCGGCGTCTGCGCGAGCGCGGTGTGGAGATCGGCGCGCACACGGTTCGTCACGCGCACGGCCGCGACTTCTCGCGCGAGCGCTGGGACTTCGAGCTCGAGGACCACGCGCGCATCCTCGATCTGCTCGGCCTCGAGCACCCGGCCGGCTTCCGCGCGCCCTTCCTCGAGACGAGCGACGATCTCTACGACTCGCTCGCCGCGCACGGCTATTCGTACGACTGCTCGCGCACGCAGAACGGGCACGCGTGGCCCACGCGGCATCCGGGCACCGAGCTCTGGGTCTTCTCGGTGCCGACGATCCACATCCCCGGGCGCGAGGGCCCGGTCCTGCTCTACGACCTGAACCTCGACACGCGTTTGCGCGCCGCGGCGATCCAGGCGGGCGTGCATGGCGACGACGCGATCCAGGCGTGGATGGACCAGACCTTCGAGGACGTCGTCACGCGCGCGCTGATGGAGCGCTACCGCGGCTCGCGCGCGCCCTTCCTCGTCAGCGGCCACGGCGGCTTCCAGCGACCGATCGCGCGCTTCATGCGGCGCGTCTGCGGCCTGCCCGACGTGCGCTGCACGACCTTCGGCGAGGCGACCGCGTACATGCAGGCGCATCCGGAGATGGAGGGCGTCACGGACGGACCGTGATCGAGCGTGGCCGCCGCGGCCACGACCTGCGTGGCCATCAAGCGGCGCGCTTGGTCGTCGCCGGCGCGGGTACGCGCGAGCCAGAGACTCGAGCGGGATGCCCAGCTCGGCGTACAGCGCTCGGATCATCGGAAGCGTCAGCCGTCGTCGCTTGGGCGTCGCTCACGGCGAGACGTATCGAATCGTGACCGCGCGCACGCACTCCCCGCGGAACGCGATGCGGATTGCGTGGCAGCTGTTCGCGTCGGCGATCACGCGAAACGAGCCGCCGGCGGTGTGGGTCGTGGCGCCGGTGGTCTCGTCGACGAAATCGATCTGCGACCAAGCTGCCGAATCACCGTCGAGCGTGACCTGGTAGCCGCCGCGGGGCAGCGCGAACACGGGCGTTCGAGGCCAGACCGCACCGAACGGGTCGCAGGCCCACGTGCCACTGTCGGGCTGCGGGTTCCCGTAGCCCGCATCTTGAAACCAGGCGCTACACAAGCTCGTCACCGGACCGCCCGGGGGGTCGAGCGAGATCGCGCAACCGCGCTCGAGGTCCGCGGCCTGCCAGGTCACCTGGAACGCCGCGAGGTCGCACGCGGCCCAGTCGCAGCCGTCCGTGCACGCGTGCTGCCCCACGGCGTCGCACACCATGCACGTTTCGGTCGCGCCGGGCATGCACGTCAGTGTGTCGTAGCCGCCGCCCACGCAGTTCTCATCGATGGTCGTGCAGAGCTCGGCGGCGCCCGGGTGCAGGCCCGGGTCATCATCGTCGCAGTCGGTCGCTTGGGCGGACCAGCCGCCGCCGGAGCGCGCACAGCCGGACGGCGACCCGCTCGGCGGCGAGCACGACGCCGTCGGCGTTCCTTGTCCCGCCCCGAACAGATCCCCGTCGCAGTCCGCGTAGTACGTGCCCGTCGTCAGCGTCTCGTCGATCGCGTCGTCGCAGTCGTTGTCGACGAGGTCGCACGCCTCGGCGAGGCCCGGGTGCTGGTCGGGGCGCATGTCGTCGCAGTCGTCGCCGCACTGGGGCTCGCCGCTCGCGCTCAGGTTGCAGCACCGACCGTCGCCGTGCGCGTCGGCGTCCGCGTCGCGGAAGCCATACGTCACCGGGTCGCAGTCCTCGTCGTGCGCGAGCAGGTCGCAGACCTCGGTGCGGCCGGGCGCGCGGTTGGCGTCGGCATCGTCGCAGTCATCACCGCCGCACGCCACGCGGTCGTGGCCATCGCCGTCGGCGTCCCGCACGCCGACGCATCCCGTGACGCAGGCGTCGCCGTTCTCGTCGCACGACTCGTTGGCCGCGCAGGGCGCGCCCGTGTGACGACATCCGCGCGCATCGGCCCCGGTTCCCGCCATGCAGCGCTCCACGCCGTTGCAGAACGAGCCGTCGTCGCAGTCGGCGTCCACGCTGCACGGCCCCGATCCGCGATCGGCGCGGTCCGCATCGGCGTCGGTCGTGCCCGTCGTACACCCCGCGGCCACCATGGCGATCGCGAAGATGGCTGCTTGCCACGAACCCACCACGAACGCCGAGCCCGCACGCGCGTTTCGCGCATTCGTCACCGCATCGACCGTCAGGATCGCCACGCGCATACCCTCTCCCCTTCGTCACGGCACGCGGGAAGTCGTCCCGCCACGCCCGTGCTTCCCCGTCGTCCGCACGCTCCTCCACCCGAGCCGCGCCGTCAACCTCGGCGCGGGCGACGGGTGTGATCACTTGCGGTGGTCACCCGCCACGAGCGCGGCCGCGATGAGCGCGTCGATGGCGAGCTCCGGCACGCGGAACGCGAGCGCCCTCCCCGGCGGCAGATCCCCGGAGCGTGCGATGGCCCGCGCGCTGCTCGTCGAAGCGGGCGCTCGTTCTCGCACTTGCCGAGGGCGCGCTCCATGTCGCGCGCGATCCGTGGCAGCTGTCGTCGGTGGCTGCGGGCCGGTGACGTCTGCATCGAGGACGTGTGCGTGCCTCGCGCCTGCTCTTCGATCAACGCGCTGTGCGCGACCGCGGGCGGGCGTGCGGGCACGTGCCAGGTGGGACGTGAGCAGCGGCACGCCCTTGCTCACGTGCACCCAACCGCGTTGACGATCTACTCGCCGGTGACGGCGCGCAGGCTCATCGTGGTCTTGTTCTCGCCGCGGCCGCTTCCGTAGGCGAGGCGCACGAGCTCGCGCATCGTGGGCGCCTGCCGGTCATTCTCGCACTTGCCGAGGAGACCGTGCACAAGACCGACCCTGGTTGGCATCACGTGGTCGCGCTTCTCCGGGTGAGTCCAGCGCTTCGTCTGACTGAGATTCGGCGCGCAACCCTGCAGGCCTCACGACGAGCAACGCCGCGCGGCGTCGTCCTCCGCGGTCTTCGACACGACTGGTGCGCTCGACAGCGCGCCGCGGCCGGACGCGCTGGGTGCTACCGAAGGTGCGGTGAGGCAATGGGTGCGTTGGCTCCCGCTCACGCTGCGCATCCCGCTCGCCTGGCATCACGACTCGCCTGCGGCTGCGGCAAGGGCATGAAGCTCGTGACCGCGATCTTCGACAAGAATGGCCTCGCCCCCATGCTCGCCGACCACCGCCTGAGCGCCCGCGTGATGAAGATGCTCCCCGCCCGCGCCCCGCCGCAGACCGAGTTCGACTTCGGCCCCTGACCCGCGGTGTGACGAGGGCCCGCCAAGGCAGACGTGCGCCGCGACGCGTCGCACGAGCCGCGCGCGCGAATCTGCACGCCGTGCCGGACGAAAAACGCCGCGCCGTTGACAGCGAGAGCGCAAGCCGCGACGCTCGACCGTGTGCTGCGAGCCGGGCCAGGCGAGGGTTCACGAGCCGAGCAAGCCGTTTGGAATCACTACGCCCTCGACCCTTCAAGCGTAACCTGCCGCCCATGAAACTGTCGAAGGCCGAGCTTGCCGCGAAGGGTCACGCATTCGACTATGGCTACGAAGCCCAGCGCGCGAAACGGCTGTTTCAAGAAGGTATCGGTCACACGCCCGCCGACGATCTCGCCCTGGCGCTCGGCTATCCGAGCCTCGTGGAGCTCGAGCCCGATGCAAAGGGAGACGTCGTCGAGCAGACCCGGCAGCGGCTCACGGGCTACTCCCGGGCCATCCCGTGGCCGCGCAATCTCGCCGTGCGCGGCGTGCGTGCGATGGTGGAGGGCTGGAATCAGTTTCCGATCGAGCTCGGCGCAAAGGCAGAAGAAGCTCTCGCGAACGATGCCGACTTCAACCCGAACGAGCTGCCGAAGCTGCTCGCTTCGGCGACCAAGTTCATCTCCGCGTCGTGGGAGAACACGTACGAGCTGCTCCTCCTGATGGAGGCGCTCGCTGGCGGCGAGGCCACGATCGCCGCGGTATGCGATCTCGTCGAGTCCGACGTGCCGGCGTGGAACGAGATGGAGCTCAAGCGCCGCACCGTCATCTTCGCCATCGGCGTGATGTTCGACCGCCTGTCAGCCGAGCGGGCGGCCACCGTGCGTCCCCGGCTCGAAGCCCTGTCCGCGCGCTACCTCGACGTCGACAAGACTGGCGAGGATCCCGCGCGCGTCGGCATGCCCCTGCGTGCCCTCGACGTCGCGCTCAACGGACGCGCCGGCTACGAGCGAAGCACGCTGGAGACCGAGTGGGGGCGCGATCGCCACAACGCATACTTTCTCGACCGCGCCACGTTCAAGGAGCTGATGACCCCGCCTCGCAAGAAGCCGTTGCCTTACATGCTGCCCACCGTGCAAGCGGTGGTGCAAGGAGACGCGAGCGAGCTGCAGTACGCCGGTGACCCCAGCAAGTACGAGCTTCGCGGCTCGAAGCTCGAAGCACACCGCTGGGTCGTCGACCAGTTCGCGCGTCTGCGCGCGATCGAAGCAACCCAGCTATTGGCAACCATCGCCAGTCAGACCAAGAGCCAGCCGCTGGTCGTCGAGGCTACGAAACGAAATCCCGGCCTCCGCCCGAACTTCGAACAGGTCGCGAAGGACGAAAGAGTCGCCCCGGGCGTCCGCAAAGCGGCCACCAGCGTTCTATCGAAGTCCAAAGCCGGCTGATCGTGCGTGCGGGCACGTGCCAGTGGGACGTGAGCAGCGGCACGCCCTTGCTCACGTGCACCCAGTCGCGTTGATGATCTACTCGCCGGTGACGGCGCGCAGGCTCATCGTCGTCTTGTTCTCGCCGCGGCCCGCGCCGTAGGCGAGGCGCACGAGCTCGCGCATCGTGGGCGCCTCTCCGTCGTTCTCGCACTTGCCGAGGCAACGCTCCATGTCGCGCGCGATCCGCGGCAGCTGCTTGCGGAGCGGCGAACGATCGGTCGCCTCGTCGTAGACGAAGCGCATCGGCTCGAAGACGAGCCCCCAGTCGACGAAGCCCGTGTCGTCGGCGAGGCGCTGCGCGTTCTTCGGGCCCACGGCCTTGAGCGCGCGCAGCACGAGCTCGGCGACGACCTCCTGCGCGCCCGCGAGGTTCTTGCTCATCACCTCGTAGGTCGCATCCGCATCGCGCTCGTTCTGCAGATCGAGGTGGAGGTCCGCGAGCAACGAAGGGAACTGCGGCAGCGGCACGAAGTCGCCCCACACGCGGCCGGGCTCGTCCGCCGGCGCGATGTGGGCCCACGCCTTCAGGACCTTCTGCGCCTTCACGTTCAGCGCGGCGAACTTCTTGTGCAGCTCGCGGAAGCGCGCGTGCTCGCTCGGCGCGAGGCGATAGAGGCGCTGGAAGAAGTACTGACAGACGAACGACCAGTAGTGGAAGTTGTCCCAGTAGAGCTTCGCGGCGAGCGCGGCGGGCGCGCCGTTGATGTGCGAGTGACGGCGGAACGTGGCCGTCGTGACCTCGATGAAGCCGAGGAAGAACTCGTTGTACTCCTTGGCGCGTGCCGCGACGTCTTCTCCGGCGAGCCCTGCCTTGACCATCTCGACCGAGAGCACGCTCGCGAGCGCGATGAGATCGCTCCCCGGCGAGTAGAGCGGATCGACGAAGACGCCGGCCTCGCCGATGCAGCACCAGCGATCGCCGCTGAAGACCTGCTCGCTCGTGTAGGCGAAGTTGCGGAGGATCTTGAAGTCCTCGATCGTCTCGTCCTTGAGCTTCTCGTAGAGCACCGGCTCGTGCTTCTGGATCCACGCCATCGCCTTGTCGGGACGGCCGTAGGTCTCGAGCGGGTGGTGCTCGCCGCCGGCCACGATGCCCACCGAGTGCAGGCCGCTCGAGAGCGGGATGAGCCACACCCAGTAGCCCTTGCCCATGAGGTGCACGGTGGAGAGCCAGCGGTTCTTGTCGACGTCGCGCGCGTGCCAGGCGGTCTCGCTCTCGGGCACGAGGCAGCCCACATCGAAGCGCCGCGCGATCCGGAACCACGCCGAGCTGTGGGTGTGATCGCTGTCGCGGGTCAGGCCCAGCTTCTTCTGGATCAGGCGACGTCGGCCGCTCGCGTCGAGCAGCCAGCGCGCCTCGAGCGCGTCGGTCTTTCCTTCGGTCGCGATCTTCACGACGTGGGGCTGCTCGCCCTGCGCGAGCGTGAGGTCGTAGACCGCCCATCCCTCGAGCAGATCGATCTTCGCGGCCGCGACCATCTCGCGCAGATCGTTCTCGAGCTTGCCTCGATCGAGCTGGAATGCGGGCACGACCGGCTGCTCGCTCGGGCCGATCTCGCGGCGCGCCGCCAGCGGGCCCTGGGTGTCGCCGCTGAAGTAGCGCAGGCCGTTCTTCCGGAGCTGGTGCTCGTCGAGGTAGCTCCTCAGGCCGCACCACTTGGCGTTCTCGAAGAAGCCCGCACCGATCTCGACCGACGACTCGCCCACCTTGAAGCACGCCTCGGGGAGCGGGCGCCGCGAGGGCTCCACCACCGCGATCGAGATCGAGGGCAGCTGCTTGCGCAGGTACAGCGCGGTGGTGAGGCCGGCGAGGCCTCCCCCGGTGATGACGACGTCGTAGCTCTTCATGGTCGACCTCGTCCGACCTTACGCGGCGCGCCCAGGCCTTGCACGCCCGCTCTGGGCTCGACCTCACGGCGTCGTTCCCGCGTGGGAGCCGCCTACGCGCCATCAGGCCGGTGTCGCCCGCGCCGCGCCCGCACGAATCCCACGGGATGTCCATACCGGCCACGGGGTACGCCGTACCTACCGGCGGGTATTCTCCTCGCCGCACGGCACCTTCACGTTCGCGCTCATCGAGCCCGGAGGAGCCATCCCATGACCAGTCGCATCATCCGTCCCGTCGAGCGCAGCGTGATCACCTTCCCTGGTGGGATCGGTGTGTCGAATACGATCTATCTCGCCCGTCGAATCAACGTGGCGGCGTACAGGGAGGTGACCGCCTACTTCCGCATGCACCCGGGCTCGGTCAACTCGCCGACCCCAACGACGTCGAACTTCATCATCAATGCCGACGGCTTCACCGACGAAGACCCGGGAGCCAACGACGCGACGTCGGCGCCCGCGTTCCAGGTGCAGCTGGTCGCCACCGACGTGAAGTCCATGGCCGCCGGTCAGATGAAGACGGTCGCGGTCCCGGCCAACTTCGGCTCGATGCTCTCGCTCTCGTGGACGATGACGAGCAGCGCGGTCGGAGCGCTCAATTGCATCATCAGCGTCGACCTCGTCTGCAAGGAGTTCTGAGGCGCGGCCTCGGGTGCGCCGATGGCCAATCGCGTCATCCGGATCCTCCCGCGGACGCTCTTCAACCTGAGCGGCGTCGCCGCGGGCTCCTCGGCCGTCTTCGGGATTGCCGGGCCGATCGACGTCTCTGCGTACAGCGAGATCACGTCGTACGTCCGCTTCCACGCGGGCGGCGTGGTGGACTTCGATCCGACGCTCGCGCAGGTGCAGTACTACGCCAACGGGACGACCGACGAGGACCCGGGAGCGCTGACGGGTGGCGCCGTGCCTGGCTTCGGCTTCCAGGTGCTCACCGCGGTCACGGGCTTCGCGAGCGGGCTGAAGGCGACGCCTTCGGGGTTCATGAAGGTCACGGCCGTTCCGACCACGCTCGGGAGCTCGCTGAACGTCGCGCTCGCCTTCGTCGCCGCGACGGCGGGCACGTTCCAGATCGTCATGAGCATCGACCTGATCTGCAAGAACCGCGATCCGGGCCCGAGGGACCTCGAGGAGGAGCGCGATCCGATCCTGAGCGAAGTGATGGACTGACCGACGGCGCAGAGGCGCGAGGAGCGGACGATGGGCAAGAACAAGTTCGTCGCGATCGACGAGGTGGCGAGCGATCACAGGGTCGCGTCGGTCCACGTCGCCGGGGTCCCGGATTTCCACCTCGCCGACATCATGCGCGGCGTCGCCGACGCGGCGGCGGCGAGGGGGGTGGACCTACGGGCGGGCGAGATTGCCGACCTCGCGATCGCCCTCGGCCGTGAACGACTGGGCCTGGCGGGCAGCGCGTCGCGCGGCGGCGTGGATCTCGACCGTGTCCCGGGGCTTGCCTCAGGGAAGGAGCGCGGGCATCTGGGTGTCGACCCTCGAGACTTCGTCTTCGGTGACGGGGACGATCCGGCGCCTACTGGAGGCGCACCCGGCGACATCCTCACCGAGGAGGAGATGGACGCAATCAGAGCGGGTCGCCTGATGGGCTCCCCGGACGAGGAGCGCGAGCGTCAGGCCATGCAGCACGCGCTGGAGGAGGAGCAACGGCTCCTAGACGAGCTGCTTCCCGGCACGGACGCAGAGAGCGATGAAGAGCTAGAACGGCTGCGGAGAGAACACGCTGTCGAACTCAACGACTTCATGCGGAATGACATGGGCCGCCCGCCGACGCCCGAACAATCTGGCGGCTCTGGGGCAGGTCCGAGCCGAGGCTCCGTCGGCAATCGGAACAATCCGGGGAACCAGAATGCCCCTCCTTCGGTCGCACCTAAGCAGACTCCCGACAACCGGAATGTTGCCCCCCCATCGAAGCATGAGCCGAAGGTCTCCCTGCCTGGGAACCCGGACGCCGGGCCCACGGGTGCACCGCGAAGTAGCTCGCTACTCCCTCACTACCTTCGCTCGCAGTTCGCAGCGCACCGCATCGCGCAGCACGTCGGCCCCGGCGCATACTTCGGCCCCGATGGGCCGAAGGGGCGGGGGAGCGCAAGCCGGGTCTCGCATCTCCGGCCGTCGTACGACGACGATCCGAACGCTATCCGCGCGCGAGGGAGAATGTTGCTGCTCGCGCGCAGTGCCATCGGCCCGGGGGCGAGGCCACCGGGGACCGACGCCGCGCTCGCGAGCGTCATTCGCACGCTCTTGCTGTCAAGAACTCGGTGAACGGCGGCTGGTGGGATGAGCCGGCTGTGGTATCCAGCGTGCGTGAAGAGCTTTCCGATCTCTCGCGGTCTGATCGCCCTCGCGCTCCTTGCCTGTGGCGCGCCCGCGACGGCGGCCTACGGCACGCAGCAAGCCTCGTCGCCGACATCGGATCCGCGAGGCGGCAACATCACGCAAGGAGCGGGTCCGAGCTCGCCAGCAGTTGGGGAGCCGGACGCGAGTGCCCGAGCGCTGTATGCGCAGCTCAATCCTTCCGATCGAGAGCTCGCCTCTCTCCGCATCGATGTCGAGCCGACTCCCGATCTTCTAATCTTCGTGCGACGGTACGCGACGCTTGCAAACGGGCTCGTCGACCACGCACGAACCATGGCTTCGCGGCTCGATCCGTTGGCTCGCGCGGGCTCGCCGACCTGGTCCGTCGCTGCGGACTTGCGAGCGGGTGAGATCTACGAAGCCGCCGTCGCTGCACTCGAGGCCCCACTGGATACCTCACGACTTCCGGTGTTCGTCCTGACGGAGGATGGTGGTCGGGAGTTCACGCCGCCCGCGCAGTTCCAAGCTGAGGCGCGCGCCCGCTTGCTTGCAGCGGCCCAGCACCTCGTCGGCCCGTTCGAGTGCGAGGCCGTTCGTCGCTATCTCTCCGCCGTCGAGGCGGCGCGGACGGCATCGATATCGACACCGGCGAGCGTCGAGGCCGCGCGGCGCCTCGCGCTCCGAACCCCGGATGTGATCGCGCAGTGTACGGAGTGAGCGGCGGCGCGCGCTGGTGATGGTACCCAGACAAGACCGACCCTTCGGCGAACCAAGACCGACCCTGGTTGGCATCACGTAGTCGCTCTTCACCGGGCCAGTTCGAGGCTTCGTGTGGCTGAATTTCGCCCCGCAACCCCTCGCGCCTCACGCCGAGGAACGCCCATCGGCGCCGCCTTCCGAGCGGTCGCAGCAACGCGCTGCGCACGAGAGCGCGCTGCGGACGGACCTCTGCAGCCGCGCGTGCGAGAGCACGTCAGCGGATCGCGCCGAGCGCGTTCGCTACCCGAACGCGGCCCCTGCGCGCTGTACCACCCACCACGTTCCGCGCGGGAACACGGCCGTCTTGTCGAGGGTCCAGCGCTCGCGGGCGTCGCGGTACGCCCTGCGCCATGCGCGGAGCTGGCCGCTCGCGGACTGCATGAGCGATCCGTCGCGCCCGGTCTTCAGTGTCGGATTGCGCTTCGGCGGGAGCACGTCGGCGTTGCGCGGTCGATCGAAGGGTCGCTGTGCGAGCACGCGTCGGCGGCCGAGGAAGGGCTTGTTCCGAGCGCGACGCTCTTTCGCGATCTCCTCTTCTCGGCGCGCCACCTCCGTCTCGAGCCAGTCGTGCCACTCGTCCGCGGTGCCGGTCCACGCGGGCGGTGGTGTAATCTCGAGCGTGATGACCTCGGGCCGGTCCTCGCCTGAACCAGACGGCGGGTCGCCTCGCCTCGATGCGGCGCGTCTGCGGCAACGAGATGGCGCCTGGCCACTCGGACGCGCGCGGAACGAGGCCTGCGGTGACGGGGTTCAGCGTCGCATATAGAACGGCCTCGAGCTGCGCGGCTTCGCCCACGGGGCTCGACAGCGGAGGGCTTTCCAGCGGCCCAGACGTTCTCGGAGATGCCGTACAGGGCCTTGACGCCCATCGCGAGCTCGCGATGAAAGTCGCGCATGAAGTCGGGCAACACTCCTCGCCAGTCCGTGACGGTGTCGTGCGAATGGTTGCTCATGCACCCGAAGCCGTGCACTCCGACGCCGTGCTTCTCGGCGGCGAAGGCGAGCGCGTACTCGTACACACGGTTCAGCTCGGGGCTCGGCTGCAGATAGAAGCGGCGGTCGAGGGTCCGACGCGTGAGCTGGTAGGTGGTCCCGGGAACGACACGGCGGGGCAGGGTCATGCCCGCGGTCGATCACGGACCGGTCCGGTCGTTCGCTCGCTGAAATCGCGTAGTTTCTCGGTGGGAACTGGCGGGGGTGGCGGCGGCCCGCCAACCAGGTCGGTGCTCAGGCCGGTCGAGCATCCTGAGCGCGATCTGGCTGGCCACCTCGCGGTCGCCGCGCCGGGCCGCGCTGTCGGCGCGACTTGGAGATGCACGAGAACCGCCCGATCGCACTGGAGACGTCTCCGAGATCGCTGGATCCAGTCGTGCAAGCAAATCCGCGGCGAGTCCTCTGCCAATCTCGATCAGGGCTGCATCTCCCCGGCGTTCCGTTCGATCAAGCGCAACTGCTCCGCGTCGAGCGTCGCCGAGTGCCCGTCGTCTTGCAGCTCGAAATCCGAGTACATCAGATTCTCCGGATCGGATGAGTGCTCAAGACCGAAATAGTGCGCCAGCTCGTGCGACAGAGTTGGATACAGGTAGCGTCTGACGACGACGAAACCCGGTGCCGCACCAGATCGACCAGGTCGAAGCGCTACGCCGGCCAAGCACCCGCTGTGGTCGAGCTCGGGGATGACGTAGATGTCAATCGCTCGATCATCGCGGTCCGATCGCCCCACGAGCGTCCGAAGGACCGCCGGCACCTCCGACTGGTGACGAAGCGTATTCCGTTCGATCGAGGCGATTTGAAATCGTACGCCGGCCCCAGAAAAGAGCCGGTTGGCCGTGTCCAGCTGGGAGCGAGACCAGAACTCTACGGCTCCCCAATTCTCGATCGCGTCGACGATGTGTAGTCGAACGTCGAACTGCCGCAGTGTGACTTCAGCGCTCGTCGAGCTTGCACTCAGCGAGACGACGAGCGCGGCGAGCGATAGCCACGAGGAAGCGCGTGCGAGACGTTCACGTTTTCCAGACACTCCAACAGCATAGCGCGGATTGCGTCGCGAGGCGTGGGCGCATGATGCCTTTCGGCGTACGTGGATAGCGCGCGAAGCATGAGTGATCCTGTGATCGACGTCGCTGGCGTGGCGGCCGCGTTCGTGACCTGTACGAGGGGTGACGGAGCGCGCGCCGACGGCCGAAGAGCACGCGAAGCTCCGCGCGGAGCTCGCGCGGCTGGAGCGCGAGAAGGAAGCGCTCGCGCGTCAGGGGGGTTCAAGACCGACCCTGGTTGGCATCACGTAGTCGCTCTTCACCGGGCCCGTTCGAGGCTTCGCGTGGCTGAATTTCGCCCCGCAACCCCTCGCGCCTCACGCCGAGGGACGCCATCGGCGCCGCCTTCCGAGCGGTCGCAGCAACGCGGTGCGCTCGAGAGCTCGCTGCGGACGGACCTCTGCACCCGCGTCCGCGAGGGCACGTTCGTTCGGGAGCGCGCCGAGCGCGTTCGCTACCCGAACGCGGCCCCCGCGCGCTGTACCACCCACCACGTTCCGCGCGGGAACACGGCCGTCTTGTCGAGGGTCCAGCGCTCGCGGGCGTCGCGGTACGCCCTGCGCCATGCGCGGAGCTGGCCGCTCGCGGACTGCATGAGCGATCCGTCGCGCCC
>JBGALT010000132.1:0-22218 GCA_044223665.1 Sandaracinaceae bacterium | reverse complement strand
GAGGCGCCGCCGCCGAGCTGGCCGGACCCGTCGTCTCCCCAGCAGTACCAGCGCTCCCCGTCGCGCGCGCACGTGTCGTCCCCCGCGGCACGGAGCGCGCTCGCGTGCGCGAGCCCGAGGGCCCGCACCGCGCGCGCCTGCACGACGCGGCGTCCGTCGCCGAGCTGGCCGAGCGCGTTCGCCCCCCAGCAGTGGGCCTGGCCGCGATCGTCGAGCGCGCAGGTGTGGGCGCCTCCCGCTGCGACCTGGAGCCCCATGGCCGTGGCGCGCGCGGGCGCCGTGCGAGGCTCGAACGTGCCGTCGCCGAGCTGGCCGTCGGCGTTCTCTCCCCAGCAGCGGATCTCGGTCGAGGCCAGACGAGCGCACGTGTGGACGCGGCCGGCGTCGATCTCCTCGACGTCGGCGAGCCCCGGCACGTCGACCGGCGTCGCGCGCATCTCGTACGACCCGTCCCCGAGCTGTCCCCGCTCGTTGCCTCCCCAGCACGCGACGAGGCCCCGCCCGTGGCGCGCGCACGCGTGGTGATCGCCCAGCGTCAGCTCCACGGCGTCGGTGATGCCCGCGACGGCGATCGGCGACGAGAGCACGGCCGCCGTCCCCCCGAGCTCGCCGGTCTGTCCGGCCGAGCCGCCGCCCCAGCAGAGCACTTCGCCCGTGCGACGGCGCGCGCAGGTGTGCGCGCCTCCTGCGCGGACCTCGACCGCGTCGCTGATCCCTACGACGAGCACCGGCGCCGACGCGAGCGCGTCGGGCCCGCCCTCGCCCCCTCGCCCGAGCTGACCGTGCAGGTCGTCACCCCAGCAGAGCACCGTCCCGTCGCTCCGCACGGCGCAGGTGTGGGCATCGCCCGCCGAGATCTGCACGACCCCGTCGAGGTCGCGCACGTGCACGGGATGCATGACCGGATCGGCGTCCCCGGTCGGCCCTCCGTCACCGATCTGGCCGCGATGACGCGCGCCCCAGCAGAGCACCTGCCCCGTGCGATCCCGCGCGCACGTGTGGTGCGCGCCGGCGGCGAGCTCTTCGACACCCTCGAGGCCGAGCACCGCGACCGGCGTCGCCTGCACCGTGCGACGGCCGTCGCCGAGCTCGCCCTCGCTGCCATCGCCCCAGCAGGAGACGGTGCCGTCGTCGTGGCGGACGCAAGCGTGCATCGCGCCGGCGGCGATCCCGTGCACGCGGGCCGCCACGATCGGCCGCGAGGGGCGCACGGTCCGTGACGCGCCGCCGCAGCCGACGGCGAGGGCCATCAGCGCGAGGGCGCCGTGCCGGGCGAGGATGCGATGCGGGCGGATCGAGACGAGGGTCGAGGACGACGGGCGCTGCATGCTCGTCGCCTACGCGCGGCTCGCTCATCCGCAACGCGAAGAAACGCGCGCCCGCTCGTCGCGTGCGTCAGGCCCCGTCCGCGGCCCGTCGACGTCCGATGAGCGTGTCCGCGAGGCCGCGGGCTACGCCGTGGACGGAGCCGGCTCGACGTGGATCACCGCGCGCTCGACGTCGGGCTCGGCCAGCATGGCCGCCTCCACCGCGTGCGCGATCCGGTGCGCCTCGGCGAGCGCGAGCGCGGGATCGAGACCGACGTCGACCTCGACGTGGAGGACCGCCCCGTGGAACGTCGCGATCAACCGCTCGACCGTGCGCACGCCGTCGATCGTGACCGCCTTCTCGCGCAGCGCGGTGATGCGCTCGGGCGGCGCCGAGGCGCCCATCAACAGCACGACGTTCTCTCGCGCGAGCCGCACGCCCGAGTACGCCACGTACGCCGCCACGCCGAGCGCGAGCCCGCCATCGACCGCCGGCACCCCGCTGCTCGCCAGGAGGAGCCCGACGATGGACACCGTGCCCACCAAGACGTCGTTCTGCGCGTCGACGCGCAGCGCGTCGAGCACCGGGCTCGTGCGCCGGCGCCCGAGGGTGCGCGCCATCCCGACGATCAAGATCTTCAGCACCATCTTGATCGCGAGCGCGATCGTCGCCGTCCATCCGAGCAGCGGACGCGCGCCCGTCGAGAGCGTCTCGAGCGCGCTGCGCCCGACCTCGGTCGCGAGCACGCCCGCGAGCACCGCGACGACGAGGGCCGCGATCGGCTCCGCCGCCCGGTGGCCGCGCGGGTGCTGCGAGTCCGGGCGCTGCCCGCTCGTGCGCGCCGCGAGCGCGAGCATCGTTCCCGCGAGAGCGTCCGAGGCGCTGTCGGCGGCCTGCGCGAGCACGAGCTGCGAGCCGGTGCGCTGCGCGACGACGGCGAGCCCCACCGCGAGCGCGCCGCTCGCGAAGACGCTCCCCACGACGAGCGAGGCGCCCGGCGCGCGCGGGCTCGGCGTCATCGCGACCTCGCCACGAGACGGCCGGCGGGACGACGGAGCGCGACCCGCGCGCGGGTGGGCCGAGCGAGCTCGTCGACGCGGCCCACGCTCACGAGCGGCCCGTCCGCAGCATCACTTGTTCGGCTGCGGGGTGATGCGGAGGTAGGGCCGGATCTCGGTCCAGCCCTTGGGGAACTTCTCCTTCATCACGGCCGGATCCTTGAGCGACGGAACGATCACCACGTCTTGGCCGTCCTTCCAGTTCGCGGGCGTCGCCACCGAGTGACCGTCCGTGAGCTGGAGCGAGTCGATGAGCCGGAAGATCTCGTCGAAGTTGCGGCCGGCGCTCGGCGGGTAGGTGAACGTCGCGCGGATCTTCTTCTTCGGATCGATCACGAACACGCTGCGGACCGTGATCTTCGCGTCGGTCTCGGGGTGTACCATGTCGTAGAGCTTGGACACCTTCTGATCGGCGTCGGCGAGGATCGGGTAGTCGAGCTTCGTCTTCTGCGTGTCCTCGATGTCCTTCACCCAGCCGCGGTGCGAGTCGACCGGATCCACCGAGAGCGCGATCGGCTTCACGTTGCGCTTGGCGAACTCGGGCGCGAGCTTGGCGACGACGCCGAGCTCGGTGGTGCACACCGGCGTGTAGTCGGCCGGGTGCGAGAAGAGCACGACCCACGAGCTACCCGCCCACTCGTGGAAGTGGATCGGGCCGTCGGTCGAGTCCTGGGTGAAGTCCGGGGCGGTGCTTCCGAGGTGAAGGCTCACGGGGGGCTCCTTTCGAGGGCGCATGCACGCGTGCTGCGCGCGAGACCCTGTCTCTCGCACCGCGGGATGTCGGTGGCAAGACCGATCGGTCGGCGCGCTCTCGCCGCACCGACGCCCGCGTGGGGCACGGCACGCCCGATGCCGTCACGGCGGCGAAGTGCCTCGCGTGGCCCAACGCAGGACCGGTGTCATGGTCATCCCCTGGAGCAGGATGCTGATCACGACGACGCCGAACGTGATGTCCACGACGAGCTCGCGCTCCGGAAACGCGTCGGGAATCCCGAGCGCCAGCACCATCGAGAGCGCGCCGCGGAGGCCTCCCCAGACGAGCACCGCGGACCAGCGACGAGGCAACCGCTCGCGCGTGCGCGACAGGACGCGCTCGACCACGAGGACCACCAGCGCGCGCGCGAGCCCCAGCGCGATCCACGCCAGAACGATCGCGGCGAGGTGGTCGAGCATGCGGGCGAGGTGGACCTCTTTCCCGAGCAGCAAGAACACCAGCCCGTTCGCCGCGAACACGCAGTACTCCCAGAAGCTCTCGACCGCGATGCGGTTGGCGGGCGTCATCCCGACGCGCGCGGCGACGTTCCCGCAGGCCATTCCGGAGGCCACGACGGCGAGGATGGGCGAGGCGCCGATCGCTTCGGCGGCGAGGTAGCTACCGAACGCCGCGACGGTCGTGAGCATGATCTCGATGAGGTGATCGTCGACGAGCGTCGTCGCCCAGGAGACCACGAGCCCGACCGCGATGCCCGCGATCACGCCCATGCCGACCTCCCAGATCAGGTCGAGCGCCAGGGCGCTGCCCGTGAGCGTCTCCTCCGCACCGCCGATCCCCAAGAGGCCCGCGCACACCGTGAACGCGACGACCCCGATCGCATCGTTGAGGAGCGACTCTCCCTCGACGATCGTCCCGAGCCGCTCCGGCACGCCGAGCTCCTTGAAGAGCGCGACCACGCTGACCGGATCGGTCGCCGCGAGGATCGCCGACACCAAGACCGCGACGGTCGCCGGGATCGCGGTGCCGAGCGCCGACTCGAGCAGGTACGTGAGGGCTCCGCCGGTGACCACCGCGAGGACCACGCCCGGCACGGCGAGAAGGAGAATGGCGCGCGCGCTCTCCCGGAAGCGCAGCCACGAGACGTGAAACGACGCCTCGAACACGAGGACCGGCAGGAGCACGTGGAACACGAGCGACGGCGTCAAGCGCACCGCATCGAGCGAAGGCACGAGGGCGAAGTCCGCCGCGGCCGCCAACGCGATGCCCGCCACGACCAAGAGGACCGTGTACGGAACGCGCAGGCGTCGCGCCAGCACGGCGACGAGCGCGGCGACCACCAGGAGCGCGAACAGTGAGGTCTCGATCGTCATCGGTTGGGCAGGAGGTCGGGCGCGTCCGTGGGCGCAGAGCGCCGACCGTGCTCAGGGGCCCCGCTCGTCCCGCTCGTCCCGCTCGCGACGTCGCCGGGCGAGACGCACTTGGTACGATACGATCGCCACCAGGGCCGCGGCGAGCGAGACCCACGCGAGCTGCTCGTCGGTCATGGCGGCGCGGGTGCCCCGGGCTCGCTCGGGTCGGGAATCTGCGGGAGCTCGGAGCTGCGCTCCGCCGAGCCCGTTCCTTCGGCCTCCGCGCGCACCTGGGCGCGGAGCACGTCGCTCGCGGCGAGCAAGCCGACGAGCGCATGGGAGCTCGCGTCGAGGACGGGCAGCTGCCGCACTCCGAGACGCGTCATGCGGGTCACGGCCCGCAACAAGGGCTCGTCCGGGGTGCAGTACTCCTTGCGCCGCGCGACGGCGCCGATCGGCAGATCGCCTTTGCCCTCCGCGAGCGTTCGCTGGATGCGCGCTTCGCTGAGCAGACCCACGAAACGTGCGCCGTCCATCACGGGATACGTCGCGTGGCCGTGCCGCGCGGCCATCGACGCCGCGTCCGAGACCAGCATCGAGGCCGCCATCGTCTCCAGCGCGGTCGTCATCGCGGCTCGCACGGCGATCGACTGGAGCGAGGCGCGCATCGTGGTTCCGTGCGGCAGCGCGATCCCGTCCTGCGCGAGGAGCGCCTCGTAGATGGGCGTCGGGCGCAGGCGCCGCGCGACGACGTACGCCACGCTGTTGGCGATCATCAGCGGCAGCACGAGGCCGTAGCCGCCCGTCATCTCGAACACGATCAGCACGGACGTGATCGGCGCGCGGATCACCCCCGCGAACACGGCGCCCATCCCGACGAGCGCGAACGACGTCATCTCCTCCTGTGGCACGTGACCGAGCAGAGCGACGTCGAGGCCTCCGACCAGACCGCCCAGCATCGCGCCGACGAAGAGCGTCGGCGCGAAGATGCCGCCCGCTCCCCCGCTCGCATACGAGGAGACGGTCGCGAGCAACTTGAGCACGGCGAGGAGCGCCAGCACGTGCAGCGCGAGGTGCCCCGAGAGCGCGTCCGTGAGCGTCGCGTACCCGCCACCCGCGATGCCCTGCTCGTCCACGAGGAGCACGGCGACGATCGCGAGCAAGCCGGTCACCAAGCCTCCCACGCCGGGCCGGGCCCACATCGGCACGGGGCCCGGCTTTCGGGCCCAGGCGCGCGCGGAGAGCAGCAGATCGGTGAACGCGACGGAGGCGAAGGCCGCCGCGGCGCCGAGCAGTCCGTAGAGCGGCAGCGAGGATGCGTGGTGCAGGCCTGCGCCGGCCGGTGCGTGAAGAACCGGGTTCTCGCCGAGGATCGAGTGCTCGACCACGGCGGCGAGGGCCGCCGCGACGACGACGCCCGAGAGCACGGTCTGATCGAGGGTCCCGACGATCTCCTCGATCGTGAAGGTCACGGCGGCGATCGGGGCGTTGAACGCCGCGGCGACGCCCGCTGCCGCGCCGACGGGGATCAGACGGCGCAGGTTCGCCGGCGAGAGCGCGAGCCATCGGCTCAGGCTCGTCGCGATGCCGGCGCAGATCTGCACGGTCGGGCCTTCGCGCCCGAGGGACGCGCCGCTGCCGAGCTGGACCACGCATACCGCGAACTTGGCGATCGCATCGCGCAGACGCGCCCCGCTGGTGTCGAGCGCGTAGGCCGTCTTCACCTGTGGGATGCCGCTTCCCGAGGCGGTCGGCGCGACCCAGTGGAGGAACGCGCCGGCGCACAGGCCCCCGAGCGTGGGCACGGCGAGGAGCACGCCGATCGAGGCTGCGGTTCCGCCGATCAGCGCGCGATCGACGAGCAGCGCCTGCGCACCGCGGATCGCCTCGTGGAACGCGACGGCGACCAGCCCACAGACGACACCGAGCACGATCGTCAGCCCGAAGATGCGCTGGGGCTCGCTGGGCGCGAGCCGTAGCGAGGCGGCGACGGCCCGAGCGCGTAGTCGATCGAAGAGCACGAGGGCCCGCGAGCGACGCGTTTCCGGCTCGATCTGGGTCGTGGTCATAGGATCTCGGACCACGAGGGCGCGACCGCGAAGGCCGCGTGGATGAGGCCCACGTGGGAGTAGGCCTGGGGATGGTTGCCCCAGAGCCGCCGCGCCGCGGGATCCCAGTCCTCGGCCAAGAGGCCCGTCGGCGAGAGCGCGCCGAGCGCGCGCTCGAGGTGCGTGCGCGCGGCGCTCCGCGCGCCGATGACGGCGAGCGCTTCGATCAGCCAGAAGGTGCAGATGACGAACGCGACGGTGGGCGTGCCGAACCCGTCGTCGGTGAGATAGCGCTGCACCCAGCCACCGCGATCGAGGACGCGCTGGATGGTGGTGATGGTCCCCTGCAAGCGCCCGTCGTTGGGCGGCAGGAACCGGAGCGTGGCCATCTGCAGGAGGGACGCATCGAGCGCGCTCCCGCTGGCGGTGGACGCGAACGCACCGAGCTCCTCCTTGTAGCTCTCGCGCACGATCGCCCCGTGGATCCGGCGCGCAGCGGCGGCGAGCGCGTCGGCGCGCGTCGGCGCGTGGCGCAGCGCCACCTTGTGCGCGCGATCGGCGGCCGCCCAGCACATGAGGCTCGAGAACGTCTGTGGCACCCACGCGGTGCGCATCTCCCAGATCGACGCGTCGGGCTGGCCGACGACGTCGATCGCGCGCTCGGCGAGCCGCATCAGGAGGTCGAGCGCGGGGGCTTGGTGATCGGATGCGAAGCGGTCGTCGAGGAACGCCGGTGCCAGGGCGAGCACCATCTCCCCGAAGACGTCGTTCTGGACGTGGTGGACGGCTCCGTTGCCGACCCGCACCGGGCCCTCGCCACCGAACCCGGCCCAGCCCGCCTCGATGCGCTCGTCGAGGTCGGTGCGCCCGTCGACGCGGAAGAGCGGCTTGAGCGCGAGGTCCGGCGCGCTCGCCGCGACGTTGAGCAAGAACTCGGTGAAGGCCTCTCGCTCCTCGAAGTGACCGAGCAGGCGGAACGCGTCGAGCGCGTAGTACGCGTCGCGCAGCCAGCAGTAGCGATAGTCCCAGGTGCGGCCGCTCCCGGCCGACTCGGGGATCGAGGTCGTCAGCGCCGCGACGATGGCTCCCGTGTCCTCGTAGCAGTGGAGCTTGAGCGTCAGCGCCGAGCGGATGACCTCCTTCTGGTAGTGCGCCGGGACCTCGCAGTGCTTCACCCAGGTGCGCCAGTAGCGCTCGGTCTCGAGGAGGAATCGATCGCAGAGCGGCGCCAGGGCCTCCTCGACCGGCGCGCCCCAGGCGAGCACGAAGTGCTTGCGTCGCGTGAGGACGAAGGCCTGCTCGCTCTCGAGATAGGCCAGCGGTACGTCGGTCGTGAGCCGCAGCTCCTCGGGGAACGCATACGAGACGTGGTTCGAGCCGGCCTCGCGGCGCGGCTTCGCCTTGCTCCAGCCGAGGCGTGGATCGCACGAGACGCGGATCCGCGGCGTCCCCGAGATGGGCTCCACGATCCGCACGATCTTCTTGGGCCGGAACATCCGCTCGTAGAGGCGGTAGCGCGGCGCGAAGTCGAGGATGCGAAACGAGCCGTCGACGCCGTCGAAGCGCGTCTCGAGGACGTTCGTGTTGGTGAGGTAGCGCTGGACCCCGCGCCCGCCATCGGCCGGCCGGATGGCGAATGAGCCACCTTCCGGGTCGAGGAGCGCGCCGAAGACGGGGTCGGAGTCGAAGCGTGGCATGCAGCTCCACACGACCGAGCCTTCGGCGTCGACGAGCGCGGCGATCTGGCAGTTGCCGATCAGCGACAGATCTTCGAGCCGCATGCACCGACCATAGCAACGATGTCTTGCATATCCAATCAAACGTCGTATCTGAGATCTCGTGCGACCGGCGGCGCGATTCGCGGTGGTTCTCGTGGCCGGTCTGGCGATCCTGACCTGGGGCGCCCACGGCCTGGTGGATCGCGCCACACGCGATTGGTTCGAGACCGACACGCGCATGCGCGCCGAGCTCGTGGCGCGCAGCGCCGGCGAGCCGCTGATCGTCCGAACCGAGCGCGGCGACGACGCCGGTGTGGCGACGCTCCTCACGGGCATCACCCGGGACGAGCGGATCATGGCGACGGCGCTCTGTGGCGACGGGGCGTCCCCGCGCTCGGCGACGTTCCTCTATCCGCCGTCGCTCGACTGCGTCGAGGTGCTCGGAGGTCGGCGCACGACCGACGGGGCGGCGTGGTTCTTCACGACGGAGGAGCCGGGCGGGCGCGTGCACGTGTCGGCGCTCCCCCTCGACGACAGCGGTCTCGTCCTCGTGCTCGTGCACGACCTCAGCTTCGTCGAGCGGCGCGAGCACGACGTGCAGTGGGTGATGCTCGTCGTGTTCTCGGTGCTCGCGCTCGCGGCCTCGCTCGTCACGCTCCTCGCGCAGCGCCTCGCGTGGCGCAGCTGGACCGATCAGCTGCGGCGCGTTCTGCGCGGCGAGGAGACCAAGCGCCGCGAGTTCCAGCCGCTGCTTCGCGACGTGCGCGAGCTCGCCGAGCGCCTCGCCTCCGAGGCCGAGCCCGAGCACACCGGCAATCGCTGGACGCCCGAGCGCCTCAAGGGCGTGCTCCACCGGAGCCTGGAGGGCGACCGCATCATCGTCGTCGCCAACCGAGAGCCCTACATCCACGAGAAGTCGGCCGAGGGCGCCATCCGTGTCGTCCACCCCGCGAGCGGTCTCGTCACGGCGCTCGAGCCGGTGATGCGCGCGTGCTCGGGAACGTGGGTCGCGCACGGAAGTGGCTCGGCCGACCGCGAGACGTCCGACGCGCGCGGTCACGTGCGCGTGCCGCCCGGCGAGGAGTCGTACGTGCTGCGGCGCGTGTGGCTCGGGCCGGAGGAGGAGCGCGGCTACTATTACGGCTTCTCGAACGAGGGCCTCTGGCCGCTCTGCCACGTCGCCCACGCACGACCCACGTTTCGCGAGAGCGACTGGCAGCACTACCGCGCGGTGAACCAGCGCTTCGCCGACGCCGTGTGCGACGAGGCCGACTCCGAGGACCCGATCGTCCTCGTGCAGGACTATCACTTCGCGCTCGTGCCGCGGATGATCCGCAAGCGCCTGCCCCGCGCCACGATCCTCACCTTCTGGCACATCCCCTGGCCCAACGCGGAGCGCTTCGGGATCTGCCCGTGGCGCGAGGAGCTGCTCGACGGCCTCTTGGGCTCGAGCATCCTCGGCTTCCACACCCAGCAGCACTGCAACCAGTTCCTCGACGGCGTCGACGCGTTCGTCGAGTCGCGGATCGACCGCGAGAAGCACGCGGTCATCCAGGGAGGGCACACCTCGCTCGTGCGCCCCTATCCCATCTCGCTCGAGTGGCCCTCGCGCTGGACCCGTGATCTGCCGCCCCCGCCGGTCTGTCGGGCGGAGGTCTTCCGCGAGCTGAAGCTGCCCGCCGACGCGTGCCTGGGCGTGGGGATCGACCGCCTCGACTACACCAAGGGGATCGAGGAGCGCCTGCTCGCCGTGGAGCGCTTGCTCGAGCGTCGGCCCGACTTGGTCGGTCGCTTCGTGTTCTGCGCAACTGGTCAGCTTCGAGCCGTGCACTCCAGATCCTGCGCTATCGCGATCTCGACGAGGCCGTCGAAGCCACGGCGACCTGATCAACGCTTCGGTCGGGGCGACTACCGGCCGATCGCGCTCTTGCGTGCGCACCACGAGCCACCGACCGTCTATCGCTACTATCGCGCCGCCGACGTGTGCTACGTGAGCAGCCTGCACGACGGCATGAACCTGGTGGCCAAAGAGTTCGTCGCCGCCCGCGACGACGAGCGCGGACGCCTGGGTCCTACCAGCCCACTGCCGCGCGCGAGCTGATCGAGGCGCTCGTCGTCAACCTCAACGACCTCGAGGAAGCCAGCGCCGCGCTCGCCGCCGCGCTCGACATGACGCCGGCCGAGCAAGCCGTGCGGATGCGATCGATGCGGGCCGTGGTCTCCGAGCTCAACGTCTACCGCTGGGCCGGGCGGATGCTCGTCGACGCCGCGTCGCTCCGACGCAAGGAGAGGCTGAGCGGGCGCCTGACGAGCGACTGGGCCCCCACCCGCGGTGCGGTGACGACGTGAAGGACGTGCTCGCGCGCGCGCAGCGGGAGGTCCTCGCGCGCTACGCGTGGTCGAGCGCCCTGGTGGGCCTCGACTTCGACGGCACGCTCGCGCCCATCGTGTCGCGACCGGGCGACGCAGCGCTGCGCCCGCGCACCCGCACGCTGCTCACCGCGCTCGCGCAGACGTACCCGGTCGCGGTCCTCTCCGGACGCGCACGCGCGGACGTGAGCGGGCGCCTGCGCGGGATCCCGCTGCGCGCGGTCGTGGGCAACCACGGGCTCGAGCCGAGCCCGATGCTCGCGCGCTCTCGGGCGATCGTGGCCCGATGGACGCCGGCGCTGCAGGCGGCGCTCGCCGACGATCCCGGTGTCGAGGTGGAGGACAAGACGTACTCGCTCGCCATCCACTTCCGCCGCTCGCGCACCCGCCGCGCCGCGCAGGCGCGCATCCTCGCGGCCATCGAGCGCCTCGGCGGCCGCCCGCGCGTCATGGGAGGCAAGCTGGTCGTCAACGTCCTCCCCGAGGACGCTCCCCACAAGGGGGTCGCGCTCCTGCGCCTGCGCGACACGCTGGGCACCGACACGGCGATCTACGTCGGCGACGACGTGACCGACGAGGACGTGTTCGCGCTCGACGATCCGGGGCGCTTGCTCTGCATCCGCGTGGGCGCGAGCCGCCGCAGCGGGGCTCCCTACTACGTCTCCTCCCAGGGCGCTGTCGACGATCTCCTCCGCGTCCTCGTCGAGCTGCGGCGCCGGATGGGACGCCGGCCCTCGGACGCGGGCTCGGCGCACGCATGAAGATCGAGCGCACGAGCGAGCCGCTCGAGCCGCCGCGCCTGGGGCCGGCGCTCGAGCTGATGCGCGCGCTCTGGGCGCTGAACCACGAGCTCGAGCGGCTCTCGATGCGCATGTCGCGCTCGCTCGGCATCACCGCCCAGCAGCGCATGGTCCTGCGCATCGTGGGCCGCTTCCCCGGCATCACCGCCGGGCGTCTCTCGACGTTGCTGTGCGTCGACGGTGCGACCGTCTCGACCACGCTGGCGCGCCTGGAGCGCCGAGGGCTCGTCCAGCGCGAGCGCGATCCGCGAGACAAGCGCCGCGTCGCCGTCGCGCTCACGGCCGAGGGGCGCGCGCTCGACGTCCCGACGACGGGGACCGTCGAGGCCGCGATCGCCGCCGTCCTCGACCAGACCGCGGGCACGCGCCTCGAAGCGACCCACCAGGTGCTCGCCGCGCTCGCCCGAGCCTTGCGCGAGGAGGACGCTCCGGCGGCCCCGACCCGCCGTGCGCAGGCACGGGCTCGAGCGCGCCCCGCGCGCTGACGCGCCGCGCCCGGCGACGTGCAGACCTTGCGTCTGCGCTCGCATCGATTGCGCACGCCCCATTCCGATGGCGCCGAACCGCCGTGATCTCGCGGGCACGCGAAGTGCTCCGCTGGCGGCCATGCCACGCGGAGAGCGTGCATCCCCCTCCGGATCAGTACGAATCGTCGTCGGGCACTCGCTCGACGACGCGGGCGACGACGCGTTGCGCGAAGCGGTCTCCATCGGCGACTACGCGCTGGTCCTCGAGGTCGTGGTCGTGCACGCGCTCGAAGACGAGTATCCGGACCAGGACGCGCGCGTCGCGGCGGTCGCGAGCGCGAGCAGCGCGCTGGTCGAGCACCTCGCGAACGCGGGGCCCGGGAAGATTCCGCTGCGCTCCGAGATCCGCTTCGGCCGCGCGAGCGCCGTGCTCGACGAAGTGTGCCGCGAGCTCGGGGGCGATCTCCTGATCGTCGGCGGCCAGCGGCATCACGGCGGCGGCCGCGTGCGCGGCGGATCGACGGCCTCCGAGCTGCAGCGCCTCGGCGCCGCGCCCGTCCTGATCGCGCACTCACGCCACCTCGCCGGGGAGGCCGCAGCCCAGGCGGCCCGTCGCCGCGCCCTGGCCGGAGCGCGTCTGGTGGATCCCGCCAGCGTCAACGAGCCGGAGGAAGCAGCTTCTCCAGCGTCGCCGCGAGCTCGTCGATCCTGACGGGCTTGGTCAGGTAGCGCGCGAACCCAGCCTCTTCCGCGCGCTTGACGTCGCGCGGCATCGCCGACGCGCTCAGCGCGATCACCGGGGTCTTGGCCGTCGTCTCCGACGCGCGCAGTCGGCGGAGCACCTCGAAGCCGCTGATCCCTGGCAGGTTGATGTCCACGATCACCAGCGCCGGCGAGAGAGCCTCGGCGAGCTGGACCCCGAGCTCGCCCGTCGGCGCGGTCACGAGCTTGCCGACGCCCAGATCGCGGATGACCTCGTCCATGAACGCGAGGTTCGCGGGGTTGTCCTCGACGTAGAGGAGCGTGTGGCTGCGATCTCTCGCGCGCTCGCCCTTGAGCTCCGGCACCTGCGAGGTGCGCAGCTCCGGCGTCGCGTCGATCGGCAGCTCCACCCAGAACTCGCTGCCCTTCTCGTCGCTGCGGAAGCCGACGCGCCCGTGCATCATCTCGGCCAGGCGCTTGGTCAGCGCGAGACCGATCCCGGTCCCTTCGATGGGGCCCGTTTCCTGGCCCGCCCGATAGAACGCCTGGAAGAGCCGCTCCTGGCGCTCCGCGGGGATGCCCGGCCCGTCGTCGACCACGCTGAGCCGCACCCAGCCGCCGCCGATCTTCGCGCGCAGCGTCGCGGTCCCGCCGGGCCGTCCGTACTTGATCGCGTTGGACAGGTAGTTGAGGACGATCTGCACCAGGCGCGTGCGGTCGGCGCGCACCACGGGGATCGCCTCCGCGTCGGCCGACTCGATCACCAGCGACATCTTGCGCGGCTCGGCCAGCGCGCGGAGCGCGGTGATCACTTCCTCGAAGACCTCACCGACCGCGACCGCCTCGAGCGAGAGCGGCACGGCGCCCGCCTCGATGCGCGCCAGATCGAGCACGTCGTCGATGAGGCGGAGCAGGTGCTCGCCGCCCTTGAGCACGTGGTCGACGAGGCGCCGCGGCCGCTCGCCGAGCGTCGCGTCGCGCTGGATCAGCTGGGCGAAGCCGAGCACCGCGTTGAGCGGCGTCCGGAGCTCGTGGCTCATCGAGCGGAGGAACTCGGTCTTCGCGTCGTTGGCGGCCTCGGCGGTCTTGCGCGCGCCGTCCAGCTCGCCCGCGCGGCGCACGTCGTCGGTGAGATCGTAGACCACCTTCACGCGCCCGCCCTCGGGCGTGATCCGGTCGACGATGCGCAGGGAGCGCTCGTCGCGCGTGCGCACCTCGAACGCGCCGGTCGGTGCGCGGTGGTAGGCCAGGCGCCGCGCGACGTGCTCCGCCGGCGTCTCGGTGCCGAGATCGAGCATCTCGAGCTCGCTCGCGAGCAGCTGCTCGAAGCGCGCCCCGATCACCGGTCCCGACCAGCTCGCCGGGAAGTTGCGCCGGTAGACGCTGTTGCACAGCACCAGCCGATCGTCGGCGTCGAAGATCGCGAGCGCGTCTTGGACCGACTCGAGCGCGCTGAGCAGGCGCTCGTGCGCCACGCGTGCCGCGCGCTCCACGGCGCGGCGCTCGGTGATGTCCCGGATCGCGGCGACGACCATCCGGCCCTGGCTCGTGGCGATGGGGCTGAGGGCGATCTCGACCGGGATCTCGGTCCCGTCGCGGCGCCGTGCCCAGAGGTCGAGCCCCATGCCCATCGCACGCGGGCGGACCGCGCTCTCGTAGCTCGCACGGTGAGCGACGTGCGCGTGCCGCAGCCGCTCGGGGAGCAGGGTCTCGATGGGCAGGCCGACGAGCTCGGCGCGCGACCAGCCGAAGAGGCTCTCGGCGAGGGAGTTCACGCGGACGATGTGCCCTGCCGCGTCGGCGATCACCATCGCGTCCGGCGCCGACTCGAAGAGCGCGGGGCCCGCGCTCTCGAACCACGCTTCGTCGTGCTCCGGAGACTCCAGCGTCACGAGGCGGCTCCCCCGGCCGGGATCCGGATCACGATGCAGGCGCCGGGCACCGCCGCGTCGACGGCGATGGTGCCTCCGTGCGCGACCACGGCTGCCCGACAGAACGCGAGCCCGAGGCCGCGCCCCGATCGGCTCGCATGCGCGTCCGACTCGATCTGCACGAAGGGATCGAAGATGCGCTCGCGCATGGCCTCCGGGATGCCGGCCCCCGAGTCGCGCACGCGCAGCTCCAGCATCCCGCCGGCCTCGCGGGCATCGAGGTGCACCTCGCCCTTCGCCGGCACGTGGCGGACCGCATTGTCGACGAGGTTGTCGAGCACGCGCCGCAAGAGATCCGCGTCGATCCGCCAGGAGAGCCCCGGCGGCGCCTCGGCCGCGAGCGTCACGCGGCGGCTCTGGGCGTAGACCGACGCGGACTGGACGACGGACGCGGCCAGCGCGGCGACGTCGGCGTCGGCCGGGCGAGCGACGAGACGTCCCTCGTCGGAGCGCGAGAGGTCGAGCAGGTTCATGACCAGCTGCTGGAGGCGATCGCACTGCTCGCGGATCGCGGTCGCCGACTCGCGCGTCGAGCCCTCCACGTCCTTGGCGCGCGCGAGGATGTCGGCGTGCAGACGCATGACGCCGAGCGGGTTCTTCAGGTCGTGGACGACGAAGGTCGTCAGCCGCTCCTTCTGCAGCTGGAGGCGCAGCAGATCGTCGCGCTGCCGCCGGATCTCGACGAGCTGCCCGCGCACCTCGGCGCCGAGGCGGTGCAAGCGCAGGAGCGTCTCGACGCGCGCGAGGAGCTCGGCCGGGCGCACCGGCTTGGTGAGGAAGTCCACCGCGCCCGCGGCCCGCGCGCGATCGAAGGTGTCCACGTCGCGGAGCGCGGTGACGAAGACGACCGGCGCATCGCCGCCCGGGAGCGCGCGCAGGCGCTCGAGCGTCGCGAAGCCGTCCAGGCCCGGCATCCGGACGTCCATCAGCACGAGGTCGAAGGGTGCGGCCTCGAAGCGCGCGATGGCGTCGGCGCCGCTCGAGCACTCGACGACCTCGATCGCCTCCGAGGCGAGCGTCTCCACCACGAGCAGTCGATTCGTCTCGACGTCGTCGACGACCAGCACGCGCGGCGGAAGGGGCCCGGACACGAGCCCATCGCTCTCACACGAAGGCCGCCGAAGCAAGCCGCCGCAACATCAAGGCATCGAGACCCCGTCGTGGCAGCTCCGGCCCTCGGAGACGGGCGTCGCAGGACGCAGCACCAGGACGAGGGCCCCGAGCGCGAGCGTCAGCGCCATGGCGCGCGAGAGGGCGGGTGACCGCACGAGCGAAACCCGGCCGAGAGCGAGCCCGGCGAGGGTCACCGCGAGCCCGCTCGCGACCGCGAATCCGCCCATGAGGAGGGCCCCGGATGCGCTGTGCCCGGTGCTCGCCGCGGCCAGCGCCCCGGCCGCGAGGGCCCCGCAGGGCAAGAGCGCGCTCGCGAGGCCGAGCCCGAAGGCCGATCCGCGGGCGCGCGAGACGAGCGCCGTCGAGAGGCGCGCCATGCGCTCGGTCAGCGTCGGTGCACGAGGCGCGAGGCCCAGCGAGGCCGTCGCCGCGCCAGCCGTCGCGCGCGGCCGCGGCCAGAGCTGCAGTGCCACCAGCGCGAGCGAGAAGGCCAGGCCCACCGAGAGAAGCGCCTCGCTCCACGAAGGCACGAGATCGCTCACACCGCCGCCGACCGCGCCGCTCGCGGCGCCGAGCGCCGTGTACCCGAGGACGCGGCCGGCCTGGTAGCGACCGACGCGGGCGGGAGACGCGCTCCCACGCGGGTCGAGCGCGGCGAAGGCTTGGCGCGGACCGCACATCGCCACGCAGTGGAGCGAGCTGCCCGCTCCCAGCGTGAGTCCGAGCACGACCGCCTCGAGCATGAGCGCCGTCGCTGCAAGCCGGAGGCCGCTCGAATCCCGCGTGCAGCGCGCGGTCCGATGGTGGACACGACGCAGAACTTGCGTCGTGGGCGAACCCCTTGCGCTGATTCGACGGGGAAAAGCTCGGATGGAGCCAGGTTCCCGATGGCCCGGAGCGTGCTGCGGGGGCCGCGTGGTGTCGGCCATCTCGTTTCCACGATCGCCATCGGCTGCCGCTGCGCCGTGCGCGCATTGCGGAACCGCGATCGCGGCCGAGCCGATCCGCGACGAGAGCGGGCGCGTCTACTGCTGCACCGGCTGCTCGAGCGTCGCGTCGCTGCTCCGCGAGAGCGGGCTCGATCGCAAGTACTACGACCTGCGGGGCTGCGCCGAGCCGCCGGTCGCGTTCGCCGATCCGAGCCGCCGCGATCTCGCCTGGCTGGAGCCCCTCGCGGCCCAGCTGGCCGACGGTGCCGTCGGCACGGTGACGCTCGACGTCCAGGGCCTGCACTGCACGGCGTGCGTGTGGCTCCTCGAGCAGCTGTTCCGGCGCACGCCGGGCGGCATCCGCCTGGTGGTCGACCCGAGCATCGGCCGCATCGAGATCTGGGCCAAGAAGGAGTTCGGCCTCGTCCGCTACGTGCGCGAGATCGAGCGCTTCGGCTACGTCGTCGGGCCGAGCACGAAGAAGCCGAGCGCCAAGACCGACGCGCTCCTCGTGCGCACCGCCGTGACGGTGGCGCTCGCGATGAACGCGATGACGTTCGCGCTCGCGCTCTACCTGGGCCTCGAGACGGGCCTCGCCGCCACGGCCGCCCGCGTGCTCGAGAGCGTGCTCGCCGCCGCGGCCGTGGTGGTGGGCGCGCCGCCGATCCTCTCGAGCGCGTGGGCCTCGCTCCGGGCGAGGATGCTCTCGCTCGACGTGCCGATCGCGCTCGGCATCGTGCTCGCGGGCACGAGCACGGCGGTCTCCATCGTCGTCCATCACGACCCGGGCTACGCCGACACGCCGTCTTCGTCGCGCTGATGCTGGTGGGTCGCTGGCTCACCGAGCGCACGCTGCGGCGCGATCGCGATCGCCTCCTCGACGACCCGGGCGTCGACGGCCTCTACGCGCGTCGCATCGAGGCGAGCGGCACACACGTGGTCCGCGCTTCGACCTTGCAGAAGGGCGACTGCCTCGCGCTCGGGCCGGGCGAGGTCGTGCCGGTGGCGGCGCAGCTCGACGTGCCGGGCACCTTCTCGCTCGAGTGGATCTCCGGCGAGCCCGAGGCGCGCCGGTTCGATGCCGGCGAGGTGCTGCCCGCCGGCGCGGTGCACGTGACGGGCGAGCTCGTGACGATGCGCGCGCAGGAGGACTTCGCGAGCTCCGCGCTCAAGTCGCTCCTGATGCGGCCGAGCGAGCGCCGCAGCCACGCGTCGTCGTTCTGGGAGCGCATCGCGCGCTGGTACGTGGGCCTCGTGCTCGGCCTCGCCGCGCTGACCTTCGGCGGGTGGTGGCTCGCGACGGGCGATCTCGCGCACGCGCTCGACACCACGACCGCCCTGCTCGTGGTGACCTGCCCGTGCGGCCTCGGCATCGCGACGCCGCTCGCCTACACGCTGGCGCTCGGCGTCCTGCGCCGCCGGGGGCTCTTCGTACGGCGCGCCGATCTGCTCGACCGCGCCGGCGACGTGCGTCGCATCGTCTTCGACAAGACGGGAACGCTCACCACCGGCCGCTCGCACCTGGTCTCGACGCGCTCGCTCGCGGCGCTGTCCCGCACCGATCGCGCCAAGCTGGTCGGCCTCGCCCGCGCGTCGTCGCATCCGGCGAGCGCGGCCATCGCGCGCGAGACGAAGAACGAGCCCGCGGTGGTGCTCGAGGACGTGCACGAGGTCGTGGGCGCCGGCGTGGAAGGCCGCTCGGGCACCAGCGTCGTGCGCCTGGGACGGGCCGACTGGGCCGCGCCGAGCGAGTGGGGCGGCGTCCCCGGCCTCGCCTTCGCCGTCGACGGCCACGTGCGCGCGCGCTTCGCGCTCGAAGAGACGCTGCGGCAGGACGCGCGCACGGAGCTCGAGGCCCTCGCGGCACGCGGCCTCGAGCTGCGCGTCTTGAGCGGCGACGACGCAGGGCGCGTGGCCCGCGTCGCCGAGGCGGTCGGGATCGCGCAAGATCATGCCGAAGGCGGCGCCACCCCCGAGGAGAAGGCCGCGCGCATCGCGGAGCTCGATCGCCACGACACGATGTTCGTCGGCGACGGCCTGAACGACACCCTGGCCATCTCGAGCGCGTTCGTCTCGGGCACGCCCTCGATCGAGCGCCCCTTCGTGCCGGGACGCGCCGACTTCTACTTCGTGACCGCGGGCCTCGCGCCCATCCGCGCGCTCTTCGTGGTCGCCGCGCGCGTGCGTGCGGTGGCCCGGACCAACCTCGTGATCGCGGTCCTCTACAACGGTGTCGCGGTCGCGCTCGCGATGGCCGGGGTGATGCGCCCCTGGCTCGCCGCGGTGCTGATGCCGCTCTCGTCGATCGCGCTGGTGACCCTCGCCCGCGTGCGCATGCAGGAGGCGTCGTGGACGCGCTGATTCTGACGATGTTCGTGTCCCTCGTGCTCGCGGCGGGCTTCGTCGCGATGTTCGCGTGGCTGCTCCGTGGCCGCACGTTCGACCACGCCGACCGCCTCGCCCTCCTTCCGATGGACGACGACGCCTCCCCCGCGGCGCCGAGCCCGGCCGCACCTGCTTCGACTCCGCCTCGAGACTGAACCCCACGACCGATCGATCGGCTCGCCACTTCGGCCCCTTCCGCCCGCGGCTCCGCCGCTCCCGTTCGGGACCTCCGTGACGAGCATCTAGCCAACCAGAGGAAACGATGACCACCGCAGCCACCGACAACCCCGAGAGCGTGCCGGAGACGAAAGCGAAATCGTCCGGCACACGGACGATCGTCTACGACGACGCCACGCCTCGAAACTTCGCGTTCGCGTCCGTCCTCTGGGGCATCGTCGGCATGCTGGTCGGCGTCATCGTCGCCCTGCAGATGGCGTTCTGGCAGGCGAACATCTCGCCCTTCCTGACGTTCGGGCGCCTCCGCCCGCTGCACACGAATGCTGTCATCTTCGCGTTCGTCGGCAACATGCTCTTCGCCGGCGTCTACTACTCGACGCAGCGCCTGCTCAAGACGCGCATGGCCAACGACCTGCTCTCGAAGGTCCACTTCTGGGGCTGGCAGCTCATCATCGTCTCGGCAGCGCTCACGCTCCCGCTCGGCCTCACGCAAGGCAAGGAGTACGCGGAGCTGATCTGGCCGATCGACATCGCGGTCACGCTCATCTGGGTGGTGTTCGCGGTGAACATGTTCTGGACGATCGCGATCCGGAACGAGAAGCACCTCTACGTCGCCATCTGGTTCTACATCGCGACGATCGTCACCATCGCGATCCTCTACATCGTCAACAACCTCGCGCTCCCGATCTCCTCGTTCGCGAGCTACGGCGTGTTCGGCGGCGTCCAGGACGCGCTGGTGCAGTGGTGGTACGGCCACAACGCCGTCGCCTTCTTCCTGACGACCCCGATCCTCGGGATCATGTACTACTTCGTGCCGAAGGCGGCCGAGCGCCCGGTCTACAGCTACCGCCTCTCGATCGTTCACTTCTGGTCGCTGGTCTTCCTCTACATCTGGGCTGGCCCGCACCACCTCTTGAACACGTCGCTGCCCGAGTGGGCGCAGACGCTCGGCATGATCTTCAGCCTCATGCTCTGGGCGCCGAGCTGGGGCGGCATGATCAACGGCCTGCTCACCCTGCGCGGCGCGTGGGAGCGCCTGCGCACCGATCCGGTCCTGAAGTTCTTCGCGGCCGGCGTCACGTTCTACGGCATGGCGACCTTCGAGGGCCCGATGCTCTCGATCCGCTCGGTCAGCGCGCTCGCGCACTACACGGACTGGATCATCGGCCACGTCCACGCCGGCGCGCTCGGCTGGAACGGCATGATGGCGGCCGGAATGCTCTACTGGATGATCCCGCGCCTCTACGGCCGGGAGCTCCACTCGCGCTCGGCCGCGAACGCGCACTTCTGGACGGGGACCTTCGGCATCCTCCTCTACGTCGTCGCGATGTACATGTCGGGCGTCACGCAGGGCCTGATGTGGCGCGCCGAAGCGCCCGGTGGCGGCCTCCTCTACCCGACCTTCGTCGAGACCATCGACGCGATCCGCCCGCTGTACTGGCTCCGCCTCGTCGGCGGCACCGTCTACCTGCTCGGCTTCATCGTGATGGCGTGGAACCTCGTCATGACGGTTCGCGGCGCCAAGCTGGTCGAGAACAAGGTCGAGGTCCCGGCGCTCGTCGACGACGACAAGACGCCGATGGGCAAGATCCTCTTCTCGCCCCCGGTCCTGCTCTCCATCGTCGTCGTCGTGATGTGCGTCGTCGCCGGCATGATCGGCGAGCTCGCGAGCGGAGCGACGCTCGTCCTGGCGGGCGCCGTCACGGTGCTCGGCACCATCGCGCTCGAGGCGGCGCGCAAGAACGGCGGCCCGGCGTGGCACCGCCTGCTCGAAGGACGCGCGCTGCCCTTCACCGTGCTGGCCGCCCTCTCGGTGCTGGTCGGCGGCATCGCCGAGATCGTCCCGACCGTCGTGATCGGCGCCAACGAGGCGGCCTCGACGTCGCACGCGCCCTACACGGCGCTCGAGATCGAGGGACGCGACGTGTACGTCAGCGAGGGCTGCTACGTCTGCCACTCGCAGATGATCCGTCCCTTCACGTGGGAGACGGCCCGCTACGGCGCGCCGACGACCTCGGAGGACTCGATCTGGGATCACCCCTTCCAGTGGGGTAGCAAGCGCACCGGTCCGGACCTGGCGCGCGAGGGCGGTCGCTATCCGGACGTCTGGCACGCGCGTCACATGGAGGATCCGCGCTCCACCTCGCCCGGCTCGATCATGCCGCCCTACCCGCACCTCAGGACCACGCACGTCGACTACTCGGGCACGCACGGCAAGCTCGCGGCGCTCCAGACGCTGGGGATCCCGTACACCGACGACCAGGTCGCGCACGCCGAAGAGGACGCGCGCGCCCAGGCCGAAGGGATCGTGCACGGCCTCGAGGCCGACGAGCAGCTCGACCCCGACTCGCAGCTGGTCGCGCTCATCGCGTACCTGCAGCGCCTCGGCCACGACACCTCGTCGTTCACGCCCGCGCGCGACCAGACCGCGCCGGTCGCGACGGCCAGCGCCGAAGGAGGCACGCCGTGAGGGACATCGCCCACGACTTCTTCACCCACAGCCCCGCGATGGCGGGACCGCTCGTCGCGCTGGTCCTGTTCTTCGTGGTCTTCGTCGCGGCGCTCTTCCGCGTGCTCCGCACCCGCCCCGCCGACTGGGCCTCGCAGGCAGCCCTGCCGCTCGAGGACGCGCCCACGGCCTCCACCTCGAACGATCACGGAGCGAAGTCATGAGCCAGGAAGAGCTGAAAACCGATCCCATCCAGGGAAAGATCGTCCACGAGTACGACGGCATCGAGGAGGCGGACAACCAGCTGCCTCTCTGGTGGCTGGCGACCTTCGCCGGCACGGTGATCTTCGCCCTCGTGTACTGGCAGGTCTACGAGACGTGGGGCCTGGCCCCCGACACCGGCGAGATCTACGCCGCCGAGATGGCCGAGCGCGCGACGAGCGGCGGCGAGGTCACCGACGAGGTGCTCGTCACGCTCTCGGAGGACTCGACGACGGTGGAGACCGGCCACCAGGCCTTCGTGACGAACTGCGTCGTCTGCCACGGCGACCGCGGGCAGGGCAACATCGGCCCGAACCTCACGGACGACCACTGGATCCACGGCGGCGCACCGACCGACATCTTCACGACCGTTCGAGACGGCGTCGGCACGCGCGGCATGCCGGCGTGGGGGCCGGTGCTCGGCGACCGGACGATGCA
>JBGALT010000131.1:0-22052 GCA_044223665.1 Sandaracinaceae bacterium | reverse complement strand
GAGCTCCGAGATCGCCGCGCGCTCGGTGAATGAGCGTGGCAGGAGAGGAGCCGAGCTCCGAGATCACCGCGCGCTCGGGGCTCGCCGTGCCAACCACGGTGGCCCGCGTGCCGTTCCGGAGCCCGGTTCCTCTCCCACTTCGTGGGAGAGGTCAGGTGAGGGCTCCGACGCCCGCGCGCGACCCGCGCTCGAATCCACGCTGGCTCATCTCGCGAGAAGCGCGAGCAACGCGTGCGCGGTCACGTCGACGCGGAGGAAGTCGGCGTGCGGCGCCAGCGGGAAGGCGCCGAGCGCGAGCGTCGGGTCGAGCGCGGCGTGGAGGCGCCGCGGATCGAGGAGCTGCTGCGCGAGCAGGATCTCGCGGGCGCGGGCGACGGCCGGACGATGCGTGGCGTGCGGGCCGAGCACCTCGAGGACGAGCGCGGTGAGCGCGACCTCGGGGACGCTGCCGGTGCCGACGCCGCCGCGGTGCGGCGCGCGCGCGCGGATCGTGCGAGCGAGCTCGCGCCGGCCGAGGGTCGCGCGGCGATCGTCGCCGAGGGCATCGGCCGCCAGCACGCTCCAGGGGCTGAAGGCGCCGGTGTCGATCGGCGCGAGCGCCGCGCGCGCGACCGCAGCAGGGGTGGTCGGGCCCAGCACGCTCGCGATCTGCGCAGCGTGCCAGCCGTTCTCCGCGATTCGCTCGGCCTCGACCGCCGCGAAGCTACCCAGTACGCGGCGGACGTCCACGCCCGCGCGCTGCGCGAGCGCGAGCGAGCCCGCACGCTCGGCGGGCGTGCGCGGCAGGCCTTCGCCGTCGGTCTCGAGCGCTGCGCGAAGGGTGGCCGCGAGCCACGCTCGCGCTCGCGCGACGGCTCGCCCGTGCCCGCCATGGGCCGCGAGCGCTTCGATCGCGACGGCGGCGCGCCCGAGATGGAACGCGCCGCTGCGGTGCACGCGACCGCTGCGCGCGTCGACGCCGTAGGGGACCTCGCCGTCCGGCCCGACGCGCGCGGCGAGCCACACGGCCGCGGCATCGCGGGCGGCACGCGGCGAGGCGGTGGCTCGTCGGCGCGCGCACCGAGCGACAGGCCGCAGCGGGAAGCGCTCGCTCTCGACGAGCATCACGCGCGCGAGCGCCGCGGGCCCCGGGAGGCCGGCCTTCGCGGCGAGCACGGCCAGCATCGCGGGCGCATCGCGCTGTCCGTCCACCGCGACCTCGGGCAGGAGCACGGCCTGGATCGCACCGGCGGCGTCGAGCGCGACCAGACCGTGGCGACCGACCTCGAGCTGCGTCGCGGCGACGGGCGGCGTCGTCACGCGGCCGCGCACGAGCAGCGAGAGCTGCACGGTGCGCGCCTCGAGCCCGCCGCGCGGCCCACCGAAGCGCAGGTCGTGCTCCGCCGCCGCGCGCGCGCGCTGGAAGTCCGCGTGCCCCACGCATCCGATCACGCGCCCGCGCTCGTAGATCGACACGAACGCGGTCGCCGGCAGCGCGCAGCTCGTCCCGCGCTCGAGCGCACGGCGCGCGCGGCGCTCGATGCCCATGCGCTCGCGCGGCGTGAGGTGCCGCGCCAGCATCGCGAGCGTCGGCGCCGCCGTCATCGCGCGCGCGCGCGGCGCTTCGGAAGTCGGCGTCTGGCGACGGCGGGCTCCTTCGCCACGAGCGGGCTGTGCTTCCACGCGTGGCTCGCCCCGAGCCCCAGCGCGTCGAACGCGGGGACGATCTCGGTCTCCATCGCGCGCTTCACGACCTCCGCCTGGCTCGCTGCGTCCATGACGCCCAGCGCGCGCAGCGCACGCACGTTCCCGGCCGGTGCCGGGCGCCCGTCGGAGATCTGCGCTGCCCGCGCGGCGATGCGCGGCGCGATGGCGTCGGCGAGGTACTGCCGATCTTCGCGCGACCACTGCGGCGCGCGCCACGCGAGGTAGTACCAGCCGAGGCGCGCGTGGTGGATCTCGTCCGCCAAGACCGACCCGTAGACGGCCTTCATCATCGGATCGGTCGCGCGGCGCCGCGCCTCGGAGAGCAGCGAGGCCGCGATGGTCTCGAGCAGCGCCGGCAAGGTCGCCACCGACGCGTCCAGCTCCCGCATCGTGCCGCGCACGTCCCGGGTCTTCTGCGGGCGGCGCCCGTCGACTGGCATCGGGATCGCGCCTCGGGCCCAACCGCTCAGGCGCTCGGCGGCGCGCAGGGCGATCTCCGAGTGCCGGATCTCGTCGCTGGGGATCTTCGCGCACGCGGCGATCAGATCGTAGGGGACGCCGTGCCACGAGAACGCGACGGTCAGGCGCGCGAACCCCTCGACCGCGGTGTACTCCCCCGTCGCGAGCCAACGCATCGCGTCGGTCGCGATCGCCAGGGCCTCGTCCGGATATCGCGCACCGTCGAACTGCGCGTACGGCACCACGATCCGCCGCTGGGTCGAAGTGCCGAGCACGTCCTGATCGAAGAGGCGCGCGAGCGGCGTCGACGTGACCGCGCGAAGCATCACGACCATGACCGGCCCGTCAGGTGTTGGTGGACCCGTCGCCCGGGAAGGCGAGGACCGCGAACGCACCGTCGAGCGGGATCGCCACGCTGAACGCGCCGTCCAGCGGGGCCGCGACGCTGAACGCGCCGTCGAAGGGCACCGCCACCGAGAAGCCCGCGTCGTTCGGCGGACCGGCGTCGGCGACCGAGAAGCCCGTGTCTCGACCGGCGTCGTGGGGCGGCCCGGAATCGGCGACCGAGAACGCAGCGTCGTGACCAGCATCGACGACCGTCGTCTGCGTGCCGCATCCGGCGACGATCCCGATCGCCGGAACGACCGACACGGCCACCACCGTCTGGAACACGACGCGGGGAACGATCGCCGTGCGGCGCGGGCGGGGCGAGGAGCGAGCCTTCTTCTTGGAAGTCATGGGCGCATCGTACACGGCGAGGGGTCGCGCTCCCAGCCGTGTCGGCGACGGCGGCCGGTCGCGCGCGGCGCGCACCGATCGCTCGGGGCCGGAGCGCGCTATGAGAAGCGCGTGCCCCTCGAGATGCTCCACGTCGCGGCCTTGCCCTACCCCACCTCGCAAGGAACCCAGGCGGCCATCGGCATGATGGTGAGCGCGCTCGCGGCGTCGGGGCGCCGCACGGCCCTGCTCACGTACCCGGCGGGCGACGGAAACGAGGCGCGCTTCGAGCACCGGACGACGCACGGTCGCGTGCGGCCTCGATCGCTGCGCTCGGGGCCCTCGCTCGAGAAGATCGCGGCCGACGGCGAGCTCGCGCTCGCGATGCGGCGGCTCGCGCGGGATGCCGACGTCGTGGTGGCCCACCACGTCGAGGCCGCCGCGATCGCCGCCTTGCTCGGCCTGCCTCGGTGGGTCTTCTTCGCCCACACCGCGCTCGGTCCCGAGCTGCCGACGTACCTTCCCCGACCGCTCGCGCCGATCGCCGCGCGCGCGGGGGGGGCGCTCGATGACTGGCTCGTGCGGCGCGCGCCCGCCGTGGTGGCGATCTCGACCCACGTGGCCCGGGCGCTCGGTCGCTCCGCAGGGCGCGCGATTCCGGTCGCGCCCGTGCCCATCACGCCGATCGCGCCGGCGATCCCGCGCGCCGACGCGCGACGCGCGCTCGGCCTCGCGGCGGACGACGAGGTGGTGCTCTACGCCGGAAACCTGGACGCCTACCAGGGCCTGCCGACGCTGGTCGGCGCACTGAGCGAGCTGCGCGCGGCGCGGCCGACGGCGCGCCTGCTGGTGGCCACCGAGTCGGAGCCGGGCTCGTTTCGCGATGCGCTCGCGCGGCGCGGGCACGCGGCAACGTTCGTCGGTCTGCGAGACGAGGCCGCGCGCGCGTGCGCCAGCGCGGCGGCCGACGTCGCGGTCGTGACGCGCGGAACGGCGGGGGGCTATCCGATCAAGCTGCTGGACGCGCTGGCGCGCGACGTCCCGGTCGTCGCCATGCGACGGGCGCTCTCGGGCCACGAGATCCCGGGGGTGTGGACGACCGACGACGACCCGGTCGCCCTCGGTCGCGGTCTGCGCGCCGCGCTCGCCGCGTCCCCCGAGGCGCGCGCTGCCCGACGAGCGCTCACCCGCGGCCACCTCGTCGCCGAGCACGCGCCCGAGCGCTTCGTCGCGGCGCTGGACCGCGTGCTCGCCGCGCTGCCGTCGCGACGGACGGCCGATTGACGCGCGCACGGCCGAGAGTCTTCGCGGGTCGCCGAATGGTGAAGGGCTGGGTAGAACTGGGAGATGACGAGCTACGACCTCCAGATCGAAGGCATGAGCTGCCAGCACTGTGTGAAGACCGTCGAGCGCGCGCTCACCCGCGTTCCCGGCGTCTCGAAGGTGGAGGTGGCGATCGGCAAGGCCCACGTCGAGGCCGCGCCGACGGTGACCAAGCTCGCGCTCGTCGCCGCGCTCGAGGCCGAGAGCTACCGCGCCTCGTGAGCCGCGGGCGCCGTCCCCGCGCGCCATGAGCGCATACGGGCATCGCCCGTCCCGATCCAACGCTCACGGGACGACGAGCAGTGCGCGGTCCACCGCGTCGGCGAGGCGCTCGAGCGTCGTCGTCCGGCGGAACTCGGAGGGCGTCATCCACGCGTGCGCGTCGTGCTCGCTCGAGCGCACCACTTCGCCCCCTTCGAGCTCGGCGCGATAGACGACGACGCACATCGGTCTCTCGCCGCGTCGCGCCACGTACGCATCGACCGGTCGGGGCAAGAGGCGGACGGCGAGGCCGGTCTCCTCGAAGATCTCGCGGCGCATCGCGTCCTCGAGCGGCTCGTCGGGCGCGACGCGTCCCGAGACGGTCTCCCGCGCGCGCGCCGCCGCCCAACGACATCGGCGCCGTGGCGCGCTGTCTCGGAAGCAGGCGGTGGCGATCGAAGGCTGCTGCAGCTCTGCGGGCGCGCGACGCGCGGGTCGCCACCCAGCCTCGTCCCAATCGTCGCTTCTCGCGACGATTCTGGGACGAAGTAGAACAGAGCCCGGCGCCGGCGTCCTTGGCGAGGCTCCGCTTCATCGCGAGCACGCGCCCGTCCGCACGAACGATCACGGCGGCGACCGCCACGACGAACCCATCCGTCATCGCTCCGAGGCTACGCGCGATCGCCCGAGATCGCGCATGGCCTCGATGCAGATCACGCGCGATCGCGCGGATCTGGCCCGTGAGCCAGCGTCAAGAACCGGGCAGAGCGGCCAAAATGTGGAGACGGTGCGAAGCGCTGCCTACCATTCTCGTCACGCCTGATGACCGTCATCCCGCTTCATCCGCGCGCCGGCTCGATCCGTTCCGTCGTCCCGGCTTCCCCTTCCTCGACCGGTGGCGTCGTCGCCGTCCGGGGGCCCCACGGCCCACGCCCGGGCGCGCTCGCCCCCGAGGCTTCCGACGGCACGCGTGGCCCTCGGCCGGGCGGCGCCGGACCGGGCGAGTCGATCGACGCCGCCGGCCCGAGCGCCGAGCGCGCTCCGGCGTGGGCCTCGGCGCTCGAGCAGCTCCTCTACGGCTCGACGTCGATCGGCGCGGAGGTCCCGCCGCGCGTCGAGCTCCTGGGCGCGCTGCTCGCGCTTGCCGAGGCGCAGCGTAGCAAGGTGCTGCTGCCGCTTCCGGGACTGCCGGCCGAGGTCGCGATCGTCCGGCGCGGCGCGAGCGCGCTGGTGAGCCTCTATCACACCGACGCCTCGCCCGACGTCCTCGTGCTCGACCGTCGCGTTCCCTTGCGCGCGCTGATCGACACCACCGCGTCGGCGCTCGAGGTCGAGCTCGACGACGAGCCCGAGGCCCGCGTCGCCACGCTCGGCGCGCGCCTGGTCGCGCGGGCCGCCGAGTGCGCGATCACCCCGACCGACGACGCCGGCCTCTCGGCGACCCGTCGCCTCGGCGGCGCGCTCGAAGACCCGGGCGAGCGACAGCCGCTCGCGTTCGGCTTCGATGCCGCCATCTTCGAGAGCGACGGCGGCGCGCAGAGCGCCGTCTCGCACGCCGACGTCCACGCGATGCTCTTCGGCGGCCAGCTCTGGGCCTGGGTTCGCGGGCGCAAGATCCCCCTGGCGCGAGGGCCGATCCTGCTCGTCGTACAGCGGATGGTGAGCGCCGTCCGCGCGCTCGTGGACGCCGCCGACGAGAGCCGCGCGCTGCACGTGCGCCTCCGCTCGGGCGCGTTCGTCATCGCCGTCCGCCGCGAGAAGTCCGGCGAGGTCGCGCTCACGCTCGGCGGCGACGAGGACGGCGCCGTGACCGTGCCGGCGCTCGACGATCGGCGCGCCGCGCTGCCCATCCTGCGGCTGGCCTCGGAGCTGCTGCGTGCCGTGGTGTCCGTCGATCGCTCGCAGGCGCGCAACCTCCGCATCCGAGGGATGCAGTCGGAGGTGCGCCGGCTCCGGCGCGCGATCGCATCGAGCCCGCCGCCGAGCTTCGTCAACGACGACCCCGATCGGCTGCGCACCACGCGCGAGCGCGAGATCACCGGCCACGGCGCGACCGCCTCGCCCGCGGCGCACCTGCGCTTCACCAAGCGCTGGAGCGTGGCCCTCGATGGGCTCGATGCGCCGAGCACGTTCCTCTGCGGAGACCGCCTCGTCGTCGCGACCGAGCGACGGCTGGTCGCGATCGGGCGCGACCGCGGCGAGATCCTCTGGCAGCACGAGGCGCCGTCCGCGGGCGCCTTCCTGGCAGGCACCAACGTCGTGCGCGTGCGCAGCGACGGTCTGGTCGAGATGCGCGAGGTGCACACCGGCGAGGCCGTGCTCGGCACCAAGCTCGCGCCCCGCGTGGGCGGCACACCGCTCGGTCTCTACGCCGGGCAGGGCTCGATCCCGCCGACCGCGGTCGTCTGCGAGGGGCGAGATCGTCTGGCTGCGATCGACCTGCGCACGGGCGAGCTCCGCTGGCGCTTCGTGAACCGCGGTGCCGGCGCGTTCCGGCTGCGCCGCGAGGGGCGCGTGCTCCTCGTCGTCGGCGGCGATGCCACGGTCCACGCGCTCGACGTGGTGACGGGCGAGGTCTGCTGGCGCTGGGTGGGCTCGGGCCGGCACTGCCTGACGCCGCTGGTCCTGGGCGAGACGGCGATCGTGGTCGGTGGCGAGCCGGGACGGGGAGAGGCGACGCTCGTCGGCCTCGATCTCTTCTCCGGCGTGGAGCGCCACCGCACGCAGCTCGGTGCACCGATCGCGGCCGCCCCTTCGGCGGTGCACGGTCAGGTGCTCGTGGCGACGACGGGGCCGCGCCGTGGCGCGCTCTCGCTGCACGACCCCGAGAGCGGCGAGGCCGTGTTCTCGGTGGCCGACCCCGGCGTGGGCGCCGGCGGCGGCGTGCTCGCGCTCGATCGGACGCTCTTCGTGAACGCGTCCGACGGACGCCTCACCGCGCTCGACACGACCAACGGGCGCACGCGCTGGATCACCCCGCTCGCGAGCTCGCCGTCGGACGACGTGCCGCGACGGCTCACGCCGATCCTGCGCAGCGGTGCCCTCTTCGTTCCGCAGGCGACGGTGCACGTGGTGCGGCCGAGCGACGGGCGGCCGATCGGCAACCCGCTCCCGTGCGACCTCGTGCCCGACACGCTGCTCGTCGACGAGCGCGGCTGGGTGTTCGTGGGCGAAGAGAGCGGGCACCTGAGCGCGCTCGCCCCCGAAGCGCGCCTCACGCTGGTCAAGGGCTGAGGCGGTGGCGGAGCGCGAGGGCGACGGCGCGCGCACCCTCTGGCGCGGCGTGCTCGCCGCGGCGCTCGTGCTCGCGCTGCTCGTGCTGGGCGTGCGGACGATGGTCGGCCGCATGACGCACGCCCACGTGGACGAGGTGCACCAGCGCGCCGCGGAGCAGCGGGCCGAGAGCGCGCGGGGCGACACGGGAGACTCGCCTGCGGCCTCACCCCCCGCGAGCACGGCGCCTCCCCGTGCGGGGAGCGGCTCGACGCGCCCGCCTCCGCCGAGCGCAGCGCCGCCTCCGAGCACCGGTCCGGGTGGAGCCTCGGCCGATCCCTCCGGGCCTGCGGCGGACGATCCGACCGGGACCGGGAGCGGGAGCGGAGCGGAGGCACCGCCCGAGCATCACGGAACGCTCGACGCGGTCGAGATCCGGGGCGTGATCCGGCAGGCGCTGCCCGAGATCCGGTTCTGCTTCGAGTGGCAGCTCGAGGCGCACCCCGATCTCGCCGGCCGCGTCACGATGGAGTTCACCATCCAAGAGGACGGCACGGTGACGAACGCGGGCGTGCTCGAGGACGCCCTCCACGACGACGTCGTCACGAACTGCTTCACGCACGTCATGGGCGGGCTGCGCTTTCCACCGCCCGAGGGCGGGCCGGTCCTGGTGCACTATCCGTTCGCGCTCGCGAACAGCCCCGAGGCGCGCCGTCCGGAAGGGATCTGAAGATGAGCGCGCACACGTCCTCCGCTACGATCGGGCCGATGCGCGCCGAGGGCCGACGGGCGGACGAGCGAGCGGGGTGGCCCGCCCGGATCGCAGCGCTGGCGGCCGGCGCCTGCACCGTTCTCGCGTGCACCAGCGCGAGCAGCGCTCCGGACGCGGCGCGTGGAGACGGTGAGGTCCCCGCGGTGCTGGAGATCGGCACCTACACGAACGGCGACACGTTCAGCCCGTGGCACGACGGAGACACCATCGCCCAGGTGTGGGGGCCCCAGGGAGGCGTGATGATCACGCCCGGGGTCGCGCTCGACGGCGCATGGGTGACCGGCGCGTACCCCACGCTCGTCGCGTCGCTCGAGAACCTCGTGCTCCCGTCGCTGACGCCGCTCGCCGAGTTCCCCACGTACGGGCCGACGACGAGCGTCTTCGCGCGGGTCGGCCCCCGCGTCATCGGAGGCCCGATCTACGATCAGCTCGGGTGGACGCCGGTGACGGGGCCGCTCCGCGTGCGCGCGCACGTCACGGGCCCTGGCGTCGATCTCTTCGGCGTCGTGGACATCGTCCTCGCGAGCCCCTGACCCGGAGCGAGTCGTTCGAGTCGTGCGCGCGACGGGGTCGGAGCCGCCTCTCGGCGGTCGCCGCCCGCGTCGCGTGGAGGTCAGTTCGCGCTCGACCGATCGATCGTGATCGGCGCGATCACCGTGCGGCGATCGGGATGATCGGCGTCGAAGGCGACCGCCGCGAGGCCGCGCATCGTGCCAGCGAGCGTCCAGCGCAGAGCGATCGGGATGCGCAGCTCGGTGCCCGAGGCGAGCGCGGCGAGCTCGATCCGGAGAAAGCCCGGGCGACGCGGCTCGACGCGGACGACGCCACCGGTGCCCGAGAGGCGGGCGAGCAGCCCTTCGTCGGCGAGATCGATGCCCGCGGGGAGCTCGAGCAGCACGACCGGGTGCTCGACGGCCTCGTTCGCGTGGACGACGAGCTCGAGCGCCGAGCTTCCCTCGCCTGCGCCCACGTCGCCCTCCATCGCCAAGCGGAGCGGCGAGCCCGACTCGGCATCGAACGGCGTGAGGTAGGCGACCTCGGCGCGGACGAGCAAGGTCGCGCCGCCAGTCGTCGCCGCCGACACGCCGACGCCGCCGCTCGCGTGCTCCACCGGCACCACCGCGATGCCGTGGTCGAAGCTCGCCTCCGTCGTGCGGCCCGCCGCGCTCACGCGCACGCTCGCGCCCGGATCGGCACCGAGCACGCCGTAGGCGCCGTTCGCGAGCCACCAGAAGAGCGCCTCGCCGCCCTCGCGCGTGACGAGGTTGTCGTGCGCCATCGCGCCCGCGAGGAGCGAGCGTGCGAGCGAGTCTTGCCCGAGCTGGTGCGCGCCGACGGCCAGCGCGAGGGAGGCCGCGATCTCCTCCAGCGTGCCGGCGCGTGCGGCCGTGGCCGTCACGAGCTGACCACTGCCTTCGGCGTGGAGGTGCGCCGCGGCGCGCTCGAACATCGCGCGGCCGTACGCGTCCTCGGGGCTGGCGAGCAGGAGCGCCGCCGCCGCGCGCGCGAGCACCGTCGGCTCGTCGGGGTAGCGGCGCAGCGTCCGGCGCAGGTGGCTACGGTACTGCGCCGCCTGGCGCGCCAGCGGATCGAGGACCGCTTCGGTTCCGTCGGCGAGGTCCGCGATGCCGGACGGCGCGAGCGCACCGACCAAGGCGGCCTCGGCGCGGACCGTCCCGACGTCGCCGTCGCGATCGCTCATCGTCGGGTACGAGAGCGCACCGATCGCACGCTGTCGTGCCGCCGCAGCGGCCTCGTCGGTGGCGTCGGCCGCCGACCAGGCGACGATCGCGCACGCCGTCGAGAGCACGGGCTCGTCACCGTCGAGCTGGCCGTTCGGCGACTGGGCGCGCAGGAGGTCGGCGCGGAAGCTCTCGTCGAGGCCGGCGCCCGCCAGCGTGGCCGACCAGGCGAGCAGCGCCGGGTCCCGATCGCGCACCTCGGCGAGGTCCGGATCGCGGTAGAGGCCGCTCGGCGCGATCACGACGACGCGCGCCGTCGTCTCTCGCGCGCGGCCCTCGACGTCGACCGTCCCCGACCAGCTGCCTCGCTCGGTGATGCCGGCGATGCGCGAGCGGATCGGGTGCATGCCCGACTCGCGCGCCACTTCGTAGCGCACGGTGCGAAGCGCGGTGCTTCCCTCGCGGAACGCCAGGATCGCGTGCGCGTGCCCGGTGCCGGTGGGCGAGAGCGACACGTGCGTCAGCTGCGCCGTTCCCGCGGCCACGCGCAAGGTCCCGGGGCCCTCCCCGCTCAGGGCCCCCTCGCCGGTGACGGCGACGGTGAGCGTGCGATCGGTGTCGCTCGCGTTCGTCACGGCCACCGTCACCTCGACGGGCTCGCCCTCGTGCAGACGGGTCGGGAAGCGCGACGAGACGATGAGCGGCGAGCCACGCAGCGCGCGCGCCTCGACGACGGCAGGCATTCCGTCGCTCGCGAAGGCGAGGCCCACCAGGCCCCACGTCCGCGGCTCCTCGTCGAAAGCGAGCGGAATGGCCCGGCCGTCGAGCGCCGCGACGAGGCCACCGACACCGCTCGTCGGCACGCTCGGCCGGCGCAGCGCGAGCGGCGTCGGGTCGGGCTCGAACACGCTGGGCACGTCCTGCCAGACCGCCAGGCCGCGCGACACGGCCGCCGCATCGGGGCTCGACGGGATGCCCGACGGGTACTGCCCCTCGTACTGACCGAGGAGATCGACCGTGGCGCGGCCGAGCTCGACGCCGGCCAGGCGCGCGACGAGCGCGTCCTCACCCACGGCTCGGCCGTACGTGCTCGTGGTCGGCAGCACGCGCGCCGTCGGGTCGAACACGTCGTCGCCGTTGCCTGCGACTCCGTCGGGCCCGGGCGAAGCGATCTCCCAGCCCTCGAGCGGTGACCACGCGCCGAAGCGCGGGTGCCCGCCGTCGGGGCGCAGCACGAAGGGCCGGCCCCAGCCGTCGACCAGCTCGCGCGCTTGGATGCTGCCGAAGGGCGCGGCGTAGATCTCGGTGGTGTGCTGCAGCCAGGTCGAGGGGTCGCCGAGGCGCGCCCACGGGAGATCGAACCCCTGCTGGCGCACGTAGGCGCGGAGCGCGACGAGCAGCCGGAAGAGCCGCTCGCGCGTGATGCGGCGCGCGACGGAGTCGTAGGTGAACGCCGGGTCGAAGCCGCGCAGGCCCGCGACCGTGAGGTCCTCGCCACCGAGGCCGGTCGCGCCCTCCGAGCCGAGCCCGCCGCCATCGGCGACCGCCGCGAGGATCTGGGCGTTGAACTCCCAGTGATTGCCGCTCTGCACGGCGACGTCCTCGATCCGCTCCGGGACCGCGGCCGCCACGTAGCGCTCGATGGCCTGGAAGACGAGGGCGAGGCGGCCCTCGACGAATCGCGCCTGGGAGCGCCACGGATCGCGCAGCACGGCCAGCGACTCCGGAGTCTCGGGGGCAGGCACGGCCTCGACGCTCGTCCCGCGCAGCACCCACGGCGCCGCGACGTCGAGCGGCGTCATCACCGCGAGCGTGGCGGCGAGCAGCGCGCTCGTCGCCGAGCCCGGATCGACGCGCAGGTCGCCGAACGTGCGGAGCAGCTCCGCGCGCAGGTGTGTCGCGAGCGCGTGGGCATCGTCGACCGGAAGCGCAGTCACGAACGCGCGCGTGTCCGCACGCTGGGCGACGAGCGCGGCGTCTCCCTCGAGCTGGGCCGAGAGCGCATAGAGCTCGCCGGGGACGACCCAGAGGCTGGTCGAGCCACCGCGCAGCGGGCGCTCGGTCGCGCCGTGGAGCGGGCGGGCGCGGACCACCAGGATCCCCGAGCGCCCCGCCGGGACGTCGACGTCGACCGTGCTCGCGTTGCCGGGGACGACCGTCTCCGCGACGGCCGCCGGTACGCCGTCGAGCGAGACGACGCTGATCGCCACCGGCAGGCGCGCGACCGACGCGGCCCGCGCGATCTCGAAGTGGGCCGTCGTGCCAGCGCGGACGACCGAGCTGGTGGCGCGCAGGCGCGCGGTCCCGTCGGGATCGAGCGGGATGCAGCCCTCGAGCGGCGTCGCTCCGGTCGCATCGAGCGTCACGGCCGTCGCCGCATCGCCGCCGCAGCGGTCCTGGGAACCGGCTGCGACCGGCTGCAGCGTGAGGTCGAAGGTCGCGATGCCGCTCGCGTCGGTCGTCGCCGAGCGCGTGGTCATGCGCGGTCCGCTCATCTGGACGCTCACGCCGGCGGGCGCCGCCGAGCCGTCGACGTCGACGACGCGCGCGTAGACGCGGCCGCCGATCGAAGGCACCAGCGCGCCACCCTCGACGCCGAACGAGAGCGCGCGCTCCACGCGCGCGACGCGCACGGTGGCGCCTTCGCTCAGCGAGCCCAGCCCTTCGGCGCTCACGCTGACCGAGACGGTCGTGTCGTAGAAGCCACTGCCGAGCCCCGGCGCACGCCAGCGGAAGCTGCCGTGCCCGCGCGCGTCGGTGTCGAACGTCCCTTGGCGGCCTCCTGGCTCGAGCGCCGGGAACACCACGCGCGCGCCCTCGACGGGCCGCCCGTCGCCGGTGCGCACGACGACCTCGACCGACATCGTGGAGTCCGGCTCCACGATCGCGTGCTCCGGCGCGAGGGCGACGATCATGGGCACGTCGCGCGGCGCGGCGACCGTCGCCGACGCCGACGCCGTCACGCGCTGCTCGCGCACGCCGACGCTCGCCGTGATCGACACGCCGCCGACGACGTCCTCGGGCACGTGGAACACGCTCGCGAACAAGCCCGCGGCGTCGGTCGTCACCGGCACCGGCGCCCCGAGCGGACGCTGCTGGTCGTCGAAGAGCACCAGGCGAACTTCTTCGTTCGCGATCGGGAGCCCGGAGGCGCGGTCGGAGAGCCGACCGAAGGTCTGCACGTCGCCGCCGACCGGCACGGCCGGGCGCGCGACCCAGAAGCGCAGATCGCGCGGGCTCTGGGTCTGCACCGTGAGCTCGAAGCGACGCTGCGCCGGCCCGCTGACCACGCGGATGACGACGCCGAACGACTCCGGCGCGTCGATCGGGATCGGCACGTCGACCGCGACGCGACCGTGCGCGTCGGTCTGGAAGACGCTGGGCGGCGCCGTCGGATCGAGCTGGGTCGTGATCTGGATCTCGGCGTGCGACGCCAGACGCAGGTCGCTCAGGCCCACGACCTCGTAGGTCGTCGTCAGCCAGCGCAGGGTGCCGCCGCGCGTCGCGCGCATGCCGCCTTCGAGCGAGAGCTCGACGCCGTGGACCTCACCACGCAGCGCGACGTGCCCGGAGGCCTGCGCGTGCGCGCGCGAGGGAGCCGCGATCGCCGTGACGAGCCCGACGGCGAGGAGAGAAGCGAGAGAGAGGGTGCGAAGCGAGGAGCTCATCGGACGTCCTCCGCGAGCGGGCGCAGGATGGGGGGAGGCGGCGGGGGTCTCGGGACCTCCGCGACCGAGGGCGGCTCGGCGGAGGCCTCCGGCCCGCGATCGGCGATCTCCACGCCGCGCGAGGGAAGGACCGCCGTGGGGTGCAGGCCCTCGATGCTCGGGCCCGCCTCGTCGACGAAGCTGACGCCGAGCCCACGGAGCGAGCCTGCGAGCGACCAGCGCGCGCGCACGGGAATCCGCGTCACGCCCGCGGGCGGAATGGGTCGGAGCACCAGGTGCCACGTCGTCCCTTCGATGGTCGGCGGCTCGGCGAGCAGCGCCGACATCGCGTCGCGCGTGGGCTCGTCGAGCTCGGTCCCGGCAGGCATCTCGATGTCGACGGTGGGCCTCGAGAGCACGCGCGTGCCGCGGTTCTGGAGCGTGAGCGACATGCCGGAGCGCGTGTCCCGCGCGCCGGTGGTGCCCGACCACTCGATCTCCACCGGCGCCGGCCGCTCGGGCTCGACGTCCCACGGCATGCCGTAGCGAACCTCGAGCCGCAGCATCGCCAGGGCGCCGGCTGGCAGGGCGAAGCGGAGCACGTGCGCGCCCGGGCGGGAGGCGCCCTCGAGCGAGGCCGTCGCGACGCCGTTCTCCGTCGTCAGCTCCACCGGCGCTCCGTCGATCGTGATCGCGATCGGCCCGGTGCCGGTCCCGGTGGTGAGCAGCGATGCGGCGGCGCTCGCGAGCGCGCGCCCGACGATCGGCCAGTGGAGCGCGCCACGCGAGACCTGGGCGAGGCTGCGCACGAGCGGCATCGCGGCGGCGCGGTTGCCACTCGCGATTCGAGCGAGCGCGAGCAGCGAGGTGGGCGCCACGCGCGGCTCCGCCGAGCCGTCCTCGGTGTCGGGCTCGAGCCAGGCGATGTCGCCGACCGTCACGACCGAGCGCTCGGCGCGGCGGAGCATCTCGCTCGCGCGCGCGTCGTCGTCGCCCGCGCGGCGCGTCAGCGCGAGCGCCGCCGCCACGCGGACCCAGGTCTCGGGCGCGTCGACGGCCTCGGCGCCTTCGTCGCTCACCGCGCGGCGCAGCAAGGTCAGCACGCGATCGAGCGACTCCCGCCGCTCGGGAAGCGCGCTCGAGCGCGCCGCCGGCGCCAGCGCGAGCAGCACCATGCTGGCCGGCTGCCGCGGGCCGTAGCCGTAGTAGGGCGAGCGCTCCGAGCTCGCCGCATCGGGAAACTGCACCGCGATCGCGCGCAGCGCGCCGTCCAGCGACTGCCCGTCGAGGTGCGCATCGCCGTAGAGCGCTCCGAGCGCGAGCGCGAGCTGCAGCACGTCGCGCCCCGCGAAGTACTGATCGGCGGGCACGCCGTAGTCGTCCTGGTAGTGCATCCACTGGGCGAGCTGCTCGGCGAGCGCGTCGGGCAGCGCCTCCCGATCCATCGCGTACGCGAAGCCGCCCCAGAACGGGTCGTCGCGCGCGAGCCCCGACGGGTCGCCGAAGATCGCGCCCGCCACCGAGAGGCGGAGGTCCGCCGGGCCCCGCGCCATCGCGCTCGCCGGGAGCGTGAGCGCGACGGTCGCGTCGTTCTCGACCAGCGCCTCGAGGTGCTGGCGCACGAGGCGCGCGTCGTCGAACACGTGCATGGGCCGGCGCACCGCGTCGAGCGCCGCGCCGTCCTCGGTGGAGGCCCGCACGACGAGCGCGCCCTCCCCCGCCCCGGTCAGCGTCACGTCGACGATCTGCTCGGCCGCGTCGTGGGGCCCTGCCTCGAGGACGCCGGTGGTGCCGACGTCGACCGTGAAGGCTCCTTCGACCGCGAGCGCGATGCGCGCGCGGACCGGCGCGTCCGTACGGTTCTGCAAGCGCACCGGGATCCGGATGTGATCGCCCACGGTGGCCGCCTCGGGCACGGGTGCATCGACGGTCGCGGTCTGATCGACGCGTACCGATCCGCGGCTCGACGTGATCCAGCCGGACTGCGTCCAGGCGATGGCCTCGAGCCGATAGGTCGTGATCGCGTCGGCGAGCGGCACGTCGATGGTCGCGTGGCCACTACCGTCGAGCTCGACCTCGCCGACGTAGAAGAGCGTGGCCGGAAAGTCCTCGCGGATGAGCCCGCTGGCCATCGGCATCACGTCGACGGCGTCGGGAATGCGGTCCTCGTCCTCGTCGGGCGCGGGCTCCTCGGTCGGATACGCGCCGTCGTCGGCACGCGACGCGCGGGCGCGCGAGGGAGCCACCGACTGCGCTTCGGCGAGCTCCGCGTCGGCGAACGCGAGGCCGCCCATGCCGTAGCCTTCCCCGCCGCCGTAGTCCATCGCCTCGGCGGCCGCCACGGGCGGCGGCGCCATCGGCATCATCGTGGCCTCGCTCGTCGTCGCCGTCACCACGCCGCCGCGCATCTCTTCCTGGGCCGCGAGCCCGAGGCGCTGGTAGGCCGTGGCCATCGCGGCGAGCACCTGCTCGCCGGGCGCGATCTGCGACAGCTGCACCATCAGCGCGTCCTCACCCGAGACCACGGCGTAGGGCGTGCCGCGCGGCACCACGCGCCCGAACGGATCGCGCACGTCGTCGCCGTTGCCCGGCACTCCGTCGGGCCCGGCCGAGCTGAGCTCCCACTCGAGCGCGCGCTCGCTGACGACCACCGCCGGATGGCGCCCCGTCACGCGGCGCAGGACGAACGCGTGCCCCCAGGGATCGACCAGCGCATCCGGCTCCAGCACGCCGAGCTGCACCAAGAGCGAGAGCCAGCGATCGGGCGGCGCGCCTGCCGACGCGCGCAGGGCCGACGCGTCGTCGGCGTTCGTGAGCGCGCTGAGCGCGACCAGGAGCCGCACGAGACGCGCCCGCGCGACGCGACGCGCGGCGTTGTCGAAGGTGAAGCTCGGATCGGCCTGCGTGATCATCAGGGCCGTCATGCGCTGGCCGCCGAGCGTGGTGACCGCCTCGGGCGACACGTAGCCCTGCGTCACGAGCCACTCGATGACGTCGGGCGAGAAGTCGACGCGGCGGCCGCTCGTGCGCGTGACCTCGTCGCGGTACGCCTGATCGCTCGCGAGGCGCTCCACGATCCCCTCGAGCACGGTCATCACCTGTCCGATCCCACGGCGCACGAGCTCTTCGCGTTGCGCGATGGGGTCTCGCAGGATGCCTTCACCGGCGCCGTAGTAGCGGCTTCCGTCGTCCCAGGGCTCGGACACGAGCGGCGGGGCGCGGCTCTCGGGCTCGTCCGGGGAGACGCCCGCTGCGAGCGCCGCGCGCACGAAGCGATCGTGCCCCGCGCCGCCTCCGGCCCGTACCGCTTCGCGGAGCTCGCCGAGGATCCACTCGACCGCATAGTCGGGCTCGCCGGCGAGCTGCGCCTCGTCGCGCGCCACGAGGGTGACCCACGAGCGCGTGGGCGTGGCGCTCGTCGCGATCGCGACCTGGGCGTGCTCGCGGACGGCGTGGAGCGGCCGGTCCGGCGTGAGCGAGAGCGAGAATGCATCGCTCGGGCGGACGAGCACCGCCGCCGACGCGCCGACGCCGTAGAACGTCGCGCCGGGCTGGTCCACGGCCGCCCGGGCATCGGCGGCCGAGAGGGGCCGCGCACGAATCGACATGACGCCCTGCAGGCCCGCGGGGAGCGCGATCTGAGCGCTCTGCGCGCCGCCCGCGACCCACGTGGAGGCGACCGCGCGCGAGCCGTAGATCACCTCGAGCAGCACGCCGCGGCCGCTGGCGGAGGGCCGGCGGAGCACGTCGACGTCGAGGCGCGCCCCGGGCGCGGCGATCGGGGTGCGGACCCGCGGCAGGACCTGTGCGTCGAGCGCGACGCGTGCGCAGATGCTCGCGCTGATGGGCGGCGTGGTCCCGACCTCGACGTCGAAGGTGGTCGAGACGCCCTGGCCGGCGCACGAGCCGCCCGACAGGCGCGCCGCCGCGCCGCGCGGAAGACGCACGGTGGCGATGGCGACGCCGTGCGCGTCGACGGTGAGATGCTGGCGCCCGCCCGCGAGCCCGAGGCCGGTGACGTCGAGCGTCGCGCCCGCCGTGATGGGCCGGCCGCGCGGGTCGTTCACCGTGAGATAGAGCTGAGAGTCCACCTCGGGGACGAGGCCGCCGGCCTCGGCGACCGCCGAGACGAGCCAGCGCGTCCGCGACAGCGTGTAGGACGCGCTCGCCGTGATCGTTCCGTACGCCGGATGCGTGACGCGCGCCCAGGCCGACTGCACCGACACCTCGCCGCTGAGGAACGTCGGCGCCGTCGTGTCGATGCGCGCGACGCCGGCCGCATCGGTGACGAGCTCGGAGATCTCGCCCGAGCCGCGGCCGACGTGGAGCTCGACCTGGGCGCCACGGATCGGCGCGCCCGAGGGCGTCGTCACGCGCACGCGCCCGGTGAGGTGCTCACCGGGGCCGACCACGTCCTGATCCAGCGTGACCGAGGCGGCGACGCGATCGGTCGTGCGCTGGACGACGTCGACGTTCCGCACGACCGGCGCGACGGCCGGATCGAAGGCGAGCCGGATCTGGTAGGTGCCCGGCATCGCCGAGTCGAGCAGCTCCACGTCGGTGGAGATGGCGCCCGAGGCGCCCGTCGAGAGCTCGCGCTCGACCAGCGTCGCGCCGCGCGGATCGATCACCTCGAGGCGCAGGGCGCGCTGCGCCACCGGCGCGCGATCCCGCGCGCCCCGCACCAGCGCGAGCACGTGCATCGTCTCGCCCGGCTCGTAGCGCTGGCGATCCGTCAAGAGCGAGCCGGTGCGGCTCGCGAGCTGCGAGATGGGGTACTGGAACGTGCGCCCCGGCTGCCCGACGCGGTGCACGCGGAGCACGACCCAGGGCGAGGAGAGCGTGCTCTCGGGGACGGGCAGAGCGAGATCGAAGGTGCCGCCGGCCGCGCTCCGGACGTGGGTCGATCCGAGCTCGGTCGTGCCGCCGTCCTCCTGGTACGCGCTCAGCGTCGCCTCGATCTCGAGACCCGCCGTGGGCCGCAGCGTCGCGAGCCCCTCGACCTCGTAGGCGACGCCGGTGAGCACGAGGCTCGCGCCGCGCTCCGACGCGAGCGAGCCGGAGAGCGCGATCTCGTAGCCGACGTGGGCGCCTTCCTCGAGCGTCGGGCTCTGGGCGGAGCTACCGCCGGGGAACATCCAGGCCACCGGGAGAACAAGGAGAGCCGCGAGGACGGAGACCTTCGATCGTCGGTTCATGAGCTCCTCGACATATGCACGCAAGCGCTTGGGTTCAGCCGCTCGAGACCTGTCAGACGCGCGAGACGCTACTTGGTTTCTGCCCTCTTCGTCACGGGGCGCCTGCACCTACGCCCAGCGGCGGCAGATCTTCCGGCACCGTCATGTGGAAGTGGAAGCGGTGCAGGCGGTTGTGCATGGTCATCGCAGGCCCGACGTCGCTCACGAAGCCGTGGGCGTCGAACCAGGCCAGGAAGGGCCGCAGCACCTCGGGGTCGTTGTAGTAGATGCGCAGGCGTCCTCCGCTGCAGGTCGCGAGGATGTGCGCGAGGTCGGTCACGCGGGCCCGCAGATCGGCGACCTCCGCCGCGGGGCGGCCCGCGTAGTTGTCGAGGTACTGGCGGGGCCCGGCGTTCACGTCGAGCATCGCGTGCTCGAGGTAGAGGTCGACGTCGACGCCGCGGTCGTGGGTCTGGTGACGGGGGCCAGCGGCATCGAGATCGCCGATCGTCAGATGCTCTCCAGGCCATCTCCTTTGGTACTCGCGGGCGGCCGCCATCACGAGCGTGACCAGACCGGGCCGCGCCCAGCGATGATCGGGGGTCGTGCTGCGCCAGACGACGTAGAGGCCGGCCGCGGCCGCGTCGTCCGGCAGCTGCCAGCGGCAGCCCGGGTACGGCTCGCCCGCAGCACAGCGCGGGTCCTGTGGGATCTCGATCGCCGGCAGCACGCACGCGTAGGGGTCGTCCGGCGCCACCGGCCGCGGCGCGATCGCGGCGTCACGCGCCCCCGAGGGCCCCGCATCGAGAGGCGCCGAGGCGTCGCCGAGCGCGGCTCGCTCCGCGCGCTGCTCTTCGACCACCTGCCCCGTCTGGCGCGCCGCGAGCGCGAGCCCCACCGCGCCGGCCCCGAGCAGCACGAGCAGGAGCAGAGGAGCGATGCGGGCGCGAGTCACGGGGCAAGCGGCTCGTTCGCGGGCCCCGGCGCGCGGGGAAGCCCCGGCGGCAGGGGAAGGGCCCGATCTCGGCTCGGAGACCGCGATCTCGGGAAGCGAAGGAGTGGCGACGAGTGGAGTTGAACCACTGACCTAGCGCGTATGAAACGCCCGCTCTAACCAACTGAGCTACGTCGCCGAGTTCCGGAAGGGCCGCGAGTATTTCTCATCGCGCCGGTCTGTCAATCCCCATCGGGAACGGCGGCGCGGCCCCGCGGCGATGCGCTGCGATCCCCGCCTCGGTGCTGCGTCCGAGCGAGCCGACCCCCGATCACGGCCGCGACGTGCGCCTCGGATCCGACCCCGGGAACAGGCGCCCGCGCCCGGGCGTAGAAGCCGCGAGGTGCATGTTGTCCGCCGAAGCGGCATCATGACGTTTTCGCCCTTCTCTTGGCCCCTCCCCTTCTTTCCCCGCCGGCCCTCGTGCCTTCATCGTCCACGCCCTCTCAGCGGCCCGGCTCCGGCCGCCGCGACCCGACGCCGACCGCTCGCCGGATCTCGGCGAGGATGGCCGCCGTGTCGCCGCCCGAGATGTCGGTCGGCAGCCGCGTGGCGAGCCGCGTCGGGGTGGCCGCGCTCGTCTGGGGCGTCCTCGTCGGGACGCTCGTCGCGCTCGCGCTCGTCGCGGCCGGCGTGACCGATCCCCGCGCGCTGCTCGGCGTGCTGGCGGCCGCCCTCTCGTCGGGCATCGCTGCGTTCGTCGTGGTCCGTCGCGTCTTCGCGCGGAGGCTCTCGCGCGTCGCCGAGCTCATCGAGCAGCGCGCGGCCGAGCGCTCGACCACCGCGCTGCCGCTCGAGCAGGACAGCGTCGACGACGCCGAGCTCGACCGCGTGACCTCGGCGATCAACCGGCTCTTGCGCACGGTCACGCTCGACCGCGGCGAGGCGAGCCGCTCGTCGCCGGACCAGAGCACGCGTGAGCTGGTCTTGTCCCAGGACCTGACGCGCGTGACGAGCGAGCTCGAGCAGCGCCTGCGCGAGCGGCAGATGCTCTTCGACGTGCTGCGCGAGAGCAGCAAGACCCACGACCTCGCCGCCGTGCTGCAGCTCTTGGCGAGCCGGCTCGGCGGCGTGCTGCGCTTCCGCGAAGTCGCGATCCTGCTCGACGACGAGTCCGGCAATTTCACGATCCGGGCGGCGTGGGGCTTCGAGTCTCCCGAGAAGCTGCTCGGGCGCCAGGTCGAGCCCGGCGAGGGCATCACCGGCGAGGCCCTGCGGACGGGCAAGTCCGTGCTCGTCTCCGACGTGGACCAGGCGCCGGGCTACCTCGCGTTCTGGGGCGAGGTCGCGCGCACCGGCTCGTTCATGTCGGTGCCGATCCGCGCCGGCGGCCGGATGATCGGCTTGCTCGCGCTCACGCGCCCGCCGAGCGATCGGATCTCGGAGACGGAGTCGCGCCTCGTCTCGGCGCTGGCCGATCAGGCCGCGCTCGCGATCGAGAACGCGCGCCTGTTCGCCAGGCTGGAAGAGCTCTCGACCCACGACGAGCTGACGACGCTCCCCAACCGCCGCTCGTTCAAGGAGCGCCTGGCGCGCGAGATGGCCGAGAGCCGCCGCTACGGCCACCCGCTCAGCGTGATGGTCATCGACGTCGACCACTTCAAGAAGCTGAACGATCGCGAGGGCCACGCTGCGGGCGACGAGGCGCTCGTCGAGGTGAGCCGCGTGCTGCGGAGCTCGCTGCGCGAGGTCGACATGGTCGCCCGCTTCGGCGGCGAGGAGTTCGTGGTGATCCTGTCGCGCACCACCGAGGCGGACGCGCAGAAGGTCGGCGAGAAGCTCCGCGACGCCGTCCTCGCCATCGACGCGCCGTGGAGCGCCGGCCAGCCACTCGGCCACCTCTCGGTCAGCATCGGCGTCGCGCAGCTCGAAGAAGGCGAAGACGCCGCCACCGTGGTGCAGCGGGCCGATCGCGCCGTCTACGTCGCGAAGAAGGAGGGACGCAACCGCGTCTCCTTGCCGCCGCCGCCACCCAGCAATCCGCCGCCGCCCACCAGCAACCCGCCCCCCGCGACCGACTGACCGGAGCGGCGTCGCCAGGGCGCCGCGACGATTCTGGAACGTAGTCGAACAGCGCGGGCGAAGCCCGCCGCCCAGCGACATCGGCGCCGCAGCGCGGCGCGCTGTCTCGGGAGCACGCCGTGGCGATCGAGCGCTGCCGCAGCTCGGCTGGCGCACCAC
>JBGALT010000130.1:0-22633 GCA_044223665.1 Sandaracinaceae bacterium | reverse complement strand
GCCGGCGGTGATGCCCACGAAGAGGCGCGGCGCGCCCATCGCGAGGACGTCGTCCGGGCGATCCCAGCGCGGCTGGCTGACGATGCCGACGCGGTAGCCGCGCGCCTCGAGGAAGCGGCCGATGAGCGCGGCGCCGAAGGCAGGGTGATCGACGTACGCATCGCCGTTGACGAGCAGCACGTCGAGCGCGTCCCAGCCGCGGGCCTCCATGTCGGCACGCGACGTCGGAAGGAAGCGCGCAGTGCGGCCTCGCCCGTCGTGATCGCGCTTGCCTCGGAGGGCGACCAGGCCGCTCATCGGCCGAGCCTATCGCGCGCCCGCCCTGGGCGCATTTTTCCGAGTCGTTCGGGCAGGGCGCTCCGATCGGCGCGCACGCGGGAAAGGCCTCCGGTACAGTCATCGGATGCGTCGCTGGCTGCTCGTCTTCGCGATCGGGTGCGCGTTCGTCTCGGCAGCCTGCGACGGGGGCGCGCCGCCGGGGCGCTCGTGCCGGTCGATGCAGGACTGCGCCTCCAACCAGGTGTGCGTCGACGGCGCGTGTCGTCTCGCGCTCGACGGCAACGGCTTCGACGTCGGTGTCGGCCGCGACGGAGGCCCGGGCGACGACGCCCACCTGCGCGCGCTCACGTCCATCCACGTCGAGCCGGCGAGCGCGACGCTGACGGCCGTCGACGGCGCGATGCCGACCGTCGACCTCGCGGTGATCGCCGAGTACGACGACGGGACGACGAGCGAGCTGACGAACGGCGTCTGGTCGGGTGACGGACCGGTGATCGCCTCGGTCGATCGCACGACGGGCGTCGTCACCGCGGGCGGGGTCGTGCCGGGCACCATCACCGTCACCGTGAGCGCATCGAGCCGCATGGCCACGGCCACCGTGACCGTCGCCATCGAGCGCAACGTGGTCGACACCGGCACGCCACCCGACGCCGCGAGCCACTTCGGCCCCGGCGTCACGCCGGTGGACGATCCCGCGCGCGCGGCAGCGCTCCTCTATCCGCTCGATGGCGCCGAGATGCCGCAGAACGTGTACCCGGCCGACGTGCAGTGGTCGGGCGGCGCGGCGAACGACCTCTACCAGGTCCGCCTCGAGGGCCCGGGCGTGACGATCCGCGGCTACGTCGTGAACTCGGGCGGTGGCTTCGGCTACCACTGGCCCGTCACGCGCGACGCGTGGCGCGCCGCGGCCGAGGCGATGCCGGAGGCGGCCATCACCGTCGCGGTCGACCGCTGGGAGTCGGCCACCGACACGGTCATCCGCGGCCAGCCGGCGACGATCCGCTTCGCCGACGCGACGATCCGCGGCGCCATCTACTACTGGGATCTCGGGCGCGGCCGGATCCAGCGCATCAACGGCGACGGCAGCGGCCTGACCGACTTCATGCCCAACCCGCCGGTGCGCTCGCGCGACGGCCGGCAGTGCGTGGCCTGCCACGCGATCAGCCGCGATGGCCGCCGCATGGCCGCCGAGCTCTGGGACGGCGGCGACACGAGCGCGATCTTCGACCTCACGGGCGACACCACGTCGAGCCCGCCGCCGATGATCGTCTCGCCGGGCGTCGTCAGCTTCCTCACCGCGAGCTTCAGCCCCGACAACCAGCGCCTCGTCGCGAGCGCGGGCAACCAGCTCTTCCTGATCGACGGCAACACCGGCGCGACGATCCCCTCGAGCCTGCCGACGGCGCAGGCGGCGCACCCCGAGTGGTCGCCGGACGGCACGCAGATCGCGTTCGTGACGAGCACGAACGGCGGCTGGGCGGTCGACTTCACGCACGGAGACCTCGGCGTCATCGACGTCACCGCGCCCGACACGTTCGGCGCGCCGCGCACGATCCTCGCCGCCACCTCGCCCGCCGTGATCGCGCGCCCCTCGTGGTCGCCGAATTCGGCGTACATCGCGTTCCAGCACGGCCAGCACAGCCGCTCGTACCTGGATCCGGGGCGCTTCCCGCAGGACCTGCAGCCGGCGCGCGTCGAGATGGTCTCGCGCGACGGCGCGACGAGCTACGCGCTCGAGCACCTCAACGGTGGCGGCTCCACCTCGTTCTACCCGACGTTCTCTCCGTTCGACGAAGGCGGGTACTTCTGGCTCGCGTTCTTCTCGACGCGCGACTACGGCAACCCGCAGGTCGGCACCGCGGGAACGGGCCGCCGGCAGCTATGGGTCGCCGCCGTGCGCTCGTCACCGACGCCGGGGAGCGACCCGAGCTTCGCGCCCTACTGGCTGCCGCAGCAGAACGTCGCCGATCACAACATGGCGGCCTTCTGGACGCAGGAGCCCTGCCACATGGATGGCCTCTCGTGCGCGACCAGCGGCGAGTGCTGCAGCGGGTTCTGCCGCGACACCGGCTCCGGCCCGATGTGCGTGCCGCCGGAGATCGTCGAGTGCTCGCACGAGGGCGAGGCCTGCGCGAGCGACGGCGACTGCTGCGCCGGCGAGGGCAACCAGTGCATCGGCAACCGTTGCACGCACCTCGGATGAGCGAGCCCCGCTCGCACGCGCTCGGAGATCGCATCCGCCTCGGCTCTCGCGTTTCCGGGGAAGAGAACGCCCCTCTTCGCGCGTAGGTCTGTCTGCGGTATGAGGGCTTCCATGCGCGGGCGGACATTCGGGGCGTGGGTCGGGATCTGCGGGGCGATGACACTGGGGGCACTGGGCGCAGGTTGTGCGCCCTCGCCGGTGGTCCAGCAGGGAGGCGAGGGGAGCGGATCGTCGTCCACCAGCGGCGGTGACTCGTCCTCGACCGGCTCGGGCGCCGGCGACGACATGGAGACGATGATGGCCGACGTCGTCGCGCCGCGAATCTGCGACGCGCTTCGGGGCACGTTCATCGGGCTGCCGGGCGAGGGCGGCCACGCGGGGCCCGAGTCGGGCCTCGATCCGACGGTCGGCCGCTGGTGGGTCCGCGACTGCAGCTCACGCTCGCACGATGGCGTGCTCGACCTGGCGATCGGCGGCACGGGGTGGACCTGGGTCGATCGGGAGTCGATGGGCTTCCGCGTCCAGCAGTACCTGCGCTTCGATGCGACGGCGTCGTTCACGGCGCGGATGGAGATCGCGTACGACCACAACGCGCGCATCGTCACGATCTGGATGCGGCCGCTCACCGACGATCCCGCCCACGCGCTGCAGGCGCACGTGGAGCCTCGCGGGCTCGTCCAGGCGCACGCGACGGGCGCGTTCTCCGGCGTGCTCGGCGGGCTCCTCTCGATGACGGGGAGCAGCGCCGACGATCGCGCTCGCCAACAGGTGACCGACGAGGGGAGTCAGCGCCTGCACGATCGCTTCGCGAGCGGGATGACCGTCACGTACGCGATGGACAGCCAGCAGATGGACTTCATGGTCGGCGCGCTCGAGCGCGGCCAGGTCCCCGTGCGCCCGTACGGCGCCGAGACCGGGATCTCCGCCTGGTCGGTGAACCAGCGTCTGAGCGTGTTCCCCGGGGGCCTCGACGTGATCGGGCCGATCGACACCTCGCACGGCAACCAGCGCTTCGAGATGGAGCTCGAGGAGGGCGGTGCGGTGTACGTCGATGCGGTCTGCCAGGCCGACTTCGAGCGCTTCTACGACACCGTGCTCCAGGGCGGGACGGCGGCGACTCCCACCGGCACCCGCGTCTTCGAGCTCACGACGCCGCACCAGGCCCAGCACGCGCTCGTCCCGGCCCTCGGCTGTCCGACGCTGCTGCTCGTCACGCCGCACGCGGACGCGACGCTCTCGTCGACGGGCCGCGTCCGCGTCTGCCCGCCGCCGCCCGACACGGCCGCGACCACGGTCGCCACCGGCACGAGCAGTGGCACGAGCGTGTCCACCAGCACGACCGCCAGCTCGAGCACCACGACGAGCCCGTCGAGCACCGCGAGCTCGCGCCCCGTGCGCGTCCACCTCACGGGCCTCACGGTCGCGACCGCCAGCGCCGGCGGCAGCGCGTGGGACATGATCGGCAGCGAGCCGGACCCCTACGTGGTCGTCGCCAGCGTCCCCGGGCAGCGCGAGATCGAGCGCACCACGGCCAGCGCCGACCAGCACGAGATCGCGCTCGACCACTGGCTGCCCGGCGCCTACCACGCCGAGGACTTCCCGATCCGCTTCTCGGTCTACGACGACGACGTCGGCTCCGACGAGCTGATCGGCGTCGCCGACGTGACGGCCTCGCAGCTCGCCACCGGCGGCGACTTCGCGCTCGAGCTCCGCTCGCAAGGTGACGTGCCCCGCACGATGGGGTCGCTCCGCCTCAGCGTCGTCCCCGTGCAGTAGTCGGCCAGGCGCCCGTCAGCGAGCCCTCCGTCACGCGCCGGGCGGCGGCGTCGATCGCGAGCCGGCCGGGACGGTTCCCGGCGTCGAGCGCTTGGGCGCGGCCTCGCGCGCGAAGCCCACGAGCATCGTGTGGAGCGCCTCGGGGTGGTCCATGTGAGGCGTGTGCCCGAAGCGCGGGACGACGTCGAGCGTGGCGTGGCTCGGCAGGTGCTCGCGGAAGAACGAGAGGTGCGAGGGCAAGAGCACGCGATCGGCGCCGCCCCACACGACGTGGGTGGGCATCGAGAGCGTGCGCAGCTCGGACGGCGTCAAGAGATCGATCGCGAGGCCGCGCTCCATCAGCGCGCGCATCGTCGGGCGCCGGAACTGCTGGCGCGTCCCCCACGCGAGCAAGTGCCGATAGGGCGGCGGCGTCGCGAAGAGACGATCGACGAAGTCGAGCGCGTCGTCGTGGTCGTCGAGCGCGAAGCGCGCGAGGAAGGAGCGGAAGGTCGCGTCGTCCATCGGCGCGCCGCCCGGGGCGACCAGGAACAGGCCCCGCACGTTCTGCGGTCGCCGCGCCGCGTAGCGAACGGCTGCCGCGCCGCCGAGCGAGTTGCCGAACACGATGGCGGGTCGATCGATCAGGTGATCGAGCGTGTCGAGCAGGCCGTCCTCGAGCGTCGACCAGTCGATCACGCTCGCATCGCCGGCGCTCTTGCCGTGGCCCGGCAGGTCCGGCGCCAGGACCTGGCGCACCAGCGGGAGCATGCGCGAGGCGACGCCCCCGTAGTAGTGGGAGGCTGCGGCGAAGCCGTGCAGGAGCACGAAGGGCGGCAGATCGCCGTGGCCGCTCGCCACGAGCGCGTGCATCTGGCCGGCGCGCGTCTCCACGAAACGACTGCGAAAGCCGCCGAGGCGCAGCTGCGTTCGGAGGACGCCATCCCCGATCCGGGCGAAGGGCTCGAACATCGATCGCATCGTAGCCATGCCGATCGACTCGCGCGAGGGCGTCGCCGCACAATTGCCGGTGGGCGTTCGCGCCGCAGGAGCCGCACCGCCCGCCCCGAACGTCGCGCTTGCCTCGTGCCGGTTCGCGGAGGGACCCTTCGGCCATGCGTGCTCTCCGCACTTCGGTGCTCGTCGTGGTCGTCCTCACGCTCGCTTGCTCGCTCTCGCTCGGCGTGGCCGCGCAGTGTGGGTGGGCGGCGCGCTCGCTCACGACGCTGAGCACCACGTTCCCGCGCACGGGCGGAGGGCTCGTCGTCGCGCTCGATCCGGCGTCGGGCGGCTCGCTCACCGACGCCGCGCTTCCGGCGATCACGGTCACGCGCGGGCGCCGCACCTCGGTCACGCTCACGCCGGTCGCGATCGCGCCCGGTCTGTTCCGCGTCCCCTTCGATGCCCAGGTGCGTCGGGGCCTCTGGACGCTGCATGGTCTCGGGCCCGATGCGACGCTGACCCTGGGCGCCGGCGCGCCGCCCGCGGCGCCGGTGCGCCCGGCCGTCCGGCAGATGCGGCGCGTGGCCGCGAGCGGCCTGGGCTCGTCGGGCCAGCGCATCGAGGTGCGCGCCGATCTCGAGTTCCCCGTCCCCGAAGGCGTCGTGGCCGCGCTCGTGACGTGGAACACCGACGCCGCCCCGGCCGCATGGATGCGCGCGACGGTCGGGCAGACGGAGATGGTCGTCTACACCGATCCAGGAGGCGCCTGTCCGACGGCGGCGCCGGGATGGACGAGCCCGCCCGACCCGCCGCTCGTCGCGCGCCTCGCGTGGGTGGACCGCTTCGGCCAGCTCTCGCCGGCGTCGGACGCGATCACGGTTCAGTAGCCGTCCGCGCGCGCTCGTCGGGCGCGACGAAGATCTCGACGCGCGCGTCGTCGTCGACGTCGCCGACGGTGGAGATCGAAGCGCGCCCCGCGAGGGCCCGAGCACGGAGACGAGGCCGCGGGCGCGGTGCCGCGCGGCGAGCGCCCGAGACTCGCCGGGCGCGGATGCGACGACCGTGACGCGTAGCCGATGGTCGGCCGGAGGCGCGCGGCGAGCGCCCGCGCGGCGCCGCCGTCGTGGCTCCCGCGCGCGCTGGCCGGCGCGAAGACGAGGCCGAGATCCACCCGGTCGGCAGGGGCCCTTCGCCGCGTCCTCGCTCGCCGCGGCTCCCGAGGAGTGCGCCGGCGCGGCCACGACGAGCTGCGGCGCGCCCGTCTCTCCGAAGAGCGTCGCGATCCGATCTCGTCGGGCCGCCAGCTCGCGGGCTCGCTCGGCGCAAGCGCGGCCACAGCCGGCGTCGGTCGCGCGCGCGATCTCGGCGGCGATCGAGAGCGGTCGCACGAAGAGCGTCCTCGCCGCTGACGGCGCGGCTCGAGACGTCGATGTAGAAGGGACGCGCCTCGACCGCCGAGACCTCGAGGCGGCCGGAGGGAGCGCGGCGTGTCCGGACGCGTGCGAGGACCGCGTCGCGGACCGAGAGCCCGCTTCGCCCCGCTCGTCGTGGTCGGCGCGCATCGCGGCCACGAGGTTTCCGAGCGAGGTCAGCACGACGACGTCGCGCCCGTCGCTCGTCCGCAGCGTCTGCTCGGGGCCGGGCACGTGGGGGCCGTGCGCGACGACGAGATCCGCGCCGGCCTCCGCCGCGCGGGCGCACCAGGCGGATCTCGTCGGTCGGGAGCGCGCTCTCGTAGCCGGCCTCGGTGAAGTGCAGCGCCACGACCGTCAGCGCCGATCCCGCGCGAGCGTCTTCGACGGCGCGGGCGAGGGCGGCCTCGTCGAACGACGCGACGCGGGGCGATGACGGCTCGCCGGCGCGCGCGGCGAGGTTCACGCCCTCGGTCGCGGCGACGATCGCGATCCGCAGCCCATGCACCTCGCGCACGAGCGGCGCGTAGGCGTGCGCGCGGTCGGTGCCGGCGCCGACGGTCGCGACGCCCGCGCTCCGAGCCTGGGCGAGCGTCTCGGCGAGGCCGGTGACGCCTTGATCGTAGGCGTGGTTGTTGGCCACCGTCACGACGTCCACGCCGGCGCGGCCCAGCGCCTCGAGGAACGCCGGAGGCGCGGCGAAGACCGGGACGTCGTAGCTGTCCTCGCGCGCGCGCACGTGCTCGCCGACCCAGGCGTCTCGAGGTTCACGACCGTCAGGTCGGCGTCGTCGAGCCGCAGCTCCTCGAAGAGCGACGCGTACGCGCTCGCGTCGTCGCGCGAGCGGTGCATCTGCCGGAGCGCGTAGTCGATCGGGTCGTCGAAGATCACGTCGCCGCCGAGAAAACAGCGTGGGACCACATAAGCTCTGCGCCTCGCTCCGTCGCGCCCGCGGAAGGCGCGATACGGTGACCGCCGCCACGCCCCGATCGCCAGCACCGCGGCAGGGAACTTCCTCACGTCATCGCGTCATACCGGCAGGTCCATCTCGACGCGGGTGCCGGCGCCCACCTCGAACAAAACGCTCGCGCGGCCGCCGTGGGCCTCGGCGACCCGGCCCACGAACGCAAACAGCCAGTTAAAGTCGCCTTTGTCGTGTAGAACTCGTCGAAGGCCCGCTCGCGGACGCGCGCATCCATGCCGGCGCCGTCGTCTTTCACCCACAGGCTCAGCCGCCCTTTGCCGCGGCGCGCGGCGCCGATCTCGACGGTCTTGCTCTTGGCCTCGGCGGCGTTCTTCGCGAGGTTCTCCAGCGCGCCGGCGATCAGGTCGCGATCGAGCTCCGGCGATCCGACGTCCTCTGCGACGCGCACGACGATCGCGACGTCGCTGCGCGCGGCGCGCGCGCCACGATCTCCTCGGCCAGCGTGGCGATCGAGGTGGGGGCGCGCGCCACTTCGGCGCGCCCGATGCGCTGGTAGTCGCTCACGACCCGCGCCAGTCGATCCGTCTGCTCGAGGATCAGCTCCGCGAGGCAGCGTGCTCGTCGAGCGATCCGCCCCGCGCCTTTTCCTCGACCAGGAACACGCGGCGCCGCGGATCGCCACGAGTGGGTTCTTCAGATCGTGGGCCATCTGGGCCGAGAAGTGCCCCAGCGTGACGAGGTAGCGGGCCACGCTCGCTCCTCGAGAGAGCGCGCCCACGATGCGACCCTCGGGTCGCCATGGCCGCCACGAGGATCGCGAGCAGCACGACCATCAGCAGCTCGACGCTGGTCTCGAGCCACGCGACGGCGAGCGACGTCGCGAGCACGACGAAGCACGCGATCGCGAGCGCGTTCACGAAGACGAGCCCGGAGATCTTCTCGACGAACGAGAAGCGGAGGGCGAGCAGCGCGAGCAGGATCTCGAGGCGCTCAGCGCGAAGGACGCGAAGCGCGGGGTGCTCGCGCCCGCGATGCTGACGAGGTCGCTCGAGACGCCACCGACGGCCACCGCGAACGCGAGGACGAGCAGCTGCGTTCGCGCCGCGCCTCGGCCGACGCGCGTCGTGCGTGGCGGAAGAGCAGCCAGCCGACGAACGAGAACTCGGGCAGGATGCCGGCGAGCATCGAGATCGCCCACGCGGGGCCGCTCGGGAACCAGGCCAGGCGCGGTGCGAAGGTCGCCGCGATGCAGACGAGCGCGATGCCGGAGAAGTAGGTGGCGCCGATCACGATGAGCGGGCGCAGCCGCCGCCACTGCCCGAGGAACTGCACGACGAGCGCGATCGCGCCCGGCGTCTCGAGCGCGGCAGCCGCCGACTCGAGGTAGCTCATCTCGACGCGGCATGCCGGTCGTGCTTGAGGACCTCGAAGGTCTCATGCCGCGAAGAGCGACGCCGTCATCCGCGAGAGCGGCGGGGCGAGGGGCGCCGTTCGCGCGCGCACCACCGCCAGCACGCCGACCGCCAGGAACACGACGGCCGAGATCGCGCTGATCCAGGTCTCCGGGTCCGGGGTCATCGACGAGGGATCATCGCCCATCGCCCGGCGGGTGCCACCTCCCGTTGCTCGTGAGTGAACGCACGGGGCGTGCAAACGCTGACGAGCCCGGTGCGGGCATCGTTCGCGCTCTGACGGCGCGCGCTCCCTCCGCGCACGCGCCGGCCCCATCGTGCGGCTCGCGCCTTGCACATCGCGCCGCCCACCGTTCGGCTCGCCTCCTCGTCCCCTCCCGTCCGCGGGCTCTGCCCGATCCCGCCGACGCCTCCGCCGCGAGCACTCCTCGTCGATCACTCCGAGAGCCGCCATGTCACTCACGAACTCCGCCCGCTTCGCTTTCGTCCTCACGGCGCTCACCGCGCTCACCGCCGGCTGCGCCGCGAGCGGCGACGTGGACGTCGACTCGACCCCCGCGTCGATCGTCGGCGGAACGCCGGGCGGCGATCCGGCGGTCGTGTGGGTGCAGAGCCGCGGCGGCCTCTGCAGCGGAACCCTCATCGACCCGCGCGTCGTGCTCACCGCCAAGCACTGCGTGCAGGACTCGGGCGCCTCGGGCCCCTCGGCGCCGAGCGCGTTCGTGGTCGGCATCGGTGACTACGCGGGCCAGGCGGGCAGCGCGGGTCGCGTGTTCCGCGTGCAGTCGGTCTACACCACCCCGGGCGTCTGGACCGAGGGCGGCCCTGGTGGCCTCAGCGGCGCGCTCGTCGGACAGGACGTCGCGGTGCTGGTGCTCGTCTCCGGCGTCAGCGACGTCACCCCGATTCCGATCCGCCGCGAGTCGCCGTCGGGCCTCACCGGCACGACCTTCACGGCGACCGGCTTCGGCCAGATTCCCTCGGGCAGCTACGGCCGCAAGTACACCACCACCGGCACGGTGCGCAGCGTCGACACCCGCAACCACCTCATCTACGTGGGCGCCGTCACGTGCCAGGGCGACTCGGGGGGCCCGCTCATCACGCAGGACCGCACGGTCGGCGGCGTGGTCTCGTTCGGTAACGGCACCTGCGGCTCGGGCTACGGCGCCTACCAGGCGATCGACACCTACCTCGACCTCATCGACATGGCGATCGAGGAGGGCGGCGGCTGCGCCAACGACGGAGCCGAGCGCTGCGACGGCCACGACAACGACTGCAACGGGCAGGTCGACGAGATCTGCACGCAGCTCGGCGGTGGCTGCGCCACGGACGCGGACTGCGTCGGCGGCATGTGCCGCAGCACGACGGCGGGCCGCATCTGCACGGCCGAGTGCGACGCGCGTCATCCCACCTTCGGCTGCGAGCCGGGCCTGTTCTGCGACTCCGACTCGGGCTGCAACGGGTACTGCGTGCCGATCGAAGGCGATCACTCGCGGGCCGAGGGCGCGAGCTGCACGCACTCGTCCGAGTGCGCGAGCTTCCGCTGCATCGATCCGGGCGATGGGATGCACCGCTGCCTCTCGCCGTGCACCGGCAACGCGGGCGAGTGCGCGGCCGGCGAGGTGTGCGTGGCCTCGCCCGGCCAGTGCGGCGGCTGCCTCTCGTCCGACCTCGTGCGCGGCGGGCACGGTCTGGGCGAGATCTGCGCGGCCGACACCGACTGCGCCTCCGGCGATTGCCTCGAGGACCAGGGCCGGAGCTACTGTACGCACGCGTGCACGGACGACACCGGCTGCGCGGGCGGCTACCACTGCCGCGTCGATCACTGCGTGGCCGGGGCGCGCGGCCAGGCTGGTGACCTCTGCCAGTTCGATCCGGGGTGGGACGACTGCGCGCACAACCTGTTCTGCGCGCAGCTCGGCGAGCTGAGCTGGTGCTCGGAGCTCTGCGGTCCGTCGACCGCCGACGGCCACGTGTGCGCGGACGGGTTCGAGTGCCTCGATGCGGGCGTGGCCCACGTCTGCGCGCCGATGCGCGGCCTGCTCGGGACGTCCTGCACGGCGGATGCGGACTGCATCTCGCAGCTGTGCCTGCCCAGCCCCGTCACGGGCGAGAACGTCTGCACGCGCTCGTGCGACACCGACTCGCTCTGCGCCATCGGCCTCGAGTGCGTGCGCACCGAGGATCGCACGGCGGCCTATTGCGTGGAGCCGGCGCCCGCGGCGCCTCCGCCGGCCGGCGGTGGCTGTAGCGTGCCGCTCGGGAGCGCACACGGGCGCGCCGCGCCGGCCGCGCTCCTGCTAGGGTTGGTGGGCTTGGTCGCGCGTCGTCGCCGTCAGGCGCGGAACGCTCGGAGGTAGTGTCGATGCTTGCATGTAGTGCGCGGGCAAGGAGTGCGCGGGCGCGCAGGGCCGGGACGGGAGCGCGCGACGAGCGCGGACGGGAGGGCCCGGAGAGTCCGCGCCGATCGACGAGCCGGACTTCGCTCGACCCTCGCCCGCGCGGCGCCCTGCGCACGTGTGCGCTCTCGGCGCTCGGCGCTCTGGCCCTCGCGGCGTCCGGCTGCGCGGCCGTCCCCGAGATCGATGGCGCCGAGGGCGACATCGTCGGAGGGTCGGTCGACAACGGCGATCCGTCGGTGTTCTGGCTGCTGCGCAGCGACGGCGCCTCGTGCACGGCCGAGCTGATCTCGCCGCACGTCGTGCTGACCGCGCGCCACTGCGTCGTGAGCATGTCCTCCGACGCGCCGGCCTCGCCCAACCTCTTCTATCTCGTGCACGACGGGAACTTCCGGAACGCCTACCGCGTGAGCGCCGTGCGCATCATCCCGGGCAGCACCGCCGACATCGAGTCGGGGCGCGCCGAGGATCTGGGCCTGCTCATCCTCACGCAGGCGGCGACCGAGACGCCGTACGCGATCAGCCGCGAGAATCCCACCGCGCTCCTCGGGCAGACGATCACCGCGATCGGCTTCGGCCAGACGCCGTCGAACCCGAACAACATGAACAAGAACCGCACGACCGGGGTGGTCCAGCAGGTCTACAGCGGCCTCGCCTTCGTGAACCCGACGGTCTGCGCCGGTGACTCCGGCGGTCCCTGCATCGGCCCGGACGGATCGGTGTGGGGCGTCGCGTCCTTCATCTTCAGCCCCGACGGCCGCACGCAGCCGATGTGCGGCACGGCGCCGGGCGCCTACAACACGCTCTACTCGCACCTCGACTGGATCGACTCGGTCCTCGCGGAAGCCGGCGACATCTGCGTCCCCGGGACCGAGATCTGCGATGGCCTCGACAACGACTGCAACGGCGTGGCCGACGAGGGCTGCCTCGGATTCGGCGAGAGCTGCGCCGACGACGCGCACTGCACCAGCGGGCGATGCGCGCCGGAGGCCGGCATGATCTGCACGACCGCCTGCGATGCGACGGGCCTCGGCGCGGGCTGTCCCGGCGGCTTCCACTGCGTGGACACCGGAGACTGCAGCGGCGTGTGCGTCGCGGGCGCCCCCGGCTCGCTCGGGGTGGGCATCGCCTGCAGCGACGACGCGCAGTGCGGCACCGGCAACTGCCAGGATCCGGGCGACACCGTGCAGCGCTGCCTCGCGGCCTGCCGCGGCGATCGCGGGCAGTGCGCCTCGGGCGAGGTCTGCTCGGCGACGGGTGGGGCGTGCGGCGCCTGCATTCCGGCGGCCATCTATCCGGGCGCGCACGGGCTCGGCGAAGAGTGCGAGGACGCGAGCGAGTGTCGCTCCGGGCAGTGCCTGGATCGCCGCGGGGTCGGCGAGTGCGTACAGCCGTGCGGCGCGGGCGGCACATGCCCGGACCGCTTCGTGTGCGAGAGCGTGCTGATCGCGACGAGCTCGGTTCCGACGGACATGTGCGTGCTCGACCGCGCGCAGCTGCCGGGCGGCACCTGCGCCGACATCCAGGACTGCACGTACGGGACGTGCGCTTCCACCGTCGAGCGTGGCTGGTGCTCTCCAAGCGACTGCCGGACGGCGGCTTGTCCTACCGGCATGACGTGCCGCGACGTCGCCGGCCTCGCGCTCTGCACGCCGGACTTGGCGCTGCCGGGGGAGGCCTGCGCGGGGGATGCCGGGTGCATCTACGGTCCGTGCCTCAACGGGTACTGCGCGCCCTCATGCAGCGAGGCGAGCGACTGTGGCGTCGGCCTGCGCTGCGTGCGCTCGAACGACGGCCTGAGCGGCGCGTGCGTGCCCGGATCGGTGCCGCCTCCGCCCGCAGGAAACTGCCAGTGCGCCCTCGGCGGCGGCGCCCGCACCGGCGCGGGTGCGGCGCTGACGTTCGTGGCCCTGGCCCTCGGCGTGGTCGTCCGGCGCCGCCGCGAGCGCGCTCGATGAGCCGCCGCGCGCTCGGCGTGGGGCTCGCCGCGCTGGTCGTCTTCTCGGCCTGCGTGGGCGCGCCGGACGAGATCGATCCGGCGAGCGCGCCCATCGTGGGCGGCACGTACGACACCGGTGACGAGAACGTCTACCTCCTGCTGCTGGGCGGCGGCTCGTGCACTGCGGAGCTCATCTCGCCGCACGTGGTGCTCACGGCGCGCCACTGCCTCGTCGACGAGGCGACCGACCGCATGGTCCCGGTGCGACAGCTGCGTCTCTTCGTCGGGCCGGACTTCCAGCACATCGACCACAGCTACACCGTCGCGTCGTCGCACATCATCCCGAACAGCACGAACACGATCGGCTTCGGCGCCCAGGACCTGGGGCTCATCGTGCTCAGCACGGCGGCGCGCGAGACGCCGTTCACGATCAGCCGTGACGACCCGTCGGTGCTCGACCAGCAGTCGTTCACCGCCATCGGCTACGGCCAGACCCCGTCGGGTGGCTCGAGCCGCAAGTACCGCGCGACCGGCATGGTCACACGCGTGGGCGCTGGCTACATCCACGTCAACCCCGTCATCTGCCAGGGCGACTCGGGCGGCCCCTTCGTCGGTCAAGACGGGCGCGTGTGGGGCGTCGTCTCCTACGGCACCGGGACCTCGCCCGGCCAGGAGCCCGTCTGCGGCACCGCGCTCGGCGCCTACAACGCCATCTACCAGCACCTCGACTGGATCGACTCGATCCTCGAGCTCTCGGGCGACGTGTGCATCCCCGATCCCGAGGTCTGCGACGGCGTCGACAACGACTGCAACGGCCAGGTCGACGAAGGCTGCCTCGCCGACGGCGAGGCCTGCGCGGACGCGAGCCGGTGCACGAGCGGCCAGTGCGAAGGGACGAGCGCGGGGATGATCTGCACGCGCGCGTGCGACCCGACCGGCGAAGGCGATGCCTGCGGCGAGGGCCTGCGCTGCGAGGCGACCGAGGGCTGCGCGGGCCTCTGCGTCCCGACACCGGGCTCGCTCCTTCCGGTCGGCGCGCCATGCACGGCGAACGCCGAGTGCGGGACCGGCACCTGCGTCGACCCCGGCGACGCGCAGCGCCGCTGCCTACCCTCGTGCTTCGGCGACCACGGCCAGTGCGCGTCGGGCGAGGTCTGCGCCGCGGAGGCCGGCGCCTGCGGCGTGTGCATCCCGGGCGCGATCTACCCGGCGCCTCGCGGCCTCGGCGAAGAGTGCACGGACGATCCGAGCTGCCGCTCGGGGCACTGCGTCGACCGCGGCGGGATCCGCGAGTGCGCGACGCCCTGCGATCAGCTCGGCCACTGCTCGGCCGGCCTCGTCTGTCAGGGGCTCGACTGCGAGCTCGATCGTTCCCAGCCGGCGGGCGGGCCCTGCCTGACGCAGGCCGATTGCCCGGACGGGATCTGCATCGCGATCGGCGGCGATCACGTCTGCTCGCCCGCCGACTGCACCACCATGGGCTGTTCGACGGGCTTCGAGTGCACGGCGCTCGGGAGCGCGAACGTCTGCACGCCGACGCTCGCGCTCGAGGGCGCGCCCTGCGACGCGGACGCGGCATGCGCGAGCGGCGTCTGCTTCGCGGGCGCGTGCTCCAGCGCGTGCGCGGCGGCGAGCGACTGCGGCGCGGGCTTCCGATGCGTGCGCGACGCGGGCGGCGCGCGCGCACTGCGTGCGCCCGACGACGCCCGCGCCTCCGTCCGGCGGTGGTGGATGTGCCGCGTCGCCGCGCGCCGCCGGCGCGTCGTGGGCGCTCGGGCTCGTCGTGCTGGCGTGGCTCGTCGGCCGGCGCCGCCGCGAGCGCGCGATCACGGGATCTTGAGCAGCTCCTTCACCTTCTGGATCACCTGCGGCGCCTGGATCGGCTTGGTGATGTAGGCGTTGGCGCCGAGCTGCAGCGCTCGCGAGCGGTCCTCGGTCGAGCCCTCGGTCGTGATGATGATGATCGGCGTGCTGGCGTGGTTGGCGTCCGAGCGGATGCGCTTGACCAGCTTCAGCCCGTCCATGATGGGCATGTTGATGTCGCTCATGATGAGGTCGTAGCGGTTCGTCGCCAGCTTGCGCAGCGCGTCCACGCCGTCCTCGGCCTCCGTGACCTGGATGCGCTTGATGCGCGCCAGCGCGAAGACGAGCAGCTGCCGCATCATCGGGGAGTCCTCGACGACGAGACAGGAGTAGTCAGACATCTTCACCTCTCCGAGACGGATCTGTGTCGGCCCGGGGGGCCGGCGGAATGGAAGCGCTCGTGGGAGTCAGGAGCGCATCGATGCCCGGGAGCAGCGCGCGCGCGTCCGCGACGCCGGCGAAGAGCCGTGCCGCGACGAGCGCGATGCCCGCCTGGGCGCCCATCAGGTCGAGCAGCTCGTGATCCACGGCGGCCCAACGTTCCTTCTGCTCGAACACCGAGACGACGACGATCGCGCCGAGCACGCGCTCGCGCACCCGCAGCGGGATGACGGCGAGCGGCGACTCGAGCGAGCCCGGCGGCTGCGGCGGCCCGTCGACGACGCGGCGCTTGCCGGTCGCGATCGCGGTGCCGATCGGCCCCTCGCCGACGACGACCACCGTCGCCTCGTCGATGCCTTCGGCGACGAGCACGCTCGCGCGATCCGGCTCGCGGAGCACGAAGATCGCGTAGCGCTCGGCGCCGAGCAGCTGCTGGAGCAGCTCGCGCATGTGTCGCACGACCCCGCGCACGCTCAGCGTCGCGTGCAGGTGGCTCGACGCGATGTAGAGGTTCGCCAGGTCGTGGAGCTCTTGCTCGACCTCGCTCGTGCGCGCCTCGCTCATGCGCGTCGTCTCGGCGAGATCCCGTCGCTGCGAGAGCAGCTCCTTGCGCTCCGTCTCGAGCCCGTCGATACGCTTGATCAGATCGCGGATCGCGTCGTTCGAGGCGAGGGCGGCGCGCATGCGCGCGTTCTCTTCCTCGAGCTTGCCGAGCTGGTCGCGCAAGCCGCGGTTCTCGCTCAGCACGTCCTCGGTGAGCTCGAAGCCACGGCGCAGGAACTGCCGCACGAAGGCCTCGCGCTCCTCCTTGAGGTCGGCCGGAACATCGCTCGTGCGATGCGCGCGGTCGTCGTCCGCCATGACCTGCGGACGGTAACACGAAGGCTCGGCGGGAATCCCGATTCCGTCGGTCTCGACACGTCCGGCGGCCGGGGAGGCCGATCGAGCCACGACGGCCCGGGCGGGCCCGCGCCGCGTCAACCCCCGAAGCTGACGAGCAGGGCGCGCCCCTCGACGCTCGCCCCTTCCGAGACGTGCACGGTCTGCACCGTGGCCGCCGCCGTCGCGCGGAGCTCGTTCTCCATCTTCATGGCCTCGATGACGACGAGGGGCTGGCCGGCGTGGACGGTGTCGCCCGCCTTCACGAGCACCCGGACCACGCGCCCCGGCATCGGTGCCCGCAGCTCCTTGGCGCTCTTGCCCGCCGCGGCGCCGCGCTTGCCGGCCGTTCGCTCGCTCGCGACCGTCGCGATCGCGCGCGCCGCGCCGCTCGCCAGCTGGACCTCGTCGGTGCCGGCCGCCAGCACGTCGAAGACGCGGTCGCCCAGGCGCAGGCTCACGGCGCCGCCGATGCGGCGCGCGTCCAGCTCGACGCACTTGCCGTCGAGCTGGACCTCCGGCGCCCCGCTGGGCTGGAACGTGACGTCGACCTCGCGCTCGCGACCGTCGATGGTGACGCGGTACTTCATGGGCGGCGGAGGCTACCATGCAGTGGGAACGACGCTCCCTCCTCGAGCGTTGTCCTCCGCCGATGGCCTCTCCGCGCTCCGAACGAGCTCCCGCCGCGCCCCGACCGGCCCGCACGCCGGCCCGCGCCGACGCGGCGTGGCGGCGGGCCCTCACACGTCTGACGACCCCCTACGATCCGCTGACGAGCCTCGTGCTCACGATCCCCGTCTTCCTCGTCTACCACCTCGGGATCCTGGTGGTCGACCTGCGCAACGGGGCCGACTTCGTCACCGGCACGGTCGTCTCCCTCTTGCACACGAGCCTCGTCGGCTACGTCTCGCTCACGCTCGCCGTCGCGCTCGCGCTCTTCGCGGCCGGCAGCCGCCTGCGCCGTGGCCACGAGATCGACCGGCGCGCCCTGTTCACGGTCGTCGTCGAGAGCACGCTCTGGGCGGGGCTGATGATGATCGTCGTGGGCGGGATCGTCGCGCGCGTGTTCGATACCCAGCTCGGCGCGCTCACGCTCGGGCCCGTCTCGCGCGTCGTCATGGCGGCAGGCGCCGGCTTCCACGAGGAGCTGTTCTTCCGCGTCGTGCTCTTCGGGGGAGGGGCGTGGCTCCTGCGCCATGCGACCGGGAGCCGGACCGGCGCCGAGCTCGTGGTGGCGCCCATCGCGGCCACCGTGTTCTCGGCCGCCCACTACGTCGGGCCCTACGGCGACACCTTCACGCTCGCGTCCTTCGTCTTCCGCCTGCTGGCCGGGCTCTGGTTCACGCTCGTGTTCCGCCTCCGCGGCTTCGCCGTCGCGGTGTACACGCACGCGCTCTACGATCTCTTCGTGTTCTTCGCGCGCTGAACCGAATTGCGTCCGCGAGGACGCAACCTGGCGACATAGGCCGCGCGCAGCGCGGCGCAGATCGCGATCGGAGAGACGCGTGGAACCACCTGTGCTCGGTGTGATCTGCGCGGCGCGATGCGCGCGGCTGGTGTGCCCAGATGCGACTGTCGGTCGCAATCGAGCCACGCGCCGCCTCACTGCGACTCGAGCTGCACGCCGGCCGCCGCGAGCTCTCGCGTGATCGTGCGCTCGAACAACAACATCGCGTTCGCGCGTGCTGCCGACGAGAGCTCTTCGTCGCGTGCGCCGCGAGACACCCACACCGCTGCGGTCTCCGGAGCCTCGACCCGGAACCGAAGCCCGCCGAGGGACGCGCCGCTCTGCAGATCGTGGAGGTAGAGCGTTCCCTCGATCTCGCCTGCCTCGAGCGTGCCGTCGACCACGCGCGTCGAGACCTCGTGCGTCGTGCTCGTCACGACGAGGTAGCGCGCGCGGCGGGTCACCTCGAGCGCCATCGCGACGCCGTCCGCGCCGTAGCTGCCGGCGAGGCCTCCTTCCGGATCGACGAAGAGCGAGTCGACGACCCAGGGGAAGATCGAGTGGCCCTCGGTCGACCTCCCGCTCTCGCAGATGGAGCGCAGCGTGGCGAGGTCCGCCGACTCGGTGTTCGAGTCCAGGCGCGGCTGGGAGAGATCGGGGCGGTCGAGGAACACGTATCCGGCGAGCACGAGCGGCACGCCCGGCGAGCGGGGCGGGGTGGGCTCGGGGCTGGCCTCGATCGCATCCCGGACGCGGCAGAGCCGCTCGCGGAGCGTCCCGAGCTCGGGCGCTGCGGCCACGAGCGCGCGTCGCCCCGTCGGCCAGAAGAGCGCCGCGAGCGCCACGACGACGAGCGCGAGCCCCGCGACGAGGAAGGGCCACGCGGCCTTCCACCAAGGAACCTCCCAGCTCGGCCTGCCATCCACGCGCGCACTGTACGACGCGACGCGCCCGCGCGTTCCCACCTCGGCTCGGTGACCTGCATCACGGGCGGGACTTTGCAGATCGACGCCCGCGTGTAGTCTCGCGCCCTCCATGGAGATTTTCCTCGTCGTCGGGAGCGAGTCGGGCAACGCCGATATGGTCGGCGACTGCGTGAAGGACGCGCTGGAAGCGCGCGGTCACACGGTCGAGACGTTTCGTGGCGGCTCGCTGGCCTCGGCGCGGCTCGCGGAGCGGGAGCTCGTGCTGGTGGTCTGTTCCTCGACGGGCATCGGGGACCTCCCGCAGAACATCGAGCCCTTCTTCCACGAGCTCTCGGGCAGCCGTCCCGACCTGGCCGGCCTCCGATACGGCCTGATCGGCCTCGGGGACCGCAATTACAAGGAGAGCTTCCTCGGCGGCCCGAAGAAGTGGGACTCCCTGCTCACCGAGCTCGGCGCGCAGCGCGTGGGCGGGCGCCTCGAGCTCGACGCCACCGACAACCCGGCCCCCGACGTCGACGCCGTCGAGTGGGTCGGTCCCTGGGTCGATTCCGCGTCCACTTGAACGGCGGGCTTTTCGGCGCGACCTGGAATACGCTGCGCGCCGCCGCCCGTTGGCGCGGCAAGGGGCAGAATGCCTTCCATCGCTCGCTCGTCGCTCACGCTCGCCGTCTTGCTCGCTCTCGCACCGGTCGCCGGCTGCGGCGCGACGCTCATCCCGAACACCGACGTCCCCGACACGGCGGACAACCGCGAGATCATCGACTTCGTCGAGACGTATCGCCACGCCGTCGAGGAGCGGAGCCCGGCCGCGATCATGCGTCTGGTCTCGGAGCGCTACTTCGACGACAACGGGACGCCCTCGACCGACGACGACATCGACTACACGGCGCTGCGCGACCGCTTCCAGCGCTGGGAGAGCGACGTCGTCGACATCCGGTACGAGATGAGGTACCGCCGGGTGACGTTCCAGCCGGACCGCATCTTCGTCGACTTCACCTACACGGGGTCGTTCAAGGTCCGCGACGTCGAGGGTGAGCGCTGGTCGCGTCGGCTGGCCGACAACCGCATCGAGATCGTCCGCGAGGACTCCGAGCTCCGGATCGTCTCCGGGCTCTGACCGGCGCGAGGTCCCGGCCCCGGAATCGCTCGACGCGCCTCGGCGCGCCGCGATAGAATCCTGTTTCCACAGGCGATGTCCGGACCCGAGGACAAATCTCCCCCCGGGGCGCGCGCCCCGGATCCGAAGAAGCAGCTCGGGAAGATTCTCCTGAAGCAGAAGCTCGTCACGCCGCGCGAGCTCGAGGGGCTGCTCGAGGATCAGAAGAAGGTGCCGGGCCAGCGCTTGGCCTCGGCCGTGGCGCAGTCGGGCCGCGTCGGCGACGTCGACCTGCTCCGCGCGCTCAGCGAGCAGCACGGCGTCTCGGGCATCGACCTCGCGCAGGTCGTCGTCCCGCTCGCGAACCTGAAGCTCGTGCCGCTCGAGGTCGCGCGGCAGTACCTCATCCTCCCGTTCTCGGTGAAGGACGAGGAGATCCACCTCGCGATGGCCGACCCGCAGGACCAGCGCGTCGTGCAGGAGATCGAGTTCGTCACCGGTCGCACCGTGACGCCCTACGTGGCGCTCCACGAGCACCTCGCGCGCGTGATCGACGAGGCCTACCAGCAGGCCGATCGCGGCGACTCGTACTACGTCGGTCCCGCGGCGCCGCCCGAGTATCTCGCCTCGCTCGGCCTGGCGCCGTCGCGGCCTCCGCCACCGCCTGCCAAGCCTCCGCCTCCGCCGCCGGGCCGTCCCAAGCCGCCTCCGCCGCCGAGGCCCGCCGCCGACGCCGAGACCGACTTCAGCGATCTCTTCGCCGACGACGACGCGCCCGCGGCGCCGAAGTCGGAAGCCGACAAGCCGCCCGCGTCGAGCATCTCGGCGCTCGATGCAGCGTTCGACTCGCGCGTCGCGCCGCTCCCACGCGACGAGCAGACGCAGAAGCGCGGGCGCACGGGGCCGCCGAAGATCCTCGTCGTCGACGACGAAGACGACATCCGGCGGATGCTCAGGCGCGTCCTCGTCGAGCGTGGCTACCAGGTCGTCGAGGCCTCGCGCGGGACCGAGGCGCTGCAGGCGGTGCGCGAGCACGCGCCCGATCTGATCCTGCTCGATGCGATGCTGCCGGAGATCCACGGCTTCGACATCTGCCGCCGGATCAAGGGCAGCCAGAAGTACGGGCACATCCCGATCATCATGGTGAGCGCCGTCTATCGCGGGTGGCGCTTCGCCGAGGATCTACGGCAGTCGTTCGGCGTGGCGGCGTTCCTCGAGAAGCCGTTCAAGATCACCGACGTCCTGGCCGCGACCGAGCGCGCGCTCGAAGGCCAGCCGCCGCCCGAAGAGACGCCGGCCGCCGACGAGACGATCAGCGAGCAAGCGGGCGAGGCCCTGGCGAGCGGCATCGACGCCTACAAGCGCGGCGACGTCGACGACGCGATCGCCCACCTGATGCGCGGCGTCGGGATCGACCCGCTCTCGTTCCGCCTCCACTATCACCTGGGCCTGCTCTACGGGCGGCGCGATCAGGTGTTCGAGGCGATCCACGCGCTCGAGACCGCGGTCGACCTCGCACCGAAGAACTTCGCGGCGCTGAAGAACCTCGCGGTCCTCTATCAGCGCGCTGGATTCAAGCACAAGGCGATCGAGATCTGGGAGCGGGCGCTCGGCAGCGCCCCCGACGACGAGACGCGGCGGGGGATCAAAGAGCACCTGATGAGCTTGCTTTGACGCCTCGTGCGTCCTCGTGGCGCGGTCACCCGATCGCGTCGCTCTCGTGCCGTTCCTTCCCAGCGGGGTGAGCCCCTGACGCTCCAGCGAAGCATTTCCGCGTCCGGCGCAACCCAAGGGTGGCCGCTCACGGGGCCGCGGTCGCACCAGGACGGGCCGTCGTGAACGGTTCCGCCAATGTCGCACGGGGCCGCGGGGTCCATCCTGGGCCACGCCAATCCGCGCGAGTGTTGTAGTATGCAACCCTCCCGATGAAGTCGAGATCTGCCAACGTGCTCGTTTCGGAGGGCCCGCACGGGAGCGGGCGTAGCCCGCGGACGGTAGGGACCGGAGAAGCGAGCCGATGAAGTTTCGAACGACGAGAGTGCTCGTTTCGGAGGGCCCGCACGGGAGCGGGCGTAGCCCGCGGACGGTAGGGACCGGAGAAGCGAGCCGATGAAGTTTCTCTGCAGCAACTGCAAGGCGAAGTACCAGATCCCCGACGAGAAGATCGCCGGCCGGACGCTGAAGATGGACTGTCGGCGCTGCAACGCGCCGATCACGATTCGCGGGGATCAACCGGAGGCCGAGCTCGAAGACGAGCCCGTCGCGCCTGCGCCAGCGACGGCGAGCGCGCGCAGCCGTCCGGTGGCGGGCGCGAGCACGAGCCGACCCGCAGGCGCCGCGAGCGGCGGCTCCAGCGTGGGGGCGCATCCGGCGGGCGCGTCGCTGAATCCGCGGACCAGCGGGCGCTCGGCCCTGGGCGCCGACTTCCGTCGCAACGTCGGCAGCGCTGGGCTCGGTGCGGCACCGGAAGCGCCGCGCGTGACCCCGCTCGATCAGTGGCACGTCGCGATCAACGACGTCCCGGTCGGCCCGATGAAGCGCGACGAGATCGCGCGCAAGATCGCCGCCGGCGCAGTGCACGCCGACTCGCTCGCGTGGCGCGAGGGCTTCGACGACTGGCGGCCGCTGCGCGAGATCCCGGAGCTCTCCGCGCTCCTGCGTCGCACCTCGGTCGAGAGCGATCGCCCGCCGGCGCGAGGCGCAGCGCCTCGTGCGCCGGCCCCCGGTCCGCGGCCGGGCGCTGCAGTCCGACCGGGCGCCGCGCCGGTGCCCGCG
>JBGALT010000129.1:0-22237 GCA_044223665.1 Sandaracinaceae bacterium | reverse complement strand
AGGGCCCGGACGGGAGCGGGCGTAGCCCGCGGACGGAAGGGGCCGGAGCGGACGAGCCGATCAGTGACCAGCAAAGAGTGCTCGCCCAGAAGGGCCCGGACGGGAGCGGCGCGGGCGGCATGGATCGCGGCGGCCTTGATCGGCGCCGTCGCGCTGCCGCTCGCCGCGCAGAGCTCGTCGGGAGCACCGCTCGAGAGCGTGCGCGTGGGCTCTGGCGCGTGGCGCGTCGTGCTGCTCCACGGCTACGGCGCGCCGGGAGACGACCTCGTGCCGGTCGCGCGCGCGCTCGCGAGCACGGTGCCTGGCGCGACCTTCGTCGTCCCCGCGGCGCCCTCCCCCGCGCGTGCCGGTGGTGGGCGCGGCGGTGGCGGGCGCGTCTGGTACGAGCTCGAGCAGCCCGACACCGATGCGCAGGAGGCCGACGCCGTCCTGCGGCTCGACGCGCTGGTCGACGCGCTCGTCGCGGAGGGCGTCCCGAGCGAGCACGTGATCGTGGGCGGCTTCTCGCAAGGCGCCATCCTCTCGCTCGATCTCGCGCGTGTGGGGCGTCACCGACTCGGCGGGGTCGCCCTGCTCTCGGGACGCGCCGTGCCGCACGCGCACGTGGACGACACGCGCCTCGCGGGCCTGCCGGTCTTCTGCGCGCACGGCCGCCGCGATGCGCGCATTCCCTTCGCGCGCGGCGAGGCCGCGGTGGAGCTGGCGCGAGGCGCGGGCGCCGACGTCACGTTCGTGCCCTTCGACGGCGTGCACGAGATCCCCGCGAGCGTGATCGACGCGCTCGCCACGTGGCTGCGCGCGCGGGCCGCCACGCGCTGAACGCTCAGGTCGTCCAGGCGAGGTCGACCGAGACCACGCGCCAGGCGCCGTCGCGCCAGACGACGACGACGCGCTCGGCCTGGGACGTCCCACCGACGAGGAGGACCACCACTCGCTCGTCCGGCAACGAGGGGTCCGCGAGGTCGTTCTCGCAACGAGCTTCGGGCTCGCCGCCCCTGGCCCAGCACGAGCTCGCGAAAGGCTCGCCATCGTCCCGCGTGAAGCGTACGCCACCGTCGAGCATCGCGACGTGGCAGGCGACGGACGCACGGTAGAACGTCCGCTCGACGGGAGGCCCGGTGAGCGCGTGCGCGCCGCGGTCCGCGAGCTCCTCGACCGCGGCCGCGAGCGCACCCTGTTCGCCGTCGAGATCGCACTCGTCGGACGTCCCGTGCAGCGAGCGCACCGCGGCGCGCCACGCGACGGCGATCTCGACCGGCGCCCCACGCGCGAGCAGAGCGTGCGTCCCACGAACGGCTGCGGCGACCAGCTCGAAGGCCGTGGGCACGGGCGCGGAGAGCTCCCCGAGGATGTCGCCGTACTCGGAGACCGGCTCGACGGTCGACACCTCGACCCAGTCCGGCACTTCGCCGCGGCGTACCCAGTCGAGCCAGTCGAGCGTGCTCTCGAGCAGCGCGCGCGCTTCGTCCGCCGAGAGCCGATCGGGCGCCATCGCGAGCAGCTCGAGCCGCGCGTGCACGCGCTCGCGCGTCGGTCGATCCCCGAGCGAGCGCTCGAACAGGGCGCGGGTGGGCTCGTCGAAGCTGCTCGCGCCGGGACGGCGCGGAAGGGCCGTGGCGAAGCGCGAGAGGCGCGGGGCCGACGCACCGCACGCGCAGAGCAGAGCCATCCCGATCACCACGCTGCGCGCATCCACCGCGCGCGAGGATAGCCGGTTGCGCGCGCCCGCGATTCTCGCGACCATCGCCGCGCGATGCTGCTCCTCCAGGCGACGACGACGCACGCGGACCTGCCGGGCGGCTACGGCGTGGCACTGGTCCAGGCGCTCCTCGCGCTGATCGCCGTCTGCATCCTCGCGTGGACCGTGCTGCGCTGGACCGCCGGTCGCGGGCTCGGATCGCTCGGCGGCGGGCAGCGGATCGAGGTGCTCGAGCGCACCCACCTCGACGCCAAGCGCACGCTCTACCTCGTGAAGATCGGCGAGCGCGCCTTTCTGGTGGGCGCCGGCGACGGCGGGGCGCCGGCCTTGCTCGCCGAGATCCCGACCAAGGACCTGCCGCCGGGAAAGCCGGCGGTGCGCTTCGCCGACGTGCTCCGCCGGCAGCGCGAGGCGCCCAAGCCGGCCAGCGACGACGCCGGCGCGTCCTGACGCGCGCGCTCAGGGCCCGCTCAGCTGGGCGTGAGCGCGGGGCTCGCCGAGGCGCTCTCGGCGCGCGGCTCCGCGAGCAAGCGATCGCAGAAGATCACGAGCGCGATCCACGAGACGTCGGCCAGCAGCAGGTGGACCATCTGCATCGAGACCGGCGCGAGCATCACGAGGTTCACCACGCCGCCGAGGATCTGCACGAGCTGCGTGATGGGCACCGCGAGCGCGGCGCGCCGCAACATCGGCGAGGGCCGCGCGAAGAGCGTCGAGCCGGCGATCGCCGAGAGCACGACCGCCGTCGCCGTCGCGAGGATCGGGTGGATCACCCGCAGGCGCACGAGGAAGTGCGCGGTGGGGGAGAGGTCGGCGGCCATGCCGCTCGCGAGCGACTCGGCGGGAAACAGCGTGTCGCCGAGCGCCGTGATCGCGCCCGCGATGCCGACGATCACCGACAGGCCGATGGCCACGCCGACGAGCGTGCGGCGCGCGCCCGAGGGCGGCTCGGTGGCGGTCGGTAGGCCCGAGGCGCGCAGCGCGGTGACCACCATCGCGACGAGCAAGAGGAAGGTGTTCGTGAGGTGCAGGCCCACCCACGCCGCCCGCGGCGCCGAGGTGTCGAGCGCGACGTAGCGCAGGAGCACGATCGCCGCGCCGACGGCGCCCTCGGTGCACTCGAAGAAGACCACGGCCGCCGCGGCGCGCCGCACCGCCGAGCCCGCGGGCGTGGTACGTCGCGCGAGCACGTAGAGCACGACCGCCGAGAGCATCGCGAGCCCGCTCGTCACGCGGTGGGTGAGCTCGATCAACGTCGCCACCGTCGGCGCCTGCGGCACCACCTCGCCGTTGCAGAGCGGCCAGTGCGCGCCGCAGCCGGCGCCCGACCCCGTGGCGCGCACGAACGCGCCCCAGAGGATCACGAGGACGTTGTAGACGAGCGTCGCCCAGGCGAAGCGCTCCAGAAGGCGGCTCGATCGGTCGTCGGACGACATGGCGTCGCGCGAGACGTCCGCCCGGAGAGGTCGGAAGTCAAGCGAGGCAACCCACGACACGGGTACCATCGGGCCATGCGAGCTCGCGCACCGTCGCTCTGCGGAGCGCTCTTCTTGCTGGCCTGTGGCGGCGCGACGGCCGAGACGGCCACGGAGCCCACGACGCTGAACGCGCCCGCGACCGACAGTGCGGCGTTCCTTCTCGAGGTCGGCGCGAGCCTCACCGACGTGCTGGCGCGTCCCGAGGCGACGATCGAGGAGCTCGATGCGGCTCGGCGCGCCGCGCGCGGCATGGATCGGCGCCGCGCCCAGCGCGATCTCGCGCGCGCCCATCTGTACGCGGCCGAGGCGGGCGACGAGCGCGATCGCACCAGGCACCTGCGCGAGGTGCGCGAGCTGACGCAGACCAGCACGCGCATCCGCGACGAGCAGCTCTCGGCGGACCTCGACTTCCTCCAGCTCTGGGCGGCCTGGCGCCTCGGGCAGCGCGCCGCCGAGGGCCGCGCGCAGCGCTTCGTGGAGCACCACGAGACCTCGCGCGATCTCGTGCTCATGGCGTGGCTCGTGCGGGGCGAGATCGCCTTCGAGGGCGAGCGCTGGGACGACGCGCTCGAGGGGTTCCGCGCGGTGCTCGGCCACCTCGGCCATCCGCTCTACGCGTTCGCGCTCTTCCGGAGCGCGGCCGTGTGGCGCGAGCAGGGGCGCGACGACGAGGCGCGGCAGGCCCTCACCGAGGTGCGCGATCTCGGCTGCGCGAGCGATGCGAGCGCGCCGACGCTCCACATCGCCATCGCCGCCGCCCGCGCGCTCGGCGAGACGACGCTCACCGATCCGAGCGGCCACGAGCGGCCGGCGAGCTGCCCGGCCGAGGGCGCGCCGACCCACGGCGCCGTCGAGGACGAGCGGCCGCCGATCCTGCAGTAGCGGCCCCGCGTGCTACATCGGCGCGTGGCGATCGACGTCGCGATCCTCGGACACGGCCGCTTCGGTGCGGCCCTCGCGGAGCTCGCCGAAGACGCCGGCCTCGTGGTGAGCGCCTTCGATCCGAGCGCCATCGTGCCCGCCGCGCGCCGCGCCGAGAGCCTCGAAGCGCTCGTGGCCGGTGCGCGGCTCGTCGTGCTCGCGGTGCCGGTGCCGGCGATGGCGGGCGCGCTCGCGGCGATGCGCCCGTTCCTGCGCCCCGAGCAGCTCGTGATGGACGTGGGGAGCGTCAAAGTGCTGCCCACGGAAGCGATGCGCGCGGCGCTCGGCGACGAGATCCCGTGGATCGCCACGCACCCGCTCTTCGGCCCCACGAGCCTCGCGCTCGCCGAGCGGCCACTGCGCGTCGTGCTCTGCCCGAGCGCGCACCCCGGGGCGACGGCGCGCGCGCGCGCGTTCTACGAGCGCCTGGGGTGCTGGACGCTCGAGCAAGATGCGCATGCCCACGACAAGGCGATGGCCGACACGCACGCGCTCGCGTTCTTCGTCGCCAAGGGAATGCTCGACGCCGGCGTCGACACGCGCGTGCCGTTCGCGCCGCCGTCGTTCCAGGCCATCGCGCGCACGGTCGACGTGGTGCGCGGCGACGCGGGGCACTTGTTCGCGGCGATCTGCGCCGACAACCCGCACGCAGGCGAGGCGCGGCAGCGCTTGCTCGACGCGCTGCGGGCCGTGGACGACGCGCTGCGGGCGCCGCGCCACGAGGCGATCACGATCGCGCCGGAGGCTGGGGCCCGCCCGAGCCCGACGACCGAGGAGCTGCGCGAGACGCGCACGCGGATCGACGAGCTCGACCGCGAGATCGTGACGCTCCTCGGTCGCCGCGCCGAGCTCTCGCGCCGCGCGATGAGGGCCAAGCAGCGCGTGGGAATGCCGCTGCACGATCCGGAGCGCGAGGCGAGCCTGCTCGGCTCCCGGCGTGCGATGGCCGAACGAGACGCCATCGACCCCGAGTCCGTGGAGGACGTCTTCCGGGCGATCCTGCGCTTCTCGCGCCGCGTGCAGGGATGATGGGCGCCGGCTCGCGCCGTCAATGCCGCGCGGAGGCGAAGTGGATGCCGTGCATCTTGCCGACCTTCACGAAGATCTCGCGCGCGTGCGCCGCGAGCTCGTTCTCGGTCCTTCGATCGAGGGTCTCCACCGCGTCGATCCGCGCGCGGAGCGCTGCGTGCTTGGCCTCGATGTGCCGGACGAGCTCGTCCTTGGCGTGGCCGGGGCCGGTGAGCACGACATGCTCGCTCTGCTCCACCAGCTTCGTCAGCTCCCCCAGATAGCGCTCGTCCGCCGGATGACGATGCCCGCCCGCCTTCTTCGAGTGCGTGTGCTCGTCGTGCCCGTGCACGTGCGCGATCCGCGCGTGCCCGAGCCCCTCGACCTCGAGACGGAGCGCGACCGCCTCGTGATGATCCACCCAGAGCGCCGTCCAATGACCCATGCCGAGCCTCCGCGCTCCCCGTAGCCACGCCGCGGCCTCTCCGCAAGCGCGAACCTTCACTCGGCGGCGCGCGCGCAGCAGGCGGGGACGAATTCCTCGAGCAGCGCCATCGTGCGCTGCACCTTGGCGACGAAGTCCTCGGTGCTGTCGACCACGCGCACGCGCGGGTGCCCCTCCCACGCGAGCGCGATCCGCTCGTCGATGCGGGAGGCCTCGGGCGCGCTCTCGATCCGGAGCGGGTTGGTCCGATCGTAGCCGTGCCCATCGGCCGCCGGCCTCAGGTGCAGCACGCCCGCGTACCGAGCGAGCATCACGTCGCGAGGCACGCCCACCATCGTCCAGAAGTCGGGCTCCTCGCCGTCCCAGTACGCCAGGCCGTCGGGAACACCGCGATCGCAGAGCACGAGCGCCGCGCGGCCCGCTTCCAGCTCGATCTCCTCCATGTGGAGCTGGACCTGCGCGATCGCCGTCTGGGCGTGGCGCCGCGCGCTGGGCCAGTCGAGGCGCGGGAAGCCGCCGCCGTAGACGATCGACGCCGACTCCGGGAGCACCACGACGTGACGACAGAAGTGCCGTCGAGCGACCGCGAGCACCGCGGTCTTGCCGGCGCCCGGCCCTCCGGTGAGGGCGACGAGGCGTGGCGTGTGCGGCGCCTCGCACGCGCACGGCGCGGCGCCGAGCAAGCCCTCCGGCGTCACGCGAGCACCATGCGATCTCCACGCGCCGGGATCGACACGTTCGCGAGACCGCCCGACTCGAGGAGGCGCGCGAGCGCGCGCTGCGCCGGCACCTCACCGTGCACGAGCGCGATCCGCTCGAGCGCGCCGCGGCTCGCCACCTGGTGCGCGAAGTGGACGAGCTCGTCTTGACCGGCGTGAGCCGAGAATCCGTTCAGCACGACGACCTCGGCGCGGCGCTCGTGCTCGACCCCGAAGATGCGGACGCGATCGCGCAGCTCGACGAGGCGTCGCCCGAGCGTGTGCGGCGCCTGGAAGCCGACGATCACCACCGTGTTGCGGCGATCTCCGATCCCCGAGCGCAGGTGATGGAGGATCCGGCCCGACTCACACATGCCGCTCGCCGCGAGCACGATGGCGGGCGTGTCCCCGCCCGAGATCGCCTTGCTCTCTTCCGGATCGGTCACGTACGTGAGCTCGGGCAGGTCGAAGGGCGAGTCGCCGCGCTCGAGGCGCGCTCGCAGCTCGGCGTCGAAGCACTCGGGGTGGATGCGGAAGACGTCCGTGACCTTCGCGGTGAGCGGCGAGTCGACGTAGATCGGCACGCGCGGAATCGCGCTCGCGGCGCGCAGCTCCTTCAGCGCGAGGATCACCTCCTGCGCGCGCTCCAGCGCGAACGTGGGCACCATGACCTTGCCGCCGCGCTCGATGGTGCGGCGCACGATCTCGGCGAGGGAGTCGTTCATCGCGGCGCGCGGCGGATGACGGCGGTCGCCGTAGGTGCTCTCCATCAAGAGCACCTGCGCGCCGGTCGGCACCTCGGGATCGCGCAGGATGGGCGTCTGGCGGCGACCCAGATCGCCGGAGAAGACGATGCGCCGCGTCGTGCCCCGCTCTTCCACGTCGAGCACGACGATCGCGCTCCCGAGGACGTGGCCCGCATCGAGGAACGTCACGGACACGCCCGGCGCCACCTGCGTGGCGCGATGGTAGGGCACGGTCACCATCCGCTCGAGGATCTCCACGACGTCGTCGGTCGTGTAGAGCGGCTCGACGTGCTCGCCCGTCAGCTCGCCGCGATCGATCCGCTTGTTCAGATAGCGCGCGTCCGAGGCCTGGATGAGCGCGGCGTCCTCGAGCATCACGACGGCGAGATCGCGCGTCGCGGGCGTCGCGAAGACGGTGCCGCGAAACCCTTCGCGAGGGAGCACGGGCAGCGCGCCGGAGTGATCGATGTGGGCGTGCGAGAGCACGACGGCGTCGAGCTTCTCGGGATCGAAGGGCAGCTCGCGGTTGCGCTGGGCCGCCTCCGCGCGCGTGCCCTGGAACAGGCCGCAGTCGAGGAGGACGCTCGCGCGATCGGTGCGCACGAGGTGCATCGAGCCGGTGACGGTCTGCGCGGCGCCGAGGAAGGTGATGTCCACGGGGCCATGGTAGCGGACGCGTCCACCGCGCCGGCGAGAAGGTTTCGCCAGGCCTCCGCTCTCGCCACGACGCGCGGTCCGCGAGCGGTACCATGCGCCGATGCGCGCGCCTCGCTCCGCCCTGCTCGCTCTCGGCCTCGCGGCATGCGCCAGCACGTCCCCCTCGACCGTGGAGATCCGCGCAGTGTCCGACGTGACGACCTCCTTCGGTGACGACCTCGCGTTCCTGCGAGCGCACGTTCCGGACACGCTCGTGCTCGCGCGCGGAGACGCGCGCGTGGCGGTCGTGCCGAGCTACCAGGGGCGCGTCATGACGAGCAGCGCGCGCGGCGAGGCGGGGGCCAGCGCCGGCTGGGTGAACCGCTCGCTCATCGCGCGCGGCGCGCGCGAGCCGCACATGAACGCGTTCGGCGGCGAGGATCGCTTCTGGCTCGGGCCCGAGGGCGGGCAGTTCGGGCTCTACTTCCCTCCGGGCGCGCCGTTCGACTTCGATCACTGGCAGGTGCCGGAGGCCATCGACTGGGGCGCGTGGGATCTGGGGGCGCACGACGAGACGCGGGCGTCGTTCACCCGCGACGCGACGCTCGTGAATGCGAGCGGCACCTCGTTCTCCGTGCACCTCGCGCGCACGGTGCGCCTGCTCGACGACGCCGAGCTCGGCGCGCTGATCGAGGGACGTACGGACGTCGCGGCGGTCGGCTACGCCTCGGAGAACGCCGTCACGAACACGGGCGCGAGCGCGTGGACGCGCGAGACGGGGCTCGTCTCCGTCTGGATCCTCTCGATGTACCCGCCTTCCCCGCGCGCGACCGTGGTCATCCCGTTCCGCACCGACGCGACGGGCCCCATCGTGAACGACGCGTACTTCGGCGTCGTGCCCGCCGATCGCCTTCACGTGGACGTCGAGCGCGGCGTGCTCTTCTTCCGCGCCGACGGCGAGCACCGCAGCAAGATCGGCATCCCGCCCTCACGCGCGCTCCCCACGCTCGGCAGCTGGGATCCGGTGCGCGGCGTGCTGACGATCGTGCACGCAACGCTCGGAGCCCCCGACGCGCCCTACGTGAACAGCATGTGGGAGACCCAGGCCGAGCCCTACGCGGGCGACGCGCTCCACAGCTATTGCGACGGCCCGCCCGCGCCCGGCGTCGCGCCGCTCGGCCCGTTCTACGAGCTCGAGTCGAGCTCACCCGCCGCAGCGCTCGCGCCGGGCGAGAGCGCCGTCCACGTGCAGACGACGGTGCACGTGGAAGGACCGCGCGCCGCGCTGGACGTCATCGCGCGTGCGCGCTTCGGCGTCGGGCTCGACGAGATCGAGCGCGCGCTGGCTCCCTGATCTACTACGTCCCAGAGTCGTCGCGTGACGCGACGATTGGGAAGAGGCTGGAGGGCGACCCGCGCGTCGTGCGCTGGGCGAGCCGCGGCAGCACTCGATCGCCACCGCCTGCTTCCGAGACAGCGCGCCGCGCTGCGGCGCCGATGTCGTTGGGCTGCGGGCTACGCCCGCGCTGAGCTCAGAGCCCGGGGCACGTGATCGACGCGGGATCGACGCCGCCGCTCGCGTCGAGCTCGAGCTGGATCGCGTAGTGCCAAGGGTCTTCGCCCTCGATGCGGACCTCCATCGCGCAGCGGTAGGGAGGTCCCGAGGGCTCACAGGCGATCGTGAGGCGCGCCGGATCGCCCGCGGCCTGCGCATCGGCGAGCTGCGCGAGCAGGTGCGCCTCGATCACGCCGATCGTCTCGGTGTCGAGATCACCGGTCAGGTGCGTGCAGCTCTCGTCGGTCGGATCGAGCGCGGCGTTTGCGGAGAGCGCGAGCAGCACGTCGCGACTCGTCGGGGGCGACGACGGCGCCGAGCGCGCAGGGGACGCTGCGCCGGCGCCACACGCGCTCGTCCCGAGCACGAGTACGATGCCAGCCGCGCGCGCGAGACGTCCGTGCCCTCTTCGCATCATCGCCTCAACGTCCTCTCCGTCGTCGGATGGGACGACGACGCACCGGGCGATGTCTCACCGTGCGCCGGGTGTGGCGCACCGGCCTTCGCACGTGTGCCGGACGCGTTCGAGCGCCGGCGGGCTCGACGCCGCCGTCCTCGTCCTCTTCCTCGTCGAGCTCCTCGTCCTCTTCGTCGAGGCCCTCCGCTTCTTCGTCGTCGAGCCCGCCCTCGTCTTCTTCGCCGAGCTCGCCGGCATCGAGATCGCCGGCGTCCGCATCCGCCTCCTCGACCCCGCCCGCGTCGGTGCCCGCGTCCGGCTCCACCCACGCGTCCACGAGCGCGGCATCCTCGTCCTCGACGACGGGCACCGCCGTCGTCTCGGGCGGCGCCGCGGCCGTGTGCGAGACCGGCGGCGCCCCCGCATCGCCCGCCGTCGTGACGAGCGAGGGCTCTGCCGCGGGCTCGGCGGGCGCGAGCCACTCCGACCACGGCCCGTCGACGAGCAGCACGCACACGCCCGCGGCCAGCGTCGCGAGCAGCAACATCCGGAACGCGCGCTCGAAGAGCCCTTCACGCTTGGGGCCCGCGCTCTGCGCCTGCGCGCTCGCGCTCACCCCGTCGCGCACGCTCGGGCTCGGGAGGACGACCGCGGGCGCCGCCGCCAGCGTGTCGGCGTGAGCCTGCTCGGTGCGCACGCGCGGCAGAGACTCGGTGGACCGATCGGTGCTCCCGCGCTCGCCACGGACCGCCGCCAGGAGCGCGTGTCGCATCGCTCGCGCATCGGGGAACCGATCGTCGCGCTCCTTGGACATCGCCTTCTCGACGACGGCGACGAGCTCCGGCGGCACCTGCGGCGCGAGGGCGGCGAGCGAAGGAGGCGGCTCGGTCACGATCGCGCGCAGCACCTCGGCCACGTTCGCGGAGTCGAAGGGCGGCCGGCCTGCGAGCATCTCGAAGAGCACGACGCCCATCGCGTAGATGTCCACGCGCGCGTCGAGATCGCTGCCGCGCAGCGCCTGCTCGGGCGACATGTAGAGCGGCGTGCCGAGGAGCATCCCCTCCGACGTGATGTCCGATCGGCCCGCGCGGCGCGAGAGCCCGAAGTCCACGAGCTTCGGGAAGTCGCCGTCCTCGTCGCGTACGAGGAACACGTTGGCCGGCTTGATGTCGCGGTGGACCAGGCCCGCGTCGTGCACCGCGCCGAGCCCGCGCAGCACGTCGCTCACGATGTGCACCGTGCGCGCCACGCTCAGGCGCTTCTCGGCTTCGAGCAGCTCGGCGAGGTTCTGGCCGCGCAAGAGCTCCATCACCATGTAGGGCACGCCGCGCTCGACGGCGCTCTCGGGCACCTCGGTGTCGGCGAAGCCGAAGTCGGTGATCTCGAGGACGTTCCTGTGCTTGACCGCGGCGGCCAGGCGCGCCTCGCGCAGGAAGCGCTGCGAGGCGTCGCTGTCGGGGGCGCCGGTCCGCAAGAGGAACTTGATCGCGACCTTGCTGTGGAGCGTGACGTGCTCGGCCTCCCAGACCGAGCCGAAGCCGCCGCGTCCGATGGCGTGGACGAGGCGATATCGCCCCGCCAGCACCGTTCCGGACGCACCCATGCGCGGATCATACGGGAAGCGGAGAGCGATGCGGCTCGCGATCGCCTTCGGTGGCGGAGGCTACGGGCGCGCGCGCAAGCACGCTTCGACGAGGCGCTCGCAGTCCGCGTCCTCGCCGCACAGGCGCAGATCGGGCGAGGCCGGCGGCTCGTAGACCGCGCCGACGCCTGGGAGCGAGCCGCGATTGCCGTCCTGCGCCGCCGCCGCATAGAGCCCCTTCGCGTCGCGCGCCATGCAGACCTCGGCAGGCGTGTCGACGAAGACCTCGACGAAGCGAGGGGCGAGCGAGCGAGCGCGATCGCGGAACGCCCGCCGGTTCGCGGTCGCCGGGACGAGCACGATCGCGCCTTGCGACGCGAGGTAGCCCGCGAGCCCCGCGAGGGTCTCGTAGAAGGACTCGCGCCCCGCATCGTCGTAGCCCGGCGCCGGCCGCAGGCGAGCGCGCACTTCGTCACCGTCGAGGACCACGCACGCGGCGCCCGCAGCCCGCAGCCGCGTGGCGGCCTTCGCGGCGAGCGTGCTCTTGCCGCTCGAAGGAAGGCCCGTGAGCCAGGCGACGACTCCGCTCACCGCATCGCCTCGATCCCCCACGCCGGATCGAAGCGCGGGGCGGCGAGCACGCGCTCGACGAAGTCGAGGATGCGCCGTCGATCGTCGTGCCGCGTCGCCGGGTACCAGAGCGGGCACGCGACGACGAGCCCACGCCACGCGTAGAAGGGCGCGAGGACGGGCATCGGGTCGATCGCGGCGTGACGCGCGTAGGCCTCGAAGAAGCGCGTCCAGAGCACACCGAGCCCCGAGGCCCAGCGCTCGCGATGCGCCAGCCCGAAGAAGAGATAGTTGATGCTCAGCGCGGCGACGTCGTCGGCCGGATCGCCCTCCGAGCCGCGGCTCGTGTCGAGCAGGACGGGCACGTCGCTCTCCGGCGCGAACAGGAGGTTGAACGGGTGGAAGTCGCCGTGCGTGCGGCGCAGGCGCCCGACGTCGCGCTTGAGCCGGTGCCGCCACTCGAGCACGGCGTGCTCGATCCGCTCGAGTCGCTCGCGCGGCGCATGCGGCGTGTCGTCGGGATAGGCGTCCACGATCCCCGCGATCCCCTCGCCGTGCCCGACCAGATCGCGGATCGCCCGGACGTAGGCGCCGTCGTGCGAGCCCGGTCGCGCGTGGATCTCACCCAGGCGGCGCGCCAGCCCTTCGACGCGCGCGAGGTCGAGCTCCGTCGCGACGCCGGTCTCGGCGACGCGGCGCAGGTCGTCGGCGTAGAGCGTCCCATCGGCCCACTCGGTGACGAGGTAGAGCTCCCCCGTGTGCTCGAGCGGCAAGAGCGTCCCGTCGTCCCGGATCGCGCCGACGTCGAGCGCGCGCACGTGCCCGGGGACGAGCGAAAAGGTGTCGTAGGCCAAGAGCATCGCGTCGGCGCGATCGGCACGCCGATCGTGGCCGAAGTCGTTCGCGCGCGCGGTGTGGACGACGACCGCGCGCGGCCCGTCGGGCGTGTCGAGGTCGACGCGGATCGGACGACCGTAGCCGAGCTCCTTGCGCGCCTCGCCCTTGCCGCCCGCCTCGTCGTCCCCGAGCGCACGCGCGCGCGCGACCCGCGCGCCCGGGAGGAGCGCGAGCAGGCGCGCCTCGAGACCCGGGGGGAGCGCGGCCCCGACGCTCACGAGCGCCGCTCGGACGGCGGTACCGAGGGGACCGCGCCGTGCCAGCTCGAGAGCACCTGGACGTAGTCGGCCCGCTCGAACGCGGACGGGTCGGGCGAGCGCGCCGCGCTCATGTTGCCGCGCAGCTGGCCGAGCGAGCGGTACTCTTCGTGCGCGAGGAAGTCGCGGAGCCCGTCGATCAACGCGCGGAGGCGCTCGGGCCCGTGGAGCAGCAGCGTCGAGACCACCTGGACCACCGTGGCCCCGGCCATCAGCGCCTTGATCGCGTCGAAGGGCTCGTGCACGCCGCCGCTCGCGGCGAGCGAGAGCTTCGCGCGTGGCGAGATCAGCGCGAGCCAGCGCAGCCGCAGCGTGAGCTCGCTCGACGTCGAGAGGTGCAGCGTCCGCCGCGTCGCGAGCGCGACCGGATCGATGTCGGCCTGGTAGAACCGGTTGAAGAGCACGACGCCGCGCGCCCCGGCGTCCCCGCACGCTCGGACGAAGCTCGGGAGCGACGAGTAGAACGGCGAGAGCTTCACCGCGACCGGGATCGCGACCCGCCCCACGACGCGCCGCACCACCTCGAGCTGCGCGTGCTCGACCTCGGCCGCGCTCACGTCGGGATCGGAAGGCAGCGCGTAGAGGTTGAGCTCGAGCGCGCTCGCGCCCGCTTGCTCGATCATCCGCGCGTGATCGACCCAGCCGCCGGGGGTGGAGCCGTTGAGCGAGCCGATGACCGGGATCGCGACCCGACGCCGGATGCGACCGATCTGCTCGAGGTAGCGGTCGAGGCCCATCGCGAACGCGTTCTCGGGCAAGTACGCGCGGGTCGACTCGCCCCCGAGGCCCGCGTGGCTGACGTGCGTCCGCACGGCGTGGTCCTCGAGCGTGAGCTGCTCCTCGAAGATCGAGCGCATGCCGATGGCGGGCGCGCCCGCGTCCTCGAGCCGGAGCACCGTGTCGAGGCTGTCGGCCAGGGGCGAGGCGCCCGGGACGATCGGGCTCGAGAGGCGGAGGCCGAGATAGTCGGTCTCGAGCGAGTAGGTGGGGATCGTGTCGGTCATCGCGGCACCGCCGGAGCGTGGAGCGTCGAGAGCTGTCGATAGATGGCGAGGCGTCGCTCCACTTCGCGCTCCGCCTCGGCGACCAGGCGCGCGTGCCGCTCCGGATCGGTGAGCTCGACCGCGCGGAAGCGCCCCTCGTTCTGCATGTAGTCGCGCACGCGCGCCTTGCGTCCCGTCTCGGGAGGCGCGCCGTCGAGCACGAGTGGCGCTTGCCCCGCCGCGAGCCGGCGCGGATCGAAGCGATAGAGCGGCCACACGCCCGACTCGACCGCGAGCCGCTGCTGCTCGAGCCCGTGCGCCATGTCGTAGCCATGCGCGATGCAGTGGCTGTACGCAATCACGAGCGAGGGCCCGTGCCAGCTCTCGGCCTCGCGCAGGGCGTCGACCGTCTGCTTGTCCTTGGCGCCGAACGCCACGCGCGCGACGTACACGTGGCCGTACGACATGGCCATCATCCCGAGGTCCTTCTTGCCGACGCTCTTGCCGGCCATCGCGAACTTGGCCGACGCGCCGAGCGGGGTGGCCTTCGACTGCTGGCCGCCGGTGTTGCTGTAGACCTCGGTGTCGAGCACGAGGACGTTCACGTCGGCGTCGGAGGCCAGCACGTGGTCGAGCCCGCCGTACCCGATGTCGTAGGCCCAGCCGTCGCCCCCGACGATCCACACGCTCTTCGGCACGAGGTGATCGGCCACGGCGGCGAGCTCGAGCGCCTCGGGGCGCGCGACCGCCGCGAGCTTCTGCCGCAGCGCCACGACCCGCTCGCGCTGGCGCGCGATGGCCACGTCGTCCTTGCTCTTCTCGGCGAGGATCTCGGTCGCGAGCGTCTCGCCGACCTCGGTCGCCAGCGCCCGCAGGAGCATCGCCGCTCGCTCGCGGTGGGCGTCCAGCGCCAGGCGCGTCCCGAGCCCGAACTCCGCGTTGTCCTCGAAGAGCGAGTTCGACCACGCCGGCCCGCGCCCGTCGCGCCCCACGCTCCAGGGCGTGGTGGGCAGGTTGCCGCCGAAGATCGACGAGCAGCCGGTCGCGTTCGCGACGACCATGCGATCCCCGAAGAGCTGCGTGAGGAGCTTGAGGTACGGCGTCTCGCCGCATCCCGAGCAGGCGAGGCTGAACTCGAAGAGGGGCTCCACGAGCTGGCTGCCCTTCACGTCCAGGTGCACCTTCGCGCGCTCGATCGGCGGCAAGCTGCTGGCCCAGTCCCAGCGCGGGCGCTCGGCCTCGCGGATCTCGCCCGCGGGCACCATGTCGAGCGACTTGTGGCGCGGGTTGCCCTTGTCCTTGGCCGGGCAGACCTCGACGCAGAGACTGCAGCCGGTGCAGTCGTCGGGCGCGACCTGCACGACGTACGAGAGCCCGGCTTGTTCCTTGGCCTTGTACGTGAGCACTTGCGTGCCGTCCGGCGCCTTCGCCGCGTCCTCGGGCTTGCAGACGATCGTGCGGATGGCCGCGTGCGGGCACACGAACGCGCACTTGTTGCATTGGATGCAGAGCGATGCGTCCCACTTCGGCAGCTCGGGCGCGAGGCTGCGCTTCTCCCACTTCGCGGTCCCCGTCGGCCAGGTGCCGTCGATCGGGAAGGCGCTCACGGGCAGGAGATCGCCGCGCCCGGCGAGCATCGCCGCCGTCACACGCTGGACGAAGTCGGGCGCGCTCCGGGCCACCGGCAGCGGGCGGTGGCGCTGGGACCCCGCGTCGGCCGGCACGCGGACCGGTCGCATCGCGCTGACGGCGCGGTCGATCGCGCGCTCGTTCTTCTCGATCACACTCTCGCCGCGCTTGCCGTAGCTCTTGCGGATCGCGCGCTTGACGTGGGCCATCGCCTCTTCCATCGGCAGCACGCCCGTGAGCGCGAAGAAGCACGCCTGCAGGATCGTGCCGACGTGCCTACCCAGGCCCGCCTCGGCCGCGACCGCGCTCGCGTCGATCACGTAGAAGCGGACGCGCTTCTCGACGATCTCCTCCTGCACCTCGCGGGGCAGGCGATCCCACGCTTCCTCTTGGCTCCACGGCGCGTTGAGAAGGAACGTGGCGCCCGGCATCGCGTGCTCGAGCACGTCGTGTCGCTCGAGGATCGTCGGGTGGTGGCAGGCCACGAAGGGCGCCCGCTGCACGAGATAGGCGCTGCGGATCGGGCGCGGCCCGAAGCGCAGGTGCGAGACGGTGACGGCGCCGGCCTTGCGCGAGTCGTAGACGAAGTAGCCCTGCGCGAAGTGGTCGGTCTCTTCGCCGATGATCTGGATCGTGTTCTTGTTGCTCCCGACCGTGCCGTCCGAGCCCAGGCCGAACACGATGGCGCGCACCACGTCGACGGGCTCGATGTCGAGCGAGCGGTCCCAGCGAAGCGAGCGATGGGTGACGTCGTCCTCGATGCCGACGGTGAAGCGCGGGAGCGGCGTGGCGGACGCGAGCGCCTCGAAGACGGCGACGAGCATCGCCGGCGTCAGCTCCTTGCTCGACAGCCCGTAGCGGCCGGCGACCACGCGCGGCAGCGGCTTGCCGCTCTCGGCGAGGCCGGCGAGCACGTCGAGGAAGAGGGGGTCGCCGTGCGCGCCCGGCTCTTTGGTGCGATCGAGCACCGCGACGGTGCGCACGCTCGCGGGAAGCGCGGCGACGAGCGCGGCCGCATCGAAGGGACGGTAGAGGCGCACCCGGAGGACGCCCACGCGCTCGCCCCGCGCGAGGAGGTAGTCGACGGTCTCGAGCGCGGTCTCGGTGGCCGACCCCATGGCCACGATCACGCGCTCGGCCTCGGGATGACCGTGGTACTCGAACGCGTGGTAGCGGCGCCCGGTGAGCTCGCCGAAGCGCGCCATCGTCTCCTCGACGACAGCCGCGCACGCGTCGTACGTCGGGTTGGCGGCCTCGCGGGCTTGGAAGAACGTGTCGGGGTTCTGCGCCGTGCCGCGGAGCACCGGCGCATCGGGGGTCAGCCCGCGCGCGCGATGCGCGGCCAGCGCCTTCTCGTCGACGAGCGCGCGGAGCACGTCGTCCTCGACGGTCTCGATCTTGGCGACCTCGTGCGAGGTGCGGAACCCGTCGAAGAAGTGGAGGAACGGGATCCGCGAGCGCAGCGTCGCCGCGTGGGCGATGACCGCCAGGTCCTGCGCCTCCTGCACCGACGCCGCGGCGAGCATCGCGAACCCCGTGCTGCGACACGCCATCACGTCCGAGTGATCGCCGAAGATCGAGAGGGCGTGCGTCGCGACCGAGCGCGCGGCGACGTGCATCACGAAGGGCGTGAGCTCGCCGGCGATCTTGAACATGTCGGGGATCATCAGCAGGAGGCCCTGCGACGCGGTGAACGTCGTCGAGAGCGCGCCCGCGGTGACGGCGCCGTGGACCGCTCCGGCCGCGCCGCCCTCCGACTGCATCTCCACCACGCGCGGCACGCGACCCCAGAGGTTCGTGTGCCCCTTCGCGGACCACTCGTCGGCGAGCTCGCCCATCGTCGAGCTCGGCGTGATCGGATAGATGGCGATGACCTCGCTCAGCCGGTGTGCGACGGAAGCGACCGCGGTGTTGGCGTCGACGGTGATGGACTTCGGCACACGTCCCGGGGAGCAACCGCGATGCCGCGCCCCTGCACGGCGCGATCGGCCCGGGAGGCGCAACCTTTGCGCGTGCGCTGCGCCGCTTGCGCGTCTCGGGTCGCCGTCGATCAGCCGAGGTCGTCGTTCGCGATCACGTTCTCGATGGCGCGCTCGGCGATCGCCGCGATGGTCCAGGCCGGGTTCGCGGTGGGCGTGCTGCCGGGGATGAGCGAGGAGTCGATCACGTAGAGGCCTTCGTGCCCCCGCACGCGGCCGTACGTGTCGGTGGCCATCCCCATCACGCATCCGCCGAGCGGATGGAACGTGTCGTGGCGTCCGGTGCTGCCCGGCAGGTTCTGCACCGTGCCCCCGTTCGCGTCGTTGAGGATCTGGGCCGTCCGCGCCGCGGCACCCTCGGCGCTCGCGTTGTTCTCGAGCGCCCACTCGAGCTTCGCCGTCGCCGTCGCGGCGTCCCAGCGCATGCGGCCCGTCCCGTCGATGACGCTCGAGCTCGGGTTGATCAGGCAGTGACACTCGTAGCCGAACGCCGCCGACGCTTGCTCGACGGTGACGGGCGCGACGTCGTTGTCGTAGTGGTGCAGCACGACGCAGGGCGGCCCGCCCTGGAACGCACCGACGTCGGCGGTGAGGTCGGCCCGCATCCGGATGAACTGACCGTTGTTGCCCCAGCTCGAGCCGATCTCGGTGGGCAGGTCCGGCAGGGCGCCGGTCTCGCGGGCGGTCACGAGCAGGCGCGGCGTGTGGACCGCGCCGGTCGCGACGATGAGCGAGGGCGCGTGGAACGTGATCATCTCGAGCGTGTTGCCCATCTCGTCGATGCGGCGCACGTCGACGCGGTATCCCGTGCCGCCCGGCGCGTGGCCGATCGCGAGCACCTCGTGCAGCGGCCGCACGTCGACGAGGCCCGTCGCCTCGGCATCCGCGAGGTAGCGCTGGTCGACCGAGCCCTTGGCGCCGCTGTTCAGGCCGTAGATGTAGTCGCCCATCATGGCCTCGCCGGTCAGCTCGCCGCGGATCTCGGCCATCACGAGCTGCCAGTCGATCGCGCTCTGGATGCGGGTCGGCGTCAGGCCCGCGTGCGTCACCTGGTCTTCGAAGACGCGCGCGGCGACGTAGTTCGGGCTGTCGAACACCTCGTTCGGGACCTGCTGGATGCGCAGCTGCGCCGCAGCACGCGGGTAGTAGACGGTGTCCATCTCCGTGTAGTCGAGCATCGGGATGGCCGCTTCGAAGAGGTTCTGCGGCGGACGCACCATCATCCCCGCGTACGCGAGCGAGCCGCCGCCGACCCCCGCGCCGACGATCGCGTCGATGTTGTCGCCGACGACCTTCTCGACGATGCCGGCGTAGCGATCGATGCGCTGGTGCAGCCCGACGTGGGTCTGGTTGGAGAACCACGCCGCGCGCCCGTCTGGGTGGCGCATCGAGCAGAACGTGTCGTGCGCGGCGGTGATCGGCCATCGACGGCCGCGCTCGATGACGGTGACGCGCTTGCCCGCCTGCGCGAGGCGGAGCGCCGAGACACAGCCGCCGAAGCCGGAGCCGATCACCAGCGTGTGATCGAGCTCGACCGCTCCCGGACCGCCCCCGCCTCCGCTGCAGGCGTACGCGAAGGCCGCGCCCGCCGCACCGAGAGAACCCTGGATGAACCCCCGTCGACTGCTTCGTAGAGCCATTGTCTGCGGGCGTACGCACCCGACCGCGCATGGATGTGAGGCCTCGCATGCGGAGAGGGCCGATTTCGTTGACGAATGCCAGTCAGCGACCGCGCGCGCCTCCGATCTTAGCGCGCTCTTTCTTGGTCCTCTCGCGGGTGGGCGCGTACCACACGGCGCATGATCTCGCGCAGCTCCCTCGCGTCGGCCTTGCTCGGCGCTCTCGCACTCGCGTTCCTCGCTCCGTCCGCACGTGCGCAGGGCCCGTCGAGCGAGACCGGCCCGTCCGCGACGGACCCGGACGCTTCGAGCGCGACCACGACGACGACCACGACGAGCGAGTCGGCCGAGGGTGATGGATCGGAGGCCGACACGGCGAGCGCGGCTCCGGGCCCGTCCGCTTCTGCGGCCTCGGTCGGCGACGGCGCCGCAGACACGGAGGCCGCGCCGAGCGCCGACGCCTCGAGCACGGATGCCGACGGCGACGCCGACGCCGACGCGGACGCCGACGCGGACGCCGACGACGGCGACGACACGGTGCGCGTCGGCCCGTTCACCTTCGGCGGCTGGGTCGAGGCGTACTACGGCTGGAACTTCAACCAGCCGAGCAACGGCATCACCGATCTGCGCGGCTTCGACAACCGCCACAACTCGGTGAACCTCTCCAACGTCGTTCTCGACGCGCAGTGGGACTGGGAGGGCGTCAACGGTCGCATCACGCTGCAGTGGGGCACCACGCCGGCGACCTACTACCTCGCCGAGACCAACGCGCCCTCGCTCGGTACCGGCGTCGGCGCGCAGAGCCAGACGATGTGGCAGATGGTGCAGCAGGCGTTCGTCGGCTACCGCATCCCCGTCGGCGGAGGCTTGAACATCCAGGCCGGCCTCTTCATGTCGCCCATCGGCGTCGAGGCGATGGCCGTGCGCGACAACTACCTCTACTCGCGCTCCAACCTGTTCTACGGCTTCCCGTTCTATCACACGGGCCTCCGCGCCTCGTACGCGATCACCGACGAGCTGAGCGTCGTGCTCTGGGGCATCAACGGCTGGAACACCGTCCTCGACAACAACGACGAGAAGTCGCTCGCGCTGCAGCTCTCGTGGGCGACGCCGGGGCTCTTGAGCGCGAACCTCACCTACCTCGGCGGTGTCGAGCGCGTGCGCAACGCGCCCGAGGGGCGCCCCTGGCGGCACGTCTTCGATCTCAACGCGACGTTCACGCCGCTCGAGTGGCTCGGCCTGCAAGGACAGTTCACCGCGGGCTGGGAGGACAACGTCTTCGGCACGAGCGCGTACGTGGCGGGGCTGCTCGGCGCGCGCTTCGAGATCGTGGAGTGGCTCGCGCTGGCGGCGCGTGGCGACTTCTTCTGGGAGCGCGTCCCCTCGAGCGCGATGGGAACGGCCAGCGCCATCTTCTGGCCCGTCGAGTGGGTGAGCTCGGCGACGGCCGCCGTCGAGATCCGGCCGCACAGCCACATCGTGCTGCGGCTCGAGTACCGCCACGATCACGCCGCCGGTGACGGCGCCGGCGGCGCGTGCAGCGCGATGGGACGCTGCGCCTACTTCGCCGGCACGGTGATGGGCGACGGAGCGACGACACCGTTCGTCCACAACGCATCGACCCAAGACACGCTCACGCTGGGCACCACGGCGTGGTTCTGACGGCGTCGCCCCGCTTCGCGAATCGTCACGACTCGCGACTGGTGACTCAGAAGGGCGACATCGTCGCGCAGTCCACGTCGCTCCCCGGCGCGACGCCGAGCACGTCGCAGTAGCGCGTGTAGAACCCGATCCGATCGGCGACGCGCGCATCTCCCGGCATGTGGCACTCGAGGCCGCCGTTGATGATGTCGATGGTCACGCCGAAGCCGGGGCGGCGACCCGCGGCGAGATCGGCCGCGCTCGGCGTCCACTGCCCGGTGATCGCGTCGTGGCAGGACGGCTTCGGCGCCTGCGGTGTCATCCAGAACCAGAGCGCCGTCTCCCAGCCGATCGCGCCGTCGCGGGTGACGAGCCCCGGATCGTGGAGCAGGTCTTCCCCGATGGCCTCGCCGCACTGCGCGTAGTTGTAGTTCCACGAGAGCTGGAGCGGCCCGCGGCCGTGGTACGTCTGCCCCGCGATGCAGGGATGGGTCGTCGCATCGCAGTAGCCGGTGCACGCGCCGCTCTCGCAGCCGACCTCTTCGCGGAAGCAGAGCCCCCACGCGTAGGGCCCGTCGGGCGCGGTGGGCCAGCCGCCCGTCGTCTCGTGCGAGGCGTTGGCGAGCAAGCCCGCGAGCTCGCGCCGCCGATCGTCCTCCGAGCCCTCGCCGGCGAACGCCGGGTAGTGCGCCGCCGCCGCCACGAGCGCGTCGTAGTCGTAGAGCGACGCGTTGCACGCCGCCTCGCCGCGATGGGGGAAGAGCGCGTCGAACGTCGCGCGGTCGAGCAGGTCCGTGAGCCCGGAGGGCCCCGCGTCGTCGTGCACGGTCGCGGCATCGCCCCGAGCGCCCGCATCGCCCGCGTCGTCCGTGCCGCTGCCTCCGTCGGCCGATGCGCCGACGTCGGGAGCGACGGCCGCGTCGGCGAGCGCCGCATCCGCCGCAGGCGAGGCCGCGGGCGCGCAACCCACGAGCAAGGCCACGAGCCCGATCGAGCGCGAGAGCATCCCCGAGCGTAGATCGAGCGAGCCCCGCCCGTCCCCGATGCAAGCCCTCACGCGCCGTGGTACGTAGCGCTCCTTCCCACGGCCGAGTGGCGAAATGGCAGACGCGGCGGATTCAAAATCGGAAGTCCGCGATCCCGTGTAACCCCAAGATGTCGGGCGTTTCCGCAACGGGATCGAGGACTTCCGAGCGCGTCGCAGAGCACCGCTCGGCACCGGTCGGCACCGCTCGACACCCGATTCTGGTAACGGAGTTGGTAACAGGAGCACCCAGCGGGCGAGGTCTGGCACCCTCGACGCCGAGGTGACCATGGATGACTACGCGGGGCGGGTGGTGGGCATGGCGGGCGGCGAGGACGGGGATGGCCTCCGCGTCGCGATCGCGGTGGTGAAGGTGGGGCCCGGCGGCGTGCCGCCTCAGCTCTACGAGCTGCTCATCGACCCGGACGGCGGCAGCATGGCCCCCGAGGGCGAGCTCGTGCAGTGCTTCGACG
>JBGALT010000128.1:0-22242 GCA_044223665.1 Sandaracinaceae bacterium | reverse complement strand
CTCGGCGAGGCGGCCCGCGTGATGATCGAGCTCTTCGGCCGAACGCAGGACGCCGCCGTGCTGCGGGCCGCGATCGAGCTCGCCGATCGGGCCGAGACCGGCCCCGCGCGTCTCGCGGTGTTCGATCGCGCCCTCGAGCTGCTGCCGCCCGGCCCCGCCCGCGAAGCGATCCGCGCGCGGCGCTGACGCGACCGCGACGCTCGATCGCGTGGCTCTCGCCGTTCCTACTCCGGCTCGACCCACGCGGTGAAGGGCCCGCCGAGCCCGGCCCAGCGGACGCGGTGGCCATCGCTCGTCACGAGCTCGAGGGTCGCGCTCGCGCTCGCTCCCGGCGCGGCGCGCTCGCACGGTGGCTCGAAGTGGAGGGCCGCGCCGGCCTCGAGCGGCTCGCCCCGGTACGCGGTCCGCGGCAGCCGCACGGTGGCCGTGCAGAGCACGCGCGCCGAGCCCTCGTCCTGCCCCGCTGCGTGCTCGCGCACGTCCAAGGTCAGCATGCCCTCGAGCGCCACGGTCACGCCCCGCGCGTCGCGCACGCCGAAGCGCACCTCGCCGTCCTCGCGGCTCGCGAGCTCGACGGATGCGAACGAGAAGCGGCAGGGATGCTCGACATCCTCGCAGGCCGCGAGCCCGAGGCCCAGCACGAGGACGAGGACGAGGCGCGCCGGGCGCTCCACGTCACTCGAGCGGGCGCGGGGCGAAGCGGAACGCCGCCGGCGGCAGCGGCGCGCCGTACACCCGCAGCTGGTGCGCGCGCGTGATCGCGGCCGCGCCCTCCAGCAGGTTCCTCGCGATCTGCACGACCGACCGGTTCTCGGCGGGCTCGAGGAAGCTCCCCTTCACCCAGTCGTTGAACGCGCCCATCGCCGGCCCGCACCACACCTGGTAGTCGAGCTTGCGGCTCGGCTCGCCCGTGATCGCCCAGCGCGACGAGAGCCCGAGGTACCAGCGGAAGCAGAGCGCCATCTTGTGCTTCGGCGAGGCGTCGGCCTTCGCGAGCTCGTGAGGGTCGCGCTTGCTCCAGAACGCCTGCGTCTCGGCCCACACCGACTCGAGGCTCTGGCCGAGCACCTCTTTCTCGAGGCGCACGCGCACGTCGTCCGAGATCTGCTCGATCGACTCGTGCGTGACGTAGACCTCGTAGAGCCGCTGCGCGCGCGGCGCGAACATCGTGCCCCGCTTGAGCACCTGCACCTTCACGCCGAGCTCGAACATGTCGGCCGCCGGCGCCATCACCACGTCGGCCATGCCGGCCGTGGCGAGCATCGCGCGCCCTGTCTCGCTCAGGCCCGACTCCACGGCCGACTGGTTCACCGAGCCCGTCAGCACGTAGCTCGCGCCGAGCGCGAAGGCCGCGGCCACTGCGCCCGGCGCGCCGAGACCGCCCGCGGCGCCCACGCGGATCGGCGTCGCGTAGCCGTGCTTCTGCGCGAGCTCGTCGCGCAGCGCGAGCAGGATGGGCAGGACCACGGTCAGCGTGCGGTTGTCGGTGTGGCCGCCCGAGTCGGCCTCCATCGTCACGTCGTCGGCGATGGGCACGTGCGCCGCGAGCTGCGCCTCGGTGGCGGTCACGAGCCCGTCCTTCACGAGCTGGGCGAGCATCGGGGCCGGGGCCGGCGACATGAAGTGCCGCGCCACCTCGGGCCGCGAGACCTTCGCCATCACGTGCCGCTCGCGGACGATGGTTCCGTCGGGCGCCTGCCGCAGGCCGGCCACCGCGTAGCGGACGATCGCGGGCGTCAGGCCCATGAAGGCCGAGGCCTCCACGCGGCGCACGCCGCGGCGGATGAGCATGTCGGCCACGGCGGCCTCGAGCGCGGGCTCGTTCGGCGAGTGGATGAGGTTGACCCCCCAGGTCCGCTCGGGGCCGAGCTCGCGCATCAGCTCGTCCACCGCCGCCTCGACCCGCTCGCGCCCCAGGCCCGCGGCGCCGAAGAAGCCGAGCATCTCGGCGCGGGCCATCTCGATCACGATCCGCGTCGTCGCGATGCCGTTGGCCATGGCGCCGGTGGCGTACGGAAAGCGCACGCGGTGCGCCTCGTTGAAGGAGCGGTCCCCCAGCCACTCGGGATAGAGGGGGGGCAGGGTGGCGAGGACCGGGAGCCCCACGTCGGCGAACGCCACACCGACCGCGCCGGTGCCCGGGTCGCGGACGACGTGGGTGGTCTCACGGAAACGGGTGGTCGCCTCGGCGAGCGCATCACCCGAAAAGGCGACGTCGCCGGAGGCTCGGAAGGCAGGCTGGCTCATGCGAGGGCGCGAGCCTCGCACGGACCGAGCGTCTCGGCACTTTCCAAATCGGCCGCCGGGCCGCTATTCTCGCGCGCGCTGGCCTTTCGTACTGGGGCTCACTGCACATGACTCGCTCATTCTCGCGCCTCGGCTCCCCGACCGTCGTCGGCGCTGCGTTCCTCCTGAGCTTCCTGCTCTCCTCGATCGCGCCGAGCGCCGCTTCGGCGCAGCGCCCGCTGCAACAGGTCCTCGACCTGAACCGGCAGGCGATGGACGCGTACAACAACCTCGAGATCGAGCAGGCCCAGACGCTCCTGCAGCAGGCGCTCGACACCGCGACCCGCGGTCACGTCACGGGCTCGCCGCTCGCGCGCACGTACGTGAACCTCGGCATCGTCTCCATCGCCGGCCTCGGCGACAACGGCGCCGGTCTCAACTACTTCGTGCAGGCGCTCCAGGCCGACGGCAGCGTGGCCCTCGATCCCCTGCTCTCGACCCCCGACATCCAGCTCATCTGGACCCAGGCCCACGCGCGCGCGGGGACCGGGACCGGAACGGGCCCCGGGCCGGTGGAGATCGAGCCGCCGCCGGACGACACGCAGCCGACCGGGCCGGTCGGAGATCTCGTCCACCAGCCGGTGCAGGAGCAGCTGCGACAGACGCCGGTGCCGGTCTACGTCGAGGTGCCGGGGCGCCCGGCGCACGTCTATCTCTACTATCGCGGCCACGGCATGCGCGACTTCGAGCGCGCCGAGATGGAGCACGTCGGGCGCGGCTTCGGCTACGAGATCCCGTGCAACGACGTCTTCGAGCCCGAGGTCAACTACTACATCGCCGTGTTCGACTCGAGCGGCAGCCCGATCAGCTTCGCGGGCTCGCAGAGCTCGCCGATCAGCGTGCCCATCGTCGCCACGCGCTCGACGAGCGCCCCGGCGCTCCCGGGCCGCGCGCCGCCGACGCAGTGCTCGGACGAGGAGTGCCCGCCGAACCTCCCGGGATGCCACGGCACCTCGAGCGGCGGCACGCGCCAGCTCGGGGACTCGTGTCACGCGGACAGCGAGTGCGCCTCGGGCAACTGCGACGAGGATCTGTGCGCGATCGGCGAGGAGCACGGCGACGAGCCCGGCGGCAGCAGCAGCGAGGCGCCGCGCTTCTTCGCGCGCGTGAGCGCCGGCCTCGGTGCGAGCTACGTGACGGGCGGCATGCCCACCGACCGCAACGTCTGCAACGAGGACGCCAGCGCAGGCGACATCGGCGACTGCGGCGCGGTCGAGAACCCGCAGCCCGTGCCCGCGAGCGAGTACAACCAGTTCGTCACCTACGATCGCTACCCGGGCTTCGGCCCAGGGTGCACGCCGGGCGTGAACTGCCCCGTCGCGGGCAACTCGAACCTCTACGGCTACGACGACAGCGGCATCCTCGCCGGCGTCGGCGGTCTCGACGCCGATCGCGCGCAGACGTGCCCGTTCACCGACCGGCACTGCTTCTACGTCGAGTCGCCCGGCTTCGTGGCCAACTTCGCGCTGCGTCTGGACATCGGCTACTACATCGTTCCGCGCTGGTTCGCCGTCGCCGCGATGTTCCGGTTCCAGCCGCTCTCGGGCCAGGGAACGCTCTCGTTCATGCAGATCGGCCTCCGCGTGGAGACCGAGCTCACCGACCCCGTGCCGACCGGCTTCCACGTGCACCTGCACCTCGGCTTCGTCGCCTACGGGCAGATCCAGGTCTCGCTCGGTCGCTCGGGCGAGCGGAACAACTACGCGCCGTGGGGCGCGTCGGGCTACCAGGGGATCGACTTCGGCTCGACCATCGGCTACCGGTTCCTGCCGAACTTCGGCATCCACCTGCAGCCGACCCTGGTGTTCAACTTCCCGGCGTTCCTCTTCACGCTCGACGTGGCGGCGGGCTTCGAGGTCGGTTTCTGATCGGCGGGGGCCGACGCGGCCCCTCGGCGACCGGAGGTCCTCTTGACGGCGCGCGTGCGACCGCTGAAGGTGCGGCCCGGCGCGCGCTATGCGTGCGCGGGCGACGGGCTCTGCTGCACCGACGTGCACCTGCTCGGCCCGGTGGCCGAGGCCGAGCGGGCGCCGATCGACGCCGTGCGGCCGGGCGCCATCGTGCGCGGCCGCTCGCTGGCCGTGCTCGCCCCCAGCGCCGAGGGGCACTGCACCTTCCTGGCCGAGGATCGGCGCTGCGAGATCCACACGGCGGGCATCAAGCCGCGCAGCTGCGCGCGCTATCCGTTCCTCCTCGCGGCGACGCCGGCCGGCGGGCGCATCGGGACCGATCATCGCTGCCCGTGCCGCACGATGGGGCCGCGGCCGGCGCTCTCGGTCGAGGCCGCCGTCCCCTCGCTGCTCGACCGCCGCGGGCGCCTCTCGGTGGATCGGCGCATCGAGGGGCGCATCGCGCTCGCGCCGCGGCGATTCGTGTCGTTCGCGCGCTACGAGGACCTCGAGTCGGCGCACCTGGCTCGCCTCGCGCGCGAGGGGCTGCCGCCGGGCGAGCGACGCACCTTCGAGGCCCGCTCGCTCGCGCGCGCGCTCGATCGCGTCGCCGAGGCGCCGACGCGCTGGGGCGCGATGCACGCGGCCTTCGCGCGCGCGCTCACGGCCGCCGAGCGCGCCGAGGCCCCGATGCCCTTCGCGCGCCCCTGGGCGCCGAGCTGCCCCTGGGCGCCGAGCTTCGCGGCCGCCGAGCGACGCACGCCCGTCGCCCAAGACCCCGAGCAGATGCTCATCGACTGGGCCGCCGACGTGATCTGGTCGCTCGAGTGGACCTTCGCGACGACCCTGGAGGGCGCCGAGCGCGAGCTGCGCTGGCGAGGGGATCTCGCGCGCATCCTCGCCCGCGCGATCCCGGCGCGGCCCGACGCGGCGATGGCCGAGGCGATCGCCATCGTCGAGGTCGTCGGCCTCGGCGACGAGTGGATCGAGGCGGCGTGCGGGTGAGCGGCCGCGCACTCTCTGCCGAGCGCCTGCCGCGGGCGCCCGGAGCGCGTCACGGCGTCGAGCGCGCGCGCGCTCCATTTCGGCTATGGTCCGCGCCGTGATCCCGGAGCGGCTGCGTCCATCGCCCGCGCTCGCCGTGGCGCTGCTCGGCGCGGCGATGGCGTTCGTCGCGATCCTGCCGGGCCTGCACGCCAACACGTGGCTCTTCCGCGACGGGCGCTTCTACACGAACGTCGCGGTGACCTTGACCGAGCGCCTCTCGCTCGAGCAGAGCGAGTTCTGCGCGAGCTGGTACGACGGCACGCTCGGCTGGAACCGCGATCTCGACTCGGGCTGGAGCAACGTCGCCCTCGGCCGCAACGACGAGCACTGGCCCAAGCACAACTACCTCCTTCCGCTGGCGGCCACACCGCTCGTGTTCGCGTTCGGTCTGGCGGGAACGCTCGCGTTCAACCTGCTGATGCTCGGCGTCGTCTGCGCCGGGCTCTTCCGCTTCGGGCGCGCCTTCGCGTCGCCCGCCGCGGCCGCGAGCGCGGCCATCGCGTTCGTCTTCGGCTCGGCCATCGTCGGCCAGAACGCCTACGACTTCTCGACCGACGTGTTCCTCCTCGCGTGCTTCTCGTCGGGCCTGGCGGCGGTCGTCGAGGCGAAGGGCGAGGCGCGGCGCGGTGCGCTCGCAGGCGTGCTCTTCGGCATGGCGGTGGTGATCCGTCCGACGACGGTCGCGTTCCTGCTGCCGCTCGCCGTCCTCGCGATGGCGCACGCCGGCAAGAAGCCGCTCGGCGCGGCGGTCGCGGGCGGAGCGCTCGTGCTCGGGCTGGCCGGCGCGCTCAATACCTATCTGTTCGGCGCGCCGTGGCTGACCGGTTACCAGCGCACGCTCGTCGTCGTGGCAGGACATCCCGAGGCGGCCTCGCACACCGATCTCTTCTCGGTCCCCTTCGAGCAGGGCCTCGTGCGCCTGTGGGAGGGAGAGTACGGCCTGCGCCAGGCGTTCTCGATCCTCGCGCTGGCCGTCCCCGGCGTCATCGTGCTCGCGCGCCGCGCGAAGGCGCTGACGGCGGCCTCGCTCCTGGCGCTCTTCTTCTCGATCCAGATCTTCGCTCGCTACGCCTACGAGGGGCACCGCTTCCACTGGGCCGCGCTCTCGTTCTTCGTGCCGGCGCTGGCCACCTCGATCGATCTCTCGTTCCGCCTGGCGCGGCCTCTCGCGCGTGCGCGCGTCGCCCTCGGCCGTCGTGGGCCGCGCGCGGCGCTCGTGGCCGCGATCGCGGCGGTCGCGCTCTGGGTCTCCGAGCTCCCCTTCGGTCTTCCGGAGCCGCGCATCGGTGCCGGCGTGCTCGCGGGCGCGGTGCGCGAGGCGTGCCTCTGGGCAGGCGCCACCGATCGCGTCAGCGCGGTGCTCGCCCTCGTCGCGCACATCCTCGTCGGCGCCATGCTCGTGGCGGCGCTCGCACGGATCGCCGCACGGTTCGGTCCCTCCGAGCTCGCCGCCGCGGCCGTGGTCGTCGTGGCGTCGCTGCCCAGCGTGCGGGCCCAGATCGAGGCGGGCGGCGCGCCTCTGCTCGTGCACGCGCTCGTCGGGATCTCGGTGGAGCGCGCGCTCGCGGGCCGCCGGGCGCTCGCGGGCCTGGCCGGCGCGCTCGCGCTCGGCGCGGCGCTCGGCACCGAGGACGGTCGCGCGATGCTCGCCGAGGGGACCGGACCTCTGAGCGCGCTCGCGCACGCGGCGGCGCACGAAGGTCCTTCGCGGCTCGTGCTGCCCCTCGTCGTGCTCGGGCTGGTGGGCAGCGGTCTGGCGCTCCTCGAGGCCGGTGAGCGCGCGCCCTCGCTCGCGCTCGCGCTCCTGACGCTCGTCGGCCTCGCGCCCGGGCTCGGCACCAACGACGTCGGCCTGCGACCGATCGCCGCCCTCGCGCTCGCGCCGGCCGCCGCGCTGGCGATCGCCCGTCTCGCCTCGACCGTCCAGACGGCCCTCGCGCGGGGGCCGCGGCGCACCGGGCTCGCCCTGGCCCTCGCCACGCTGGGCCTGCTCCTCGCCGTCGGTGGCGTGCGCCGCGTCCGCGCGTCGGAAGGCCCCTTCCACCTCGCGACGTACGAGGGCGTGAGGCACGCCGTCGTGCTCCTGCACGAGAACGATCGGGACGTGCCCTGCGACTTCCTCGCCTGGGAGCACATGAGCTGGGAGTGCAGCCACTTCGATCAGGGGCTCGACGGCATGTTCGGTCTCGCGCTCTCGGGCGGGCCGATCGAGGTCGGGCACGTGCCCACGCGCCTGGCGATCCTACCGACCGGGGCGCGCGGCCAGCCGCGTCGCGTGATCTGGCCGCACCTGCGCGCGGGCGGGGAGCTGGTGGTCCGCTGGGCGATCCCCGATGGCCGGCGCGGCGGAGGCATCCTGCGCGTCCTGATCGACGACGAGGAGCGCGCGCGCATCGAGCTGCCGGCGACGCCCGACGGCTGGGATCGGTACGTGCGCATCGACACGCTCGCCCTCGCCGGCTCCGACGCGCGGCTCGAGATCTCGCTCTCGGCGCCCGAGCGCACCCACACCTCGTCGCTCGTCGGGATCGACGCCGCCTGGTGAGCGTCTTCACGCGCCGGGTGTAGAGTAGGGCCGCTTGAGGAGGAACCTCCGCCGCCGTCCGACGGACACCCTCGTGGATCTCGTTCCCGAGGGCGTGAAGGTCGGTCCGCGCGAAGGAAGCGCGCGCATCGGCACCTCCATCGCCGGCCGCTTCCGGATCGACGCCCTGCTCGGCGAGGGCGGCATGGGCGCCGTCTTCGACGGCATGGACGCGACGACCGGCTCTCCGGTCGCGATCAAGGTGCTCCACGACCGGTACGCGGCCCAGGATCAGCACGTCGCGCGCTTCCTACACGAGGCACGCGTCATGCGGCGCATTCCGCACGCGGGGATCCCGGTGGTCGTCGACGCCGGCAAGGACGAGCGCGGGCGCGCCTACATCGCGCTCGAGCGGCTGGACGGCAAGGACCTCTTCGATGCGCTCGACGAGGGGCCGCTCGAGGCCAAGGAGGTCGTCGAGATCGGCCACCAGCTGCTCAGCGTGCTCGCCGCGGTCCACGCCCACGGCGTCATCCACCGCGACGTGAAGCCGGAGAACATCTTCCTGGCCTTCGACGGCGACGACCTGCGCGTGAAGCTGCTCGACTTCGGCATCGCGAAGGTGCACGGCGACTCGATGGACGCCGACTCGATCCGCACGCACGACGGCGTGCGTCTCGGGACACCGCACTACATGAGCCCGGAGCAGTGGCGTGGCGAGCAGCTCACGGCGCGCAGCGACGTTTGGGCCGCGGGCGCGGTGCTCTACACCGCCACGATCGGCGATCCGCCCTACGACGCCGAGGACCTCGGCGAGCTCATGGAGCGCGTCACCAAGACGAGCGCGCCCTCGCTCGCCAAGCTCCGACCGGCGCTGGGCCCGGCGTTCACCGACACGATCGACCGGGCGCTGAAGAACGACCCCCGGCAGCGGTGGGCCAACGCCCGCGCGATGGCCGCGGCGCTCCACGAGGGCGGGATCCGCGTCGACGGGCTCGACTGGGACGAGTGACCACGGGACGAGCGACGACGGCGACGAGCGACGACCAGTGACGCGATGCCCCGCCGAGGGGCGTGAGGGCCCGCCGTCCCGCCGTTTCGGGTGGGAGCGCCCGTGAGCAACTCCGCTTGCAGATCGCGCTCGCCCGAACGGATCATCGGGATAGTGGACACCTCCAAGCTCATCTACGACTGGAACACGGTCGGGCGCCGCACCCCGGTCGCTCTCAACGGCCGCTTCGAGCTGCACGACGAGACGCTGCGCGACGGACTACAGAATCCCTCGGTCCTCGACCCCGAGATCGACGACAAGCTGGAGATCCTGCACCTGCTCGACGACGTCGGCGTCGACACCTGCGACGTGGGGCTGCCGGGCGCGGGCCCGCGGGCGTACGAGCACGTGCTTCGCCTCTGCCGCGAGATGGTGGACGCGCGGATGCGCATCCGCCCGACCTGCGCGGGTCGCACGCTCGTCCAGGACATCCAGCCGATGGCGGACATCGCCCAGAAGACGGGGCGGCCCATCGAGGTGATGACGTTCATCGGCAGCTCGCCGATCCGCGCCCTGGCCGAGGACTGGTCGGTCGAGCTCATCCAGAAGCGCTCGATCGACGCGATCCGCTTCGGCGTGAAGGAGGGGCTGCCGGTCAACTACGTCACGGAGGACACGACGCGGAGCGACCCGAAGGTCCTCCACTCGCTCTTCCGGTCGGCCATCGAGGCCGGCGCGACGCGCCTCACGCTCTGCGACACCGTCGGCCACGTCACGCCCGACGGAGTGCGGAACCTGATCACCTGGACCCGGGACCTGCTCAAGGCGCTCGGCGCCGAGCACGTCGGGATCGACTGGCACGGGCACAACGACCGCGGGCTCGGCGTGGTGAACTCGATCTTCGCCGTCGAGCACGGCGCCGACCGCGTCCACGGCGCGATCCTCGGGGTGGGCGAGCGCGTGGGCAACGCATCGCTCGATCAGATCCTCGTGAACATGAAGCTCATCGGGGAGCTCGGCGATCGCGACGTGAGCAAGCTCGGCGCGCTCTGCGACAAGGTGAGCAGAGCGCTCGGCGTGCCCATCCCGATCAACTACCCGGTCGTCGGTCGCGACGCGTTCCGGACGGGCACCGGCGTGCACGCGTCGGCGATCATCAAGGCCATCGAGAAGGGCGACACCGAGCTCGCCGATCGCGTGTACTCGGGCGTTCCCGCCGGCGTGTTCGGGCGCGTGCAGGAGATCGAGATCGGTCCCATGAGCGGCGCGAGCAACGTGAGCTTCTGGCTCAAGCACCACGGCCTGCCGAGCAAGCCGGAGGTCGTGCAGGCGATCCTGGCCGAGGCCAAGCGCTCGAACCGCACGCTCACCGACGACGAAGTGCGGCGGGCGATGTCGGCCGTCGGCTGACCGCCGTTCCGCCGTCGGCGCGACGCGGTCACGCCGCCGATCGTGCCGCGGGATCCGTCGCGGACGATGCCGGGTCCTCCTCGCCGGCGCGATCGATGGCCGACCGGATCGCGTCGAGGTGCTCTCTCAGCTCCGCGCTCAGTGCGCGCACGCGCTCCTGGTCGCCCGCCTTGCACGCGCGCTCGATCTCGGCGGCACGGGACGCGACCTCGAGCGCGCCGACCGTGGCCGCCGATCCCTTGAGGCGGTGCATGGCGGCGCGATGGGCCTCGAGCCCGGCCACGTCGAGCTCGCGCGCCGGCCACGCGATGCCCCGCGTCTCTTCTCGGAAGTGACCGAGCAGCACGAGCCAGAGCGCCGGGTCCTCCCCGAGGCGCGCGCGCAGATCGGCGATGTCGATTCCGGTGATCTCGCGCACGCCCGAGCGCGACGGGACCTCGAGGGGGCTCGTCTCGGGGGCACGGGGCCCTTGCGCCGCCGGGCCTCGCACGTGGCGCAGGAGCGTGGCGATCAGGATCTCCGGGACGATCGGCTTGGTGAGGAAGTCGTTCATCCCGGCACCGAGAGCACGCTCGCGCTCGCTCGAGAGCGTGCCGGCGGTGAGCGCGATGATCGGCAGGACGTCCGGCTCCATGCCGAGCTCGGTCCGCGCCACGAACGTGGCCTCCGGCCCGTCGACGACGGGCATGTGCACGTCCATGAGCACGGCGTCCACGTGGGGGCCGAGACGTAGTTGCTCCAGCGCTTGGAGCCCGTTCTCGGCGAGGCGCACCTCGGCGCCGTGCAGGCGCAGCACGCGGTCGGCGACGATCCGGTTCGTCGCGCTGTCGTCGGCCACCAGGATCGTCAGCCCTTCGAGCGCCTTGCCCGCCGCCACCGGCAGCTCCGCGGTCGGGGCCGTCGCGCTCGCCGCCACGCCGCGCTCGAGGTGCAGCACGACGCGGACCTCGGTGCCCAGCCCCGGCTCGCTGTCGATCGAGACCTCTCCGTCCATGAGACGCGCGAGGCGCTGCACGATGGTGAGGCCGAGCCCGCTGCCGCCGTGCCGCCGCGTGGTCGAGTCGTCGGCCTGCGCGAAGGGCGTGAACAGGCGCGCCAAGGTCTCGGGGGGCATCCCCATGCCGGTGTCGCGGACGCAGATCGAGATCGCCACCCCGCGCGCGCGCTCGCTCTCGCGCTCCGGGCCGCACGCGAGCTCGACGATCACGCGACCCTCCTCGGTGAACTTCACGGCGTTCGACACGAGGTTGGCGACGATCTGGCCTACTCGCCCGGGGTCCCCTTCGACGGCCGTCGGCACGCCGGGGTCGATCCGGACCTCGAGGCCCACGCCCTTGGCGCTCGCGTCGGCCAGCTGGGCGCCGGTACGCTCTCGCACGACACGGTGCAGATCGAAGGGCGCGTGCTCGAGGATCAGCTCGCCGGCCTCGAGCTTGCCGAGGTCGAGGATGTCGCTCAAGAGGCCGAGGAGCGACTTGCTCGCCGCATCGATCTTGAGGACGAGCTCGCGCTGCTCGTCGTCGAGTCGGGTATGCGCCAGCAGGTAGACGAGGCCGAGCACCGCGTTCATCGGCGTACGGATCTCGTGGCTGGTGTTGGCCAAGAAGCGCGTCTTGGCCTCGTTCGCGCTCTCGGCGACGCGCATCGCTTCGCGGAGCACGCGCTCCGACTCCCGGCGCAGCGTCGCGTCGTGGGCGAGCGTGAGCAGGCCGCGCTCGACCCCGCGCGCGTCGACGATCGCCGTGGTCACGAGGCAGATGGACCGGCGCTCGCCATTCGGGCGAACGAGGGTCCACTCGCGGGCCATGCCGCGGAACGCCGGAGCGAAGAGCGTCTCGAGGGGAGCGACGTCGCGGCCGGTCTCGGCCGCCATCTCGGCGCGCCGCGCCTCGATCTCCGCGGGGTCGAGCCAGTCGAGCCACGCTGCGCGCCCGAGGGCCTCGGGGCGCGAGCGCCCGACGAGCCGCTCGGCGCCGGCGTTGAAGAGCTGGATGCGCCCCTCGCGGTCGGTGGCCACGATGGCGACCTCCGTCGCCGCATCGAGCAACGCGAGCACGGGCGGCCCGCTCTCTCCGGCCTCGGGGGCGGGGGCCTCGGCGGCCGCGTCGTTCCTCGACCGGCCCCAGGCGATGCCCGCGGCGAGCGCGAGGCCACCGAGCAGCGCAGACACCGACGCCCGCATCGCGTGCGCGGGGTCGAGCATCGAGGGGACGGCGAGGACCGCGATCGCGATGGCTGCGAGGAGCGCGGTCCCGACCGTCCCGCGCCGGGGACGGAGGGTCACACCGAGCTATTCGGACGATCCCGGCCCAACCCTGAAGGGCATGAAGGGCATGGGGGGCGAGGTGCGCATCCGGCGGGGGGCGGAGCGTGCCGTCCGCCGCCGCGGGGTCAGCGCGACTTCGCCAGCTCGCGCTTGGCCCGGAGCATGTCGCGCCGCGCGCTCTCCGGCACCGTGGGGTACGCGAGCTTCATGTCCTCGAGCGTGTCCACGATGATCTTCGCGATCGCGCGACGCATGTAGTGCTTGTCGTCGGCGGGGATCGCGTACCAGGGCGCCCAGGGTCGGGACGTCTCGTTCAGCGCGTCCTCGTAGGCGCTCATGTAGGCGTCCCAGTGATCTCGCTCGCGGATGTCGGCACCGCTGAACTTCCAGTTGGCCGTGGGGTCGTCGATCCGCGCGAGCAGCCGCTGCTTCTGCTCCTTCTTGCTCACGTGGAGGAAGAACTTGAGGATGCGCGTACCGTTGCGCGCGAGGTGTCGCTCCATGTCGCGGATCGAGTCGTAGCGCTCCTCCCAGATCTGGCCGAGCTTCTTGGGACGGTTCGGGAGCCGCTGCAGATCGAGCAGCTCCGGGTGCACGCGGACCACGAGGACCTCTTCGTAGTAGCTGCGGTTGAAGATCCCGATGCGGCCGCGCTCGGGCATGCACTTGTAGGTGCGCCAGAGGAAGTCGTGGTCGAGGTCGGTGTCGCTCGGCTTCTTGAACGAGTAGACCTCGCAGCCCGCCGGGTTGATCCCGGAGGTGACGGCCTTGACCGTGCCGTCCTTGCCCGCCGCGTCCATCGCCTGGAACACGAGCAGCAGCGCGCGCTGGTCGTTGGCGGCCAGCTTCGCCTGCAGCTTCTGCATCCGTCCGATGTAGGCGAGCAGCTCGGCGTCGCTGTCGTCCTTGCTGCGGTGCTTCTTGTCCGGCTTCGTCTCGTGCCGCGCGATGCGGAACCGACCTTCGAACGACACACGGTGCGGAGACTCGGTGACCTGGAAGCGCTTGGCCATGGTGCGGCTACGGTACCGCAGAAGCCGGAGCGCGATCACTCGGCGGCGCCGGCGTCGATCTCGGCCGCGGTCGTGGAAGCCGCGCGCGCCGGAGCCGTGACGACCACGAGGGTGCCGATCGTGACGAGGGCCGCGCCGACCCAGGTCAGTGGCGTCGGGATCTCGCCGAAGAGCGCGAAGCCCAGCGTGAACGAGAAGACGATCTGCACGTAGCTGATCGCGCTCGCGCGCGCGGCGGGCTCGAGGCGCAGTCCCTCCGTCATCTTCAGCTGACCGAGCTGCGTGACGAGCCCGACGGCGATCAGCAGCAGCCACTCGCGCGGGGTCGGGGTCACCCACACCGGGACGACGAAGGGTAGGGTGAGCGGCACGACGAGGAGCGGGAAGTGGAACACCACGACGAGCGGATGCTCGGTGCGGAGCTTGCGAACGACGATCGAGGCCGCGGCGCCGAAGATCGCGCCGAGCAGGCCGACGGCGAGACCCAGGGGCGAGAGCGCGACGCCCGCCCCGCCGAAGAGGAACGCCGGCTGCGCGACGAGCACCACGCCCACGAGGCCCAGCGCCACGCCGCCCAGCTCGCGAGGCCCGACGCGCTCACCGAGCAGGAGCGGCGCGGCCATCGCCACGAAGATCGGGTTCGTGAAGTGGATCACCGTCGCCTCCGCCAGCGGGAGCACGGTGACCGCGTAGAAGTAGCACTGCAGGCCCCCGAGCCCGATGAGGCCTCGGACGATGAGCCAGCGGTTGGCATGACCGAACGCGGGGATGCCCGCGCGCCGGAGGGCGACGTACGAGACGACGAGGGTGACGACGCCGCGCGCGATCGCGATCTCCACCGACGGCAACCGCTCGCCGGCGAGCTTGACGAGGGCGCTCATCACGGCGAACGCCAGCGCCGAGAGGATCATCGCACGAGCGCCGGGGCCGATTCGCACTGCGATCGTCGGATTAGTACGATCGCGCCGCGCGTCGACGTCCACGCGCGCCGAGCGGGCTGGACCTTCCGGCGCGGCCGTCTCCGTCAGACCCAGGACATCTGGTAGATCGCCGTCCGAGGCTTGCGGCCGTCGTCGACGAGCTTGGTGTGGCCCGTCTTTGCGAACACGAGCAGCGCGCCGTGCATCAAGCCCGTCAGGGCGACCCGCCAGTACCGTATGTCCGCGAGGTCGTTCTGGATCATCTCGATGCGAGCGTCCTTCGGGCCAGCTCGTAGACCGCGATCGAGCCGCCCTCGTACATGCGGAACCAGAGCTGGTCGAGGCGACCGAGCGGCGTCCACGGAGTGAGGCCGCCCGCGCGTGCGAGGCGCGCCAAGCTGCCCATGAGCGCGCCTTCGAGCCGTGCCCCGACGACGTTGCCCACCGCGTGCATCTCGTCGGGCGAGAGGCCCACCGCGTCCGCCGCGAGGTAGTGCCGGCGCGCGATCTCGATCGGCAGCCACTGGTTGCCCATCACCGCGTCGGCGATCAGGCGCGCACCGTCGGGGCCGAGCGCACGCTCGTACGCGTCGCGGTGCCCGCGGTCGAAGAGGCCCTGTCGCGACGAAGCGACCAGCGTGCTCTTCACGGAGCGGGTCGGCGGCGCGCCCTCCACGTGTCGAACGAGCGGCTTCGCGGGTGGCATTCTGCTACGGACGGAAGCACGGGCGATCGCCGGCGACAAGCCATCAGGTGATCCGACGCAGCAGCTCCGCCGTCGACGGGGCCGCTCGCTCGAGCTCGCCCCCGTCGAGCGTCACGTGGGCGAGCGCGGCGTAGCGACGGTCTCGCAGAGCGAGGAGCTCCCCGTAGGCGGCCGGCAGCGCTTCGAGAGGCGGCTGCCCCGGCGCCGTGCGAAAGGCGCCGGCCCACACCACCGGCTTGGGCTCGTCGAGGTAGCGGCGGAGCATCGCCGCGCGCCGCTCGTCCGGCGTGCGGAGGTAGACGACGCGGCAGCGCGATCGGATCTGCGCGAGCAGATCGCCATCGAGGTAGATGACGCTGCCGGTCGCGTCGAGCACGTGGCGGTCCCCCATCGCGGCGAGGGCATCGCGCGTCACGGCGTCCTCGAGCGCGAGGTAGCGCGCCTCGCGCTCGGCGTAGCCCGCCGTCCACGGCATCCCCATCCAGCGCCCGAGCGCGGTCACCGGCTCTTGCCCCGGCTCGGGCGTGACGATGGATCCGAGGCGCGTGCCGATCGCCGCGTCGCAGTCGTGCACGACGAATCCCTGCTCGGCCGAGAGGCGCCGCGACCAGAAGGACTTTCCCACGCCCGACATCCCGACGAAGCAGAGCTGCATCCGCCGGCAGCCTGCCACATCGGGGCGCTCACTCGACGCGGAAGAAGCCTCGCTCGGGCGCGCTCTCGGGCGGGGGGCGAGGCGTGGCACGGTGCCGATCGGCGCGCGCCGTGCTCGCCACGGGTCGTGCGCTCGTGGGAGGCGGAGTCGTCCGCACCGGCTCGAGGACGAACCGCTCGGTGAAGTCTCCGTCGAGAGAGACGTCGCGCTCCACCGGACGGGTGCCGGCGAGCGAGAGCGCGACGTGGACGGTGCGATCCTCGCGCGCCCGCTCGATCGTCGCGGGGGTCGTGCCCGCGTGCTCTCCGTCGAGCAGGATCTCGGCGCCGGCGGGCTCGGAGTCGAGCACGAGGTGCACGACCGGCGCCTCGGGGCTCGACGCGACCGAAGGGCCCGACGAAGGCGGCGGCGGAGGAGGCGTCGACGGCGCCGATGCCATCTCCGCGGGGCGGCTGGTCGGACGCGGCAAGACGGCCTCGGTCGTGCTCTCCGTCGGAACGAGCACGCGAGCGAGCCCGGCCACGAGGACGAGCACGACGACGATGGCCCCCGCGAGCGCGAGCCCGGAGCGACGGGAGCGGCTCCGACCAGCGAGGGTTCCGGTTGCTTCGACGCCCACCGGCTGGCCGAAGGGCGCCGCGGACGTCGGCTCTTCGTCGGAGCTCGCCGGGTCGTCCGACGCGGGCGCGACGACGATGTCGAGCTCCTCGACGTCGGGGTCTCCGGTCGGCACCGCCGCCGGCCGCGAGCCCGTCGAGAGCGCGTGGAGCATCGAGCGCTTGGCCGCGATCCGATCGGCGAACAGCTGGGACATCATCGCCGCGCAGTCGTCCTGAGGGATCGCCTCGGGGCTCGCCGAGCGTACGGCGATGAGGATCTCGCGTCGGAGCTCGGCCGCCGTCGCGTACCTCGCGTCGGGGTCGCGCTCGAGCGCCTTGAGCACGACGGCGTCGAGCGCGGGAGGGACGTCCGGGCGCAGCTCGCTCGGCGGCGCGATACGCGCGTTGAGCACGGCCCGCACGGTCTCGGCGTGGTTGCTCCGGTGGAACAAGCGCTTGCCGGTCAGGAGCTCGAAGAGGACCGTCCCGAGCGCGAACACGTCGGTGCGCCGATCCACGTCGGCGCCCTCGACCTGCTCGGGCGACATGTACGCGAGCTTGCCTTTGATCGTGCCGGTGTCGGTGCGCGCGTCACGGTTGTCGGCGCGCGCGACGCCGAAGTCGATCACCTTCACGCCGCCGTCGTAGCCGACGAAGAGGTTGTGCGGGCTCACGTCGCGATGGACGATCCCGAGCGCCTGACCGCGCTCGTCGACGTGCTCGTGGGCAGCGTGGAGCCCGAGCGCGCCGTCGGCGACGATGTGGCACGCCACCGTGAGTGGCATGGGCTGCTGCCCGCGGAAGAGACGACGAGCGATCGAGTCGACCCCTTCGCCCTCGAGGTACTCCATCACGAGGTAGAGCTCACCGTCCTCTTGCCCGAGCTCCAGGACCGACACGATGTTGGGGTGTCGCAGGCCGATGACGATGCGTGCCTCGTCGACGAACATCATGCGCAGGTCCTTGCGCCGAGCGAGGTGCGGCAGGACGCGCTTGATGACGACCGGGCGTGCGAAGCCGGCCCCGCCCTCGAGGGCTCCGAGCAGCACCTCGGCCATCCCGCCCGCCGCGAGCGGAGCGATGACGCGGTAGCGCCCGAGCCGGGAAGGCACCGACATGGGCCGAGTGTACCGCGGGGCGCCGCGCCACGGGTTGCCACCACGGGCTTGGCGGCGCGCGGGGGCGAGCGTAGCATCGTGGCGCATGCGCGAGGAGCAGTGGGGATGCGCAGTGGGGGCGCCAGCGCGTCGCCCATCGTGCCATCGGCCCGCGGAGCGGGGCGCTCGTGCGTGGGGGGCGCTCCCCGTCGCCGTGGCGACGTGCCTGAGCGCGCTCTTCTGGCTGGGCGGGCACGCGCTCGCGCTTCCGATCGCAGCGGCGCAGGAGCCGGCGACGACGACGTCCGACGAGGAGCGCGCGCTCTTGCCGTTCGAGGCGGGGGTGGAGGCGTACCGCCAGGGGCAGTTCGACGTCGCCATCGAGCGCTTCCAGGAGGCCTTCGACCTGTCGGGCGCGCCGGTGCTCCTCTACAACCTCGCGCGTGCGCACGAGGGCGCGGGCCATGCCGCCGAGGCCGCGGCGACCTATCGCCGCTACCTGGCGAGCGACGCCGAGATCGCCGATCGCGCCGAGATCGAGGCGCGGGTGAGCGCGCTGGATCCGCCCGCACCGCCTCCGGTCGCCCCGGTCCCCGAGCCGCCGCCGCCCCCGATCGACGCGGCGCTCTTCGTGGCGATCGGGATCACGGCGCTCGGTGGCGCCGTGCTCATCGCGGGCGCGGTCGCGGCCGGCGTCGCGAACGACCGCTACTCGGCGGCCCGGAGCACCGAGGTGCAGGTCGAGCGGCTCGCTCGGCAAGCGCGCGCCTTCGAGCTCGCCACGACGGCGAACGTGCTCTTCGTCATCGGTGGCGTCCTCGCCGCGGGCGGCCTCGCGTGGACGCTCGTCGAAGTCCTCGCGGATGGCGGGCAAGAGCCGGCCGTTCGCGTCGCGCTCGGGCCTCTGAGCCTGACCGTCGAGGGGAGGTTCTGATCATGCCCTCGTGGCGCGCGGGCCTTTTCGTCGTGGTCGTGCTCCAGGCGGGGTGCGTGCTCACGCCGCTGCCGGTGGACGGGCTCGACTGTCCGTGCGCGCCGGGCTGGACCTGTGGGGACGCCGGATGCGAGCGCGTCCCGAGCGTGCACGCGCAGTTGGTGGAGATCCCGGCCTCGGAGCTGAACGCGCTCGACTTGATGTGCGCCGACGCCCCCGATCTGATCTGGGTCTCCTGTGTCCGCGCGTTCGATCGCGCGTGCGCCGCGTCCGGCCAGCACGGATACGCGCTCGCCGGCTCGAGCGTCACCATGGCCGGTGCGACCGCGCGCGGCGTCTGCCTCGATGGGACGGCCATCACCACGACGGACGCGGAGATCGCGGCCGCGAATCCGCCCGACCACTGGCACTGTGACGACCCCAACGGCTATCCGGTCCGATGCAACTCGGGGGTCCACGCGTTCTGCAGGTCTCGCGGGTACGCGTCGGGGTTCGGGTACGTCGAGAACGACGGGACGAATCTCACCGTCGTGTGCGTGCAGTCGGCGGAGGTGGTCGAGATCACGAACGCGAGACAGGCGCTTCCGATGTGCAGTATCGGCGCGATCAACGAGGTCTGCCTCTCGGCGGTTCACCAGCGATGCCTCGAGCGCGGTGCCGTCGCCGGCTTCGGCCCGATCGGCTACTCGAGCTCGGGGCGCGCCGCCTTCGTCTGCTTCTACTGATCGTCACCAGCGTCGCGTCAGCGCGCCTGGTGGAGGCTCAGCGAGCCGACGTACAGGAAGCCGACCATGAACAGGACGAGGAAGGGGATGCTCGTCCAGGCGCCGATGACGCCGGCCATCACGATCGTGGCGACGAAGTAGAGGCCGATGCCGACCTCGATCCACGAGAAGAGCTCCTTGCTCGCGCGGTACTTCTTCTTCGTCCAGCTCTCGGACTTCTGCGTGACGCCGTGCTTGGGCGTGCGCACGAACTCGCTCTCGCGGCCCATCAAGCCCTCGAGCACGGCGCGCGCGTTGTTCAGCGAGAGTCCGATGCCGAGCGCCATCATCAGGGGGAGGCGCCTGATCGCCTCCCAGAGATTCCCGTAAAGCGCGCGATGAGTCGTCAGATAGAACAGCACGATCGAGCCGCTCGTGAGCGCGAAGAGCGGCACGTCGAGCAGCAAGAGCTCCGGCCGCTGGATCTCCTGGCGGAGGATCATGTTCGGCAGCTGGAGGAAGGCGAGCACGAGAAGGAAGAGGTAGGCGAAGTTGTCGGTGAGGTGGAAGAGCACCTCGAGCTTCACCTTCCATGGGATGTCGGCGCGCATCACCGTCGGGATCAGCTTCTTCGCCGTCTGCGCCGAGCCCTTGGCCCAGCGGAACTGCTGGCCCTTGAAGCTCATCATCTCGCAGGGCAGCTCGGCGGGCGCGAGCGCCTCCGGCACGTACACGAACTTCCAGCCGCGCAGCTGCGCGCGGAACGAGAGGTCCATGTCCTCGGTGAGCGTGTCGTGCTGCCAGCCGCCCGCGTCCACGATCGTGGCGCGCCGCCAGATGCCGGCCGTGCCGTTGAAGTTGAAGAAGCGCCCGCTGCGGTTGCGCGCGATGTGCTCCACCACGAAGTGGCCGTCGAGCATCATCGACTGCACGCGCGTGAGCACCGAGTAGTCGCGGTTCAGGTGGCCCCAGCGGGCCTGCACCATGCCGACCTTGGGGTCGGTGAAGTGGTGGACGAGGTCCTGCACGATCGACGGCGTCGGCACGAAGTCCGCGTCGAAGACCATGAGGAAGTCGCTCTTCGCGAGCTTGGTGCCGTTCTCGAGCGCGCCGGCTTTGAAGCCGGTGCGGTCCGTGCGGTGGATGTAGACCGCGTCGAAGCCGCGCTCCACGAGCTCTTCGACCTTCGCCTTGGCGATGCCCTGCGTCTCGTCGGTCGAGTCGTCGAGCACCTGGATCTCGAGCTTGTCCTTCGGATAGTCGATCGCCGCGATGCTCTCGATGAGCCGCTCGGCGACGTACATCTCGTTGAACATCGGGAGCTGCACCGTCACGCGCGGCAGCTCCTTCCACTTCTCGGCGGGCGCCGGCGCGGCGTCGCGGTGCCGCCAGTAGAGGTACAGCAGCTGCGCCCGGTGGAACCCGTAGAGGGCCAGGACCGTCAGGACCGCGAGATAGAGGCAGATGACGAAGGCGTGGACCACGGGCGAGACATGCCACGCCGATTGTCACCAAATGTACTTTCTCGTGCTCGTTCGTCGGGCGCTCGTGCTGGATCGGCGCGGGCGCCGTCCTCGACGCAGGCCTACCGGCAGCCCGGAGCCCGTCGTCGATCAGCGCAGCCGCGGGGGCTGGGCCTGGAGCACGCGCTCGTCGGTGACGATCCAGTCGACGCGCTGGTCTCCCTCGAGCTCGGGGATCTCCGAGAGCAGCTGGAAGTCGAAGATGACCCCGACCCGGACGGCGCGCGTGCACTGGGGGAGCAGGCGGTCGTACTGACCGGCGCCGTAGCCGATCCTCGCCCCGCGCTCGTCGAGCGCCAGGGCTGGCACGACGATCAGCTCCACCTCGTCGTGACGCACGACCGGGGCGCTGGCAGGGGGCTCGCGGACCATGTGCCCGCTCTCCACGGGCTCGACGCCGTCTTCCCAGAGGTGCAGGACCAGGGGCCACTCGTGGACCGGAGCCTCGGCGTGCGGCGGCGTCATCCGCGGCGCTGCGATGCGCTTTCCATCGTCGCGAGCGTGGCGCTCGAGCAAGGTGACGTCGACCTCCGTCCGCATGGGCACGAAGAGCGCCACGGTGCCGGCGAGCGACCACTCCTTCAGGCTCACGATCCGGGCGGCGATCTTCTCGCTCCGGGCCGCGCGGTTCTCGGGCCCGAGGGCGCGACGGACGCGCTTCATCCGATCGCGCAGCTCGATCTTCACGCGCCGCGCGAGCTCGCGCCGTTCTTCCGGGTCGACCTCGATGGGCACGACTCTGACTTACGCGCGGCCGCCCTCGCCCGCCAGGCGCTGATCGATGCGCGCGATCGCGCGGCCCACCGAGTCCCGCACCACGTGCTCGACCTCGCGGCGGCGCTGCTCGGCCTGCACCAGCTCGTCGGCGAGGCCGAGCGCCACGACGGCGAGCAGCTGCGCGGGCGTCGCGGTGCGCGCCACCTTCGGCCCGAGCGCGGCGATTCGGTCGTTGATCAGCTCGCTGAGGCGCCCGAGGTGGGCCTCGTCGGCGTCGGACGCCATCCGGTAGCGGGCCCCCGCGATCTCGAGCGTGACGGTGCGCTTCATGAGCGGGCCTCTCCTGCGTGGGTCATGGCGGGACCGTACGGGCCGGTGGAACGAGCGGTCAAGCCCGGGTGGGCCCGATGAGCCTGGTGGACAAGTTCAGAGTCGCGCGACCGCCGTGATAGGCTCGTTCTGCGCAATGGCGCAGCTTCTGCGCGTCGCGCGCTGACGACCAGGAAGAGCCCGAGCCGATGAACGTCGCCTGTATCTCCTGCGCCCACAAGTACGAGCTCGACGAGCGCCGGCTGCCCGGGACGGGCCTGAAGATGCGCTGCCCCAAGTGCGGGACGACGTTCCTCGTGTTCCCCGATGGGCGCACCGAGGTGGCTCCGCAGAAGAACACCGTGCTGGGCGGGATGGCAGCGCCCCCTGCGCCCGCGGCGCCGGTGCCGGCTCCTGCGGCCAGGCCCGTGGTCCCGGGCCCGTCGGTGAAGGACTCGCTCGACCTGCCGCGTCCCGTGTTCGGGAACAAGGCGCTCGGCGAGGACCTCGATCTTCCGGCGCCGCGTGGTGCCGTACCGAAGCCTCCGCCGCCGAAGGCCCCCCTGGCGCCGCCGGCCGGAACCGATCTCGATCTCCCGGCGCCGCGTGGTGCCGTACCGAAGCCTCCGCCGCCGAAGGCTCCGATCGCGCC